>NZ_JBEXYR010000002.1:0-554979 GCF_040631005.1 Micromonospora sp. NPDC005707
AGCACCATCGTCTTACCCGCCTTCGGCGGCGAGACGATGAGCGCCCGCTGGCCCTTGCCGATCGGCATCACCAGGTCGATGACCCGGGTGGTCAGGATGTGCGGCTCGGTCTCCAGCCGCAGCCGCTCCTGCGGGTACAGCGGAGTGAGCTTGTAGAACTCCGGCCGGCGCTTCGCCTCGTCCGGCTCCATCCCGTTGATGGTGTCGAGCCGCACCAGCGGGTTGTACTTGTCCCGCCGCTGCTCGCTGCCACCGTCGCGGGCGGCCCGGACCGCACCGGTGATCGCGTCACCGCGGCGCAGGCCGTACTTCTTGATCTGCGACATCGACACGTACACGTCGTTCGGGCCGGCCAGGTAGCCGGTGGTCCGGACGAAGGCGTAGTTGTCGAGCACGTCGATGATGCCGGCCACCGGGACGAGCACGTCGTCCTCGCCGACCTGCGGCTCGCGGCCGCCACCGTCGCCGCCCTCGGGGCGGTCGCCACGGCCGCGCCGGCGGTCCCGGAACCGGCTGCGCCGGCCGCGCCGGCCGCCGCCCTCGCCGTCGTCGTCACCGTCGTCGTTGCGCTCGGCGCGCTGACCCCGGTCGTTGCGGTCGCCCCGGTCGTTGCGCTCGCCCCGGTCACCGCGCTCGCCCCGCTCGTTGCGGTCGCCCCGCTCGGCACGCTCGCCCCGCTCGTTGCGCTCGCCCCGGTCACCACGCTCGGCCCGGTCACCGCGCTCGGCACGGTCACCGCCGCGCTCACCGCGCTCGGCACGCTCGCCGCCACGCTCGGCCCGCTCGCCGCCACGCTCGGCACGCTCGCCGCCACGCTCGCGGCCCCGGCCCTCACCGCGCTCGGCACGCTCACCGCGCTCGGCACGCTCACCGCGCTCCGCCCGCTCGCCGGTCTCGGCCCGCTCGCCGGTCTCGGCGGGAGCCTCCTCGGCCCGTGCCTCGGCCGGCCGCGCCTCGGCGGTCGCCGCGGCCGCACGGCCCCGGCGGCTGCGGGTGCGGCCCTCGGTCGCCTCGGCGGCCGGCGCCGGCTCGGCGGCGCGACGCTCGGTCTCGGCCCGCTCCTCGCGGACCTCGGCGTGCACCTCCTCACGGGCGGGAGCCGCCGCGGCCGCGACCTCGGCCCGCGGTCGAGGGGTTCCGGCGGCGGCGCCGCCCTGCCGCTCGGTGATCGCGCTGATCAGCTCGCCCTTGCGCATGCGAGCCGTACCGGAGATACCGAGCGACGCGGCCAGGCTCTGGAGCTCAGGCAGCAGCATCGCCGACAGGCCGGTGCCGCTGCGCCGACGGCGTGTGGGGGCGGCAGTGGTGGCATCGCCAGCGACGTTGGAAACATCCGACGTCACGTCGGTGGTGTCGCTCAATGGATTCCTTCCCTCGATAGGCCGGGGCTGCCCGGAGTCGAAGAACAGGTGGCCGGGCGGCCTCGGTGCACCCGCCTCGCATGGACGCGTCGCGGGAGTCTGTGACACAGCAGCCGGTCGGTTTCCCGACTCACCAACATCGGTGAGCAGGTCTCGCCGTCTGCGGCGACCTGTGGAAACTGCGGCGCGGCGTGGGCCTTTGGCAGGGGTGACGGGCTTACCGCCGAGAGCTTCGGGGGTGCGCCGACCCGCAGGAGATCGCATGCTTCGCGGCTGTGCTAGGTGTAGAGCGTAATCAACTCTTCCGACCTGCGGCAACAGGGTCCCGCTCGGCGTGTCCCAGTCTACCCCGGGCGACCCGGGCACCGCTGACGTCTATCGGCAACTCCCACCGGCGCCAATCTGTTCCCGCCTGGAATCCCGCGGGGACCTGGGACAACGCCAGCACGGTCGGGCCCGCCCCGCTGACCACAGCCGCCACACCGGCCTCACGCAACGTGGCCACCAGGGCGGCCGTGGCCGGCATCCCCTCGGCCCGGTAGTCCTGGTGCAGCCGGTCGACGGTGGCCGGCAGCAGCAGCGCCGGGTCGGCGGTCAGCGCGTGCACCAGCAGCGCGGCCCGGCCCGCGGTCAGCGCCGCGTCGCCGTGCGGCACGGTGGCCGGCAGCGCCGCCCGGGCGACCGAGGTCAGGCCCCGCTCGCCGGGCACGAAGACGGTGGGCCGGACCGCCCCGGCCACGGGCAGCGTGACCGCCCGGGCGCCGGCCGGCTCCGTCCAGGCGACCGTGAAGCCGCCGAGCAGGCAGGGCGCCACGTTGTCGGGGTGCCCCTCAAGCTCCGAGGCGAGCCGGAGCGCGGCGGCGTCGTCCAGCCGCTCCGCGCCGTCGGCGACCAGCGCCCGGGCCAGCAGGACCCCGGCCACGATGGCCGCTGAGGAGGACCCGAGGCCGCGCGCCTGCGGGATGCGGTTGACGCATTCCAGCGCCAGACCGGCCGGCTGCGCGCCGAGCACGTCGAAGGCCGCCCGCATGGCGGTCACCACCAGGTGCCGGTCGTCGCCGGGCAGCTCGCCGGCGCCCTCCCCGGTCACCGCCACCCGTACGCCCCCGGCGGTCACCTCGGCCGCCACGTCGTCGTGCAGCCCGAGGGCCAACCCGAGCGAATCGAAGCCCGGGCCCAGGTTGGCGCTGGTCGCGGGCACCCGGACTCGGACCGGGCCGGAGGTGAGAGTCGTCGGCACGGGCTCATGCTAGGGCCCGCCACCGACGGCGCGCCGGATCGCCCGGACCGTGGGAAGGGTGGCACTCCCGCTCACGGGGTGCGGCAGGTCTCCTGCTCCTCGACCGGGTCGGTGAGCGACAGCCGCCGGGTGGCGAGCCGCCAGCCCACCGCGTAGACCACCGTGACCAGGCCGCAGCCGGCCAGCACGACGCGCTCGTCGACCGCGTCCACCACCAGCGCCACGACCAGCTGGCTGACCGAGATGGCCAGCGTCGCCAGCATCATGTCGGTGGCGAAGACCCGGCCGCGCAACCGGTCCGGCACCTCGCCCTGGAGGGCGTAGTTGGAGAGCACCCAGTTGCTGCCGCCGCCCAGGTGGGCCAGGAAGACCAGAACCAGCACCAGCGGGAACCAGCTCACCACCGAGACCCCGACGTAGGCCAGGCCGTAGAGGGACATGGACAGGGCCAGGCCGGTGAGCAGCCAGGCCCGGTTGCTGAGCACCCGGCGCATCAGGATCGGGCCGACCAGCGCGCCGGCGCCACGGGAGGCGAAGAGCAGGCCGGTGCCGATCGCGCCGACCCCGTACAGCCCGGCGAGCAGCGGGAAGACGGTCAGCACGCCGTTGCCCAGGCCGACCGCCGACTTCACGGTGACCAGGGCGAGCACCCGCGGCCGGTGCGCGATGTAGCCCAACGCCTCGCGGATCGCCGCCCAGGTGCGCGGGACGACCGCTGCCGGGTCGCGGGGCGCCTGCAACGGCCGGCGGATCCGCGCGGCCAGGCCCGCCGCCCCGGCCAGGGCGACCGCCGCCACCCAGAAGCTGGCGTACGGGCCGGCCGCGGCGCTGAGCATGCCGCCGAGCGAGGCGCCGACCACGGTCATGGTGCCCCAGGCCGAGCCGGCGATCGCGTTGCCGGCGGCCAGGTCGGCCGGGTCGAGCACATTGGGCAGGGCCGCCTGGGCGGCCGGCGAGTAGAACGCCTTCGCCACCGCCACGGCGGCGATCGACACCAGGGCCAGCCAGGCGGTGCCGGCGCTCCGGACGCCGAGCAGCAGCAGGATGCCGGCCAGCGCGGCGAGGTTGGCCGCCATCATGATCTTCCGGCGGTCGAACCGGTCGGCGATGGTGCCGGTGTACGGGAGCAGCAGGGCGGTCATGCCGGTGTCCACGGCGAGCACCAGGGCGCCCCACACCCCGCTGCCGGTCAACTCCGGCAGGAGCACCAGCAGCGGCACCATGACGAACCAGTCGGCGCCGAAGACCACCAGCTCGGCGAGGAAGAGGTTGCGGAAGTCGCGGTTGCGGACGAGGACCGAGACGGTGGGTGACACGCCGGAACCCTATCGGGCCGCTCCCAGGGCGGCAGCGCGGCGGAGCAGTTCGGAGACGGTGACGAAGGTGTAGCCGCGGGCGCGCAGCCCGGTGATCATGTCGGGCAGGCCGCCGAGCGCGACCAGCCGACGCTCGGGGCCGACGTCGTGACCGAGCAGGATGGTGCCCGGCCGCACGTCCGCCACGATCCGCCGGGCGTGCCCGGCCGGGTCGTGCGGGTATTCCGCCTCGACCATCTGGAGCGTCCAGAGGACCAGCCGGTAGTTGAGCCGGGCGGCGGCGTGGAGCACCGCACCGCCCAGGTGCCCCCAGGGCGGGCGGAGCAGCCGGGGCGCCACCCCGGTGGCCGCCGCGATCGCCTCGTGACTGCGGCGCAGGTCGTCGTACGCGGTGTGGGCGTCCATCCGGGCCAGGTCGTGGTGCGCCCAGCTGTGGTTGCCCACCTCGTGCCCGCCCAGCCGGTCGCGGACCAGCGCGGCGTGCCGGCGGGCCCGCTCACCGACCAGGAAGAAGGTGGCCGGCACCCGGTGCTCGGCCAGGGTGTCCAGCACCATGGGGGTCCAGTGTGGCTGCGGCCCGTCGTCGAACGTCAGCGCCACCAGCGGGTCGCCGGTGCGGACCGCCCAGACGACCTCGACCCCGCCGCCGCCGACCTGCTGGTAGCGGCTGCCCAGCGTGGCGCTGGCCGGCCCGCCGGCCAGCGGGAGCCGGCGATCGGCGATCCAGGTGGTCTGCGCGGTCGCGGCGACGCCCAGCGCGGCGCCCCCCGCCAGCAGCGCGGTGCGGCGCAGCACCCTGCGCCTGCCCCACCGGGCCACGCCGTCCGCCATCGCCCCGCTCCCGCTCCGGCCGGGCCGCCCTCGCCATGGCGGGACGGGCTGGCACTCACAGTGCGTGTCAGCTCACTCACCGTACCGCTCGCGGGGTGCGTTCCACCGTCCCCTGACCGGGAGAGGTGGCCGTCCGGCGGGGACGGCCACCTCTCGGGGATCCGGCGGTTACTCCGTCGGCGGGAGTGGCGACTGGCGGCTCTTCGGCAGGCGCAGCACCTCGAACTGGTCCGTACCGTCGATCAGCGCGGCCGACGGCGCCGGGCGGGCCGGCGGCTCGGCGACCGGGGCCCCGTCCTCGGCCCGGCTCTCCCCGCCCCCGACGGTCACCGGGACCGGCGCCGGCGTCGGTGCCGGCCGCTCGGCGGGCGCCGGCCCGCCCCGCCGGCGGGCCCGGCGCTCGCGGACGGACTCCTTGGTGCGCTCCACCATCGTGTAGAGGGTCGGCACCAGGATCAGCGTGAGCAGCGTCGAGCTGAGCAGACCGCCGATCACCACGACGGCCAGCGGCTTCGAGATGAAGCCGCCCTCACCGGTCAGGCCGAACGCCATCGGCAGCAGCGCGAACACGGTGGCGACCGCGGTCATCAGGATCGGCCGCAGCCGGCGCCGGCCGCCCTCGACCACCGCCTCGGCCACGCCCATGCCCTGACCCCGGTACTGGTTGATCAGGTCGAGCAGCACGATCGCGTTGGTCACCACGATGCCGACCAGCATGAGCACGCCGATCAGCGCCGGCACGCCCAGCGGGGTCCCGGTGAGCAGCAGCAGCCCGATCGCGCCGGTCGCCGCGAACGGCACGGAGATCAGCAGGATCAGCGCCTGGGTCAGGCTGCGGAACGTGCCCACCATGATCAGGAAGACGATCGCGATGGCGGCCAGCACGGCCAGCCCCAGGTCGGCGAAGGCGTCGGCCTGGTCCGCGCTGACCCCGCCGATGACGAACGTCGCACCCGGCACGTCCAGCGCGTCCAGCTTCTTCTGCAGCTCCTGCGTGGTGGCGCCGAGGTTCGAGCCGGTCGCCGTGCCGGTCACCGACACGCTCCGCTCGCCGTCGATCCGGGTCACCTGCTGCGGGCCCTCGACCTGGTTGACGTCGGCGATGTCGTCCAGCTTCACCCTGCCGACCGGCAGCGCCCGCAGCTCGGCCACGCTCAGCGGCGGCCGGGCCCCGGTGCTCAGCACCACGTTCTGCGGGGTGCCGTCCAGGGTGACCTGGCCGAGCGGCGCCCCCCGGTACGCCTGGGCGACGACCTGCCCCACCGCCGCCTCGGTGAGCCCGGCCCGCGCCGCGGCGACCCGGTCCACGGTCACCTCCACGCGGGGCACCCGGGTGGCCAGGCCCGTGGTGACGTCCTCGACGCCCGCCGTGCCCGCCATCGCGTCCCGGACGGCCTCGGCCGCGCGGGTCAGCGTCTCCTGGTCGGCGGCCTGCACGACCACCTCGAGCTGGTTGGCGGAGGCGTTCTGCCCGCCGCCGAAGGTCAGCTCGCCGGCCTCCGGGCCGAGCCCGTCGAACTCCTTGCGCAGCTTCTCGCGGACCTCCGCCGCGTCGGTGTCGTCGGTGAGCGCCAGCGACCAGGAGGCGGTGTCGTTGCCGCCGCCCGCCCACGGGTTGTCGCCACCACCCGCGCTGACCTGGTACGTCTCGACCCCCGGCGTACGCCGGAGGATCTCCTCCACCCGGGCGGCCGCCTGGTCGGTGCCGGTCAGCCCGGTGCCCGCCGGCAGCTCCTGCTGGACGGCCAGGGTGTCCTGGCCGGAGTCGTCCAGGAAGTTGGTCTCCAGCTTCTGCGCCAGGCCGAAGGTGCCGAAGAGCACCAGCAGGCCCAGCGCCACGGTCGCCCAGCGGGTGCCGCGCGAGCGGGTGGCGAAGCCGATCACCGGCAGGTACCCCCGCTGCAACGGGCTGCGCAGTTCCTTCTCCGCGGCGGCGTGCCGGGCGGCGGCCTCGTCGGCCCCGCCACGCGGCGGCTTGAGGAACCAGTACGCCAGCACCGGGATCACGGTCAGGGAGACCAGCAGCGAGGCGAGCAGGGCCACCGTCACGGTGATCGCGAACGGCGCGAAGAGCTGCCCCACGAAGCCGCCCACCAGGGCGATCGGCGCGAAGACGGCGACCGTGGTGAGGGTCGAGGCGGTCACCGCCCCGGCCACCTCGCGGACCGCGGCCAGGATGGCGTCCCGCTTCGGCTCGCCGTACTCCAGATGTCGCTTGATGTTCTCCAGCACGACGATCGAGTCGTCGACCACCCGGCCGACGGCGATGGTCAGCGCGCCGAGGGTGAGCAGGTTCAGCGAGTAGTCGCCGGCCCACAACACGATCAGCGCGACCAGCACGGACAGCGGGATGGAAACCGCGGTCACCACCGTCGAGCGGACCGAGAGCAGGAAGACCAGGATGACCACGACCGCCATGAGCAGGCCGAGCAGGCCCTCGGTGGTGAGGCTCTCGATGGACCGCTCGACGAACGGGGCCTGGTCGAAGACCACGGTCAGGTCGGCGCCGGAGGCGGCCTCCAGGTCGTCCAGGCGGTCCCGGATGTCGTGCGAGATGGCCACCGCGTTGCCGTCGGGCGAGGCGGTGACGGCGATGCCGAGGCTGGGCTTGCCGTTCGTGCGGGTGAAGGCGGTGGCCGGGGCGAGCTGCTGCTCCACCCGGGCCACGTCGCCGAGGCGTACCGGTGCGGCGGGGGCGGTGCTCAGCACGATCCCGCGCAGGTCGTCGACGTTGCGGATCGGGGTGCCGACCTGCACCGGCAGCGAACGGCCGCCGTCGGTCACCGCGCCGGCCGGCAGCGCCACGCCGTTGGTCTTCAGCGCCTGGGCGATCGCGGTCAGGGCCAGCCGGGCCGCTGCCAGCTTCGCCGGGTCGGGCACGATCGTCACGACCTGGTCGCGGGCGCCGGTCACGTCGACCGTGCGGACCCCGTCCAGCCCCTCCAGCTCGGGTACGACGGTGGCGCGCAGCTTCTCGGCCAGGGCCCGCTCGTCGGCGCCGCCGGTCGCGGCGACCACCACGGCGGGCAGGTCGTCGGTGCTGCCGGCGATCACCTGCGGGTCGACGCCCTCGGGCAGCTGGGCGTCGATGCGGCTCAGCGCGGTCTGCATCTTGTTGACCACGTCGTCCAGGTCGGTGCCGAACTCGTACTGCACCTGGACCGTCGCGGAGCCCTCGCGCGAGGTGGAGGTGACCTTCTCCAGCCCCGGGATGCCCTGGAGGCTGTTCTCGATCGGCTCGGCGACCTGGGACTCGACGATCTCCGGCGCGGCGCCCGGGTACGGCGCCACGATGAACGCGGCGGGGAACTCCAGCGACGGCAGCAGCTGCTGCTTCAGCGACGGCACGGCGAACGCCCCGAACGCCGCTGTCACCAGCGCGATGAGGGCGATCAGGCCCCGGTTGGCGAGACTGAATCTGGCGAGCAGCGACATGGGCGTTACCCACTCCTGGAAAGGGGTGTACGGGGTGGCTCGAGTCTGCCGCACGCGATCACGCTCCCACCCACTGGCCCCGGCCGGCGTGACGCCGCCCGCTCCGGCCGGCGCGGGCGGGTCAGACCAGGTCGAGGGAGCGGGCCGCGGCGAGGGCGTCGTTGGCGATCGTCAGCGGGGCGGGAGCCGTGGAGATGGCCCACTCCGGGTCCTTGAGGCCGTGGCCGGTCACCGTGCAGACCACGGTGGCGCCCGCCGGCACCCGGCCGGCGGTGGCCTGCTGGAGCAGGCCGGCCACGCTGGCCGCGCTGCCCAGCTCGACGAAGACCCCGACCTCGCGGGCCAGCAGCCGGTACGCCAAGAGGATCTCCCGGTCGGTGACCGCCGAGATCAGCCCGTCGGACGCGTCCCGGGCGTCGATGGCCTTGGTCCAGCTCGCCGGGTTGCCGATCCGGATGGCGGTGGCGATGGTGGACGGCTCCGGCACCACCTGCCCGGTGACGATCGGCGCGGCGCCGGCCGCCTGGAAGCCGTACATCTTCGGGGCCTTCGTGGCGTTGCCGTCGCGCAGGTCCTCCGAGTAGCCCATCCAGTAGGCGGAGATGTTGCCGGCGTTGCCCACCGGCAGGCAGTGGATGTCGGGCGCGTCGCCGAGCGCCTCGACGATCTCGAACGCGGCGGTCTTCTGCCCGTGCAGGCGGTCGATGTTGACGGAGTTGACCAGCGCGACCGGGTAGTCCTGGGCGAGCTTGCCGGCCAGCGCCAGGCAGTCGTCGAAGTTGCCCTGCACCTGGAGCAGCCGGGCGCCGTGCACCAGCGCCTGGGCCAGCTTGCCCAGCGCGATCTTGCCCTGCGGCACGAGCACGGCGCAGGTGATCCCGGCGCGGGCCGCGTACGCGGCGGCGGAGGCGCTGGTGTTGCCCGTGGAGGCGCAGATGATCGCCTTGTCACCGGCCTCGACGGCCTTGGAGACGGCGACCGTCATGCCCCGGTCCTTGAACGAGCCGGTCGGGTTCGCCCCCTCGACCTTCAGCCACACGTCGGCGCCGACCCGGGCGGAGAGCACCGGCGCCGGCAGCAGCGGCGTGTTCCCCTCGTGCAGGGTGACGACGGGAGTGGCGTCGGTGACCGGCAGCCGGTCGCGGTACGCCTCGATCAGACCCCGCCACATGTCGCGCTCCTCGCCTCTGCCCGCCCCGGTCGCCGCGGGGCCCCTACCAGCGTGGACCAGCCTTCCGGACCGGCCGCCGGCACACCTGGTGTTAACCATCAGGCGGGACGGGCGGCTACGCCCCGCCCTCGACCCGCAGCACGCTCGTCACCGAGCGGACGATGTCCAGCCCGCGCAGCTCGCGGACGGTGGCCGCGAGCGCGGCGTCCGGCGCCACGTGGGTCACGATGACCAGCTCGGCGTCGGAGCCGCCGCCGGCCGGGCCCTGCCGCACGGTGGCGATGGAGACCTCGTGCCGGGCGAAGACCCCAGCCACCGCCTCCAGCACACCCGGCCGGTCGGCCACGTCCAGGCTGATGTGGTAGCGGGTGAGCGCCTCGCCCATGGGCCGTACCGGCAGGTCGGCGTACGCCGACTCGCTGGCCGCGTGCACCCCGGCGAGGCGGTTGCGGGCCACCGCCACCACGTCGCCGAGGACCGCGCTGGCGGTCGGCGCGCCGCCCGCGCCCCGGCCGTAGAACATGAGCTGACCGGCCGCCTCGGCCTCGACGAACACCGCATTGAAGGCGTCGCCGACACCGGCCAGCGGGTGGGCCAGCGGGATCATGGCCGGGTGCACCCGGACGCTGACCGTCTCGCGCCCGGCCGCGTCGACGCCCCGGGCGGCGATGCAGAGCAGCTTGATGGTGCAGCCCATGGCCTTGGCGCTGGCCACGTCGGCGGCGGTCACCTCGGTGATGCCCTCGCGGTGCACGTCGGCGGCCGTGACCCGGGTGTGGAACGCCAGCGAGGCGAGGATGGCGGCCTTCGCGGCGGCGTCGAAGCCCTCCACGTCGGCCGTCGGGTCGGCCTCCGCGTACCCCAGTTCGGTGGCCTCCTCCAGGGCCTCGGCGAAGCCGGCGCCCGTGGCGTCCATGGCCGAGAGGATGAAGTTGGTGGTGCCGTTGACGATGCCGGTGACCCGGTTGATCCGGTCGCCGTGCAGCGACTCGCGCAGCGGGCGCAGCAGCGGGATGGCCCCGGCGACGCTGGCCTCGTAGTAGAGGTCCGCACCGCCCTCGGCGGCCGCGTCGTGCAGCGTCGCCCCGTCCTCGGCGAGCAGCGCCTTGTTGGCGGTGACCACGCTCTTGCCGGCGCGCAGCGCCTCGACCAGCCAGCTGCGGGCCGGCTCGATCCCGCCGACGACCTCGACCACGACGTCCACGTCGTCCCGCTTGATCAGGCCGAGCGGGTCGGTGGTGAACAGGGCGGGGTCGACCGGCAGGTCGCCGCGGTCCCGGCCGAGCCGCCGGACGGCGATGCCGGCGATCTCCAGCGGGGCGCCGATCCGGGCGGCGAGGTCGGCCGACTGCTCGTGCAGCAGCCGCACCACGTCGCTGCCGACCGTGCCGCAGCCGAGCAGGGCCAAGCGAACGGGTGAGGTCATCCCACATCCAATGCGAGCAGGTCGTCTTCGGTCTCCCGGCGGACGATCAGCCGCGCCCGACCGTCACGGACGGCGACGACCGGGGGCCGCGGGACATGGTTGTAGTTGCTGGCCATGCTCCGGCAGTAGGCCCCGGTGCCGGGCACCGCGACAAGATCTCCGGGCTGCACGTCGGCGGGCAGGAATTCATCCTTCACCACGATGTCCCCGGACTCACAGTGCTTTCCCACCACGCGGGCGAGCATCGGCTCGGCGGTCGAGGCCCGGTTGGCCACGGTCGCCGAGTAGGACGCGTCGTAGAGCGCGGTACGGATGTTGTCGCTCATCCCCCCGTCCACGCTCACGTAGGTGCGGATCCCGTCGACGTCCTTGACGGTGCCCACCTCGTAGAGGGTGAACACGGCCGGCCCGACGATGGCCCGGCCCGGCTCGATCGACAGGTGCGGGACGGCCAGCTTCTCCGCCGCGCACTCCCCGTCGACGATCTTGCGCAGCCGCTTGGCCAGCTCGTGCGGCGCGGCCGGGTCGTCCTGCGTCGTGTACGCGATGCCGAAGCCGCCGCCCAGGTCCAGCTCGGGCAGCTCCACCCCGCGCGCGTCGCGGATCTGCGCCTGGAGGGCGAGCACCCGGCGGGCCGAGACCTCGAAGCCGCTGGCGTCGAAGATCTGCGAGCCGATGTGCGAGTGCAGCCCGCGCAGCTCCAGCACGTCCTCGTCAAGGATCTTGAAGGCGGCCGCCGCGGCCGCACCGCCCGCGAGGGAGAAGCCGAACTTCTGGTCCTCGTGCGCGGTGGCGATGAACTCGTGGGTGTGCGCCTCCACGCCGACGGTCACCCGGACCAGCACCTTCGGGCGCACCCCGCGCTCGCGGGCGAGCGCCGTGAGCCGGTCGATCTCGGCGAACGAGTCGACGATGATCCGGCCCACCCCGGCGTCCACGGCACGGGTCAGCTCGGCCAGGGACTTGTTGTTGCCGTGGAAGCCGATCCGCGCCGGCTCCATGCCGGCCGACAGCGCGGTGGCCAGCTCGCCCCCGGTGCAGACGTCGAGGAACAGGCCCTCCTCGGCGATCATCCGGACCACCGCCCGGCAGAGGAACGCCTTGCCGGCGTAGTAGACGTCGGCGTCCGGGAAGGCGTCCCGGAACTCGCGGCTGCGCGCGCGCAGGTCGTCCTCGTCCAGCACGTACACCGGGGTGCCGAACTCGGCGGCCAGGTCGCGGACGTCCAGGCCCGCGACCGCCAGCGCGCCGTCCGCGCCGCGGGTCACGTTGCGCGGCCACAGCTGCGGGACCAGGTCGTTGACGTCGACCGGGGTACGCAGCCAGGCCGGCCCGCGGTTGCCGATGTCGCCGTGCAGGGCACCGGCCTCGTGCGCCCGCATTACATCCGCTCCGGAGCCGAGACGCCGAGCAGGCGCAGGCCGTTGGCGATGACCACCCGGGTGGCGTCGTTGAGCCAGAGCCGGGCCCGGTGCAGGTCGGTGACCTCCTCGTCGCCGCGCGGCAGGATCCGGCAGTTGTCGTAGAACCGGTGGTAGGCGCCGGCCAGCCGCTCCAGGTAGCGGGCGACCAGGTGCGGCCCGCGCAGCTCGGCCGCCGAGGAGACCACGGCGGGGAACTCGGCGAGCGCCTTGAGCAGCTCGTTCTCCTTCTCGTGGGCGAGCAGCTCGGCGTGGAAGCCGGCGGCCTCGCCCCGGGTCAGCCCGACCTCGGCGGCGTTGCGGCCCACGCTGGCGGTGCGGGCGGCCACGTACTGCACGTAGTAGACCGGGTTGTCGCGGGTCGCCCGGGTCCACAGCTCCACGTCGATGTCGATGGGCGAGTCGCTGGAGTAGCGGGCCAGCGCGTAGCGGGAGGCGTCCACGCCGATCGCGTCGACCAGGTCCTCCAGGGTGACCACGGTGCCGGCCCGCTTGCTCATCCGGACCGGGGCGCCGTCGCGGAGCAGGTTGACCAGCTGGCCGATGAGGATCTCCAGGTTGCGCTCCGGGTCGTCGCCGAAGCACGCGGCCATGGCCTTCATCCGGCCGATGTAGCCGTGGTGGTCGGCGCCCAGCATGATCACCACGCGCTCGAAGCCGCGCTCGCGCTTGTCGAGGTAGTAGGCGCAGTCCGCGGCGAAGTAGGTCCACTCGCCGTTGGACTTGCGCAGCACCCGGTCCTTGTCGTCACCGAAGTCGGTGGTGCGCAGCCAGGTGGCGCCCTCGGACTCGTAGAGGTGGCCCTGCTCACGCAGCCGGTCGAGCGCCTTGTCCAGCTCGCCCCGGTCGTGCAGGTCCTTCTCGTTGAAGTAGGTGTCGAACTCCACGCCGAAGTCGCGCAGGGAGGACTTGATCTCGGCGAACATCAGCTGGACGCCCTCGACCCGGAACACCTCCTGGGCCGCGGCCTCGTCGAGGTCGAGCACCTCGGGCCGGCGCTTGACCACCTCGGCCGCGATCTCCGCGATGTACGCGCCGCCGTAGCCGTCCTCGGGTGCCGGCTGACCCTGCGCGGCGGCGAGCAGCGAGCGGGCGAACCGGTCGATCTGGGAGCCGGCGTCGTTGAAGTAGTACTCGGTGCCCACCTCGGCGCCGGTCGCGCGGAGCAGCCGGCTGAGCGCGTCGCCGACGGCCGCCCAGCGGACCCCGCCGATGTGCACCGGCCCGGTCGGGTTCGCCGAGACGAACTCCAGGTTGATCCGCTGCCCGGCGAGGGCGTCGCTGCGGCCGTACGCCGGGCCGGCCTCGACGATGACCTTGGCGAGCTGGCCGGCGGCGGCCGCGTCGAGCCGGATGTTGAGGAAGCCCGGGCCGGCGATCTCCACCGACTTGATCCCCGGCGCCTTGCCGAGCTGGTCGGCCAGGGCGGCGGCCAGCTCCCGCGGGGGCACGCCGACCTTCTTGCTGAGCTGCAGCGCCAGCGTCGAGGCGTAGTCGCCGTGCTCGGGGCTGCGGGGTCGCTCGACGGTGGTCTGCGCGGGCAGCGCGGAGCGATCCAGGCCCCGGTCTTCGAAGACGGCGTGGGCTGCGGAGAGGACGACCTCGGCGAGTTCTGCGGGAGTCACCGAACCATGTTATCGGGGGTAGACTCGGTCCCCGCGGCGGCGACCCAGCATGTGAACCGGCCCCGCGGCTCCCCTGACCGACCGACCTGACGAGGCACGATGAGCATCAGCACCCCGGGCGGCCCGGAACGCCGCCCGACCGTGGTCAGCACCGGCAAGAAGCCGGCGGCTGGCCGGCCCGCGGCTGCCGACAAGCCCGCCGGCGGCAAGGCCGGTGCCGGCAAGGGCACCCCGCCGCGGACCGGCGGCAAGGGCCGCAAGCCGGTCACCCCGGTGAAGGTGAGCCAGGGTCGCGCGTGGGGTCCGATCGCCCTCTTCGTCGCGGTCGGCGTGCTGGCCGTCGGCATCATCGGCGTCGGCGCGTGGGCGGTCTACCAGGGCGCCCAGCCCTGGCAGAAGCGGGCCGACGCGATCAACGGCATCGTCGACTTCCGCAAGAAGGACAAGGACCTGGTCAAGGGCGGCCAGCACCAGCCGGGCTCGATCAAGTACGACGTGCTCCCGCCGGTCGGCGGCCCGCACAACCAGGCCTGGCAGAACTGCATGGGCGACGTCTACGACGCTCCGATCGCCAACGAGCACGCGGTGCACAGCCTGGAGCACGGCACGGTCTGGATCACCTACCGTCCCGACCTGCCCGCCGACCAGGTGGCGAAGCTCAAGGAGAAGGTGCAGGGCAAGGAGAAGCTGATGCTCAGCCCGTTCGAGGGGCTGGACAAGCCGATCTCGCTCCAGGCCTGGGGCTTCCAGCTCAAGGTGGACAACGCCGACGACGGCCGGATCGACGAGTTCATCAAGACGCTGCGCGTGAACGCCTCCGTGGAGGGCCCGACGGCGCTCTGCGACCAGGGCGTCACCGCCACCGGCACCACCCCGCGCGACAACCTGGGCAACAACATGCCCGAGCAGCCGACCCAGTGAGGACGCCGCGATGAGCGCTGCCGCGATCACGGACACCGACCTCGACGAGGCCGCGGTCACCGACACCGGTGACCGGGGGGCCGCGCGGCGCTTCGGCGTCCTGGCCCTGGCCGCCGCCGTCGTGGTCGGTCTCCTCCTCGGGTACGCGGGCGGGCTGCTCACCCCGACGCTCACCCGTCCCGGCGACAGCTCGGCGGAGGCCGGCTTCGCCCGGGACATGACGGCCCACCACGCGCAGGCGGTGGCGATGGGGCTGCTGGCGTTCCGGCAGGGCGAGGACCCGGAGGTACGCCAGATCGGCGGCGACATCGCCACCGGGCAGCAGGGCGAGATCGGCACCATGCAGACCTGGCTGCGCTCCTGGCAGCTCGACCCGACCGGTGACCAGCCGCCGATGGCGTGGATGTCGGACGGCCCCGGGCTGGTGAAGAACGGTCTGATGCCGGGCATGGCCACGCCCGAGGAGATGGCGAAGCTGCGGGGCTCCACCGGGCGTGAGTTCGACGTGCTCTTCCTGCAGATGATGATCCGCCACCACGTCGGCGGGGTGCACATGATCGACGGGATCCTCGACCAGGGGCACGACGACGACGTGCTTCAGGTCGCCCAGGTCATGAAGAACACCCAGCAGAACGACCTCACCAACCTCTCGGCGGCGCTCAAGCGCCTGGGCGGCACCCTGTAGTCGCCAGCTCGTCCCGAAGGGCCCGCGTCGTGTGCGACGCGGGCCCTTCGCGTACCCCGGACCGGTCCTGCCCGTTATGCCGCTTTATAACGGTTTGGGAAGTACAACCCATTCCGCTGCTTGGAGACTTTTCTCCACACATATCGTGACCAGTTGCGATTCGGGCTCGTTGCGCAGGACGTGGGGGTTGCACTCAGAGACGCAGGGCGGTCGGTGACCAGTTGGTGCCGACGCCACACCATCGGCGGTGACGGGGCGGTGGCAGCCGTCCGTCGCGGACTGCGGCAGGGCGAGCCGGGAACGCTCAGCCGCGAACAGGAACTCGAACTGATCGACGCGCTCCGGGGCGTCCACCCCGACGAGTTCGGCCTGGACGAGGAGCTCTGGACGCGACAGAGCCTCACCACCCTCATCGAGCGCCAGTTCGAGCTGACCATGGACGCCGGCACGGTCGGGGCGTACCTGCGGGCCTGGGGGTTGGGTCCGCGGGAGCCCCGGGAGCGGGCCTGCGGGCTCTGCGTCGGCGCGGTCGAGCGCTGGGTACGCAGCGAGTACCCGTCGATCACGCGGGCCGCCCAGGAGCACGCCGCGGAGGTCTACTGGATCGGCCGCGTACGTCTGCGCGGCACCATGCCGGCGGCCGACGTGATCTCCGCGGTCTCGTCCCGCGGCCGGGTGCGCTTCATGATCACGACACCCTCGGTGGATCCGCCGCTCCCCCGCGACTTCGTGCTGCGGCTCAGCGGCGCCGAGGAGCGCACCGTGCACCTCATCGTCGACGGCTCCTGGCCCCGCAACGAGTGGCCCCGCCGCCTGCCGCGCCGCATCGTCCTGCACCCGCTGCCGAGCTGCGGACGCCCCGTCGCCGCCGCCTGACCCGCCGGGTGCCGATTCGGTGATCCGGGAAGGGGTTTGCTACTCTTCTCGGGTCGCTGAGCCCCCGTAGCTCAGGGGATAGAGCACCGCCCTCCGGAGGCGGGGGCGCAGGTTCGAATCCTGCCGGGGGCACAGACACGAAAAAGCCCGGGCCACTGGCCCGGGCTTTTCGCTATGTCAGCCGGACTCGCGGCGGGCCTTCGCGCGGCGCTTGCCCTCGTGCATGGCCTGCACCCGGGCCACCGGAATGGTCCGCCCCTCGGCGACCAGGTCCTCCGGCAGCCGCTGCGGCGCGGGCAGCGCCTCGGCCCACGGATCCCGGTCGCCGAGCAGCCCCGGCACGGTCTTCACCGTGAAGTCGGCCGGGGTGGCCGCCTCGACGTCGGCCCAGCCGACCGGGTACGACACCGGCGTGCCGGGCCGGATGCGCGGGCTGTACGCGGCCACGACGGTCGCCCCGTAGGAGCGGGTGGAGTCGACGAAGACCCGCCCGCCCCGGTCCTCGACGATGAAGGCCGTGGTGGCCAGCGCCGGGTCGAGCCGTTCGGCGCGGGCCGCGAGCGCCCGGGTCGCCGCGGCGGCCTCCTCGGCCGTCGTCGCCGGATCCACCGGCACGATCACGTGCAGGCCCTTCGCCCCGCTGGTCTTCACCGCGCCGGCCAGCCCCGCCTCGGTGAGCGCCTGCCGGACCAGCAGCGCGGTGCGGACCGCCACGCCGAACGAGTCGCCCGGCGGCGGATCCAGGTCGAGCACCAGGTGGGTGGGATGCTCGGGGTGGCCGGCGTGGCCCAGCGTCGGGTGGTATTCCACCGCCCGCTGGTTGGCGAACCAGAGCAGCGTCCGCCGGTCGTCGCAGAGGGCGTAGGAGATGTCGCGGTGCGAGGCCTCCGCCCAGACCGTGGTGCGGCGTACCCAGTCCGGTGTGTACTTCGGCAGGTTCTTCTGCATGAACGGGTCCTGACCGGGTCGCACCCGGACCACCGAGAGCGGCCGGTCCCGCAGCCCGGGGAGGATCCGCTCGTGGACGGCGTCCAGGTAGTCGACCAGGTCGCGCTTGGTGGCCCCGGCCCCGTCGAACAGCGGCTGGTCCAGGTTGGTCAGCGACACTCCGGCCCGGGTCTCGTCAGCGGCGCCCATCCGCCCACCTTCCCGGGCCGGGCTCCGGTCGGCAACCCCGGCGCGGAATCAGACCCAGAACGTGTCGTGTCGCAGGAAGAACTCCGCCCGCTCCTCCTCGCTCCGATCGGCCAGGTCCAGCAGACCCTCGAAGTAGCCCTCCCGCGGGGCGCCCGGGGCGAAGTGCAGCAACATCGAGGCCGGCTCGCCGGACTCGTTGCGGAACGCGTGGACACCACCCTCCGGGACGTGCACGAAGTCGCCGGGCGCGGTGTCGATCCAGCGCCGGCCGTCGTAGATGCGTACCGACCCGGACAGGACGAAGAAGGACTCCGAGATGGACCGATGGAAGTGCGGCGCCGGCCCACTCGGCTGCGGCCCCATCTCCCAGCGGTAGAGGCCGAACTGGCCGTTGGTCGAAGCGCCGGTGGCCAGGTAGTGCGCCGTACCGCCGGAGGGGTAGACCAGCTCCGGCGCGTGGTCCGCCGGGCGGTAGGTGGCCGACTGCTCGCCCTTGTCCCCCAAGTAGCGCGGCGGTGGGTAGGTCACGGGGGGTCCTCTCCGCTGGGAAACACCTCGTCGCCCGCCCGGATCCTGGCGAGCATCCCGACCATACGGGCGCGGGCCGCCGCGTACAGGCCGGAGCCGTAGCTGATCCGGGCCACGCCGAGGGCGGCCAGCTCGCCCGGATCGGGGATGCCGGGCCGGGCCAGGATGTTGACCGGGGCGTCCACCTCGGCGACGAGGTCGCGGATCTGCGCCGGGTCGGCCAGCAGGATCGGGTAGACGCTGTCCGCTCCGGCGGCCAGGTAGCGGCGTCCCCGGCGGACCGCCTCGGCGAGCCGCCCCTCGGCCGGGCCGTACGCCCGCAGGTGCACGTCGACCCGGGCGTTGAGCACCAGATCCACGCCGGCTGCGCGGGAGGCCGCCCGGATCCCGGCCAGCAGGTCGGCCTGCTCCTCGACGGCGTACAGCTCCCCCGTACGCGGGTCGGAGTCCTCGATGTTGCAGCCCACCGCGCCGGCCGCCAGCAGGCGGTCGACCAGCTCGGCCGGGCGCAGCCCGTACCCCCGCTCCAGGTCGGCGGTGACCGGGACCGGCACCGCGGCGGCGATCCGGGCGACGGCCGCGAACATCTCGGCCACCGGTGTCGCCTCCCCGTCGGCGTGGCCGAGTACCTCGGCGACCGCGGCGCTGCTGGTGGCGACGGCCGGGAAGCCCGCCGCGACCACGGCCCGGGCGGACGCCGGGTCCCAGGCGTTCGGCAGGATCAGCGGATCCCCGGGGCGGTGCAACGCGCGCAGCGCGGCGGCCTGTCGGCTCGGCTCGGTCATGCGGTGAGTCTCGTCGGCCGGCGGCCCACCCGTAAGCTCCAATCCCATGCCGATGGACTGGGCCGATCTCGGCGTCGACCTGCACCTGGAGCTGGACACCACCGGTGGCCGGCGAGCCGGGCTGGAACGGGCGCTGCGGGACGCCATCCGTGACGGCCGGCTCCCCCCGGCCACCCGGCTGCCGGCCACCCGCACCCTCGCCACCGAGCTGGGCCTGTCCCGGGGCACCGTGAGCGCCGCCTACGACCAGCTGGTCGCCGAGGGCTGGCTGGTCGCCCGGATCGGCGCGGGCACCCAGGTGAGCACGCTGCCCGGGGCCGTGCCGCCGCCGGCCGCGCCGCCGCCCGGGCCGCCGGGCTTCCGGTACGACCTGCGCCCCGGCAGCCCCGACGTCGGGCTCTTCCCGGTCACCGCCTGGCTCCGCGCCACCCGGCGGGCGCTGGCCGTCGCCCCCGCCGAGGCGTACGGGTACGGCGACCCGCGCGGCCGCCCGGAGCTGCGCCGGGCGCTCGCCGGCTACCTCGGGCGGGCCCGGGGCGTGCTGGCCGACCCCGAGCGGATCGTGGTCACCACCGGCTACGTCCAGGCCCTGGTGCTGCTCACCGGCGTGCTCCGGGACGCGGGCACGCCGGCGCTGGCCATGGAGGACCCCGGGCTGGCCTTCCACCGGGAGGTGGTCCGCCGGCACGGTGGCACCGTACTGCCGCTGCCGGTGGACGGGCTGGGCGCGCGTACCGACCTGCTCGGCGCCGGGCCGCTGGCCCGGGTGGGCGCCGCCGTGGTGACCCCGGCACACCAGTTCCCCACCGGGGTGACCCTGCACCCGGCGCGCCGGCACGCGCTCGCGGAATGGGCCCGGGCCGGCGGCGGCCTGGTGATCGAGGACGACTACGACGGCGAGTTCCGCTACGACCGGCAACCCGTCGGCGCCGTCCAGGGCACCGCCCCGGAGCAGGTCGCGTACGTGGGCACGGCGGCGAAGACGCTCGGGCCGGCGCTGCGCCTGGCCTGGCTGGTGCTGCCGGCCCGGCTCGTGGAGCCGGTGGTGGAGGCCAAACGCCACCTGGACCTGCACAGCGAGACGATCGGCCAGCTCGCCCTCGCCGAGCTGATCGACGGCCACGGCTACGACCGGCAGATCCGCACCGTCCGGCGCCGCTACCGGCAGCGGCGGGACCTGCTGCTGGAGCGGCTGGGCCCCCGGTCGGCCCTCGACGGGGTGGCGGCCGGCCTACACGCCACCATCCACCTGCGACCGGACGGCCCGGGCGAGGCAGCGGTGCTGGCGGCGGCCGCCGCGCGCGGGCTCGCCGTCAGCGGGCTGGCACCGCACCGGCACGACCCGGAGAGCGGTCCGCCCGGCCTGGTGGTCGGGTACGCCCACCCGCCCGCGCACGCCTACCCCGCCGCCGTGGACCTGCTGGCCGGGGTGCTGCACGACCTGAACGCCTGACCGGACGCGGCAGGACGCGGCCTTCGCTGTGGGCCCGGGATGACCCCTCGCCGACTACAAACTTGATGACGTGCGCGACTCACCGGCGGCCTCGACCGACTCATCACGACATAACGCCTGAGCGGACGCGGCGGGACGGCCTTCGCTGTGGGCCCGGGGATGACTCCTCGCCCGCTACAAACCTGATGACGCGGGCGACTCACCGGCGGGCCCGACCGATTCATTCACGACATCAAGTTCCTAGCGGCTGAAGGCGACATGCCCACCGCGCCGATGACGCGGGGCCGGCTCGGCGTCTGCACAGATCTTGGCGAGTTTCCGTTGGCAGCGAACGGAAACTCGCCAAGATCGCATCAGTTGACGGCGTCGGGGCGGGTCAGCGGGCGGGGCACGTGTCCGGCGCCGCGGGAGTGGGAAGCGAGGCGGGAGCGGGCCGCCGCGGGAGCAGGAAGCGAGACGGGAGCGGGCCGCGCCGCGGGAGCAGGAACGGAACTCGAGGCGGGACGGCGGGGGGAGCGGCCCGTGAGGAGGGCGACCAGCAGGGCGGCGGTCACCAGGGCGGCGGCGACCGCGAAGGCGGACCGGTAGCCGAGGGCGAGGGCGGCGACCTGGTCGGTGCCGGCGGCGCGCAGCGCGTCGGTGCGACTCGCCGCCAGGGTGGCCAGCACGGCCAGCCCGAGCGCCCCGCCGACCTGCTGGGTGGTGTTGGCCAGCCCGGAGGCGAGCCCGGCGTCGGCGGGCTCCGCCCCGGCCATGGCCAGGGTGGTGACCGCCGGCAGGGTGAGCCCGCCCGCGACGCCGAAGACCAGCAGCGCGGGCAGCACGTCGGCCGCGTAGTGGGCGTCCAGCGGGAGGCGGGCCAGCAGCAGGAACCCGGCCACGGCGAGCGCCAGCCCGCCGACCAGCACGGTCCGGGCGCCGAACCGGGCCATCAGCCGCCCGGCCAGCCCCAGCGAGACGGCCGCGATCGCCAGCGGGGTGGGCAGGAAGGCGAAGCCGGTAGCGGCCGGGTCCAGCCCGAGGACGAGTTGCAGGTGCAGGGCGAGCAGGAACTGGAAGCCGAAGTAGGCGGCCACCATGAGGAACTGGGTGGCGTTGGCGGCGACCAGGCCGGGCGCGCGCAGCACCCGGGGTGGCAGCAGCGGGGTGGCGGCACGCCGCTGCCGGGCGGCGAAGCCGGCGAGCAGCGCCGCGGCGAGCGCGCCCGCGCCGAGGGTGCGCGGCGAGGCCCAGCCGTGCTCGCCGGCGCCCACGATGGCCAGCACCGCGGCCATCAGCCCGGCCGTGGCCAGCACCGCGCCGAGCAGGTCCAGCCCGGCCCGCAGCCCGGCGCCGCGGTCCGGCGCGACCAGGCGTACGGCGCCGGCCACGATCGCCACTCCGATCGGCAGGTTGATCAGGAAGATCGACCGCCAGCCGGCCAGGTCGGTGAGGACGCCGCCGACCAGCAGCCCGAGCGAGGCGCCGGCCGCGCCGGTGAAGCTGAACACGGCGATGGCGCGGGCCCGCTCGGCCGGCTCGGGGAAGATCCGGACGATCATGCCGAGGCTCACGGCGGTGGTGAGCGCGCCGCCGACGCCCTGCGCGAACCGGGCGGCGACCAGGGTGCCCGGCCCGGCGGCGACCGCGCAGAGCAGCGAGGCGAGGGTGAACAGGGCCACCCCGGCCAGGAAGACCTGCCGCCGGCCGAGCAGGTCGCCGAGCCGCCCGGCCAGGAGCAGCAGCCCGCCGAACGCGACCAGGTACGCGTTCACCACCCAGGCCAGCCCGGCGGCCGGGAAGCCGAGGTCGGCCTGGACGGCCGGCAGCGCGACGGCGACGATGCTGCCGTCCAGGATGATCATCAGGCTGCCGGCGCAGAGCACGAGCAGCGCGGGCCAGCGGTTGGTCCCCGTCATGTGGAACGCCTCCTTGGTGCACGGTTTGTTACTGAGGCCATCGTCTGTGACCATGAGGCCGTGCGGAAGGAGGCACTTTGATGTCCCAGGGGAACAGGTGTGTGTCCATCCAGGCCGACCAGGCGCGGGCCTGCACCGTGCGGGAGGCGCTGGACCGGGTGGGCGGCAAGTGGAGCATCGGCATCCTCATCGCCGCCTCCCAGGGCCCGATCCGCTTCACCGAGCTGGAGCGTCAGGTGGAGGGGATCAGCCGCCGGATGCTCACCCTGACCCTGCGCAACCTGGAGCGGGACGGCCTGCTGCACCGGCAGGTCCACCCCACCGTGCCGCCCCGGGTCGAGTACATGGCCACCCCGATGGCACGGGAGCTCTACGAGTCGCTGGTGGCGCTCACCCGCTGGGCGGAACGGCACCGCGAGGGGATCAGCGCGGCGCGCGCGGCGTACGACCGGGAGCACGGGGCGCCGGTCGGCTGACCGCCCTGTGGCGAAGGCCACCCAATCCGTCTGACCGATCGGTCAGGTCCTGACCGATCGGTCAGGCATGCTGGAGGGCATGGCACGAGCGGTACCGGAAACCCACGGCGAGATTCTCGCGGCGGCGGCGCGACGCTTCGCCGTCACCGGCTACAAGGGCACCTCGCTCCAGGACATCGCCCGTGCCGTGGGCTGCTCGAAGGCGACGGTGCTCTACCACTTCGCCAACAAGGAAGCGCTGCTCAGTGAGCTGATGGCACCCGCCATCGCGGTGCTGGAGGCGCTCGACGCCCGCCTCGCCGGCACCACCGGCGCGGCGGCGCAGGAGATCGCCGCCGAGGGCTTCGTCGACCTGGCGGTGCGCTTCCGGCGGCAGATCGCGCTGCTCCGCGGCGAGTTCCCCGACCTGCTCCAGCAGCCCGCGTTCGCGCACATCCAGCAGATCTCCGAACGCCTCGTCGCGGCCTTCGCCGGCAACTCCGACCGGCCCTCCGCACGGATCGCCGCGCTCGTGGTGCTCGCCGGCATCGCCGAGACCTGCGCCGAGTTCATCGACATCCCCGACGACGAACTGCGGCCCGCCCTGCTGGCCGTGGTCCGGCGGGCCCTCGAACCCGTCACCTGATCCCCCTTTTCCGACCCCGAGGACAAGGAAACCCCATGGCGACCCTCCTGTACCGGCTCGGCCGGGCATCGTTGCGCCGACGGCGACTCGTCGCCGTCGTGTGGCTCGTCGTACTCGTCGGCCTCGGCCTCGCCGCGGCCACGCTCAAGGGCCCGACGGCGAGCAACTTCACGATGCCCGGCACCGAGTCGCAGAAGGCCATCGACCTGCTCGCCGACCGGTTCCCGGCGGCCAGCGGCGCGACCGGCACCATCGCCGTGAAGGCGCCCCAGGCCGGCCAGCTCACCACGCCCGAGGGCCAGGCGGTCGTCAAGCAGGTCACCCAGGAGGCGGCCACGCTGCCCGGGGTGATCGGCGCGGTCGACCCGTACCAGGCGCAGGCACTCACCCCGGACGGCCGGTTCGCGCTGATCCAGGTGCAGTTCCAGGGCCGGGCCGACGACGTGACCGACGCCCAGCGCGAGGCGTACGAGAAGGTCGGCGCGCAGGCCGAGGCGCAGGGCTGGCAGATCGCCCCCGGCGGCGAGGTGCTGAACGCCGAGCCGGAGGTCGGCTCCACCGAGGCGCTCGGCGTGCTGGTCGCGGCGATCGTCCTGGTCATCACCTTCGGCTCGCTCGTCGCGGCCGGGATGACCATGCTGAACGCGCTGATCGGCGTCGGCGTCGGCATGGCCGGCCTGTACGCGCTCAGCGGCGCGGTCGAGCTGACCAGCACGGCGCCGATCCTGGCCCTGATGCTCGGCCTCGCGGTCGGCATCGACTACTCGCTCTTCATCACCTCCCGGCACCGGCAGAACCTGCTCGACGGCCTCTCCCCCGAAGAGGCGGTCGGCCGGGCGGTCGGCACGGCCGGCTCCGCCGTGGTCTTCGCCGGCGCCACCGTGGTGGTCGCGCTCGCCGGCCTGGCCGTGGTGGGCATCCCGTTCCTCACCGTGATGGGCCTGGCCGCCGCCGGCACCGTCACCGTGGCCGTGCTGGTCGCCATCACGCTGGCCCCGGCCCTGCTCGGCTTCGCCGGCCGCAAGGTGCTCCCCCGCAAGCTGCGGGGGCGGGACGCCGTGGCCTCCCCGGCCACCGGCTCCGAGGACCGCTCGGGCTTCGGGTTCCGCTGGGCGCACTGGGTGACCCGGCTGCGCATCCCGGTCATCCTGGTGGGCCTGCTCGGCCTCGGCCTGCTCGCCATCCCGGCCCAGGACATGCGGTTGGCCCTGCCGGACGCCGCCGCCGCGGCCGAGGGCACCCCGGCCCGGGTCAGCAACGACCTGATCCGGGAGGGCTTCGGTCCCGGCTTCACGGGCCGGCTCGCGGTGGTCGTCACCGCCGACTCTCCGCAGGCCACCCAGGCCGCCCTGCCGCAGGTCACCGCGCTGATCCAGAAGACCGACGGGGTGCTGGCGGTGGCCCCGCCGCAGCTCGACCAGACCGGCCGCACGGCGCTGCTCGGGGTGATCCCGAAGACCGGCCCGACCGACGCGGCCACCGAGACGCTCGTGCACGACATCCGCGCGCAGGTCGGCGGCATCAAGAACGCCGACGTGCTGCTCACCGGCGTCACGGCGATCGGCATCGACGTGTCGGAGAAGCTCTCCGACGCGCTCCCGGTCTACCTGCTGCTGGTGGTGGGCCTGTCGGTGCTGCTGCTCATGCTGGTGTTCCGGTCGATCCTGGTGCCGGTGAAGGCGGCGCTGGGCTTCCTGCTCACCGTGGCGGCCACCTTCGGCATCACGGTCGCGGTCTTCCAGCAGGGCCACCTGGCCGACCTGGTCGGGCTGGACACCCCGGGTCCGCTGGTCAGCTTCCTGCCGATCCTGCTCATCGGCATCCTGTTCGGCCTGGCCATGGACTACGAGGTCTTTCTGGTCTCCCGGATGCGCGAGGACTTCGTGCACGGCGACACCGCACGGCAGGCCACCATCAACGGCATGGGGCACGGCGCCCGGGTGGTGACCGCCGCCGCACTGATCATGATCTCGGTGTTCGGTGGCTTCGTCTTCCTGGACGACCCGGTCATCAAGTCGATGGGCTTCGCGCTCGCGATCGGTGTCGCCATCGACGCGTTCGTGGTCCGGATGACCATCGTCCCGGCGGTGATGTCGCTGCTCGACAACGCCGCCTGGTGGCTCCCGCGCTGGCTGGGCAAGGTGCTGCCCAACGTGGACGTCGAGGGCGAGGGCCTGCGCGCCCACCTCGCCGAGCGCGAGCCCGCGCAGGTGTGACGAGGACCTGCCCGGCCGGTCAGACGCCGGCCGGGTAGGTCTCCATCTCGCCCGGGCTGGCCAGCGCCGGCAGCGGGTGCAGCGCGGTCGCCTCGTCGCACCAGATGAACGCGTCGTAGCGCTCGCCCAGCCGGGTCGGCACGTAGTTGCCCCAGGCCTCGAAGCTCGGGTCGTACACCACCCCGATGGCCCGGTGGTCGGCTTCGGCGGTGACCCACTCCGGCTGGTCCTCGCCGCCGAAGACCAGCACCGCCCGCTCCGGCATCAGCTCGTGCAGCCGCCGTTCCACCGAGCCCTCCCGGGCCGGCGGCACGATCATGGCCTCGGCCGGCGAACCCCAGCGCGGCGCGGCGACCACCGTGCCCCGGTGGCTGCCGAAGCCGACCAGCACCACCGCGTCCCGGCCGTGCCGTTCCCGGCCGAGCTGGCCGATGTTCACCAGCCCGTCCGCCGCCATGTCGGTGGCGCGGGCGTCGCCGACGTGCGTGTTGTGGGCCCAGACGATCCCGCGCGCCTGCGGGCCGTAGCGGTCGAGCAGCCGGTCCAGCGTGTCGGCCATGTGGATGTCGCGGATGTTCCAGGACTCCGGGCCGCCGCCCACCATGGCCCGGTAGTAGCGCTCCGCGCCGGCCACCACCTCCGCGTTCTGCCAGGCCGCGAAGCGGTCCGCGCCGTCCGCGGCGGCCTGTTCCCGGGTACGCGCCAGCAGCCGGACCACCTCCTCCTCGCACCGGGCCGAGACGAACCGGCTGGCCGTTCCGTAGTCCTCGATCCGCTTGCCGTACGGCTCGAAGCACCGGTACGCCTCCTGCGCCGCCTCCAGCGAGGCGGGCTCCTCCTCGCCCAGGTAGTCGAAGATGGCCTGCATCGACTCCCAGAGGCTGTAGACGTCCAGCCCGTGGAAGCCGGCCCGCTCCCCCTCGGGGCGTTCCAGGTTCCACGCCCGCAGCCAGCGGCAGAACCGCGCCACCTCGGCGTTGGCCCACATCCAGGTCGGCCAGCGCTCGAAACCCTCCAGCGCGGTCTGCGGATCGGCCGACCCGCCCGGTGCGCCCACCACCGAGCAGTTCACCCGGTCGCAGTCCGGCCAGTCCCCCTCCACCGCGACGAAGTCGAAGCCCTGTTCGGCGATGAGCCGCCGGGTCAGTTGCTCGCGCAGCCGGTAGTAGTCGTAGCTGCCGTGCGTCGCCTCGCCGATCATGACGATCCGCGCGTCCCGGACGCGTTCCAGCAGCGGGTCGAAGTCGCTCGGCGCGCCGAGCCGCTGTACCAGCATGCCAGCGGCTACCCGGGACCCGTCCGGACAAACGGTCATGCCGGCGGGCATGGCGCCCGCCGCAGCGGGTAGCCCGCCGGCATGACCGTCACCGGGGTGCAGTTGCAGGAGTTCCTGGCCGGGCTCGACTACCCGGTCTCCCGCGCGGACCTGGTCCGCTGGGGCCAGGAGAACGGCGCCAGCACCGAGATGTTGCAGATGCTCAGGGCGTTGCCGATGGAGGAGTTCGACACCCCCGCCGAGCTGGGCGAGGCGCTCAACACCCTGGTCTGAGCTGGGTCACCACCCGGCCCTTCCGGGGTCCACGGCGTGCAGCAGCCGGAACAGCACCAGCCACTGCTCGGGCCAGACCAGCCCGACCGGGGTGTCCGGCGCGAGCCGGGCGGCCCGCAGGGCGCCGTCGACCCGGCGGCGCGGGTAGCCGGTGCGCAGCGAGGCGGCCAGCGAGCCGCCGACCCCGCCGAAGCCCAGCTCCACCATCCGCCGGTACGCGGGCAGCACCGCCCGGGGCAGCAGCGGCTCGGGGCGGCGGTCCAGGCGCAGGAGCCCGCCGTCGGCGCCGGGTACCGGCCGGAACGCGCCCCGCGGCACCCGGCCGGCCAGCCGCCAGTGGTGCTCGGGCCAGGTGAGCACGGTGAGGCGGCTCCACCGGCCGTGGTCGCCGGCGCGCTTGCGGGCGTAGTCGAGCTGGGTGAGCAGGGTGGCCGACCGCAGGCCCGGCGCGGCGAGGCACCAGCGGACCACGGCGGCGGTCAGCGACCAGGGGATGTTGCCGACGACGGAGAACGGCCGGTCGGGCGGGGCGGCGGCCAGGAAGTCGGCCGCCCGGACCTCGACGTGCGGCAGGTCCGCGCAGGTGGCGGCCAGCTCCGGCAGCACGGCCGGGTCCACCTCGTACGCGACCAGCCGGCCGCAGCGCGCGGCGAGCGGCCGGGTGAGCTGGCCGCGCCCGGCGCCCACCTCCAGCAGCAGGTCGTCCGGGCCGGGGCGGGCCGCCCGGAGCACCCGCGCGATGGCGGCCGGGTCGGCGAGGAAGTTCTGGGACAGCACGCGACGGGACCGGTCGCGCGCGGTGGTACGGGTTCGGCGGGGCGCCACAAGATCGTCCTGTCTGTCGCCCGGACGGGCGACGGGAACGGACAGGCGGCGCGGAGGCGGGCCTGTCCGAGCGGATCGGGACTCGGACGACCCTGGAGGTTCGGCGGGGACGCGACGGCCACCCCGATCGGGGCAGGCGGCGGCGCACCGGGCAGCCGGCGGCGGCCGGCCCGCTCAGGGGCCGGCGGTGCGGACGGTCAGGTCAGGCGCGGTGGGCGTCCCGGCCGGCCAGGGCCGGGCGCCGGACCCGCGGGCGGGCGACCAGGAGGAGCCCCCGCGCGGCCGGCGCGACGGCCACGTCGATCAGGGCATGCGTGAACATGCCGGCCAGGCTAGCGGCGGCCCGGCCGGCCCGCGACGGATTTCCTCAGAGGTCGACGGTGCGCCGCTGGCTGCGGGCGGTCTCGGCGGCGTCCAGCACCGCCACGACCTCACGCCCGAACCGGACGTCGCAGCGGTGGTCGCGGGTGCCCGCCTCGACCTCCTCCAGCAGCTGGTCGATGGCCGTGCCGAACGCCTGGAGCACGCTGCCGTCGCCGGGCGGGACGGTCTCGGTGCCGTTCTCGCCGAAGAAGACGAAGTCCCGGGTGACCGCCTCGGCCGGCGCGTCGAGGGTGAGGGAGAGGGTGCTGGTGGCGCCGCCGTCGTGGGTGAGCAGCAGGTGCACGAGGCCGCTCGGGCCGTCCATGGCCGCGACCCGGTTGACCCGGCCGAGCACCGGCAGGATCAGCGACAGCGCGTGCGGGCCGATGTCCCAGAGCGCGCCCCGGTCGCGCCGCCACTGCGAGTCCCCGTACGGGTTTCCCGGCTGGTAGATCGACGCGAACATGGTCGCCCGGGCGTGCTGCCAGCCGCCGGCCGCCGACGTGGCGGCGAGGAAGCCCGTGACGTTCGGGTGGAAGCGCTGGGTGAAGAAGACCACCGAGGCCACGCCGGACGCCTGCGCGGCGGCGACCACCCGGTCGGCGTCGGCGAGGCTCAGCGCCAGCGGCTTGTCCAGCAGCAGGTGCCGCCCGGCGTTGGCGGCCCGGACGGCGATCTCGGCCTGCACGTCCGGGGGCAGCGCCACGGCGATCGCGTCGCAGGCGTCGAGCAGCGCGTCCACGTCCTCGAAGACCGGTACGCCGTGCCGGGTGGCCAGCGTGGCGGCCTTCGCCGGGTCACGCCCCCAGACCCCGGCCAGCTCGGCCCGCGGGTGCGCGTCGATGGCGGCGGCGTGCGTCTCCGCCGCCCAGTGACCCGTGCCGAACAAGCCGAACCGCACCCCGGACCCCCTGCTGTCGTCCCCCGCCACGGCGTACGCCGGTGGCCGTGATCCACGCTAGTCGCCCGGCCGGGCCGGCGCGCCGCGACCCCGCCGGAGAGCCGGTCGACGGTGGCTACTACGACGATTAGTAGGCTGTGCCGGTGAACTCGACTGCGCCGGAACGGCGTCGATGACCACCGCGGCGGCGGGCGGCTCGCCGGTGGACGGGATCCTCGCGACGGCCTCGATCGTGCTGTCGCTCCTCGTGGCGGTCTGGGCCCTGGTGGCGGCCGTACGCCACCGTGCGCCGGACCGGCTCCAGTTCGTCGGCCTGGCCGTGCTGGAGGTGGCCCTGCTGGCGCTCACCGTGGTGGCGCTGGTCGCGCTCGGCGACGGCGAGCGGCCGGGCGAGCCGGGGGCGTTCTTCGGCTACCTGGTGACGCTGGTCTGCCTGCCGCCGCTGGCCTGGGTGCTGGCCCGGATGGAGCCGACCCGGTGGGGCTCGGCGATCGTCTGCGCCGTCTGCCTGGTCACCCCGGTGGTGGTGGTCCGGTTGCAGCAGACCTGGGAGGTCGTCGGTGGCTGAGCAGCGGGCGACGAACCGGGGGCCGGGCCGGTTGCTGATCGCGGTCTACATCCTCTTCGCCATCGCCGCGACCTCGCGGGCCGGGCTCCAGATCGCCACGAAGTTCGACGAGGCGCCGGTGGCGTACCTGCTCTCCGCGCTCGCCGCGCTCATCTACATCGTGGCGGCGGTGGGGCTGGCCCGGGCCGGGCACGCCGGCCGCCGGGTCGCGCTGGCCTGCTGCTCGGTGGAGCTGGTCGGGGTGGTCGGTGTCGGCATCCTGAGCCTGGCCGACAAGGAGCTGTTCCCCGACGAGACGGTCTGGTCTGGCTTCGGCAGCGGCTACGGCTACATCCCGCTGGTGCTGCCGGTGCTCGGCCTGCTCTGGCTCTGGCGCACCCGGCACGACCCCGCCTGAGGGGGCCGCGCCGGGTGACGCGTTCAAGGCCTCAGTCCTTGGGCCCGCCGGCGACGTAGATGACCTGGCCGGACACGAAGGACGCGCCCTCGCTGGCCAGGAACGAGATGGTGTGCGCGACGTCCTCCGGGCGGCCGGTGCGGCGCACCGGGATCTCGGCGGCGGCGTGCTGCTGGAGTGCGGAGAAGTCCACCTTCATCCGGGCCGCCGTGGCGGCCGTCATGTCGGTGACGATGAAGCCGGGCGCCACCGCGTTGACGGTCACCCCGAACGGGCCCAGCTCGATGGCGAGGGTCTTCGTGAAGCCCTGCAGGCCGGCCTTGGCGGCCGAGTAGTTGGCCTGGCCCCGGTTGCCCAGCGCCGAGGTGCTGGAGAGGTTGACGATCCGGCCCCACTTCCGCTCGACCATGTGCTTCTGGGTGGCCTGGCTGAACAGGAACGCGCCGCGCAGGTGCACGCCCATGACGGTGTCCCAGTCGGCCTCGGTCATCTTGAACAGCAGGTTGTCGCGGAGCACGCCGGCGTTGTTGACCAGCACGGTCGGCGCGCCCAGCTCGGCGGTGACCCGCTCCACGGCGGCCTCCACCTGGGCCCGGTCGGACACGTCGGCGCCGACGCCGAGCGCCCGCCCGCCCGCGGCGGCGATGGCGTCCACGGTCTCCTTGGTCGCCGACTCCTCGATGTCGACCACGGCGACGGCCATGCCGTCGGCGGCCAGCCGCCGGGCGGTGGCCGCGCCGATGCCGCGCGCGGCTCCGGTCACGATGGCGACGCGGGGCTCCTCCGACATGATTACCTCCCGGTAACTTGGGCTCGATCGAAGGAGCTTAACGCCGGGCCCGCCGTCAGAGGCCGCTGCCCCGGCAGATCCGGATCCACCGGTAGCCGTAGCCGGCGAGCTTCAGCCGGTCCAGCTTGCCGACCTCCTCGTAGTTGCGGTCGGTGAACACGTCGATCGGCAGGTCGGCCTCGGGGGCGAGGACGCTCAGGTCGACCTCGGCGTCCTCGGTGCCGAGGTTGTGCAGGAAGACCATGGTCCCGGTCGGCCCGTCGGCCCGGTGCGCCAGCACCCCGGGCGGCATCGGCACGTCGATGTGGCTGGTGCTCCCCGAGCCGATCTCCGGGGCCTCCCGGAGGGTACGGATCATCCGCTCGAACCAGCCCAGCAGCGACCTCGGGTCCTTGCGCTGGGCGGTCACGTTGACCTTCTGGTAGCCGTAGTCGCCCTTGTCGAGCACCGGGCGGACCAGCTTCTCCGGATCGGCCGTGGAGAAACCGCCGTTCTCCTTGTACGACCACTGCATGGGGGTGCGGATCGCCTCCCGGCCGGGCAGCGACAGGTCCTCGCCCATCCCGATCTCCTCGCCGTAGCGCAGCACCGGCGTGCCGCGCAGCGAGAACTGGAGCGCGTACGCCAGCTCGATCCGCCGGCGGTCGTTGCCGAGCATCGGGGCCAGCCGGCGGCGGATGCCCCGGCCGTAGAGGCGCATGTCCTCGTCCGGGCCGAACTGCTCGTACACCTGGTTGCGCTGTTCGGCGGTGAGCCGCGACAGGTCGATCTCGTCGTGGTTGCGCAGGAAGGTGGCCCACTGCCCGCCCTCGGGCAGGGCCGGGGTGTCGCGCAGCGCCTCGATCACCGGCTCCGGATCCTGCCGCGCCAGGGCCAGCATCAGCCGCCCGTTCATCATGAAGTCGAAGAGCATGTGGATCCGGTTGGCCGAACCGCCGCTGTCGCCGAAGTAGACCGGCAGCTGGTCGGGCTCGACGTTCGCCTCGGCGAGCAGGACCGCGTCCCCCCGCCGCCACTGCACGTGCTGGCGCAGCTCGGTGAGGAACTCCATGTCCTTGGGCGAGTTCGGGTTGCCGGCCTCGGTTAGCTCGATGATGAACGGCACGGCGTCCATCCGGAAGCCGGAGACGCCGAGCTGGAGCCAGAACGACATGACCTTCTTGATCTCGGCCCGGACCTCGGGGTTGGCGACGTTCAGGTCCGGCTGGAACTTGTAGAAGCGGTGGTAGTACCAGGCCTTCGCGGTGCGGTCGTAGCTCCAGGTCTCGTTCTGCTCGCCGGGGAAGACCATGCCCTGGTGCCGGTCCGGCGGCGCCTCGTCGCTCCACACGTACCAGTTGCGGTACGGCGAGTCGGGCGAGGAGCGGGCGGACTGGAACCAGGGGTGCTCGTCCGAGGTGTGGTTGACCACCAGGTCGATGATCACCCGGATGCCCCGGTTCCGCGCCTGGTGCAGCAGTTCGGCGAAGTCGCCGAGGGTGCCCAGCTTCGGGCTGACGTTGTAGAAGTCGGTGGCGTCGTAGCCGTCGTCCCGGTTCGGCGACGGGTGGATGGGGTGCAGCCAGAGGCAGGTGACCCCGAGCCGGGCGAGATAGTCGAGCCGGCCGATCAGGCCGCGGAAGTCACCCACCCCGTCGCCGTCGGAGTCGGCGAACGTGTCCACGTCGAGGCAGTAGACGACCGCCTCCTGATACCACCTGTCACCCATGCCTCGTCTACTTCTCCGGTCGGCGGCTGCGGCAAACCCACGGCCCGGCGCGCGCCCGGTACGGTGCCGGCATGACCGCCGACACGCACCCCCTCGACTGGTCCGCCGGCACCTGGCTCAACCCTCCGGAACGGGCCGAACCGGCCGGCGGCGCGCTGCTGGTCGAGCCGCGCGGGGGCAGCGACTTCTGGCGGCGGACGAGCTACGGCTTCGTGCACGACGACGGCTCGGCGCTGCTCGCTCCGTTCCCCGTGGACAGTGCCGTGGAGGTGGGCTTCCGGCTCGACTACGCGGCCCAGTTCGACCAGGCCGGAGTGCTGGTCCGGGTGGACGAGCGGCGGTGGACCAAGGCCGGTGTGGAGGTCAGCGACGGGCAGCCGCAGGTCGGCGCGGTGGTCACCGACGAGCTGTCCGACTGGTCGGTGGCCCCGGTGCCGGAGTGGTCGGGGCGGGACGTGACGGTCCGGGTCAGCCGGGCCGGGGACGCGCTGACCGTCCGCGCGCGGGTGGAGGCCGAGCCGTGGCGCCTGGTCCGGGTGGCCCCGCTGGACCTGGGGGCCGAGGCGGTGGCCGGGCCGTACTGCTGCTCGCCCAGCCGGGGCGGCCTGGTGGTCCGGTTCACCGGCTGGCGGCGGGGGCCGGCGGACGCCGCGCTGCACCCGGAGGGCTGACCCCGCGGTCGGTGGGTCCGATCACCGGCAGGTGTGACCGGCCCGAGTCGGGGTACCGGTTACGGATCCCCGGCACCGCGCGGAAGGACGCCCATGGCACTCGCCCAGAACGTCGACCCGAACGAGTTCACCGGGCTGACCGGCTGGGTGGCGACCGTGATCGACTCGTTCGGTGCGGTCGGGGTGGCCCTGCTGGTCGCCCTGGAGAGCATCGTCCCGCCGATCCCGAGCGAGGTCGTGCTGGCCATGGCGGGCTACCTCGCCGCCGAGGGCCGGTTCAACGTGGTGCTGATCGTGCTGGCCGCGACGGCCGGCTCGCTGCTCGGCGCGCTGGTGCTCTACTGGCTCGGCGCCGCCCTCGGCGAGGAACGGCTGAAGCGCTGGCTGGACCACATCCCGCTGGTGGACCGGGACGACCTGGAGAAGGCTGACCGCTGGTTCGAGCGGCACGGCCGGTGGGCGGTCCTCGTCGGCCGGGTGGTGCCGGTGGTGCGCAGCCTCGTCTCCGTGCCGGCCGGCGCGAACCGCATGCCGCTGGGCGAGTTCATCCTGCTCACCACGCTGGGCAGCGGGGTGTGGAACGGGCTGATCGTCGGGGCCGGTTTCGTCCTCGGCTCGCGGTGGCAGGACGTCGACCGCTACAGCCACTGGTTCAACTACGCGATCTTCGCGGTCTTCGCCGTGACGATCGCGAGCTGGGTGGTCAAGAAGGTGCGCCGGCGGCGCGCCCGGCGGTCGGTGACCGCCGGGCGCTGACCGGGCGGGTCAGAATCCCGCGGTGATGCTGGTGAACTCCCAGGTGTTCTGGGCGATGCCGGAGCAGTTGGAGACCACCCCGCCGCCCGGGCAGGGCCGGTCCCGGTTGACCGACCAGAAGGTGAACCGGGCGAGCCCCCGGGCCTTGGCCCAGTCCCGGATCTGGGTCCAGGTGGCCGGCGTGGTCAGCTCCTGCTGGTCGGAGAGGCCGTTCATGCCGGAGATGCCCATGTGGGCGTAGGCGGTGGCGTCGGACCAGCCGAAGGCCGTCTTCAGCGCGTTCTTCAGGCCCTCGGCGGCGTTGACCGTGCTCTGGTACATGTTCGCGCCGCCGCCGAAGTCGAACGGCATGATGGTGAAGACGTCGATGTTGGCGCCCCTCGCGGCGGCCTGGTTGATCAGCCGGGTGCCGTAGTACGACGGCCCGGTGGTCGAGGTGCCGAAGGTGACGATCGTCTTGATCCCCGGGTTGTTCTGCTTGACGATCTTCAGGGCGTCCAGGATCCGGTCCTGCACGACCTCGTTCTCGAACTCGTCGCTGTTCTCGATGTCGATGTCGATCGCCTTGAGGTTGTAGGCGTTGATGACCTGCTGGTACGCGCCGGCCAGCGCGCTGGCCGAGGAGCAGTTCGGGCCGAGCTTGTTGCCGCTCCAGCCGCCGAACGACGGGATGACGTCGCCGCCGGCCGCCTTGATCGCGGCGATGGTGCTGGCGTGCGCGCCGCCGGTGAGCGGGCCGCTGCCGTCCCAGGCCGGGGTGCAGCCGCCGCCGGACAGCACGAACGCGATGGTGAACCACTTGATCCCGGTCGCGCCCATCACCGTCGACGGCGCGGGCGGGTCACCCCAGCCCGGGTAGAGGTAGGGCGCGGCGGCCATCGCGCCGCCACCGCCGCCCGTGCAGCCGGTGGTGGTGGCCGACACGGCCGCCGACTTCGCCGACTCCCCGCTGGCGTTGTACGCGGCCACCGTGTAGCTGTGCCCGGTGCAGGCGCCCAGCCCGGAGACCGTGGCCGAGGTGCCGGTGACGGTGGCCTTCACGGTGCCGCCCTCGTAGACGCGGTAACCGGTGACCGTGCCGGACACGGCGTTCCAGGCCAACGAGACCGAGGTGTTGGTGGTGCCGGTGACCCGGAGGCCGCCCGGGGTGGCCGGGGCGCCCGGGTTGCCGCCGCCCCCGCCGGTGCACGAGCCGCCGTTGACCGTGCAGTTCACGGGGTCGCCGGTGCCGCTGACGATGAAGCCGAAGCTGGTGCTGGCACCCGGGGCGAGGGTGCCGTTCCAGGACTGGTTCACCGCGGTGACGTGCTGGCCGGAGGTGGTCAGCCGGGCGTCCCAGAACGAGCCGAGGGTGCTGCCGGCGGGCAGGTCGAACTGGACGTTCCACGAGGAGATGCCGGCCGAGCTGTTGTTGGTGACGGTGAACTTGGCCTCGTACCCGCTGCTCCAGGTGGAGGTGCGGACGAAGGCGGCGGTGGCGGCGGAGGCGGGCGGCGCGGCCAGCACGGTGCCGGCGACCAGGGCGGCGGCGAGCGCGACGGCGAATGTCGCCAGGCGGGTGGAGCGGAGTCTCACGGCGTCCTCCAGGGGACCGTTGTGGTGGAGGGTGGGCATTTACGACCGTCGACGTGCGCTCATTATTAAGACTGTTAACTGTTTCTGTCCAGAGGCAGACCGGGGGTCCCTCGCGGGGACCCCCGGGCCGGCCGCTCAGCGCCGGAAGGTGAACCAGTTGACGTTGACGAAGTCGGCCGGCTGTCCACTGCTGAAGGTCAGGTAGACGGTGTGCCGGCCGGTGACGGCGGCGACGTTGCCGGGCACCGAGCGCCAGCTCTGCCAGCCGCCGGTGTTGGCGACCGCGAAGCTGCCGATCGGCGCGCTGGTCGGGCTGTCGATTCGCACCTGGACCAGCCCGCTCACCCCGCCCGGCGCGCCGGAGGCGACCCGGGCCACGAAGTCCTTCGGCGGGGTGGCGCCGAACTCCACGTTGTCGTAGCGGGCCCAGTCGCCGTTGGCCAGCCAGCCGATGTCCTGGCCGCCCTCACCGCACGGCTCCACCTGCACCCCGTTCTGGCCGCTGAACGCCTCGGCCTGGATGGTCGAGTACGCGTCCACGGCTCCGCCCGGCGGCGGCGTGGTCGGCGTCGGCGACGGCGTGCCGCCGCCACCGCGGGTGTAGGCGGCCACGTAGTCGACCACCATGGGTCGGCCGGAGACGGTCGACGCCGTGGGCGTGGCGGACCCGGCCACCCCGTCCGGGAAGCCGCCGCCCATCGCCACGTTCAGCAGCATGAAGTAGCCGCTGTGGTTGGTCATCTGGCTCCAGTACGGCTCGCCGACCTGGTTCTGGCTCACCGTGTGGAAGAGCTGGCCGTCGACGTACCAGCGCAGCTGCTGGGGGCTGATCGAGGCGTCCCACTCGAAGCGGTAGGTGTGGAACGCCGACTGGCAGGCGCTGCCCGGGCAGGCGCGCGAGGCGCCGATGCCGTTGAACTCGTTGCACGGCCCGCCCGGGGCGACGCCGCAGTGCAGCACCCCCCAGACCGAGTTGATGCCGTTGACGTTCTCCATGATGTCGAACTCGCCGATGCCCGGCCAGTTCTGGTAGTTGCCCCGGTAGGGCGAGCCGAGCGCCCAGAAGGCCGGCCAGTAGCCGGCGGCCTGCGCGCCGGTCACGTTCGGCATCTGGATGCGGCCCTCCAGGGCCAGGACTCCCCCGGACGGCGGCTTGAAGTTGGCGCGGACCGTCTCGATCCGGGCCGAGGTCCACCGCCCGGAGCCGTCCTTGAGCGGGGTGATCCGCAGGTTGCCGGCGCCGTCGTGGGCCAGGTTGGCGGTGCTGGCGGTGTAGGTCTGGATCTCACCGGTGCCCCAGTTGGCCGGGCCGCCCGGGTAGCTGGTGCCGGTGTCGATGATCCAGTTGGCGGAGGAGGGCAGGGTGCCGGCCGCGCCGGTGAAGTCGTCGCTCCACACCAGGCTCCAGCCGGAGGGCGGCGGCGGCACGGCGGCGTGCGCGGTCATCGTGACGGTCGCGAGGGCGGTGGTGGTGGCGAGCACGGCGGCCGCCAGGGAGAGCCGCCGGCGGGACCGGCGCACGGCGGAGGGGGCGGCCGTGGCCGCCGGGACAGGATTCATCGGGGTGCCTCTCTGCGGGGACGGGCAGGAGAGAGCGCTCTCTGAGAGCGATTTCTACGCGCCCGCCCCCACAGTTGTCAACGTCCGTCGATGCCTGAGGGCTGGGGCCGGCGCAGCACCACCTGCTCCAGCGCCGTCCACGCCGTCGTGGTGACCAGGTAGAGCACCGCCGCGAGCGGCACCACGAGCGCCACCAGCACCGTGGTGAAGGGCAGCAACGGCACGAGCCGGCCCAGCACCGCGGCGCCCGGGCCCTCGGTGGGCGCGCCGGCGATGGTACCCGTGGCCGCGGCCGCCCGGCGGGCCCGCCGCGACGACCACCAGGCCAACACGAGCAGGGCCGCCAGCAGCACCCCGAAGACCGCCACCACCGGGCCGGTGAGCCCGTCGCCGAGATGCCAGCCCAGGGGTACGCCCGCGAACCGCTCGTGCAGCAACTGGGGCGACGGTTCCAGGTCGCCGCGCGGCGTCAGACGTGCCGAGCTGGAACTGTCGAGGCCGTCACCGGTGGCGAAGACGCGGTACATGACCAGGAAGAACGGCGCCTGCAACAGCGCCGGCAGGCAGCCCGCGACCGGGCTGGCACCGGCCCGCCGGTAGAGCGCGAACAACTCGCTCTGCAGGCGGCCGGGGTCGTCGGCGTACCGCCGCTGGAGGTCGCGGACCTCGGGGGCGAGCGCCGCGCGGCGCCGCTCACCGCGGACCTGGGACAGGGTGAGCGGCGAGATCAGCAGCCGGACCCCGATGGTGAACAGGACGATCGCGGCGGCCGTCGCGGCCCCGCCGGCCAGCGGGGCGAGCGTGCCGGCGAGCCAGGTGACGACGCCGGCGGCGGCGGACGCCGCGGCGTGCAGTGGTGCGAAGGCGAGCATGGGAAGACCCCTCGGTCCGATTCCGGATGCCCCGGCGGGACGACGCGTCCCACGGGACGGATGACGACGGAACCGGCCGCGCGGCGACGATGCGCCGGAGGACAACCCGGCGCGAGGCGGCTACGCGGCCGAGGGGCGCAGCCCGGGCGCGCGGGGCCGCGGCCGCCCCGGTGCGTCCGGGTCGACCTGGCGGGGCACCCGGCGCTGCCGGGCCCGGGCCCGCAGGGCGAGCGCGAGCCGGCCGGCGCGCGGCGTGGGCAGCGCCCGGACCCGCAGCGCGAGCAGCGTGGCGAGCAGCAGCGCGGCGGCCACCGCCGCGCCGGCCAGCAGGCCGGCCGGGCGGTCCGCGAGCAGGGTGAGGGCGTACGCCCACGTCCCCGTCACCAGCATCCCGACCACACGCCGACTCTAGAACCCGCTGTCACGTCCCGGTACGCGATCGCCGGAGCGACCGTCCGCCCGACGCCGGTCGTCACCGTCCGCGACGTGGCGCCGGGGACGGGCGCGGCCGTCGGCAGCCACCGCCCGGCCGGTCGTCTCCGGGCGGAATCCCTTCGGCGCCGGGCGCGGTGACCCACGAACGGGGGACGTGAACCGGCGCGTAGCCGACGACACGCCGCCCGGCGCGTTTCCCCCCGCCGACACGGTGGGTAACAGGGCATCGACCGCGCGGCACGGTGCCGCAGCCGGTACGGAGTGGACGGTGGTCTCGATGAGCGGGTCAGTGGCGGAGCGGGAACGGAGCGCCGCACCGGGCGGCACGGACCTGCTGACAGTCGGCGTGGAGGAGGAGTTCCTGCTCGTCGACCCGCACACCGGGACCGCGGTGCCCGCCGTCGACCTGGTCATGGAACAGGTGCCGGCCGAGCTGCGGGGCCAGGTGGAGCGGGAGTTCCAGACCAGCCAGATCGAGATCGGCAGCCCGCCCGGGCTGGAACTCTCCTCGATCCGGCACTCGCTGGCCATGCTCCGCGCCGAGCTGGCGGCAGCCGCCGAGCGGGCCGGCGTCCGGCTGCTGGCCATCGGCACCGGGCCGGTGGACGGGCCGGTGCCGCCGGTGGTGGACAAGCCCCGCTTCGACCGGATGATCGAGCGGTTCCGGCTGCTCGTGCCGGGCCCGGGCAACAACGGCATGCACGTGCACGTCGGCGTCCCGGACGCGGAGACCGGGGTACAGGTGCTCAACCACGTCCGGCCCTGGCTGCCGATCCTGCACGCGGTCACCGCCAACTCCCCGTTCGCCAAGGGCGAGGACACCGGCTACGCGAGCTGGCGCTCGGTCGAGTGGGAGCGCTGGCCCTCGGTGGCGCCCACCCCCTGGCTGGAGTCGCACGAGCACTACGAGCGGCTCATCCGCCAGCTCATCGCCAGCGGCGTGATGCTCGACGAGGGAATGCTGTACTGGTACGCCCGGCTCTCCGCCAAGTACCCCACCGTGGAGATCCGCATCGGTGACGTCTGCCCGACCGTGGACGACGCGGTGCTGGTCGCCGCCCTGGTCCGGGCCCTGGTGGCCACCGCCATGACGGAACTCGCCGAGGGCCGGCCGGCCATCAACACCGACCACCACCTGCTGGTCGCCGCGCACTGGCGGGCGGCCCACGACGGGCTGGAGGGCGACGGCGTCGACCTGACCGACGGCGAGCTGCGCCCCGCCTGGGAACTGCTGGACGGGCTGGTCGAGCGGGTCCGCCCCGAACTGGAACGGCACGGCGACCTCGACCGGGTGACCGACCTGCTCGGCGGGCTGCGCCGGCACGGCAGCGGGGCGGCCCGGCAGCGGGCGGTGTTCGCGCGCACCGGCAAGCTGGTCGACGTGGTCGCGGACGTGGCCCGGCAGACCCGGGGCTGAGCGCCCCCGCCGGCGCGGCGCGCGTGACAGGATGGGCGTCGTGGCGGAGCGGATGGTCGTCGTCGGCGGGGACGCCGCCGGAATGGCGGCGGCGTCCCAGGCCCGGCGCCTCCGCGGCCGGGACGACCTGGAGATCGTCGCCTTCGAGCGCGGCCACTTCACCTCCTACTCGTCCTGCGGCATCCCCTACTGGATCAGCGGGCTGGTGCCGGATCGGGACCAGCTCATCGCCCGCGACCCGGCCACCTTCCGGGACCGGTTCGACATCGAGGTCCGGCTGCGGCACGAGGTCACGGCCATCGACCTCGACCGCCGCGAGGTGGTGGCGCGGGATCTGGACGGAGGCGGCGAGGTCCGCGCCGGCTTCGACACCCTCGTCTACGCCACCGGCGCGACCCCGATCCAGCCCGAGTGGGCGCGGGGCGGAGTCGCCGGGGTGTTCGGCATGCAGACCCTCGACGACGGCAGCGCCCTGCTGGACTGGCTGGAACGCGAGCCCCGCCCCCGCCGCGCCGTGGTGGTCGGCGGCGGCTACATCGGGGTCGAGATGGCCGAGGCGCTGCTGCACCACGGGCTCTCGGTCGACCTCGTCGAGCAGGCCGACCAGCCGATGTCCACCGTGGACCCGGACATGGGCGAGCTGGTGGCCGAGGCGATGCGCGGCACCGGCATCGGCATCCGCACCGGCCTGTCCGTCACCGGCCTCGACGAGCGGGACGGCCGGATCGCCGCGGTGGTCACCAGCGAGGGGCCGATCCCGGCCGACGTCGTGGTGCTGGGCCTGGGCGTACGCCCGAACGTCGCGCTCGGCGCGGCCGCCGGCCTGCCGATCGGCCCGTCCGGGGCGATCCGTGTCGACCGGCGGATGCGGGTGCCCGATGCGCCGGGCGTCTGGGCGGCCGGCGACTGCGTGGAGAGCCTGCACCGGGTCAGCGGCATGCCCATGCACATCCCGCTCGGCACCCACGCCAACAAGCAGGGCCGGGTCGCCGGGATCAACATCGGCGGCGGCTACGCGACGTTCCCCGGCGTGATCGGCACGGCGGTGACCAAGGTCTGCGAGCTGGAGGTCGGGCGCACCGGCCTGCGCGAGCGGGACGCCAGGGCGGCCGGCTTCGAATTCGTCACCGTGCTCGCCGAGTCGACCAACCGGGCCGGCTACTACCCGGGCGCCCGGCCCATGACGGTCAAGCTGATCGCCGAGCGGCCCAGCGGCCGGCTGCTGGGCGCCCAGATCGTCGGCTGGTCCGAGGCGGCCAAACGGATCGACGCGCTGGCCGTGGCGCTGTGGAACAACATGACGGTCGACGAGATGACCGCGCTCGACCTGGGCTACGCGCCGCCGTACGCCCCGGTCTGGGATCCGGTGCTGATCGCGGCCCGCAAGGCCGTCGACGCCCTCGCCCACTCCGGCCGGTAGGGGGCTGTCGGATTTCGGGTGCGGTTGTTGTCACTGGAGCGACAAGAAACGCACCCGCAGCGCGGTGGGATCGACCGGTGCGCCTGCCACAGGACGACGCGTCGGGACTGGAGTGGCTGCTGTTCACCCAATCGGAGGTGCTCACCTGGGCGCAGGCGGTCGCCGAACTGACCCCGGGAAAGGTGCGGCACCTGCTGGCCAGCGGGCGCTGGCAGCGGGTGTGCCGCGGGGTGCTGCGGGGTGCTGCGCGCCGCCCCGGGCGGCCCGTTCACCGACGACCAGCAGTGGTGGGTCGCGGTACTCGCCGCGGGCGAGGGGGCGGCGCTCGCCGCCCGGGCCGGCGGCCTGCGGGGCAACTGGCGGTACGAGGTGGTGGACGTGCTGGTGCCCCACCAGCGGCGGGCGGCCGACCTGCTGCGGCGGCTCCCGCTGGGCCTGCCGGCGGTGCGGGTGCGCCGGGTCCGCCGGCTCGACCCAGCCGACCACCAGCGGGGCCGCCCCGACCGGACGAGCATGGCGCGATTCCTGGTGGACGCGGCACAGTGGGCGCGTACCGACGACGAGGCGCAGCAGATCGTCGCGGCCGGCTGCCAGCAACGGCGAGCGACCCCGGCCGAGATCGACGCGGTGCTCGAGCGGATGCCCCGCGCGCGCCGGCGGAGCCTCGTCCGGGAGACGCTGTGCGACGTGGCCGGCGGCGCCGAGGCCCTGTCTGAGATCGACCTGGTCCGGCTCTGCCGACGTCACGGCCTGCCGGCGCCCGACGGGCAGACGCGCCGGCGGGACGCCGACGGCCGGCAGCGCTACCTGGATGCCTACTGGCCACGCTGGCGGTTGCACGTCGAGGTGGACGGCGCACACCACATGGACGTCCGGCACTGGGCCGCGGACCTGCGTCGCCAGAACCGCGTCTGGATCGAGGGCGACCGTATTCTCCGCTTCACCGCGTTCGACGTCCGCCACCGCCCCGACGAGGTGGTGGCACAACTCCGGGCCGCCCTCATCGCGGCCGGGTGGCGCCCCTGAGCCGTTCCGGGTGCACCTGTTGTCGTTCCAGCGACAACAGACGCACCCGAATGCGCTGAGCGTTATCGCGTTGTCGGTGTCCGTGTGTCCCCGGAGGATGGCCGGATGCGGTTGGAGATCCCTGAGGGACTGCGCTGGACCGAGCGGACGCCGGTCGGCCGGGCCTGGCTTGCCGAGTTGCCCGACCGGTTGGCGGACTGCGTGGCGCGGTGGGGGTTGTCGGTCGGCCCGCCCTTCGCGTACGCGTTCGCGTCGCTGGCCCTGCCGGCGGAGTTACCCGACGGCACCCGGGCGGTGCTGAAGCTCCAGTACCCGGACGACGACAGCGTGCACGAGGCGACCGCGCTGGCGCACTGGGCCGGCCGGGGAGCCATCCGGCTGCTGGCCCACGACGCCGAGCGCCGCGCCCTGCTGGTCGAGCGTTGCGACCCCGGCACCCCGCTGCACGAGCTGCCCCCGGACGCGGCGCTGGACGTGGCGGTCGGGCTGCTCCCCCGGCTCGGCGTGCCGGCCGGCCCGCCGTTCACCCCGCTCGCCGAGGAGGCGGCCAGCTGGGCCGAGCGCATGCCGGCCAACTGGGCACGCCTGAACCGGCCGTACGAGCGGCGGCTGCTCGACGCCGCGCTCGGGATGCTCGCCGACCTGGCGTCCACCCAGGGCGCGCAGGTGCTGGTCAACCAGGACCTGCACGCCGGCAACGTGCTGGCGGCCGATCGCGAGCCGTGGCTGGTCATCGACCCGAAGCCGCTGGTCGGTGAGCGGGAGTTCGCGGTGGTGCCGCTGGTGCGCGGTCCGGAGCTGGGCCACTCCCCGGCGGCGGTGCGGCACCGGCTCGACCGGCTCAGCGCCGAGCTGGGCCTGGACCGGGAACGGGTCCGCGGCTGGGCGGTCGGTCAGACGCTGGCCTGGAGCATCGGCGAGGACCAGGTCTTCCCGCAGCAGGTCGAGACGGTCCGCTGGCTGCTCGGCATGGCGTGACCGGTCCGCGCGGGCCGTGCGCACCAGGTCCGTCGGCTGGTCGGCCCGGCGTGACCGGCCCCGGACCGGTCACGCCACGCCGACGCGGCGGTCAGGCCGGGTACGGGACCGCCTCGCGTGCCGTCCGCAGGGCCCCGGCCCACCAGGCGAGCTGGTCCAGCAGCGTCTTGGCGTAGCCGGCCGCCGCGGGGTCGAGCGGCTGGCCGTCCTGCCACCCCGTGAAGTAGTTCGGGAAGGCCAGCCCGTCACGGATCGTCACGGCGTGCAGTTCGGTGAGCACGTTCTCCAGGTGCAGGACGGCGTGCCGGCCGCCGGCCGCCCCGCCGTAGCTGACGAAGGCCACGGGCTTGGCCGTCCACTGGGTGAAGTGCCAGTCGATCGCCGCCTTCAGCGCGGCCGGGTAGCTGTGGTTGTACTCCGGCGTGACCAGGATGAACGCGTCGGCGCCCGCCAGCCGGGCGGTGAGCGGCGCCATGGCCGCCGGGCGCGGGTACGCGTCGCCCGCGAACTTTGGTGACTCCGCCGGCAGTGACAGCGGGATCTCGACCTCGGCGAGGTCGACGACGTCGATGTCGAATCCGCCGTGCTCGCGCGCCCGCTCGGCGACCCAGGACGCGACGACCGGCCCGAACCGGCCCTCGCGGACGCTTCCGACGACGATGACCAACCTGTGCTTCTCGTTCATGCGGTCCACGGTCCGCCGCCGGGACGGCGGCAGCCAGACCGGGCGGAGGCTGGCCCCCGCAGGGCCACGCTACGCCGGCCGGGTCGGCCGGAATCCGACCTAGACTTCCCACCCATGGGTACGCCACTGGGCGACTTCGTCCGCGCCAAGCGCGACAGCATCCGGCCGGAGTCCTTCGGCCTGCCCGACGGGGGCCGGCGCCGCTCCCCGGGCCTGCGCCGCTCGGAGCTCGCCGTCCGGGCCGGGATCAGCGTCGAGTACCTCACCCGCATCGAGCAGGGCCGGGACCGGAACCCGTCGCACTCGGTGCTGCACGCTCTCGCGGACGGCCTGAGCCTGGACGCCGCCGAGCGTCACCACCTGCGCTACCTCGCCAAGATCACCGGCGGGGCCTGTCCGGGGCACCGGCCGCCGGCGCCGCCCAACCGGGAGGTCCGGCCCACCGTGCGGGAGACCCTCCGGCTGCTCGAGCCGGGGGTGGCGTTCGTCACCAACCGGCTGGGCGACGTGCTGGCGTACACGGGCGGGTTCGAGCTGGTCATGGGCGGGATCGGGCTGCTCGACACCGACGAACCGAACCTGACCCGCTACGTCTTCACCGATCCGCGCGCCCGGAGCGTCTTCCCCGACTGGGACCAGGTGGCCGACGAGCATGCCTTCGACCTGTGGCTCGGGCCGTCCGCGGAAAGCTCCGAGTGGTTCCGGGTCCAGCTCGCCCCCGTCGCCGGGCCGGAGTTCACCCGGCGGCTCCAACGGCACCTGCCGCCGCCCCAGGTCCCGCTCCGGCTCGACCATCCCGCCCTAGGCGAGCTGCGCTGGCACCGGGAGAAGCTGGAGCTGCCGAGCACCGACGCCCAGGAACTGGTCGTGCTCCTGCCGGCCGACGAGGCGACCGCGCAGGCCGTCGAGAGGCTCCGGCACCGCCGGTATGGCACCCTTCGCGCCGTCGGCTGACCGGGCCGCGCTGGGCCGCCGGTCAGCCGCCGGGGGCGCCGCCGGTCAGCGGGCCTGGCAGGTGGCGCACCAGTAGAGGTTGCGGCCGGCGAGCGCGCCGCGGCTGACCTCGGTGCCGCAGACGTGGCAGGGCGCGCCGGGGCGGCGGTAGACGTAGACCTCGCCGCCGTGCCGGTCGACCCGGGGCGCCCGCCCCATCGCCTCCGGCAGGTGCACGTCACGGACGGTGTCGATCCGGCCCCGCTCGACGGCGACGGTCATCAGCGCGACCAGGTCGGCCCAGAGTTCGGCCCAGCCGGCCGGAGTCAGGTCCCGTCCGGGCAGCAGCGGGGGCAGCCCGGCCCGGAAAAGCGCCTCCACCACGAAGATCAGGCCGGTGCCGGCGACCACCGACTGGTCCAGCAACAGCGCCGCCAGCGGGGTGGGGCTGCGCCGGATCCGGGCGTACGCCCGGTCGGGGTCGGCGTCGGCGCGCAGCGGGTCGGGGCCGAGCCGGTCGCGCAGCGCGGCCACCTCGGGCGGGGTCAGCAGCTCGCAGGCGGTCGGTCCGCGCAGGTCCAACCAGTGCCGGTCACTCATGAGCCGCAGCCGGATCTGCCCGACCGGGGGCGGCGGCTCGCCGGGGCCGTCGGTGACCTTGCCGTAGAGCCCGAGGTGGACGTGCAGGGTCAGCTCGCCCGCGTAGTGGTGCAGCAGGTGCTTGCCGTACGCCTCGGTGCCGTCCAGGACGGTGCCGGTGAGCCGGGCCGCGCCCTCGGCGAAGCGGCCCTGCGGGCTGGCGGCGTGCACCTTGTCGCCGGCGAAGAGCTCGGCGTGCCGGGCCGCCAGGCGGTGGATGGTGTGTCCCTCTGGCACGACGGCAACGGTAGCCCGCCGGCCGGGACGCCGCCGACCAGGAGCGGCGGCGGCTTCGACGGGTGTCGACGCGTCCGCCACGGGGTACTTCATGAGCGTCACGCGCGGTTTCCGCGCCGGAGTTCAGGAGGTGTCGAAGTGAAGATTCTGTCCCGCCGGAACGGTCCGGCGCGAACCGATGACGTGAACGGCGACGGGGTGGTCGACGAGCGCGACCGGGTCGGCGACCGGGAGGACGGCCGCCCGGTCGCCACCGACCGGGATGCGGAGCGGACCACGTACCGCAGCGCCGCCACCGCGTCGGACGGCGAGCGCGCCCGCGACGCCGCCTCGACCACCGGGGACGGGGGCGCCACCACGACCCGGAGCGGGCGCACCGGCGACTCGGAGCGGCGCGCGGCGGAGCGGGCCGCGGCGGCCCGCGCGGCCACCGGCCGCCGGCCAGACGTGGACGCCCGGCCCGCGGGGCCGGCGGCCGACGTGGAGCCCGCCACGGAGCGCACCGTCGACCTCAACCGCGACGGCCGGCCGGACCGGCCGGTCGACCGGGACCCGGCGACGGAGCGGGTGGAGCCGGTCCGCACGAAGCGGCCCCGGGCCAGCCTGCTCGCCACCCTCGGCCTGATCGTCTCGGTGGTCGGCGCCCTGTTCGTGCTCTCCGGCACCCTGGCCGGCTACGGCATCGGCCTCGGCGCGGTCGGCGCGGTGCTCGCCGTGCTCGGCCTGGTCGCCACCCGCCGCCGGCACGTCGCTGGCAAGACCGACGCGCTGATCGGCATCGTCGTCGGCCTCGCCGCCGTGGTGCTCGGCGTCGTGGCGATGACCGGCCAGTTCGACTGGCCGACCACCGACGGCGACTGGGTCGGCCGGTTCCGCGAGTGGCTCGACTCACAGTTTGCGGATCTCTTCTGACGGGCAGTTTCCCGGTCGCCGGCAGCGCCGGCACGCCCGATCAGCTCTGGTGGTTCACCAGCCGGGCACACCTCTTTCGGGGGCGGCGGTTCGCCGCCCCCGAAGTATGTCCGGGGTCGGTTCGGCCCCGGCGACGTCTCGTCGGCCAGCCGAGCGCGTGAACGCAACGATCGTTCGGTGATGAGGGCCCAGACGCAACGATCCGTCGCCCAACGCAACTTCCGGCGGTGGATGTCGTCTACCCGGGCCGCATACCGTTGGACCACGGCGCCAGCCCGTGGGCCGACGGTGGCCGGGCGCGCCCGACCCCTGGGAGCACGACATGACGATGGACGCGACCCGCCAGCGCTTTCTGATGTGCCGGCCGACGTACTTCGCCGTCGACTACGCGATCAACCCGTGGATGGACCCCACCGCCCCGGTAGACGCCGACCTGGCGATCCGGCAGTGGGAGCAGCTCCGCCGCACCTACCTCGACCTGGGCCACGAGGTCGAGCTGATCGACCCGGTCAGCGGCCTGCCGGACATGGTCTTCGCGGCCAACGGCGGCACGGTGATCGACGGCAAGGCCATGGCGGTGCAGTTCCGCGACCCGCAGCGCGCCGACGAGGCGCCCGCCTACCGGGCCTGGTTCGAGGCCGCCGGCTTCGAGATGTACGACCCGAAGCACGTCAACGAGGGTGAGGGCGACGTCCTGCTGGTCGGCGACCACCTGCTCGCCGGCACCGGGTTCCGCACCGCGCACGCCTCGCACGCGCAGCTCCAGGAGGTCTTCGGCTACCCGGTGATCACCATGCAGCTGGTGGACGCGCGCTTCTACCACCTGGACACCGCGCTCACCGTGCTCGACGAGCGGACCGTGGCGTACCTGCCGGAGGCGTTCTCCCCCGGCAGCCGAGCGGTGCTGCGCCGGCTCTTCCCGGACGCGATCCACGCCACCATGGCCGACGCCGAGGTGCTGGGGCTGAACGCGGTCAGCGACGGCAGGCACGTGGTGCTGCCGGCGCAGGCCACCGACCTGGCCGCGAAGCTGCGCGACCGGGGCTACGAGACCATCGGTATCGACCTGTCCGAGCTGCGTAAGGCCGGCGGCGGACCGAAGTGCTGCACGTTGCGACTCCGTCAGGGAAAGGCACTCAAGTGATCATCGACGACATGCTGCGGACGCCCGCCGCGGTACGGGACGCGGAGCGTCACACGGCGCACAACTACCACCCGCTGCCCGTGGTGATCTCGTCGGCCGAGGGCTCCTGGCTGACCGACGTGGACGGCCGGCGCTACCTGGACTGCCTGGCCGGCTACTCGGCGCTGAACTTCGGCCACCGGCACCCGAAGCTGATCGAGGCCGCGCACGCGCAGCTCGACCGGCTCACCCTGACCAGCCGCGCGTTCATCCACGACCAGTTCGCCGACTTCTGCCGCGAGCTGGCCGCGCTGTGCGGCAAGGACCTGGTGCTGCCGATGAACACCGGCGCCGAGGCGGTGGAGACCGGCATCAAGGTCGCCCGCAAGTGGGGCTACCAGGTCAAGGGCGTGACCCCGGGCCAGGCCAACATCGTGGTCGCCGAGGGGAACTTCCACGGCCGGACCACCACCATCGTGAGCTTCTCCACCGACGAGGACGCCCGCGCCGACTTCGGGCCGTACACGCCGGGCTTCACCGTGGTCCCCTACGGCGACCTGGCCGCGCTGACCGCCGCGATCGACGAGAACACGGTGGCCGTGCTGCTGGAGCCGATCCAGGGCGAGCAGGGCGTCGTGGTGCCGCCGGAGGGCTACCTGCCGGGCGTCCGCCAGGTCTGCACCGAGCGGAACGTGCTCTTCATCGCCGACGAGATCCAGTCGGGCCTCGGCCGCACCGGCGCCACGTTCGCCTGTGCGGACGAGGGCGTCGTCCCGGACATGTACCTGCTGGGCAAGGCGCTCGGCGGCGGCATCGTCCCGGTCTCGGCGGTCGCCGCGAACACCGACGTGCTCGGGGTCCTCAAGCCGGGCCAGCACGGCTCGACCTTCGGCGGCAACCCGCTGGCCTGCGCGGTCGCCACCGAGGTGGTCCGGCTGCTGGCCACCGGCGAGTTCCAGCGCCGCTCGGCCGAGCTGGGCGAGCGGCTGCACGCCGGCCTGCGCGGTCTGATCGGCAAGGGCCTCGTCGCGGTCCGGGGCCGGGGCCTCTGGGCCGGGCTGGACATCGACCCGGCGCTGATGACCGGCCGGGAGGCCTGCGAGCGGCTGATGGAGCGGGGCGTCCTGGCCAAGGACACCCACGGCTCGACCATCCGGCTCGCCCCGCCGCTGGTCATCACCGCCGACGAGATCGACCACGCGGTGGCGCAGCTCGCCGCCGTGCTGGCCGGCTGATCCGCGTACGCGTGCGAAGGGCGCCGGGACCGCGACGGTCCCGGCGCCCTTGCGCGTCGCGTCAGGGGCGCGGCAGCCGCATCGCCATGGTCGGCGCCTCGGCCATCACCGAGGTGGGGCTGAACTTCGCGTCGCTGGCCACCTCGTCGGCGCGGCCGATCTGCACGCCCGGATAGAGCTCGACGAGGTCGCCCTCGCCCAGCACCCGGGACTGCTGCGGGGCCAGTGCAATCCGGTCCGGCTCGGCCATCGAGCCGCCCGGGCGCACGCCTGAGCCGTTGGTGCTGGTGTCGGTGACCACCACCTCGCCCACCCTGAGCTCGAGACGGATGTGGTTGCGGCTGATCCAGCGCCGCGCCTCGTCGTTGAGCCACTGGCCGAGCACGATCCCGCCGGTGGCCTCGGGTGCCCGCCCGACCGCGACCGGCTGGGTCTCGGTGAGCGCGAACCGCTGCCGGACCAGCCCACCGATCCGCACCGCCAGCACGGCGGTACGCGGCCGCGGCCCCGCGTCGCCGAGCCGGGCGCCGTGCCGGGGGCAGGTCGGCACGCCGTTGCGCAGCGTGGGTGGCGGCTGCCCGGCCGGGGCGCGGTCCACCCGGGCCAGGTCGGCGAAGGCCCCACCGCCCCCACCGGCGCCGAACAGCGCGCAGCCCGGCTCGGGGCAGCGCCACTGCCGGGCGAGCAGCTTCGCGCCGACCGGCGAGCGGCTGCCGGAGGCCGGGGTCTGCCCGCCGCCGACGTGCGCGATGAAGACGGGGCCGCCGGCGCCCGGCACCGGGGCGAGCACCCGGCCGGCCTGGCCGAGCCACGGCCAGCGGCCGCCCAGCCCGTCGAACCGGACCCGGCTGAGCACCGGCAGGCCGAGCAGGTCGGCCACCTCCAGCATCCGGTCGCCGGGGTGGTCGAGCACCTCGACCAGGCCGTCGTCGGCCCAGCGCCGGACCACCATCCGCTCGTTGGAGGTCAGGTCCGCGTCGGAGAGCAGGGCCCGGTGCACGATCGCGTAGACCGGGACGCTGTCCTCCTCCATCTGCCGGGCCAGCGCGTCGATCACCATGCCGAGCCGCAGCAGGCTGGCCGGCCGCCCGCCGTCCAGGTCCTGCCAGCGGATCACCTCGGCCAGGTCGACCACCGCACGGGCCAGCGAGGGGTCGGTGCAGACCCGACCCTCGATGGCGTCCAGCACCTTGCTGATCTCGAATCTCATGCCGCGCTCCGGACGGTGTCGTCGGTCCGCCGGGTCGGGGCCGGCCGCCCCGCCTCGGCTCGCACCGCCGCCGCGGTGAGCAGGTCTGCCATGCGACGACCCTACCGGCAGTGCCGACCGGCGCCCCGCGACGCACGCCGGAAATCGAACCTCGTCGCTCAACCCTGCCGCAGCGGGCGGCCCACCTCGTGCATGTGCGCCAGCGCCTGCCGGTACGACTCGACCAGCCCGGTCTCCGCGTACGGGATGCCCTGCTCGGCGCAGTAGGCGCGGACGATCGGCCGGGCCCGCCGGAGGTTGGCCCGGGGCATGTTGGGGAAGAGGTGGTGCTCGATCTGGTAGTTGAGCGCGCCCAGCGCCACGTCGACGAACCGCCCGCCGCGCACGTTGCGCGAGGTGAGCACCTGCTTGCGCAGGTAGTCGAGGTCGTCCTCGGCGGTGGGCATCGGCATGCCCTTGTGGTTCGGGGCGAACGCGCAGCCCATGTAGAGGCCCCACAGCCCCTGGTGGACGGCCGCGAAGAGCAGCGCCCGGCCGGGCGACATCACCGCGAACAGCAGGCCGAGGTAGCCGGCGGCGTGCGCGAGGAGCAGCAGCCCCTCCACGGCGCGGTGCCGGACCGGGGTGCGCCACCGGCCGTCCGGCTCCCGGCCGACCAGCGCCCGCACGCTGGCCACGTGCAGGGCCAGCCCCTCCAGGAGCAGCAGCGGGAAGAACAGCCACGCCTGCCGCCGGGCCATCCACCGGCTCAGGCCCCGGGTCCCCGCTGCCTGCTCGTACGTCCAGACCAGCGCGCCCGCGCCGACGTCCGGGTCCTCGTCGGCGTGGTTCGGGTTGGCGTGGTGCCGGTTGTGCTTGTCCACCCACCAGCCGTAGCTCAGCCCGACCGCGAGGTTCCCGGCGACCAGGCCGGCGGCCTCGCTCGGGCCGCGCCGGCGGAACATCTGCCGGTGGCCGGCGTCGTGCCCGAGGAACGCCACCTGGGTGGTGGCCACCGCCATGAGCACCGCCAGCGGCACCTGCCACCAGGAGTCGCCGACCGCCACCACCACGGCCCAGCCGGCCACGTAGGCGCCCAGGGTCAGCGCGATCCGGGCCGCGTACCGGCCGGGCCGCCGCTCGAACAGGCCCGCGGCGGCGACCCGGCGGGACAGCCGCGCGTAGTCGCTGCCCCGCCGTGCCGGTGCCGTCAACGTCGATGAGGTCATCCGCTCCCCCGCTCCTCGGTCCGCGCGCCACGCCGACGGCGCGACTCTGCGTAACCAATTCTGCGGAGATCGGCTGCGCTGGGTAATCCTGGCAACCCCCCAGCACGGGGTGGTGCTAGCCCTACCTCATCCCGCCCACCGCGGCCCGGAGCCGGGCCAGGTCCCGCCGGCGCCGCTCGTAGGTGGCGGCGAGAGCGATCAGCGCCAGGCCGCCCAGGCCCAGGAAGATCCAGCGGGGCAGCAGGTCCCAGCCCCGGGCCAGCTCGTGCAGCGCCAGCGGGACGAGGGTCGCCGCGCCCAGCAGGACCGGCGCCTGCCAGCGCCGGACCGCCCCGCCGAGCACCGCGCCGAGCGCCACCAGGCCGAGGGCCAGCCGGCGGGCCGGCTGCGCGTCCGGCGCGGCCAGCACCGACACCAGGCTGGGCAGCAGCCCCGCGCCGAGCCCCGGGCCGAGCGCCAGCCAGCTGTTCAGCCCCGGCCGGGACCGCAGCGCCAGCAGGCCCGCGCCCAGGGCGAGCGCCGCCGCCGGCAGGGTGTACGCCTCCAGCACCGCCACCCCGCCGGCGGCCAGCAGCAGCCAGCCGCCGAGCAGCTCGCTGCCCCCGGCGACCGCCGCGAGGCCCCACCGCCGGGCCGGCGTCTCGCCCCGGCGCAGCACCCGGACGGCCACCACCACGCCCCACAGCACGCAGACCGCCGCCGCGTGCCGCAGCGCGCCGCCGGTGAGCAGCAGCGCCAGCAGGGCCACCGCCTGCGCCGCCGCCTCCAGCGCCACGGCGCCGTCCACCTGCCGGGCCGGCCCGGACGAGCCGGCGGTCCGGGCGCGCAGCGCCGGCACCGCGTGCAGGGTCACGGCCGCGACGGCCAGCACCGCGAACCCGGCGGTACGCAGCGGCAGCCCGCCGGCCAGCGCCGCGGTGACCGCGAAGCCGGTGGCCGTCACCACGGCGCTCAGCCAGCCGGCGAGCCGGACCTCGGCCGGGCGTCCGACCGCCCCCACCACGGCCGCCGCGACGACCAGCACCCCCAGCCCGGTCAGGGTTCCGGCCCGGGTGGCGAGGAGGCCGCCCAGCCCGGGGGCGGTGAGGGCGAACCCCAGGGGCAGCAGGACCAGCGGCGCCACCGGGCGCGGCCCGGCCAGCGCGGCCAGCAGCAGCGCGGCCACCCCGGTCCCGAAGACCAGCGCGGGCACCACCGGCCAGGGCGCGCCGGCCGCCGCCAGCAGCACCGGCAGGGCCACCCCGCCGAACGGCAGCCCGGCCAGCGCGGGCAGCCAGCGGTCGCCGCTCCGACTCCGGCTCGGCGCGTCCGGCGCCGCGCCGGGACCGGGCGCCATCCGGGCGTACGCCGCCGCGACGGCACCGAGCAGCAGCAGCACCAGCCCGGCGCGCCCCGCCGCCGGCACGGGCTCCACGGCGGGCACCCCGGACCACGGCCGGACGGGCAGGTCCAGCAGCACCGCCAGGGCGACCGGGGCGGCGGCGAGCAGCGCCAGGGCGGCCAGCACGGCGCCGACCGCCCGCGGGGCGGGATCGGGCCGGACCCCACCGCCGGCGGCCAGCGCCAGCAGCGCACCGGCGGCCGCGTAGAGCGCCACGGGCTCCCCGCCCGCCACGACCAGCGGCCCGAGACCGACCACCGCGAGCGCCACGGCGAGGCCGGTCGAGGCGTACCCGTGCAGGTCGGGCCAGTGGCGACGGACGGCGAGGACGGCGACCACCGGCACCGCGACGGCCGCGGTCGCGCCCCGGAGCTGCCACCAGGGCGGCGCGCCGAGGCCGAAGAGCGCGACGGCCACCCCCGCCGGTTCGGCGAGCAGCGCCACGGCCAACGCCACCCCGGCGACGACCGGCTGCGCGCCGGCGCCCCGGCGGCCCCGGACCGCCACGACCGGGCCGAGCACGGCCAGGACGGCGAGCACGGCGCCCGCGCCGGCCGGCGCGGCGCAGCCGACCAGCAGGGCGTGCCCGAGCAGGACGGCCGCGGTCAGCGCGGTGACCACCACGGTCGGGTACCGCCGGCGCGGCCGGGCGACCAGTGCCAGGAGCAGCGCGGTGGCCGCCGCCAGATCGGCGACCAGCACCAGCGGCCACGGGGTGGCGGCCACGGCCGGCGCGGCCAGCACGGCCAGCGCGCCACCGACCACCCCGACCAGCGGCCGGGCCACCCGGGGCGCCAGCAGGGCGACGGCCCCGGCGGTGCAGAGCACGGCCACCGGGAGCTGCCACCCCCAGGACGGGACCGCGGTGGCGCGCCCACCCTGCCAGGCGGGGAAGGCGGCGGCCGCGGTGGCGGCGGCGACGAGTCCGGTGAGGACGGTGGCGACCTGGCCCAGGCCGGCGGCCACCAGGAAGGCGCCCAGTCGCGGGCCGGTCCGCGGCCCGGCCGGCAGGGCCCGGACCGCGCCGGCCAGCGCGAGCACCACGAGGCCCGCCGCCAGCAGCAGCAGGCCGGGGCGCAGCGCGGCGACCGGCCGGATCAGCGCGGCGGCCAGCACGGGCACCAGCAGACCCGCGGTGACCGCACGGTAGGTCCGGCCGCCTGCCGCCACGGCCCCGGCGGCCAGGGCGAGCGCCACCACCAGCAGCGGACCGCCGGCCAGCAGCGGCGTCCCGGCCGCCCGCCCGAGGGCCAGCGGCACCAGCGCGCACCCGGCCGCCAGGGCCAGGGCGACCCCGTGCGCGGCCCACCCGAGGACCCACCCGGCCAGCAGCGCGGACGGCACACCGGGCCGGACCGGAACGAGCGGCGGTGCGGCGGCCGGCCCCCCGCCGGCCGCCGCTCCCCCGATCCCCGCCCCCGGGTCGGGCTGGACCGGCCCCCCACCGGCCAGCCCGACCCCGGCCCCCGCGCCGGCCACCGGACCGGCGCCAGCACCCGACGGACCGGCCAGCCCGACGCCGGCCCCCGCGCCGGCCACCGGACCGGCGCCAGCACCCGACGGACCGGCCAGCCCGACCCCGCCCCCCGCGGGGCCGGCCAGCCCGAACCGGCGGCGCAGGGCGACCACCACCACGAGGTCGCCCAGCGCCAGCGCGGTCAGGACCAGCGCCCAGCCGGCGGCGGACGGCCGGGCGGCCGCCGCGGCCAGGGGCAGCACCGGCTGAGCGGTCAGCAGCGCCGCGAACCAGGGCACGGTCAACCGGCTCAGGCGGGCGTAGCCGGCCGCCACCGCCGCGCCGGTCCCCCCGACCAGCGCGGCGTACCGGCTCCCCGGCCAGCCGGCCACCCCGAACAGGTCCACCGACCAGGCGGCGTACCCGTCGAGGAGCACCAGGAGCAGGCCCACCGCCGCGAAGGTCTCGGCGGTGCCGCGCAGCCCACGCGCCCGGGCCACCAACGGGGCGGCGAGGGCGAGGGCGGTGAAGGCCAGCAGGATCAGCGCCCGCCCGGCGACCCCGAACGCGGCCCAGGCGACCGCGGTGAAGACCACCGCGGCGGTGCCGAGCAGCAGTCCACCGAGGACGAAGAGCAGGCTCTGCACGGCCCGGGTCGAGGTCTCCGCACCGCCGGGGCGGGCCGGGACGGCGGCCGGCAGCGGGCGCGGCGCCGGCGCGACCGGGGCCGAGACCGGGCGCGGCGCCGGGATCTCCAGCCGGATCCGGGCGGCCAGGTCGGCCCGCCGCTGCCGGGCCGTGGACAGCCGGCCGGCCAGCTCCTGGTACGCGACGAGCGCCGCCTCGACCCGCGGTGCGAGCCCGGCGATCTCGCGGTCCAGCCGGACCACCTCGGCGGCCAGCGGGTACGGCGGACGGCCGCAACCGGGACAGCCGGACGCGAGGTCGGCGGCGGCGCCGCAGCCGGGGCAGGGGTAGCCGGTGTTCTCCACCCCGCCAGCATCCTGATTGGAGGAGCGGGCGGACAGAGTAGGCGTACCTAGGGACGGGTGTGGTCGTGCACCCAGGCCGCGTAGTCGGGGTTGCCGCTCTCCACCCGGGTCACCAGGATCTCCGGCACCTCGTACGGGTGGCTGGTGCGGAGCTGGTCGACCAGCGCGTCCACCCGGTCCGGCGCGGTCTTGAACTGGACCGACCACTCGGCGGTCATCTGGATCGCCGACTGCCACCAGTAGGTGCTGTCCACCTGCCCGCCGACCTGGGCGCACGCCGCCAGCCGGCCGGCGACGGCCGCGGCCGCCAGCACGTCCGCGACGGAGCGGGCGTCCACCACCGTCGTCACCACGCAGATCTGCTCCACCAGCGCACCCTACGTGGCGTTCCGGCCGGTCCGCTGCACACGCACCGAACCGGTGTCAGCCGGCGGCTGCCCCGTCCCGGTTGGCGGCGATCCACCGGTCGATGCGGGCCCACCAGTCGAACAGCCAGTCGATGCGCTCCTGCTTGCCGACCGGCACCTCCTCGGGCGGCACCGACCAGAACCGCATCACGATCCGCTTGTCCATCGGCAGCTCGCGCCACACGTCGGCGACGGTGACCATCTGGTCCAGCCCGGTGTGTGCCACGAAGATCACCCCGGCGTCCGGGGCGGCGTCGAGGGCGGCGAGCAGCCCGCCCGGCTGCGGGGCGAGGACGTGCCGCATCCGCTCGGCGCGCAGCGCCATCCGCTCCAGGCCGAGGGTGCGCAGCCGGGCGATGGCGCGCAGGCGGCGCTTCGGGGTGAAGTTGCCGCCCTCCGGGAAGATCACGAATGCGTCGTCGTCGTCCAGGCCGGTGGCGAGGTGGCCGATCTGCCGGATCGCCGAGTCCCGCCCGTCGGGCCCGGGCGCGATGAACCGGTTGGGCAGCCGGTTGAGCAGGACGTCGATCGCCGGGTCCCACTGGAGGGTTTCCTTGAGCACGATCCGGGGCTCCCGGTGGAACCAGTTGACCAGGGCGTGGATGAGGATGAACGAGTCGCCCGGCCCGGCGTGCCGGCAGAGCACCAGCTCGGGCCGGCCGGGCAGGGCGGTGTCCGGGTCGGTGCCGACCACGTCGATGCGCAGCCGCAGGGTCCAGCGGGCCTGCCAGAACAGCACCCGCAGGAAGTGGCCGGCGAGCAGGTAGTGGGCCCGCTGGAAGGCCGGCGACCGCTTGCGCGCGCCGAAGCCCGACGCCAGCCAGAGCACGAAGAGGGCGAGCAGCGCGGCCGCGTCCCAGATCAGGTAGACGGTGCCGATCCAGAGCAGCCGCAGCGGGCGCAGCCGCCCCGGCACCAGCGGCGACGCGGCCAGGGCCAGCAGCGCCCAGGCGGGCAGGGTGGTGACCACGGTGACGGCGAGCAGCACCACGCCGGGCGCGAGCAGCAGCCGGCGTACCCACCGGGGCGGCAGCGGCATCAGCGTTCCAGCGCGGTGTCCAGGTAGCGGCGGGAGGCCGTGTACGCCCGGCTGATCCGCCGCCCCACCGCCGCGATGTCCCGGTACGCCCAGGGGCTGTCGTCGCGCGGCTCGAGGCCGCCGGTCGGCAGCACGTGCACCTCCACCCCCTCGGGCAGCGCCGCCATCTCCCGGGCGAACCGGTGCCGGCGGGCGATCTCGAACGCCACCTGGGCGATCTCCCAGGGCCGGCGGGGCGGGCTCAGCTCGCGCTCGATCCGGCCCACCTGGAGGACGAAGATCTGGGTCGCGCCGGCCGCGACGGCCTCGCCGACCGGGATCGAGTTGACCACCCCGCCGTCGATGTAGTGCTGGCCGTCGATCTGGGTCGGCGGCAGCAGCCCGGGCACCGAGGCGGAGGCGAGCACCGCCGGCACCAGCGGTCCGCTGTGGAACCAGTGCTCGGCGGCGCGCTCGATGTTGGCGGCGCAGCAGCGGAACGGCACCTTCAGGTCGGCGAAGGTGGTCTCCTCGCCGAGTTCGCTCTCCAGCAGCCGGCGCAGCGGCCGGGGCGAGTGCAGGTGGGTCCGCGCGGCGAAGCGGCGCAGCTGCCGGGCGACCGAGTCGCCGTAGACCTCGCTCGCCTCGGGCGAGGCCCAGAGCCGGACCAGCCGGTCGGTGACCGCCTCGCTGGGGTCGGCGGCGACCAGGGCGCCGTTGACCGCGCCGATCGAGGTGCCGAGCACCATGTCGGGCCGGATCCGGGCGCGGAACAGGGCCCGGAGCATGCCCACCTCGACGGCGCCCAGCACTCCCCCGCCGCCGAGCACGAACGCCACCGGACCGCCTGCCATGCCGTTCATCCTGGCACGCGCCGCACAGTCCGCCCCGCCCAGCCGGTCGGAGCCGGCGACCTCGTCACCGCACGCGACCGGCGCGACGCGCGACGCGACCGGAGAACGGACACCCGTTGACAGGCCGGACACATTCCCGCAACCTGATAGCGCTCCCAAGCCCAGGCAGGTGCGATGTGAAGGCGACACTGCACGCCGGCCGGCTGCTGGCCCGCAGGTACCGGCTCATCGACCAGATCGGGGCCGGCGGCATGTCGGTGATCTGGCGGGCCCGCGACGAGGTGCTGGACCGGGTCGTGGCGGTGAAGGTGCTCGCCCCCTCGCTCGCCGCCGACGCCCGGTTCCGGGACATGGTGCGCGAGGAGGCCCGCTCCGCCGCCCAGCTCGTCCACCCGCACGTCACCGCCGTGCACGACTACGGCGAGACGGTGGCGCCGGACGGCTCGATCACGTCGTTCGTGGTGATGGAGCTGCTCAGCGGCGAGGAGCTGGAACACCGGCTCACCGAGGGGCCGCTGCCCTGGCCGGCGGCGGTGGAGACGGGCGCGCAGGTGGCCGAGGCGGTGGCCGCCGCGCACCGGCTGGGCATCGTGCACCGGGACATCACCCCGTCGAACGTGATGATGACGCGGGTCGGCGCGAAGGTGCTCGACTTCGGCATCGCCACCCGGGTCGGCGCGCCCGACGAGGACGAGGACGGCGGGACGTTCGGCACCCCGGCGTACGTGGCGCCGGAGCGGCTGGACGGGGCATCGGCGCAGCCCGCCACCGACGTCTACTCGCTGGGCGTGCTGCTGTTCGAGACGCTGACCGGGCAGCCGCCCTACCCGGCGGACACCTGGGAGCAGCTCAGCGCCGCGCTGGCCCTGGACGCCGCGCCCACGCTGGACGGCGTACCGGGGCTGCCCGCGCCGGTCGCGGAGATCTGCCTGCGCTGCCTGGCCCGCGACCCGCGCCGGCGGCCCACCGCGCACCAGGTGGCGGCCGTGCTGCGCGACCAGCTGCTGCCCGCCGACCCGCAGGCCGCCACCATGCTGGCTCCTACCGTGACCCTGCCGGCGCTGCCCGCCCCGGCGCGACCGCCGGCCGGGCCGGCGGAGCCCGCGCCCGTTGCCGCCGGGATGTCCCGGCGCCGCCGGGCGCTGCCCCTGGTGGCGGCCGGCGTGGTGGTGGTCGCCGGCGCCGCGCTGCTGGTGCCCGCCCTGCTGCCGGACGGGCAGGCCCCGCCGTCGCGGTCGTCGCCGACCGCCGGGCCCGTGGTGGTGCCGTCCACCGCGGCGCCGGGCAGCGACGCGCCGGCCACCACGGTCCCGCCCGGCCCGACCCGCCGGCCGCCGGCGACCGGCGCGCCGAGCCCGCCCGCCGGCGGCGACCTGGTCGAGGCGGCACACCGGGTGGAGGGGCTCATCGAGGCCGGGCTGGCGGACGGCCAGATCCGCGACGACGTGGGCGTGGACCTGCGTAACCTGCTGCGCAACGCCACCGCCACGACTGGCGACGGCGCGCTGACCGGCGCCGTGGACCGGCTCCGCGGCAAGATCGCCGATCGGCGGCGGGAGGGCAGCATCAGCCCCGAGTACGCCCGCCAGCTCGACGCCGCCGCCGCGGAACTGGCGACGGTACGCACCTGAGGAGTCAACCGGCGGGGACCGGCGCGGCCTCACGTCGCCCGGTGCACGCGGCCCGGTCGGCCAGGAAGCCCCGGTAGACCGCCTCGTAGCCGGCGGCCATCCGCTCGACCGAGAAGTGCTGCGCCACGTGCATGATGCAGTCGGCCGGGTCGAGCCTGGACACGTCGCGCAGCGCGGCCGGCAGTTCCTCCGGGCGGTCGCGGACGAACCCGGTCACCCCCTCCCGGACCAGCTCCGGCACGGCGCCCCGGCGCAGCGCCACCACCGGCGTACCGGTCGCCATCGCCTCCACCATCACCATGCCGAACGGCTCCGCCCACTGGATCGGCATGATCAGGCAGCGGGCGTCGTAAAGGAGCCGCTGAGTGGCCTCCCGGTCGGCGTTGAGCACCACGGTGACGTCCTCGCCCAGCAGCGGCTCGACCACCTGCTCGAAGTAGCGGCGCTCGGCCGGCTCGTTGCACTTGCCGGCCAGGGTGAGCGGCAGGCCGGCCGCCCGGCAGGCGCGGATCGCCACGTCGGGGCCCTTGTCCGGGCTGAACCGGGCCAGCCAGAGCACCGGGCCGCGGCCGGGGCCCCGCTTGCGCGGCACCTCCCGCAGCGCCATGGCGTTGTGCACCGTGCCCACCCAGGGCAGGTCCGGATTGGCGTGGCGCTGGGCGTGCGAGATCGCCACCAGGCCCACCCCCTCGTCGGTGTTGCTCAGCACGGTGCCGTACTCGCCCACCGGGTTGCCGTGCACCGTGGCCACGGTGGGCACCCGGCGGCGGCCGGCGAGCAGCGGGCCGATGGTGCTGTGGTCGTGCACCAGGTCGAAGTCGGCCGGATCGACCAGCCGGTTGACGTGGGCCAGGTGGGCCAGCTCGGGCAGCGACTCGCCGAGCCGGTGGAACTGGAGGTCCGCGCAGGTGGAGACGAAGTCACCGGCGGTGCCGTGCTCCCGGCCGGCGCCGAACAGGGTCACCGCGTGTCCACGGTCCACCAGGGCGTCGACCAGCCCGGCCACGAGGTGTTCCAGGCCGCCGTAGCCGGGCGGCGGCACGGACAGCCAGGGCGGCACCACCATGGCGATCCGCAGGTGCCTGGCCCGGGCACGCTCCGACGGCGGCTGGTTCACGGCCACGAGTCCTCCCCGATGGGTCCCCCGGCGTAGGTGACCGGCGGGCGGTTTCCCGACGCTTCGAGCGGTAAACGGCGGCTCAGCCGGCCACCACGATCCGGTCGTGCACCTCGCGCACGCCCGGCGTGGCCCAGGCCGCCCGTTCCGCCTCCTCCCGCTGCCACCAGGAGCGGACCACCCCGTCGAGCACCACGGTGTCCCCGCTGACTTGCACGTCGATGCGTTCGGTGCCGGTCCGCCGGAACAGCACGCGTTGCAGGTCGCGGCGGTTCTGCTCGTCGCTGGGCGGGGTCGGCGGGCGCACCTCGACGAGGTTGGTCACCCCGCGTACGCCCCGCAGCCGGCGCAGCTCCCGCTCGGCGGTGCGGCGCTGGAAGCCGTACTCGACCTGGCCGCGGAGCATGACCCAGCCGTCGGCGACCGTCAGGTCCAGCCGCTCGGCGGGGACGAAGCTGTCCCACTCCAGGGCCCGGCTGGCCGCGATCGCGATGTCGGCGTCGGTGCGCTCGTCGGCGACCGAGAGCCGTACCTCCAGGTCACCGGCGACCGCGCGGACCCCGCGGACCCGGTGCGCGCAGCGCTCCGCGGCCCAGCGCCGGGCGTAGCTGTCCACCTGGCCGGTCAGCGTGACCACGCCGTCGGCGACGGTCACCCCGATCTCGGTCGGCCGGGTCTGCGCGTCCCAGTCGAGCTCGGCGAGCACGTCCCGCTGGATGTCCTGGTCGGTTCGGACGGCGGAGGTGGTCGTCATGCCCCGAGGGTGCCGCCGGACGGGGTGAGCCCGGCTCACCCGGACCGGGTGAGGGGCGGAAAAGGGGCGGCGGGTGACGGAACCAACCCCCTTGGCTCCGTCACCCGCCGCCCGTGGAGGAGGCAGGTCTGGTGTTAGGACGTCTCGGCGAGCGTCACGGTTGCGGTCTCGGCCGAACCGTTCCGCTTGAACTGGACCTCGACCCGGTCACCGACCTTGCCGGCCTGCACGGCGCCGACGAGGTCGTTGGAGTCGTTGATGACCGTGTCGCCGAACTTGGTGATCACGTCGCCCCGCTGGAGCCCGGCCTTCTCGGCGGCGCTGCCCGCGACCACGTCGGAGACCAGCGCGCCGCCGTCCTCCGCGCCGGTCACGCTGACCCCGAGGGACGGGTGGCTGACCTTCTCGCCGCGCTGGAGCTTCTCGGCGACGTCCTTGGCCTTGTTGCTCGGGATGGCGAAGCCGACGCCGATGTTGCCGTTGCTGCCCTGCCCGGCGGTGGCGATGGCGGTGTTGATGCCGATCACCTCGCCACGGGTGTTGACCAGCGCGCCGCCGGAGTTGCCCGGGTTGATCGGGGCGTCGGTCTGGAGCAGGCCGGAGATCGAGCTGGCGCCCTGCTGCGGGGCCTGCTGCTGCTGGCCGCCCTCGCCGGCCTGGATGGTGCGGTCGCGGGCGCTCAGGATGCCGGCGGTGACCGAGCCCTGCAGGCCGAGCGGGCTGCCCAGGGCGAGCACCTGGTCGCCGACCTGCATGGCGTCGCTGTCGCCGAACTTGGCCGCCTTGAGGTTGCTCACCCCGCTGGCCTTGACCACGCCCAGGTCGGTCTTCGGGTCGGTGCCGACGATCTTCGCCTGGGCGGTCTTGCCGTCGGCGAAGACGACCTTCACCGTGTCGCCGCTGGCGGAGGCGACCACGTGGTTGTTGGTCAGCACGTACCCGTCGGCGCTGAGGATCACCCCGGAGCCCTCACCGCTGTCCGTCATGATCGTGACGATGCTGTCCTGGACGGCGGCCGCGATCTTCGGCAGGTCGGCGCTGTTGAGCACGGGAGCGGCCGTGTAGGTGCGGGTCACCGTCCCGTCGCCGTCGAGGGCGAGGGCCAGGGCACCGCCGGCCACGCCGGAGCCGAGCATCAGCGCCAGCGCGAGCGCCCCGGCGCCGATGAACTTCCCGGCCCGGCTGGGCCGCGCCGGCTGCTGCGGACCCCACGGCGGGACCGGCTGTCCGGCCTGGTGCTGCGGGTATGACTGCTGCCCGGCCTGGTGCTGTCCGGCCTGGTGCTGCGGGTACGGCTGGTGCTGCTGGTACGGCGGGACCGGCCCGGCGGACTGCGACGGGTAGCCGGCGCCGCCCTGGTGCGCCCAGCCACCCTGCTGCTGTCCCCCGTACCAGAGGTGCGGCTGCTGCGGCTGCCCGGACACCGGGTACGGCGTGGTCGCCGGCGGCGCGTACGGGTTGGCGGGCGTGGTGGCCTCGGTGTGTCCGGCGGGGGCGGTGGTTCCGGCGGCCGGGGAGTCGGCCGGAACCGGCGCGGCGGCCGGGGTGACGGTGGGGTCCGACTGCCCGCTCTCGGCGCGGGGCAGCTCGGCGGTCGGGTGCGACGGCTCGGCGTCGGCGGGGGCCGGCGACCGCTGCGGATCGGTCTCGTGGTCGGTCATGACTCCACCTTCTCCCCTGGCACTGCGATCAGCCTGGAACCCGCCTGAATGTTTTCTGAAAGTCACTCGCCGGGCTCGGGCGCCTCGGGCAGCAGCGGCAGTTTCACCCGGAAGGTGGCCCCGCCGCCCGGCGTCTCGGCCACCTCGACGGTGCCGTGGTGCGCGGCCACCAGCGCGGCGACGATGGCCAGCCCCAGCCCGGTGCTGGTCGGCCCGCCCGCCCGCCGGGTACGCGCCGCGTCCACCCGGTAGAACCGCTCGAACACCCGCTCGGCCTGTTCCGGCGTGAGGCCGGGACCGGTGTCCGCCACCTCGACCACGGCCAGGTTGCCCGGCTCCGACCGCAGCCGCAGAGTCACCGCGGCGTCCGGCGGGGTGTGGGTGAGCGCGTTGGTCATGAGGTTGCCGATCACCTGGCGCAGCCGGGCGTCGTCGCCGAGCACCACGAGCGGGCCGGCGCCCGGCTCGATCTCCAGCGTGATGCCCCGGTCCGGCTCCACCGCCCGCGCCGCCTGGACCGCGTCGGAGGCGAGCACCGGCAGCTCGACCGGGGCCAGCGCGATCGGCCGTTCCCGGTCCATCCGGGCCAGCAGCAGCAGGTCCTCGACCAGCAGCCCCATCCGGGACGCCTCGTCCTCGATCCGGCGCAGCAGCCCGGCGGTCTGCTCCGGCTCCCGGGCCGCACCCTGCCGGTACAGCTCGGCGAAGCCCCGGATGGTGGTCAGCGGGGTGCGCAGCTCGTGCGAGGCGTCCGCGATGAACTGCCGCATCCGCTCTTCGGAGCGGCGCGCCCGCGCCTCGGACGCCTGCGCCCCGGCGGCGGCGTCCCGGGCGCTCACCTCGGCGCTGCGCGCCGCCGCCTCGGAGGCGGCCCGCGCCGTGAACGCCGCCTCGATCTGGGCGAGCATGGCGTTCAGCGCCCGGGAGAGCCGGCCCAGCTCCGAGGTCGGGCAGGCCCGGCCGTCCTCGGGGTCGGGCACCCGCCGGGTCAGGTCACCGCCGGCGATGGCCGCCGCGGTCCGCTCGATCTCCACGAGAGGCTTGAGACTGGTACGCACGATGCCCGCCCCGACCGAGGCCAGGATGATCAGCACCGCCCCGCCCACCAGCAGATCGATCCAGACGAGCTGCCCGACGGACTGGTCGACGGCGGTGAGGTGCTGCCCGAAGGCGATGACGCGGCCGTCGGGCAGGTCGGTGTAGAGCATCCGCCACCGGGTCCGGCCGTCCAGCGAACGGACCGTGAACGGATCACCCACCTGCTCCCGGTAGCCGGCGAAGTCGGCGGGGAACGGTGGCAGCTCCTCGTCGCGGAGGCCGGTGTAGCGGGTGGGTGCTTCCACCGGCTGACCGGGTGCCGCCTGGGCGGCCACGTAGTCCGAAGGAATGTTGATCTTGACCGGACTGCCGCCGGCCTGGTCCAACGATCGGGCCACGTTCATGGCGCCGCCGCGGAGCTGCTCGTCCACCTGTCCGAGCAGGTAGTCGCGCAGCAGGAACGCGGTGAGCCCGCTGATCACCAGCAGGGCCACGGCCACCAGGGCGAGAACCGAGGCGACCAGCTTCACCCGCAGCGGGACGCTGCGCAGCCAGCCCTTCGCGTCGTCGACGGCGTTCACGCCGCCGGCTTGCGCAGCACGTACCCGACCCCGCGCAGGGTGTGGATCAGCCGGGGCTGGGTGTTGTCGACCTTGCGCCGCAGGTAGGAGATGTAGGACTCGACGATGTTGTCGTCGCCGCGGAAGTCGTAGTTCCAGACGTGGTCGAGGATCTGCGCCTTGGAGAGCACCCGGTTGGCGTTGAGCATCAGGTAGCGCAGCAGCTTGAACTCGGTGGGCGAGAGCTGCACCCGCTGCCCGGCCCGGTGGACCTCGTGGGTCTCCTCGTCCAGCTCCAGGTCGGCGAAGGTGAGCCGGGAGGGCGCGTGCTCGCCGGTGGCGGTGCGCCGCAGCACGGCCCGGATCCGGGCGGTCAGCTCCTCCAGGCTGAACGGCTTGGTGACGTAGTCGTCGCCGCCCAGCGTCAGCCCGCGGATCTTGTCGTCGGTGGCGTCCCGGGCGGTCAGGAAGACCACCGGGGTGCGCGTGCCGCCCTCGCGGAGCATCCGGATGACCTCGAAGCCGTCCAGGTCGGGCAGCATCACGTCGAGCACGACCAGGTCAGGCCGGTGGTCCTTGGCGGCGTTGATCGCCGCGCTGCCGCTGGTCGCGGTGGCGACGTCGAAGCCGGCGAAGCGCAGGCTCGCGGAGAGCAGTTCGAGGATGTTGGGATCGTCCTCGACGACGAGCAGTCGCGCCTCGGTCTGGGTAGCCACCATGGCACCCATCATCCGCGCCCCGGCTGCGCCCGCGCTGGGTGGATCCTGGAAACAACCTGTGAGCCGCCGCGGGTGTCTCCCCCCGTGCGAGACACCCACGAGACGCGCCTAGCGGAGCAGCCGGCGGAGCCCATCCAGGGCCCCGTCGAGCAGGCGGATGGCCGTGCGGAGCTGGGTGTCGGTGAGCCGGCCGGCCCGCACCAGCGCGCCGACCTCGACGGTGAACGCGGCCAGCCGCTGGTCGAACTCGGCCAGCAGGGGCGACTCGGCGGTCCGGCCCGGGCCGCCGTTGCTCGGCGGGCGGGTGGTCGGCGGCCGGGGCGCCCAGCGGGCCTGCCGGGTCTGCCGGGCCGCCTCGCGCAGCTCCCGCTTGAGGTCGCGCACCGAGCCGCGTACCTCGGTGCGGATCTCGCCGGCCAGCGCGGAGAGGTCCTCCACGGAGGCCGTGATGTCGGATTCCAGGGTGGCCAGCTCGCCGGCGCGCTGCCGCAGCTCGGCCCGGCCCGCCTCGGTGATCTCGTAGACCTTGCGGCCACCGGCGGCGGTGTGGCTCACCAGCCCCTCCACCTCCAGGCGTTGCAGCCGGGGATAGATGGTGCCGGCGCTGGGCGCGTAGAGGCCGAGGAAGCGGTCCTCCAGCAGGCGGATCAGCTCGTACCCGTGCTTCGGGCCGTCGTCGAGCAGCTTGAGCAGGTAGAGCCGGAGCCGCCCGTGACTGAACACGGCGGTCACGGCAGCTCCTCCCCCTCGTCGGCGTCCTCGACGGGACGGGCGAGCAGCGCGATGCTGCCGGACGTCGCGGACACCCAGAGCTTACCGGCGCCCCCGCCGAGCACCCCGTGGCTGTCCTTCACCGCGCCGAACCCGTGCTGGCCGCCGCAGATCTGCGGGAAGCCGCTGGTGATCCGGCCGGAGGTGGTGTGCAGGTGCACGGCGAGGTCGCTGTCCTCGCGGACCCGGACCGTGATGCTGCCGGAGATGGCGCTGAGCCGGATCTCGCTGCCCCGCGGGTTGTCCAGGTCGCAGGTGATCGATCCGGAGACGGCGTGGGCGCGCACCCGCTCGGGCGCGCTGTCGGCGAGGATCAGCTCGCCGGAGACCGTCTCCAGGGTGAGGTCGCCGCCGACGCCGAGGGCCTCCACCGGGCCGGAGGTGACCTTCGCGGAGGTGCGACCGCGCAGCCCCATGAGGGTGACCTGGCCGGAGGTGACGTCGACCCGGGTGTCCCGGCGGAGGCCCGAGGCGACCAGCGAGCCGTCCACCAGCTGCAGGTCGGCCAGCACGTGGCCGGGGACGGCGATGGACACCTCGGCCCGGAACCGGCGACCGAGCTGGCCGAGCCACCAGAGGACCCCGGGCCAGCGGGGCATCCGCTCGTGGCCGACGGTGAGCCGGCCGTCGCGCAGCTCGACGCGGACCGGTTGCCGGCTGAGCCGGGTGACGTCGACCCGGGCCGGTCCGTCGGCGGCGACCACGTTGAGCCGGCCGCTGACGAGTCGGACGTCCAGCCGGGTGACCGGCTCGTCCAGGGTGAGCCGTTGCGGGCTGTCGACCATCCAGGTGGTCATGGCGTCCTCCCCTCGGTGACACGCCGGTCGGCGGCGCGTCGAGTGACGGGAGGAAGCATAACGCGATACATCGCGACTGAACAAGACTGTCGCGACTGTGTCGCGTACGCGTCAGGCCACCAGGTCCAGCCCCGCCTCCGCCCCGACCGGGACCGGCGCCACCGGCCGGACCACCCGCACACCGGTCGCCGGACGCCGGGCGGGCGCGCGGAGCGGGGTCAGGTGGATCGCCGACTCGGCCGCCCGGGCCAGCACCCGCCGGTCCGCCCCGTCGGCCGGGTGCAGCGCCGCGGCCACCGTCACCGCCACGCTCAGGTCCCGCGCGCCCAGCACCCGGCGGACCGATTCCCAGAGCGTCTCCTCGCCGAGGAAGGCCGGCAGGGTGCTCGCGTCGCCCGCGTACCGGTAGGCGAGCCGGAGCGGGACCACCGGCGCGCCGGCGGCCACCGCGGCCTGGAACACCGCGGGCCGGAAGCCCCGGCCGGGCCGGCAGCCGGCCGCCGCGCCGCACCAGGTCGTGCCCTCCGGGAACACCGCCACGGAGTGGCCGGCCCGCAGCGCGCCGACCACCCGGCCGACGGTGGCCGGCAGGTCGCGCGGACGGGACCGGTCGACGAAGACCGTGCCGGCCGCGGCGGCCAGCGGGCCCAGCACCGGCCAGTCGCGGACCTCCCGCTTCGCCAGCATCCGGGCCGGGGCGACCGCGAGCACCGCGAGGATGTCCAGCCAGGAGACGTGGTTGGCGACCAGCAGCGCCGGCGGGCGGGGCAGCCGGCCCCGGACCGCCAGCCGCACGCCGAGGGCGCGCAGCGTGCCCCGGGCCCAGCCACGCAGCACGGCCCGCCGGTCGCGGGCCGGCAGCAGCGGCAGCAGCACGGCCAGGCCGGCCCCGGCCAACAGCATCCCGAGTACGCCGACCAGCCGTCCCACCCGGCGCGACAGCGGCACGTCCGGCACGGTGGCCGGCGGCAGGCAGCCCGGCCCGCAGCCCGACGCGGGGCGCCAGAGCCCGTCGCCGCTCACGACGCCGCCCCGCCCAGGAAGTGCCTCAGGTAGCGCGGGTTCATCCGGTCCAGGGAGAACAGCACGTAGAAGTCGGCGCAGGCGAAGTCCGGGTCGTACGCCGGCTCCCCGCACACCCAGGCGCCGAGCCGCAGGTAACCGCGGAGCAGCGGCGGGACGAGCGCGCGGCGCTCGGCGCCCTCGGGTGACCGGCCGGGGTCGAGGGCGGCCGGCTCGGCGAACCAGGGGCGGCGGGGCGTCACGCGCAGCGGCGGCGGCGCCAGGTGCCGGGCGGCGACCTGGGACCAGACCTCGGCGGCGGCGGTCCCGCCGTCGGCCACCGGTACCGAGGCGCAGCCGCCCAGCCAGCGGGAGCCGCGCAGGTGCAGGTAGCGGGTGATCCCGGCCCACATCAGGTTGATCACGGCGCCGGAGCGGTGGTCCGGGTGCACGCAGGACCGGCCCGCCTCGACCAGGCCGTCGCGGAGCGGGGCCAGGGGGGTCAGGTCGAACTCGCCGTCGGCGTACCGGCGGTCGGTGCGTCCGGGCGGCAGCAACCGGTAGGTGCCGACCACCTCGTCGGTGCCCTCGCGCAGCACGACCAGGTGGTCGCAGTGCGCGTCGAACTCGTCGGTGTCGAGCCCGGCGGCCCCCGGGTGCAGGGTGGCGCCGAGCTCGCTGGCGAACACCTCGTGACGCAGGCGTTGCGCGGCCGCGACCAGGGTCGGGTCGTCGGCGATCAGCAGGGTGTATCCGCTGGTCGTGAGGGGTGCGCCAGCGGCGTGCAGAACGGCCATGGGTATCTGTGTAAGGTGCCCGGGTGCCGGCCCCGGGGATGAGGGGTGTCGATCCGGTGAACGCCGGCCGGCGCTCCGGCACACCCCCCTCACCTGCGGCGAGCCGGCACCGGCGTGCGAGGCTGCCCGGGCGGGACCGGCGCCGAGGCCGCCCGCCGGACCCCCGGGAGGTGTCACGTGATCATCGAGTCCCGTTTCCAGGGACCGGACGGCTCGGGCAACGGCGGCTGGAGCGCCGGGATCTTCGCGGGCGCGGTGGACGACCGGGGCCCGGTGGAGGTCACCCTGCGCCGGCCGCCGCCGCTGGAGACCCCGCTGACCGTGGTCGACGGCGAGGTCCGCGACCCGGACGGCCAGGTGATCGCCCAGGTACGCCGGGTCGAGCCGGTCGACGCCGTGGTCCCGCCGGTGGACCGGCCGACGGCCGAGGCGGCCGCCAAGGCGTACCCGGGTCTGGTGGACCACCCCTTCCCCGGCTGCTACGTCTGCGGGCCGGCGAACCCGGCGGGGCTGCGGATCTTCCCGGGCCGGCTGCCGGACGGGCGGACCGCCGCGCCGTTCCGGGCCCCGGCCGAGGTGGTGCCCGCGACCGTGTGGGCGGCGCTGGACTGTCCCGGCGGCTGGGCGGTGATCGCGCCCGGCCGCCCGTACGTCCTGGGCCGGATCGCCGCGCAGGTCACCGCGCTGCCGCGCCCCGGCGACGAGTGCGTGGTGACCGGGGCGATGGTCGGCGGCGCGGGACGCAAGGCCGAGGTGCACTCCAGCCTCTACGGCCCGGACGGCGCGCTGCTCGGGCAGGCGCGGGCCACCTGGATCGCGCTGCCGCCGGCCTGACCTCTCCTACCTGCGGATGATCCGCTCCTGCCCCCGGGGGAGGAGGGCGTACGCATCCCGCCTGATTGACCCCCTTGCGCCAGGTTGGAAGGCTGTGCAACGGCGCCCCGCAACGGCGCCCCCCACCGGCGTGCGTCGAGCCCGCCGGGGTAGGAGAGGAGAACGATGTCCGACGGGCAGCCAAGCCCCAGCGCCGGGACCGGCCAGATCGTGGTGTCCGGGCTGACGAAGCAATACAAGAACGTCCGGGCGGTGGACAACCTGTCCTTCACCGTCCAGCCGGGCCGGGTCACCGGCTTCCTCGGCCCGAACGGCGCCGGTAAGACGACCACGCTGCGCATGCTGCTCAACCTGGTCACGCCGAACGCGGGCGAGGCCACCATCGGCGGCCACCGGTACGCCGACCTGGCCGACCCGCTGCGTACGGTGGGGGCGGTGCTGGAGGCGTCCAGCGCGCACAAGGGCCGCACCGGGATCAACCACCTGCGGGTGATCTGCGCGGCGGCGGGCCTGCCCCGCCAGCGGGCCGACGAGGCGCTCGCCCTGGTCGGGCTGACCCCGGCCGCGAAGCGCAAGTTCAAGGGCTACTCGCTGGGCATGAAGCAGCGGCTCGGTATCGCCGCCGCGATGCTCGGTGACCCGCGGGTGCTGATCCTCGACGAGCCGGCCAACGGCCTGGACCCGGAGGGGATCCGCTGGATGCGCGGCTTCCTCAAGGGGCTGGCCAGCGAGGGGCGCACGGTGCTGGTCTCCAGCCACCTGCTCTCCGAGATGCAGCTGCTCGCCGACGACGTGGTGATCATCGCGGCCGGCAAGCTGGTCCGGCAGGGGCCGGTCGAGCAGGTGATGGCGTCGATGACGCACGGCTCACGGATCCGGGTGCGGACCCCACAGGCCGAGGAGCTGACGGCGGCGCTGCGCGAGCAGTCGGCCACGGTGGACGCCGACGGGCACGGCGCGCTGCTGGTGAGCGGGGTGGACGCGCCGACGGTCGGCCGGGTGGCGCTGGCCGCCAAGGTGGAGCTGCACGAGCTGACCACCGAACGTCCCGACCTCGAAGGGGTCTTCCTGGAGCTGACGGCCGGAAAGGCGGAGATCCGATGAATCTGGTCCGGTCCGAGCTCCTCAAGATCCGTTCCACCAACACCTGGTGGATCTTCGCGCTGATCACGGTGCCGCTGTGGGCGCTCGCGCTGCTCTTCAACTGGTTGCAGACCGACGCCCTCACCAGCGGCAACGTGGGCGACGTGCCGGCCGACCAGGCCGACACGTTGCAGGCGGCCGGTGCCGCGGACAACCTGGCGGCCAACCTCTACACCAACGGGCAGTTCTTCGGGCTGCTCATCGTGATGCTGCTGGGCATCGTGGTGGTGACCAGCGAGTTCTTCCACCAGACGGTGACCACCACGTTCCTCACGGCGCCCCACCGCACCGCGGTGATGCTGGCCAAGCTGGCCGCGGCCGGCGTGCTGGCGCTGTTCTTCTGGATCGCCACCACGGTGCTCAACCTGATCTTCGCGCCGCTGATCCTGAACGCGGTGGACGTCGGCTCGCAGCTCGGCAGCGGGGCGATCTGGCGCGCGATCGCGCTCAACGGGCTGGCCTACCTGCTCTGGTCGGTGCTCGGCGTCGGGCTCGGCGTGCTGATCCGCAGCCAGATCGGCGCCACGGTGACCGGGATCCTGCTCTACCTGGGCGGCACCATCGGCGCCGCCATCGCCATCAGCCTGCTGGCCCAGCGCTTCGGTGACTGGATCAACAAGCTCCAGCTGCTGGTGCCGTCGCTGGCGTCCGGCCTGATGGTGGGCGGCGACACGGACATCCCGGGCAACCCGCCCCAGTGGGCCGGCGCCGCGGTGCTGATCGGTTACGCCGTGCTGACCGGCGTGATCGGCGTGCTGACCATCCGGCGGCGCGACATCTCCTGAGTCGGCTGCCCCGGACGGCCCCGGCCGGTGACCCACCGTCACCGGCCGGGGCCGTCCTGCCTAGCAGGAGTGGACGGGACACGCAGCGTTTGCCGAACTTCTGGCACTTTCTGTGAAACGGACCACCAGCCGGAGGCGAGAATGCCTGCGTCGATCGCACGGCGTAGCCTGGGACCCGTCTCTCGTGCGCCCGGAAACGGGCCCGGGAGCGCCCGCGTGACATTCACAACCGCGTGAAAGAGGCGATTAGCGGCCGTGTCGACCCAGCAGACTTCGCAGGAGAACCCACTGGCGGGTTTCGGCCCGAACGAGTGGATCGTCGAGGAGATGTACCAGCGCTATCTCGCCGACCCCTCGAGCGTCGACTCGGCCTGGCACGACTTCTTCGCGGACTACCGGCCGGCGCCCGGCGCCGCCACCCCGCGCCCTGAGGCCCAGGCCGCCCAGGCCGCCCCGGCCGTCCGTCCCGAGCCGGCCGAGCAGCAGGAGGCCGTCGCCACGGTCGACCAGCAGCCCGCCGCCAAGGCCGCCCCGGCACCGGCGAAGCCGGCCGCCAAGCCGGCCGCGAAGGCTCCGGAGCCGGCCCCGGCCAAGAAGGCCGCCCCGGCCAAGCCGGCCGCGAAGGCGCCGACCGCGAGCGCCGCCGGCACCACCCCGCTGCGCGGGGTCGCCGCCAAGATCGTGCAGAACATGGACGCCTCGCTCGCCGTGCCGACCGCGACCAGCGTCCGCTCGGTGCCGGCGAAGCTGCTGGTGGACAACCGCATCGTGATCAACAACCACCTGGCGCGCGGCCGCGGCGGCAAGGTGAGCTTCACCCACCTCATCGGCTACGCGATGGTCCGGGCGCTGGTCGAGCACCCGGAGATGAACAACTCCTTCGCCGAGGTCGACGGCAAGCCGGCGATGGTCCGCCCCGAGCACGTCAACCTGGGCATCGCCATCGACCTGGCCAAGCCGGACGGCTCCCGCAACCTGGTGGTGCCCTCCATCAAGGGCTGCGAGCAGATGGACTTCCGGCAGTTCTGGCAGGCGTACGAGGACGTGGTCCGGCGCGCCCGGCGCAACGAGCTGACCATGGAGGACTACGCCGGCACCACGATCTCGCTGACCAACCCGGGCGGCATCGGCACGGTCCACTCGATCCCGCGCCTCATGCAGGGCCAGAGCGCCATCATCGGCGTCGGCGCCATGGAGTACCCGGCGCCCTACCAGGGCATGAGCGAGGCGACCCTGGCCGACCTCGCGGTCAGCAAGATCATCACGCTGACCAGCACGTACGACCACCGGATCATCCAGGGCGCGCAGTCCGGCGAGTTCCTCAAGGTGATGCACGAGCTGCTGCTCGGCGAGCGCGGCTTCTACGACCAGATCTTCACCTCCCTGCGCCTCCCCTACGAGCCGGTGCGCTGGGTGCAGGACGTGGCCGTCGACTCCGAGGGCCAGATCAACAAGACCGCGCGGGTGCACGAGCTGATCCACGCGTACCGGGTGCGCGGCCACCTGATGGCCGACACCGACCCGCTGGAGTTCAAGATCCGCAAGCACCCGGACCTGGACGTCCTCCAGCACGGGCTGACCCTGTGGGACCTGGACCGGGTCTTCCCGGTCAACGGCTTCGCCGGCCGGCAGCGGATGAAGCTGCGCTCGATCCTCGGCGTGCTGCGCGACTCGTACTGCCGCCGGGTCGGCATCGAGTACATGCACATCCAGGACCCGGAGGAGCGGCGCTGGATCCAGGAGCGGGTCGAGCGCAAGTACGAGAAGCCCAGCGCGGACGAGCAGAAGCACGTGCTCAACCGGCTCAACGCCGCCGAGGCCTTCGAGACCTTCCTCCAGACCAAGTACGTCGGCCAGAAGCGCTTCTCGCTGGAGGGCGGCGAGTCGCTGATCCCGCTGCTCGGCGAGGTCCTGGAGTGCTCGGCCGAGGGCGGCCTGGACGAGGTCGTGATCGGCATGGCCCACCGCGGCCGGCTCAACGTCCTGGCCAACATCGTCGGCAAGCCGTACGAGAAGATCTTCTCCGAGTTCGAGGGGCACCTCGACCCGCGCTCCACCCAGGGCTCGGGCGACGTGAAGTACCACCTCGGCCAGAACGGCAAGTTCACCACCCCGGACGGCGCGCACGCGGTCAAGGTGTCGGTGGTGGCGAACCCGTCGCACCTGGAGGCCGTGGACCCGGTGCTGGAGGGCATCGTCCGGGCCAAGCAGGACCGGATCGACCTCAAGCTGGAGGGCTACACCGTGCTGCCGCTGGCGGTGCACGGTGACGCCGCCTTCGCCGGCCAGGGCGTGGTCGCCGAGACCCTCAACCTGTCCCAGCTGCGCGGCTACCGCACCGGCGGCACCGTGCACGTGGTGGTCAACAACCAGGTCGGCTTCACCACCGCCCCGGAATACAGCCGGTCCAGCCTCTACAGCACCGACGTGGCCCGGATGATCCAGGCGCCGATCTTCCACGTCAACGGCGACGACCCCGAGGCCGTCGTCCGGGTGGCCCGGCTCGCCTTCGAGTACCGGCAGGCGTTCAACAAGGACGTCGTGATCGACATGGTCTGCTACCGCCGGCGCGGGCACAACGAGGGCGACGACCCCTCGATGTCCAACCCGCAGATGTACAAGATCATCGACTCAAAGCGGTCGGTCCGGAAGCTCTACACCGAGGAGCTCATCGGGCGGGGCGACATCACCGTGGAGGACGCGGAGGAACTGCTGCGCGACTACCAGTCGCAGCTGGAGCGGGTCTTCAAGGCCACCCGCGACGCCGCCACCACGCCGCGCCAGCTCAGCCGGCCGCGCCGCGAGGACGAGCCGGAGCCGCAGGTCGACACCGCCACCGACATCGCCGTGGTCAAGGCGATCGGTGAGGCGCACGTCAACCTGCCGGAGGGCTTCACCCCGCACAAGCGGATCCAGCAGCTGCTGGAGCGGCGGCGCAAGATGTCCGTCGAGGGCGGCATCGACTGGGGCTTCGGCGAGATCATCGCGTTCGGCGCGCTGCTGCACGACGGGGTCACCGTCCGGCTCGCCGGGCAGGACTCCCGCCGCGGCACCTTCGTCCAGCGGCACGCGTCGGTGGTCGACGCGCAGACCGGCGACGACTACCTGCCGCTGAAGTCGCTCACCGCCGACGGCGAGCGGTCCCGCTTCTTCGTGCACGACTCACTGCTCTCCGAATACGCCGCCATGGGCTTCGAGTACGGCTACTCGGTGGAGAACATCAACGCGCTGGTCGCCTGGGAGGCGCAGTTCGGTGACTTCGTCAACGGCGCCCAGTCGGTGATCGACGAGTTCATCTCGTCGGGCGAGGTGAAGTGGGGCCAGCGCTCCGCGATCACCCTGCTGCTGCCGCACGGGCACGAGGGCCAGGGCCCGGACCACACCTCCGGTCGCCCGGAGCGGTTCCTCCAGCTCTGCGCCGAGGACAACATGCGGGTGGCCATCCCGACCACCCCGGCGAGCTACTTCCACCTGCTGCGCCGCCAGGCCCTGTCGTCGAAGCGCAAGCCGCTGGTGGTGTTCACGCCGAAGTCGCTGCTGCGCCACAAGCTCTGCGTGTCGCAGGTGGAGGACTTCACCACGGGCACCTTCCAGCCGGTGCTGGCCGACACCGCCGCCCCGGCGCCGGAGCAGGTGAAGCGGGTGCTGCTCTGCTCGGGCAAGGTCTACTACGACCTGTTCCAGGCCCGGCAGGAGCGGGGTGTGACCGACACGGTGATCCTGCGGATGGAGCAGCTCTACCCGCTGCCCGTCGAGGAGGTCCGGGCCGCCCTGTCGCAGTACCCGAACGCCGAGGACTTCGCCTGGGTCCAGGAGGAGCCGGCCAACCAGGGCGCCTGGTCGTTCGTCGCGCTCAACCTGCTGGAGCACCTGCCCGAGGTCCGGCTGCGCCGCATCTCGCGGCCGGCCGCCGCCGCGCCGGCGGTCGGCTCGGCGAAGATGCACGAGGTCGAGCAGAACGCGCTGATCGAGGCGGCTCTCCCCCGCCCGTGACCTGACCGCACCGCCGGCACGAGGGGCAGCGACCGTACGACGGCCGCTGCCCCTCGTCCCGTGCGGCCCTTCTCCCGCGAGAGGACGCAGATGTACTTCACCGACCGTGGCATCGAGGAACTTGTCGAGCGCCGGGGCGAGGAGCAGGTCAGCCTGGAGTGGCTGGGCGAGCGGCTCCGTGACTTCGTCGACCTGAACCCGGAGTTCGAGACCCCGATCGAGCGGTTCGCCACCTGGCTGGCCCGGCTCGACGACGAGGACGACGAGTGACCGGCTGACGTTCCCTTCGGGGTGGGCGATGACCACGCCCGCCCGCCGCCGGCCGGATGGTCAGCCCGTCGCGCCCGGGCCGGGTTCGGCGGCGACCCGCTCGGCCATGGCGTGTGCCCACACCGCGTCGAGATCCGCCCCGGGCGGGAACCGGCCGGCCAGCTCCAGGTCGACCAGCCCGTGTGCGAGGCCCCAGAGCGCGCGTGCCGCGGTCAGGTCACCCCCGGTCACCCGGAGCAGGGGCGCCGCGGCGGCCGCCTCCACGCCGGGTGCCAGGCGCTCGCGCGCCAGCGGCAGTCGGGTGGCGATCTCGTACAGCCGGGGATGCCGGAGCGCCCAGGCACGGTATGCGGCGGCGAGGGACGGCAGGTCGGGCGCCGCCTCCAGGGCCGCGGCGAGCCGCTGCAGCGCCCGCTGCTGCAGGGCGGCCTCGATCTCGGACTTCCCCGCGACGTGCTTGTACAACGACGGGGCCTGGATGCCCAGTTCGTCGGCGAGCCGACGCATCGTGACGGCCCCCGGCCCCGCACGCTCCAGCAGGCGTTCGGCCACGTCGACGATCTCCTCGCGGCGGGTCACCTGCGTGGCTCCGCCACCCAGCCTCGGCAGAGCACGAGCGCCAGGACGAGCAGCACCGACAGGGCGCCGTCGAAGACCAGGATGGTGCCGGTCCCCTCGATCGCGCTGTTCCGGCTGTAGGCCAGCGCGGTCACCGTCATGGCCACCTTGTGGAAGATGACCAGCGCCCACACCCCCCGGTGACCCTGTGGACGCACGGCCAGCAGGGCGAAGAGCCCGGCGAAGACCACGAAGCCGTACGCCCGCCACGTCTCGACCACCTTGACGGCCGGCTCCGCGTCGGTGACCGCGCCGTACGCCCCCAGTGCCGCCGCCAGCGCTCCGACCGCCGCCAGCCAGAGCAGCAGCCGGCCGATCCTGTCCCGGACGCCCCCGCCGTCGGTCGTCGCCGGTCGGGTCTCCACGGTCGTCGCTGCGGTCATCACGGCACGCCCTCTCCTGGCTAACGCTGTTAGCTTAGACGCTAGCTAACGATGTTAGCCGGGTCAAGCGGCAACCCAGCGACCCTCGGGCGCTGGGTACCGCAGCCGCGTCCACCGAGAGGCGGAACGCCTTCGTCGACGAAGAGCAGGCCGGCGCCGGCCCGGCTCAGCGGGCCGCCGCTCCGAGCAGGACCAGGCAGCGCTCGACGACCGCGGTGGTCCGTTCGGCGTCGCCGGTGGCCAGCAGGTCGAGCAGGGCGCCGCGCAGCAGCGCCAGGGCGAGGACCGGGTCACCGCCCGCGCTGTCGGCCCGGCCGCCCACCTCGGCGAGCAGCCCGAGCCAGTCCTCCACCGTCTGCCGGGCGAATCCCGCCCACGGTCCGTCCGGCTCGCTGAGCGAGCGGGCGTACGCCTGGACCCAGAGGACCAGCATCGGGCGGTGCGCCGGATCAACGAGCCAGTCCCAGGCCGTCCGCACCGCTGCGACGAAGTCGTCGGAGCCGCCCGCGTCCCGGGCCCGCCGGAGCGCGGCCAGCTCGTCGGCCCTGGCCCGGCCGAGCAGGGCGCGGATCAACCGGTCCTTGGAGCCGAAGAGGAAGAGCAGGACCCGGGGGCTGGACCCAATGGCGGCGGCGAGCGGGCGCAGCGACAGCTCGGCCAGCCCGTGCGCCAGGACGTACTGGTACGCCCGTTCCAGGAGTTCGTCGCGGCGGGCGCTGGGGGGTCGCTCGTGCTGGCTCACAGCGCTACTCTGCCACTGAAACGACTGTTTCAGTAGTGGAGGGTTTCGATGAGCGCACAGGTCCTCATTCGTCCGCTGGGCCGTCCCGGTGACCTCGGCTGGGTGGTGCTGGCCCACGGCGAGACGTACGCGGCCGAGTTCGGTTGGGACACCAGCTTCGAGGCGCTCGTGGCGCGGATCGTCGCCGACTACGCCGCCGGCCACGACCCGGCGCGGGAGGCCGCCTGGATCGCCGAGCTCGACGGGGAGCGGGTCGGTTGCGTCTTCTGCGTCGCGGCCGATGAGCAGACGGCCCAGCTGCGGATCCTGCTGGTCGATCCCGCCGCCCGGGGACGGCGTCTTGGGGCCCGGTTGGTCGACGAGTGCCTCGCCTTCGCGCGGCGGGCGGGATACGCCCGCATCCGCCTCTGGACCAACCACCCTCTGGTCGCCGCCCGCGGCATCTACCTCTCCCGCGGCTTCCACCTCGTCGAGGAGGAACCACACCACAGTTTCGGCACGGACCTGACCGGGCAGGTGTACGAACGGGAGCTGACAGGGGCCGGCGCCTGACGCCGACCGTTGACGGGGACGGCACCCGCAACGTCCACTGGAGAGAGCATCGACCGACGACGGGAAGGCGGCAATGAACCCCGAGCCCCGCAGGCCCCCGCAGGACGCCGTGACCGTCCGCCACCTGCGTCTCGGCGTCGGATCGTCGGCCTCGTGCACCAGGTCGCCGCCGGGGCGCTCTTCCTGCTCCTCGCCGTCTTCTGCCTCTTCCTCTTCACCCGCCCGGACCGGGCCGGGGTGCCGCCGTTTCCGTCGGCGGTCCGGTTCTACCGCCTCTGCGGCGGGCTCATCCTGGTGGCGATCGCGCTCGCCCTGGCCAGCACGCTGCTGTCCGCCGAGGTACGGCACACGCTGAGGCCCGTGCTCTGGTGCGAGACGGTGGCCGTGTTCGCATTCGGCGCCGCCTGGGTGGCGAAGAGCGACGCGCTGTTCCGGGCCGCACAGCCCAGCGACGAACCGGGCGCGGACCGCGACCGCGGCACCGTCTCCCCCGCTCCCTCCTGAGCGGATACGGGTCCTCCGCCCTGGGCACAAGGACCCGAGCGAGGCAGCCCGCGATCTTGTAGCGTGAGGTCGTGGCGCGCAGCGTGTACCTGACCAGCGTGGGGTCGGGCGGGGGCAAGTCGACGGTCGCGCTCGGGCTGGCCGAGCTGCTGTCCCGGCAGGTCGAGCGGATCGGCGCCTTCCGGCCGCTGGTCGCCGGCCAGCACCCCGACCCGATCCTCGCCCTGCTCACCGAGCGCTACCGGGTGCGGCTGCCGGTCGACGACCTGCACGGCGCGACCTACGCCGACGCCGCCGCCCTGGTCGCGGACGGCCGGCGGGAGGAGCTGATCGCCCGCATCGTGGCCCGCTACCGGGCGGTCGAACGACACTGCCCCGCCGTGGTCGTGGTGGGCAGCGACTTCGCCGACGGGGACGGCGCGGGCGCCCGCGAGCTGGCGTTCAACGCCCGGCTGGCGACCGAGTTCAGCAACGTGGTGGTGCCCGTGGTGGACGGCTTCGGGCAGCCGCCCGAGGCGATCGCGGCGGCGCTGCGCGGGGCGTACCACGACCTGGAGGACCTGGGGGCCACGGTGGTGGCGGTGGTCGCCAACCGCGTCCCCGGGCCGATGACGCTGCCCGAGCTGCCCGTTCCCGCGTACGCCATCCCGGAGGTGCCGACCGTGTCGGCGCCGACGGTGGCCGAGGTGGCGGCGGCGCTCGGCGCCACCCTGCTCGCCGGCGACCAGGCCGCGCTGGATCGGGACGTGCTCGACTATGTGGTCGGCGCGGCGCACGTGCCCACCCTGCTGGACCACTTCACCGACGGGGCGCTGGTCATCACCCCGGGCGACCGGGACGACCTGCTGGTGGCCGCCGGCGCGGCGCACGTGGCCGGGCAGGTCTCCCTGGCCGGGCTGGTGCTGACGCTGGGCGAGCAGCCCGACCCTCGGGCGATGCGGCTGTTCGAGGCGCTGAACACCGGGCTGGCCGTGCTCTCGGTGCCCAGCGACAGCTACGACACGGTCGCGGCGTCCAGCCGGATCGAGGGCCGGCCCAGCGTGGCGAACCCCCGCAAGGTGGAGGCCGCGCTGGGCGCCTTCGAACGCTGCGTGGACACCGTCGACCTGGCCCGCCGGCTGCGGGTCAGCCGGTCGGAGCGGGTCACCCCGCTGATGTTCGAGAACGACCTGATCGACCGGGCCCGCGGGCAGCGCCGGCGGCTGGTGCTGCCCGAGGGCACCGAGGAGCGCATCCTCCGCGCCGCGGAGGTGCTGCTGCGCCGGGGCGTCGCCGACCTGACCCTGCTCGGACGCCCCGACGAGGTGGCGCGGCGCACCCGCGAGCTGGGCATCGACGTCGGCGACGCGCAGGTGGTCGACCCGGTCACCAGCGAGTGGCGGGACGAGTTCGCGGCCGTCTACGCGGAGCTGCGCGCGCACCGCGGCGTCACCGTCGAGCTGGCGCACGACATCGTGGCCCAGCCCAACTACTTCGGCACCATGATGGTGCAGACCGGCCGCGCCGACGGGATGGTCTCCGGGGCCACCCACACCACGGCGGCCACCATCCGGCCGGCCTTCGAGATCATCCGGACCGTGCCGGGTGTCTCCGTCGCCTCCAGCGTGTTCGTCATGCTGCTCGCCGACCGCGTGCTGGTCTACGGCGACTGCGCCGTCAACCCCGACCCGGACGCCGCCCAGCTCGCCGACATCGCGGTCTCCTCGGCCGACACGGCCGCCCGGTTCGGCATCGAGCCGCGGGTGGCCATGCTGTCCTACTCGACCGGCGACTCCGGCTTCGGCGCCGACGTGGAGAAGGTCGCGGCGGCCACCAAGCTGGTCCGGGAACGCCGGCCGGAGCTGCTCGTGGAGGGCCCGATCCAGTACGACGCGGCGATCGACCCGCAGGTCGCGGCCACCAAGCTGCCGGACAGCCCGGTGGCGGGGCGGGCCACGGTGTTCATCTTCCCGGACCTGAACACCGGCAACAACACCTACAAGGCGGTGCAGCGCTCGGCCGGCGCGGTGGCGGTCGGCCCGGTCATGCAGGGCCTACGCCGGCCGGTCAACGACCTGTCCCGGGGCGCCACCGTGCCGGACATCGTCAACACGGTGGCGATCACCGCCATCCAGGCCGCCGCCGGGGAGTCGGAATGAGCCGGATCCTGGTCCTCAACTGCGGATCCTCGTCGGTCAAGTACCGGCTCTACGACGGCGCCGAGGTCCGCGACAAGGGCACCGTCGAGCGGGTCGGCGAGCCGGGCGGCGCGCCGGCCGACCACGAGAGCGCGGTGCGGCAGATCATCGAGGGGCTCGACCTGGCCGGGCTGGCCGGGGTGGGGCACCGGGTGGTGCACGGCGGGCGCAAGTTCAGCGCGCCGATCCGGATCGACGACCGGGTGGTCGCCGCCATCGAGGACCTCGTGCCGCTCGCCCCACTGCACAACCCGGCGAACGTGGCCGGCATCCGGGTGGCCCGGGAGGCGCTGCCCGACACCCCGCAGGTCGCCGTCTTCGACACCGCGTTCCACCACACGCTGCCCGAGGCCGCCGCCACGTACGCCATCGACCGGGAGACCGCCGAGCGCTACGGCGTGCGCCGGTACGGCTTCCACGGCACCTCGCACGCGTACGTCTCGCGGCGTACGGCCGAACTGCTCGGCCGGCCGTACGGCGAGCTGAACACGATCACCCTGCACCTGGGCAACGGGGCGAGCGCCTGCGCGGTCCAGGGCGGGCGGAGCGTGGCCACCTCGATGGGCATGTCCCCGCTGGAGGGCCTGGTCATGGGCACCCGCAGCGGCGACATCGACCCGACGATCGTCTTCCACCTGCGCCGCGAGGCCGGCATGGGCGTGGACGACATCGACGACCTGCTCAACCACCGCAGCGGCCTGCTCGGGCTGACCGGGGCCAACGACATGCGGGAGGTGCTGGCCCGCCGGGACGCCGGCGACCCGGCCGCCGCCCTCGCGTTCGACGTCTACCGCCGCCGGATCACCGGGTACGTGGGCGCGTACTACGCCCTGCTCGGGCGGGTCGACGCGGTCACCTTCACGGCCGGCGTCGGCGAGCACGCCGCCCCGGTCCGCGCCGCGGCGCTGGCCGGCCTGGACCGGCTCGGCATCGCCGTGGACCCGGCGCGCAACGCCGGCAGCGGCGACCGGGTCATCTCCCCCGACGGCACCGAGGTGACGGTGTGCGTGGTCGCCACCGACGAGGAGCGCGAGATCGCCCGGCAGACCCGGGACGTGCTCGGCGTGTGACCGGCGCCCGCCGGGTGCCCGGCCCGGGCTTCTCCGGCGATCATGAAGTTGACGGCGACGAATCAGGCGATTCGCGCCGCTAACCTCATGATCAACACGTGGGGCCGGGGGTCAGCCCAGGGTCAGCCAGGCGATGAGGGCGACCACCACGACGGCGGCCACGCCGATGCCGGCGAACAGCGGCAGGCGGGAGGGTGTCTCCGCGGCCGTCGCCGCGCTGTCGGGCGAGTCCACGAAGGCGCGGAACTGCGCGGTGTTGCCACTGGGGTCGGTGTAGTTCTCAGCCATGCGCGTGACCCTAGCGAAGCCGGGCGACGCCGATGATCCCGCCGGGCCGGTGGGGGCCCACCCCGGTCCGGGCGGTGGAGGTGCGTCGGCCCGCTCGGCGGGGCCGGACCGGCCTGCCGGCCGCCTACCGTGAGGGGGTGAGGATGCAGCGGCTGGCCGCCGCGCTGCTGGTGGCGCTGGTGGCCGGTTGCGGCCCGGCCGCCGCCGCCACCGACGACCGGGCCCCGTCCTTCGGCCCGGCGCCACCGCTGCCGTACGCCGTGGGCGTGCGCCAGTTCGTTCTCGACCCCGACGGCCCCCGGCCGCTGCCGGTGACGGTCTGGTACCCGGCGGAGCGCGCCACCGGGATCCCCGCCACCACCCGACCGACAGCCGGCCCGGCCGGCAGGGCGGTGGCCGGCCCGACCGGCGGCATCGTGGTGGCCGGCCCGACCGGCGGCGTCGTGGGGGCCGGCCCGGCCGGCGGTGCCGTGGTGGCCGGACCCGTCGCGCGGCCCGACGCTCCCGTGGCGGCCGGGCGGTTCCCGGTGGTCGTCCACAGCCACGGCCTGCGCAGCCTCCCCGAGCTGCACGCCCCGTTGACGACCCGCTGGGCGGCGGCCGGGTTCGTCGTGGCCGCGCCGGCCTACCCGCGGACCAACCTGCGGGCGCGCGACTTCACCCGGGCCGACGTGCGGAACCAGCCCGCCGACGGCTGGCGTCTCATCCGCCACCTGGTCCGCCTCGACACCCGGCCCGGGGACCCGCTCGCCGGGCACCTCGCGGTGGACCGGTTCGCCGCCACCGGACACTCGGCGGGCGGCTTCACCACGGCCGGCATGTTCGCCTCGGGGCACTCGCCCCGGCTGCGCGCCGGCATCGTCATCGCCGGCGGCGGGCTGGCCGGCAGCTTCGCCGGCCCGGTGGCGCCCCTGCTCTTCGTGCACGGGGGCGCGGACCCCGTCGTACCCGAGTCGGTGGGGCGCGCCGCGTACGCGCGCAGCCTCGGGCCGGCCGCCTTCCTGAGCCTGCCCGGCCAGGGCCACGGCGAGTACCTGACCCCGGGCCGTCCCGGTTTCGCCCAGGTACTCGCCGCCACCACCGACTTCCTCCGGTGGACCCTCTACGACGACCGTCGTGCCCGGAACCGCCTGCCCGCCGACGCCCGCCTTCCCGGCGTCACCACCCTGACCACCCGCGCCCTCCCCCGGTGAGGGGCAGCCGAGGACGCGACCGGACGGTAGCCTCGCCCGGATGGACGGGCTGGCCGGGCGGCAACTCGACGCGATCCGGGAGGTCGTCGACCTGACCGGCGCGGCCGGGATCCCGGTCTGGCTGCGCGGTGGGTGGGCCATGGACTTCCACCTCGGCGCGGTGAGCCGGCCGCACGTGGACGTCGACTGGTACTGCTGGCGGCGCGACGCCGGCCCGCTGGCGGCCCGGCTCGGCGGGCAGGGCTGGGCCGTCGACCCCCGGATGCCGGTACAGATGCAGCTCGACGTCGTCCGGGCCGACGTCGAGCTGAGCTTCGCGTACCTGGACCGGGACCCGGCAGGCCGGGTGGTGGTCGGGGCCGGGCCGTGGGCCGGCACCCCGCTGCCCGAGGGGATGCTGGAGTCCGCGCCGGGCCGGATCGGCCCGCACACCGCCCCGGTGATCAGCGTGGCCGCCCAGATCGAGTTCAAGGAGATGTTCCCGGTCTGGATGCCCGACCGGCCCCGCCGCGCGAAGGACGCCGCCGACCTGGCCCGGCTGCGGGCGGGACGGCCGCCGACCGGTTGAGGCGATCGCGTCACGCCGGGTGCGAAGCCGGCCGGTCGCCCGGGAGCGCGAGGCACAATCGTGTTCATGCGCCGTCGTCCCGCCGCCCTCGTCACCGCCGCCGCCCTGTTCAGCACGGGTCTGGCCGGCTGCTCGGGCGGGAGCGCCCCGGCCGGGCGATCCGCTCCCGACGCCCCGCCGGCGGCCACCACCCCGGCGCCGCGGGTGCCCGCCGGGCACGCCCCCACCGAGAGCTTCGCGGTCGGCGTACGCCAGTTGAAGCTGAACCGCGACGGCGACCGGCCCCTGCCGGTGACCCTCTGGTACCCGGCGCGGGGCGAGGCCGGCGGCACGCCGGAGCGGTCGGCGCCGGTGGCGGCCGGGCGGTTCCCCGTGGTGCTGTTCAGCCACGGGCTGGGCGCCCGGCCGGAGGACTACCGGGTGCTGCTGACCCGCTGGGCGGCGGCCGGGTTCGTGGTGGCCGCGCCGAAGTTCCCGCACACCGGGGCCGGTGGTGACGGCAACCCGCTCGACGTGCTCAACCAGCCGGCCGACGTGTCGTACGTGCTGACCCAGGTGCTCGCCCTCGGCGGGAAGTCGGGCGATCCGCTGCGCGGCCGGCTGGACCCGGAGCGGGTGGCCGCGACCGGGCACAGCGCGGGTGGGGTGACCACGATCGGGCTGTTCACCGCGGGCCGGGACGAGCGCCTGGACGCCGGCATCGTCCTCGCCGGCACGGCGCTCGGCGTGGGCACCGCGTTCGCCGGGGCGGCGGCGCCGCAGCTCTTCGTGCACGGCGAGGCCGACGAGGTGGTGGGCTACGCCGCCGGCAAGGCGGTCTACGACGCGGTGCCCTGGCCGAAGGCGATGCTCAGCCTGCCCAAGGGCGACCACGGGCAGGCCCTGCTCGCCGACACCCCGGCGCTGCGGGTGGTCGCCGACACCACCGTCGAGTTCCTCCGCTGGACGCTCTACGGCGACGCGGCGGCGAAGAAGCGGATCCCCGCCGACGCCGCCCGCGGCGGCGTGGCCACCCTGGACGACCATCTCTGACCGGTCGCCCAGGGCGGCATCGCCGGTCAGGCGGTGTGGTCGACGACGACCTTGCCGAAGGCGTCACCGGAGTGCAGGCGGGCGAACGCCTCCTCGATCCGGCTGAACGGCACCACCCGGTCCACCACCGGGCGCACCTCGTGCTCGGCGCAGAACGCCAGGAGCTGGGTCAGCTCGTCGGGGGTGCCCATGGAGGTGCCGAGGATCTCCAGCTGCATGGCGAAGACCCGGCGCAGGTTGACCTTGGGCTCGTGGCCGGCGGTGGCGCCGGAGACCACGATCCGGGCCATCGGGGCGGCCGACTTCAGCGAGTGGTCGAAGGTGGCCGCGCCGACCGTCTCGATGACCACGTCGACGCGCTCGGGCAGCCGGGCGCCGGGCTCCAGGGCGGTCGCGCCCAGCTCGGTGATCCGTTCCCGCTTGGTGGCGTCCCGGCTGGTCGCGTACACCCGCTTGCCGAGCGCGACGCCGAGCGCGACGGCCGCGGTGGCCACGCCCCCGCCGGCGCCCTGGACGAGGACCGACTCGCCGTCGCCGACCCGGCCCCGGGTGGTGAGCATCCGCCACGCGGTGAGCCAGGCCGTGGGCAGGCAGGCCGCGTCGGTTGCCGAGAGGCCGTCGGGCAGCGGCAGCAGGTTCATCCGGGGTACGGCCACCCGCTCGGCGAAGGTGCCGGGGAAGTGCTCGGAGAGGATCGAGACCCCGCGCGGGTCGCCCCGGGTGGGCACCACGGGGTAGACGACGACCTGGTTGCCGTCCGGGTCGGTGCCGACCGCGTCGCAGCCCAGGATCATGGGGAGCTGGTCGGCGCCGAGGCCCACCCCGCGCAGCGACCAGAGGTCGTGGTGGTTGAGCGAGCTGGCCCGGACCTGCACGGTGACCCAGTCGTCCTCCGGGTGGGCCGGCTCGGGGCGGTCGCCGACGGTGAGCGCGGCGAGCGGGTTGTCGGCGTCGAAGGCCGAGGCGAAGGCAGCACGCATGATCGGCACCGTAACAAGCTGAGCCCTCGTTCAGAAGGGGACCATCCCCACAAAAGCCGTGCGGTATGGTCCCCTTCCGCGACGTTCAGCGCCGGGCGACCCCGTCGCGGCGTGCCGCCTCGGCCACCGCCTCGGCGACCGCGGGGGCGACCCGCGGGTCGAGCGGGGACGGCACGATCGCCTCCGGCGTCAGCGACTCGGCCACCACGTTGGCGATGGCGTCGGCCGCGGCCACCTTCATCCCGTCGGTGATCCGGGTGGCCCGGGCGTCCAGCGCGCCCCGGAACACGCCGGGAAAGGCGAGCACGTTGTTGATCTGGTTGGGGTAGTCGCTGCGCCCGGTGGCGACGACGGCCACGTGCCGGGCAGCCACCTCGGGGTGCACCTCCGGGGTGGGGTTGGCCAGCGCGAAGACGATGCCGCCCGGCGCCATGCCGGCCACCGCCGCCTCGGGGATCTGCCCGCCGGAGACGCCGACCAGGACGTCCGCGCCGCGCAGCGCCTCGGTGATGTCGCCCTGCCGCCCGTCGGCGTTGGTGGTCTCGGCCAGTTCGGCCTTGGTCCCGGTCAGCTCGCGGTGCCGGCCGATGATGCCCTTGGAGTCGCAGACGACCACCTGGTCCGGGTTGACGCCCCCGGCGACCAGCATCTTCGTCACGGCCACGCCGGCGGCGCCGGCCCCGCTGACCGCCACCCGCAGGTCGCCCAGCTTGCGGTTGAGCAGGGTGGCGGCGTTGCGCAGGGCGGCCAGCACCACGATGGCGGTGCCGTGCTGGTCGTCGTGGAAGACCGGGATGGAGAGCGCCTCGTCCAGCCGGCGCTCCACCTCGAAGCAACGCGGGGCGCTGATGTCCTCCAGGTTGATCCCGCCGAACGAGGGGGCCAGCGCCCGCACCGTCGCCACGATCTCGTCCACGTCCTGCGTGTCCAGGCAGACCGGTACGGCGTCCACGCCCGCGAACTGCTTGAACAGCACCGCCTTGCCCTCCATCACCGGCAGCGCCGCACGCGGGCCGATGTTGCCGAGGCCGAGCACGGCGGAACCGTCGGTGACCACGGCGACGGTGTGCGACACCCAGGTGTAGTCGTCGGCCAGGTCGGGGTCGGCGGCGATCGCCTCGCAGACCCGGGCCACACCCGGGGTGTACGCGAGGGAGAGGTCCTCCCGGCTGGTGAGCGGCACGGTCGAGGCGACGGCCATCTTGCCGCCGAGGTGCAGCCGGAAAACGGGATCAGCGGGGTCCGGGGTGGACGTAGGCATCGGTGACTCCAGGATCTGTCGAGCAGACGGACCGGCCGGCTCGGCACGCGTGGTCAGCGGCCAGCGGGGCGGCGGTGCGGGGGGTCACCCGGGCACTTTCCGAGCATAGTCAGGCATGCCGCACCAGGGTGTGATCGGGGTCATATCCGACGCGGTCCGCCGGTGACCCGCCCGGGACGCGGCCAGTACCGGAGGACCACCCGCCCCCGCACGTCGGCCACCCCGTACGCCCGGGAGTCGTCGGTGACCAGGTCGTTGTCGCCGCGCAGCCACCAACCGCCGTCCTGCCGGCGAACCGCGCGCTTGACCACGAGCAGGTCGGGGCGGCTGCGGAAGACCGCCACCACCACGTCGCCGGGGCGTACCGGCCGGCCCCCGGTCCGCACCAGCACGGCGTCGCCGTGCCGCAGCGTCGGGGCCATGGAGGGGCCGGTGACGAGGACCGGCACCAACGGCCCGCGCAGCCGGTGATCCACCGCACCCATGGGGTTTCACCTCCCGCCCGCCGGGGAGCATCTCCAGGAGTAGTGTCGTCTTGGATCATCGCAAACATCCCATGGAGGACCCTGATGCGCCTTCCCCGCATCCTTACGCCCCGTGTGACCGCCAGCGCCCACTGCGACCTGCCGTGCGGCGTCTACGACCCGGCGCAGGCCCGGATCGAGGCCGAGTCGGTCAAAATGATCTGCGAGAAGTACCAGGCCAACACCGACCCGGAGTACCGCACGCGCGCCATCCTGATCAAGGAGCAGCGGGCGGACCTGGTCAAGCACCACCTGTGGGTGCTCTGGACCGACTACTTCAAGCCGCAGCACTTCGAGAAGTACCCGCACCTGCACCAGCTGTTCAACGAGACCACCAAGCTCGCCGGCTCGGCCGGCGCCAAGGGCAGCATGGACCCGGCCGTCGCCGACCAGCTGCTGCAGAAGATCGACGAGATCGCCAAGATCTTCTGGGAGACCAAGCAGGCGTGAGCCTGCCCGCCCAGGCACCGACGATCCGGCCGGCGCGTCCCGAGGACGTGCCGGCCGTCGTCGCGATGGTGCACGAACTCGCCGACTACGAGCGCGCCCCCGAGCAGTGCCACCTCACCGAGGAGCAGCTCACGAGGGCGCTCTTCGCGACTGCTCCAGGTCGCGGCGCGGCGTCAGACGCGCCGAGCTGGAGTAGTCGTAGTCCGGCACCGGCGCTGTTCGGGCACGTCGCGGTCGATCCCGCCGGCCAGCCGATCGGCTTCGCCCTCTGGTTCCTCAACTTCTCCACCTGGGAGGGCGTGCACGGCATCTACCTCGAGGACCTGTACGTCCGGCCGGCCGCCCGTGGCACCGGCGCGGGCCGGCGGCTGCTCGCGACCCTCGCCGCGATCTGCGTCGAGCGCGGCTACCGGCGGCTCGAGTGGTGGATGATCAACTGGAACCCGGCCGCCCGTTTCTACGCCGCGATCGGCGCCGCCCCGATGGACGAGTGGGTGCCGTACCGGCTGGCCGGGACGGCTCTGCACGATCTCGCGGCACAGGCCGACGGTCGCCCCCACGCGGACGGACGCCTGACCGGGTAGAGTCCCGCACCGGGGGGATGAGGCGTGACTCAACTGACCGGCCAGCCGACGACGGACGACGACGTCGTGCACCTCACGGTGCCCGCCGACGGCGGCTACCTGGGCGTGCTGCGCACCGCCACCGCCGGTCTCGCGGCGCGGCTCCAGTTCGCCCTCGACGAGATCGAGGACCTGCGCATCGCCGTCGACGAGGCGTGCGCCATGCTGCTCGCGATCGCCACCCGTGACGCCGAGCTGGAGTGCCGCTTCGCGGTCACCGATGACGCGCTCACGGTCGAGGTGACCGTGCCGACCGTGCGGGGCGCCACGCTCCCCTCGGAGTCGTCCTTCGCCTGGAAGGTGCTCACCGCGCTGACCACGGCGGCGAGCGCCCGGGCCGCGGACGGCCGGGCCACCATCTCCCTGCTCACCCGCCGCGCCTCCGGCTACTGACCGGTCCGGCCGGCGCGGCGTCAGTCGAAGCCGAGCGCCCGGTTGGTCGGCGTGCTGACCAGCAGGCCGGTGACGCCGAGGCCGAGCACCATGAGCGGCACTCCCAGCCAGCCGAGGCCGCCCTGGATCATGTACCAGCCGATCGGCAGCAGCATGAGCTGGAGCACGATGGCCGGCGCCCGGGCCCCGGACCGGCGGCGGCCCAGCGCGGTGCCGAGCGCCCAGAGCGCGGCCGCCCCGGCGATCGCGAACGCGGTCACGAGCAGCGCCGAGGTCAGGTGGGTGGTGCGCGCCGTCAGGTCGGACCAGACCAGCCATGCCGCGACCAGGCCGAGCGCCACGGCCTCGGCGCGCAGCAGGAGCACCGCCGTGCGGAGCGTGCCGGGGACCGGCCCGGAGTCGATCGTCACGCGCGACACGATACCCGTGGGTAGGCGCGGTACAGTGCCGCCCATGCGCGCCGTCCTGGTGGTCAATCCGAAGGCCACCACCACCAGCGAGCGCAGCCGGGACGTGCTGGTCCGGGCGTTGCGCAGCGAAGTCGACCTGTCGGTGCGGTACACCCGCCGCCGGGGTCACGCCATGGACCTGGCGCGGGAGGCCGCCCAGGAGGGCGTGGACCTGGTGGTGACGCTCGGCGGCGACGGCACGGTCAACGAGGTGGTGAACGGCCTGATGGCCGCCGAGCCGCCGACCTTCCGCACCGGGCGCACCACGGCGGAGCGGCTGCCGGCGCTGGCCACCGTCCCGGGTGGGTCGACCAACGTCTTCGCGCGGGCCCTCGGCCTGCCGCGGGAGTGGCCGGACGGGACCAGCATGATCCTGGAGGGGCTGCGGCTGGGCCGCTCCCGCACCATCGGGCTGGGCCGGGCGGACGACCGCTACTTCACCTTCTGCGCGGGCTTCGGCATCGACGCGGCCGTCATCCAGCGGGTCGAGCGGGCCCGCAAGCGGGGCCGGGTGTCCACGCCGGCGCTCTACTTCCGGTCCACGGTGAGCCAGTACTTCCTCGCCTCGGACCGGCGACACCCGTCGATCTCGCTGGAGCGCCCGGGTGAGGCCGCCGAGACCGACCTGGGAACGGTCATCATCCAGAACACCGCGCCGTGGACCTATCTGGGCGACCGGGAGATCAACCCGAACCCGGAGGCGTCGTTCGACCTCGGGCTGGACGTGCTCGCGATGCGGCAGCTCAAGGTGGCCAGCACGGCACGCACGGTCACCCAGTTCTTCGCTCGGGAGCCGGATCCGCACGGCCGGCGGGTGCTCCGGCTGCACGACGTGGCGGAGTTCACCCTGCTCTCGGCCCGTCCGCTGGCCTTCCAGCTGGACGGCGACTACCTCGGCGAGCGGGAAAAAGTCAGATTCGCATCCATCCCTGCCGCACTGAGAGTAATCTGCTAGGTCTCGGGTACTGCCGTCGGTTGACGCGGGCCACCGCACCGCTTCGCGCGGGGGCCGCCACACCGAGGAAAGGTGCCGGAAATGTCAGCAACGTCACGCAGACCGTACTATATTGATCCTCGACTGTGGCACGCCGGGTAACCAGAGCGCTCTGAAACCCGGACAAAAGGGTGGTGAGCCCGCTCACTGTTCGGAGTTTTTCCGAGCGTCACCCTTGACATCGCGACAGTTCGTGAAAGTATTCACAAGCGAAGTCGTGTTACCGGGACATTGCCTGGATATGCTCGGCAGGTTGAGCTGTTCCAGCAGGTCCACGGGGATCGCAAGCCTGCTCACGCAGCGCCGAATTGATGGATGCTGACCGTCACCGATCGGCAATGCGGACGCATATAGGAATAGCAACGAAGCGTAATCTGGCCACCCATTTGAGAATGAGGAGTGTTGCCGCCATGGACTGGCGCCACGATGCCGTCTGCCGCGACGAGGACCCGGAGCTGTTCTTCCCGATCGGGACGTCCGGCCCGGCCCTCCTGCAGGTGGAGCAGGCCAAGGCCGTCTGCCGGCGCTGCCCGGTGACCGACCACTGCCTCCAGTGGGCGCTGGAGTCCGGTCAGGACGCCGGCGTCTGGGGCGGGATGAGCGAGGAGGAGCGCCGCGCGGTCAAGCGCCGCGGCGGGCTCCGGGTGCTGCGCGCTCACTCCGCCTGATTCGCACGCACGCGCACGCCCCGGCCGGATCCCGGCCGGGGCGTTCTGCTGTCCGGGCACATGACTCCCCACTACCCCGCCACCGCGCCGGCTGATCATGAAGGCGGCCCGCGTCACACCGCGCCGGCGACCGGCACGGCGTCGACCCGACGCAGCACCAGGTCGGCGAGTTCGGGCAGGTCGGTCAGCGGATCGGCGACCGCCACCGCGCCGGCCCGCTCCGCCGTCGCGCGGACCGCGTCGTGGAACAGGCCCGGGGCCAGGAAGTAGGCGGCCACGGCCACCCGGCGGGCGCCCGCCGCGCGCAGCCGGGACACCGCGACCCCGGCCCCCGGGGGCGCCGCCGAGGCGTACGACACCTGGCAGGGCACGCCCAGCTCGGCGCCGAGCGCGGCGGCGACCCGCCCCACCGAACCCCGCGCCCGCGGATCCCGGGTGCCCGCCGCCGCCAGCACCACGCCGTCGAAGCCACCCGGCTCCGCCTCGGCCAGCCGCCGGCGCAGCCCCGCCAGCAGCCGGGCGTCCACCACCCCGTCCGCCGGGCCCAACACGTCGGTCACCCGTACCTCGATGTCCGCGCCACCCGCGCGGGCCGCCGCCACCGCCGCCGGGACGTCGACCTTCCGGTGGTACGCGGCGGTCAGCAGCAGCGGCACCAGCACCGCCCGGGTGTGACCGGCAGCGGCCAGGTCCCGCAGCACCGCGGCGGGACCGGGGTCGGTGTGATCCAGCCAGCTCGGCAGCACCGCGACGCCCGGACGGGCGGCCGCCACGGCCCGGGCCAGCGCCCGGGTCGCCGCCGCCGCCCGCGGGTCCCGGCTGCCGTGCGCGACCAGCACCACCGGCGGCTCGGCGGTCAGGTGTGCAGGCCGCACTCGGTCTTCTCGAACATCGCCCAGCGGCCCGCCCGCGGGTCCTCCCCCGCCCTGGTGCGGCGGGTGCACGGCCAGCAGCCGATCGAGCCGTAGCCCCGGGCGAACAGCTCGTTGACCGGGATGTCGTAGCGGGCGATGTAGGCGTCCACATCCCGCTGGCTCCACGCCGCGATCGGGTTGACCTTGACCTTGCCGCGCCGCGCGTCGAAGGCCACCACCGGCGTGTTGGCCCGGGTCGGCGACTCGTCGCGGCGCAGCCCGGCGGCCCAGGCGTCGTACCCGGCCAGCGCCCGCTCCAGCGGCTCCACCTTGCGCAGCTGGCAGCAGTCATCCGGGGACCGGTTGAACAGCCGCGGGCCGTACTGGCCGTCCTGCTGGCCCACGGTCATCCGGGGGCGGATCGAGCGCACGTTCACGGGCAGCCGCCGGGCCACCTCGTCGCGGACCTTGAGCGTCTCCGGGAAGTGCAGGCCGGTGTCCAGGAAGACCACGTCGACCCCGGGGGCCACCCGGGAGACGAGGTGGGCCAACACCCCGTCGGCCATCGAGCTGGTCACGCAGAACCGGTCGCCGAAGGTCTCGGCGGCCCACCGGGCGATCTCCAGCGCGGGCGCGCCCTCCAGCTCACGGCCGGCCCGCTCGGCCAGCGCACGCAGCTCCTCCGGGTCACGCCGGGCCGGATCCGCCGGGGCCGGCCCGCCGACGCCGACCAGGCCCAGGCCGGCGGCGGAGGGCAGGGCGCTCATCGGGCCACCGCCCGGCCCAGCAGGCCGGTGAACTTCACCGTGAAGACCCGGGCGCAGGCGTGGCACTCCCAGGCGCCGTGCCCGGCCTCGTGCGGCCGCAGGTCCTCCTCCCCGCAGTAGGGGCAGTAGAGAGGCGCAGATCGGGCATCGCTCATCGCAATTCCTCCTCGTCGACCCTGATCACCCAGTTGGCGAAGCTCTCGCCCTCGCTCCGGCCGGCCAGGTAGCGGCGGGCCAGCCGTTCCACGTACTCCGGAAGCTCGTCCGCGGTGGTCTTCAGGCCGCGCAGCTTGCGGCCGAAACCGGCGGTCTGCCCCGCGGCCATGCCCAGGCCGCCGCCGAGGTGCACCTGGAAGCCCTCCACCTGCCGGCCGTCCGGGCCCACGACGAGCTGGCCCTTCAGGCCGATGTCGGCCACCTGCGTGCGGGCGCAGGCGTTCGGGCAGCCGTTGAGGTGGATGGAGATGTCGGCGTCGAAGTCGCGCAGCCGCTCCTCCAGCCGGGCCACCAGCTCCTCGCCGCGCCGCTTCGTCTCGACGATGGCGAGCTTGCAGAACTCGATGCCGGTGCAGGCCATGGTGCCGCGCCGCCAGGCCGACGGCCGGGCCTCCAGGCCGATCCCACGCAGCTCCGCCACCAGCGAGTCGGTCCGCTCCGGCGCCACGTCCAGCACCAGCAGCTTCTGGTACGGGGTGAGCCGCACCCGGCCGCTGCCGTGCGCCTCGGCCACATCGGCGAGCCGGGCGAGCTGGGTGCCGGAGACCCGGCCCACCACCGGGGCGGCGCCCACATAGTTGCCGCCGTCGCGCTGCGGGTGCACGCCGATGTGGTCGACCGGCTTCGCCGGCAGCGTGGCGGCCGGGCCGTCGAGCAGCGCCCGGCCCAGGTACTCCTTCTCCAGCACCTCGCGGAACTTCGCCACGCCCCAGTCGGCGACCAGGAACTTCAGCCGCGCCCGGTTGCGCAGCCGCCGGTAGCCGTAGTCGCGGAAGATGCCGACCACCCCGGCCCAGACGTCCGGCACCTCGGCCAGCGGCACCCAGACGCCGAGGCGCTTGGCCAGCATCGGGTTGGTGGACAGCCCGCCGCCCACCCAGACGTCGAAGCCGGGACCGTGGTCGGGGTGCTCGACGCCGAGGAAGGCGATGTCGTTCGCCTCGTACGGGGTGTCGACCAGCCAGGAGATCGAGGTCTTGAACTTGCGGGGCAGGTTGGAGTACGCCTTGTCGCCGACGTACCGGCGGACGATCTCGTCGACGGCGGGCGTCGGGTCGAGCACCTCGTCCCGGGCCACACCGGCGACCGGGCTGCCCAGCACCACCCGGGGGCAGTCGCCGCACGCCTCGGTGGTCTGCAGGCCGACCGCCTCCAGTCGCCGCCAGATCTCCGGCATGTCCTCGACCCGGATCCAGTGGTACTGGATGTTCTGCCGGTCGGTGATGTCGGCGGTGTCCCGGGCGAACTCCCGGGAGATGTCCGCGACGACCCGGAGCTGGGCCAGGCTCAGCTCACCGCCGTCCACCCGCACGCGGAGCATGAAGAACTCGTCCTCCAGCTCGTGCGGCTCCAGCACGGCCGTGCGCCCGCCGTCGATGCCCGCCCGGCGCTGGGTGTAGAGGCCCCACCAGCGGAACCGGCCCCGCAGGTCCTGCGGGTCGATCGAGGCGAAACCCCGGTGCGCGTAGATGTTCTCGATCCGGGCCCGCACGTTCAGCGGGTCGTCGTCCTTCTTGATCCGCTCGTTGGGGTTGAGCGGCTCGCGGTGCCCGAGCGCCCACTGCCCCTCACCGCGCGGCCGCCGGGGGGCCCGGGCGGCCGGCGCCGGGGTGTCGGGCCGGGTCGTGGTGGTGCTGCTGACCGCCATCGCGGCGTCCTCCGTTGTCTGCTGTGCCTGAAAGCGCGGACGCGGCGGCCGGCCCTGGATGAGGGCCGAGGACGGCGATGTCGATGACGGCCGGCGCGGAACGCGCCCGAGACGGATGGGTCGGGCGTCGTCAGTGGGCCGGACAGATCGCGCTGCGGACGCGGCCGTAATCGACGTGGCGACGGGCCACGAAGCGGCGGATGACAGCGGCGGTCATAAGCCACATGCTCCCACAGCCGTCGATGACCGGCCAATGACCGAGTGTGTGATCCCACATCACGGGCAGCGCGCGGATCGGCTTACCGGCCCGGCGGGCGGTTCCGTTGTGTGACGCTGCGGGATGTGACCCCGCCCGCCGAGTCCGCACGGTCCCGCGACCGTCGGGGTTGGCTGGTCTGGGCGATCCCCGGCCTGCTCACGCTGGCGGTCACGCTCGCCGGGATCGGGCACGCGCAGCCCTGGCGGGACGAGCTGGCGACCTGGAGCGCCGCCACCCGGCCGGTCCCCGACCTGGTCCGGCTGGCCGGCACGATCGACGCCGCCACCGGGCCGTACTACCTGCTCATGCACGGCTGGACCGCGCTCGCCGGGACCTCGCCGACGGCGCTGCGGCTGCCGTCCGCGCTGGCCATGGCCGGTGCGGCCGCGCTCACCGCCCGGCTCGGCGCGCAACTGGTCGGCCCGCGGGCCGGGCTGCTCGCCGGGCTGCTCCTCGCCGTGCTGCCGGCCACCTCCCGGTACGGCCAGGAGGCCCGCCCGTACGCGCCGGCCACCCTGTTCGCCGTCCTCGCCACGCTGCTGCTGGTCGGGGCGCTGCGTCGGCCGGATTGGCGGCGCTGGGCCGGGTACGCCGTGGCCGTCGCCGCGCTCGGGCTGTTCCACCTGATCGCCCTCACCCTGCTCGCCGCACACGCCCTGGTGGTGCTGCTGGCGGCCGTGCGGGGCCGGCGGGCGGCCGGCCTGGAGCCGTCACCCGACGGCTCGGACCCCACCCGCGACACCAGAGCGCCGGAGAACGCCCCCGACGCCAGAGCGCGCGAAGACGCCCCCGACACCAGAGCGCGCGAAGACGCCCCCGACGCCGGAGCGCGCGAAGACGCCCCCGACGCCAGAGCGCGCGAGGACGCCCCCGACGCCAGAGCGCGAGAGGATGCCCCGGGCACCGGAGGGCGGGAGGCCGGCGCGGCGGGTCGGGGCCTGTTCTGGCGGTGGCTGGTGGCGGTGCTGCCGGCGGTCGTGCTGGTCGCCCCGCTGGTGCTGGTGGCCCGGGGCCAGCGCGGCCGCCAGCTCGACTGGGTACGCCTGGTCCGCGTCGACGACCTGGCCGCCCTGCCCGGCGCGCTGGCGCAGAGCGGAGTGGTCGGCGGCCTGCTCGTCGGCCTCGCCGCGCTGGGGGCGGCCCGGCTCGGCCGGCGCGCGCTGCTGCCCGGGGCCGCCGTCCTGCTGCCGGTGCTGCTGCTGTTCGCCGCCGGCACGGCGGTGCCGCTCTGGGTGACCCGGTACCTCATCTTCACGGTGCCGTTCGCCTGCCTGCTGGCCGGGGCGGCGCTGGCCGGCGTACGGCTGGCGCCGGCGCTGGCCGTGGTCACCCTGGCCGGCCTGCTCGGACTGCCCGACCAGGCGGCGCTGCGGCGGACCCACGAGTGGCCGCGGAGCGCCCCCGTGGACTACGCGGGCGTGGCCCGGATCGTCGCCGACCGGCAGCAGCCGGGTGACGCCATCGTCTACTCGCCCCGGGACAGCTGGCTCTTCCCGGACCTCGGGCTGGCGTACCACCTGGGGGCGCGGCGGCCGCGCGACGTGCTGGTGGTGCGCGACCAGCCGCAGCGCGCGGACCTCTGGGCGGCCGAGTGCGACCGCCCGGCGGAGTGCCTGGCCGGCGTGGACCGGGTCTGGCTGGTGGTCACCGGCCGGCGCGCCGATCCGCTGGCGGCGGTGCCCGGCGCCAAGGGCGACGCCCTGCGCGGCGCGTTCACGGCCCGCCAGGTGTGGCCCCGCCCCGGCCTCACGGTCGCCCTGCTCACCCGGTGACCCAGGTACGGGCGGGTCAGCCGGTGAGGCGGTCGGCGGTGCCGCGGGCCAGGGGGACCACCAGCACGGCCTCGGTGCCACCCTCGGCCCCGTTGCGCAGCTCGATGGTGCCGCGCAGCTCGCCGGTGACCAGGGCCCGGACGATCTGGAGGCCGAGGTTGGCGCCCTTCTCGGCGTCGAACTGCTCGGGCAGCCCCCGGCCGTTGTCGGTGACCGAGACGTGCAGTTGCTTGCGGAACCGGTGCACGGAGACCACCACGGCCGGCTCCGGCGCGCCCTCCGGCCCGGGCGCACCCTCCTCGCCGGCCGGCGGGAAGCCGTGCTCGACGGCGTTGAGCAGCAGTTCGTTGAGGACCATCACCAGCGAGGTGGCGATCTCGGCGGGCAGCACGCCGAAACTGCCCCGGCGGCGCATGCCGACGGACACCTCGGTGGCCGCCACCTCGGTGGCCGCGCTGGCCACCCGGTCGACGATGCCGTCGAACTCGACCGCCTCGTCGCTGGACAGGGAGAGCGTCTCGTGGACCAGCGCGATGGAGGCGACCCGGCGTACCGACTCCTCCAGGGCGACCCGGGCCTCGGGCATGGACACCCGGCGGGCCTGGAGGCGGAGCAGCGCGGCGACGGTCTGGAGGTTGTTCTTCACCCGGTGGTGGATCTCCCGGATGGTGGCGTCCTTGGTGATGAGGGCGCGGTCGCGGCGGCGTACCTCGGTGATGTCGCGGACCAGGACCAACGCGCCGATCGGCACGCCCGCGGGCATCAGCGGCAGGGCCCGGGTGAGCATGGTGGCGCCCCGGGCGTCGATCTCCCGCCGGGGCGGAGCGTCGCCACGCAGGGCGGCGAGCACGGCGTTCGCCGCGTCGGTGCCTTCGAGCGGATCGCTCGCGAGCCGGCGGTGCAGCTTGGCCAGGTCCTCCCCCACCAGATGCGAGGCGTAGCCCAGCCGGCGGTACGCGGACTGCGCGTTGGGGCTGGCGTAGGTGACCTTGCCGTTGGCGTCGAGCCGGACCAGGCCGTCACCGACCCGGGGCGCCGAGGTGGTCTCCCCCGGGTGCCGGTGCGGCGGGAAGGTGCCGTCGGCGATCATCTGCGCCAGGTCGTCGGCGGTGGTCAGGTAGTTGAGTTCGAGCTGGCTGGGCGTGCGCGCGGTGGAGAGGTTGGTGTCCCGGCCCACCACCGCCACGACCTCGCCGGACTCCCCGTCGGCGGTGCGCAGCCGCACCGGGATGGCCTCGTGCCGCGCGGGCACGTCGCCGTACCAGACCGGGTCGCCCTCCCGCCAGATCCGGCCCTGCCGGAGGGCGACCTCCAGGTGCGCCACCTCGGGCCCGCCGACGATCCGGCCGACCTGGTCGTCCAGGTACGCGGTCGGCGCGGTCGTCGGGCGGACCTGGGCCACGCAGAGGAACGTGCCGTCGCCGTCGACCGGCACCCAGAGCAGCAGGTCGGCGAAGGACAGGTCGGAGAGGAGCTGCCAGTCGCCGGCGATCCGGTGCAGGTGGTCGATGTCGGCCGGCCGGAGCGTGGTGTGCTCCTCGGCGAGGTCACGGAGGGTGGACACGCTGAACAGCGTGCCACGCCGGGCCTCACATCGTCGCCGTGACCTTCTTCAACCCGCGCGGGGCGTCCGGGTCCTCGCCCCGGGCCAGGGCCAGGGCCAGGGCGAGCCGCTGGAGCGGCAGGATGTCGAGCAGCGGCGCGTACCGCTCGTCGACCTCGGGCACGGCCATCCGGGCGGTCGCCTCGACGTCGGCGGAGCCGACCACCACGACGTCGGCGCGGCGCTCGCCGAGCCGGGGCAGCACCTCGCGCATCGAGCGCCCGCCGGGACCGGACCCGACCACGGCGAGCACCGGCACGTCGGGGTCGGTCATGGCGAGCGGGCCGTGCAGCAGGTCGGCGCCGGAGAAGGCGAGCGCCGGCAGGTAGGAGGTCTCCATCAGCTTCAGCGCCGCCTCGCGGGCCGTCGGGTACGCGTAGCCCCGGCCGGTGGTGACGAGCTGGCCGGCGAACCGGTAGCGCGGGGCGAGCTGGGCCGGGGTGGCGTCGGACAGGGTGCGCTCGGCCAGCTCGGGCAGGCGGGCCAGGGCCTCCCGCTCCTCGGCGGGGAGCACGCCGTCGCCGGCGCGTACCCCCTCGACGAGCATGAGCAGCGCGAGCAGCTCGGCGGTGTAGGTCTTGGTGGCGGCGACGGCCCGCTCGTGCCCGGCGGCGATGTCCACGCTCAGCTCGGCGGTGCCCACCAGGCGCGAGTCGGGGTTGTTGGTCACGGCCAGGGTGAGCGCGCCGGATTCCCGGGCCACCCGCAGCACCTCGGCCAGGTCGGGCGAGCCGCCGCTCTGGCTGACCCCGACCACCAGGGCGTCGGAGAGGTCGGGCCGGGCGCCGAAGACGGTGACGGTGCTGGGCGAGGCGAGCCCGGCGGGCAGGCCGAGCCGGATCTCGGTGAGGTAGGCCGCGTAGAGCGCCGCGTGGTCGGAGGTGCCCCGGGCGGTGAAGACCACGTGGCGGGGCCGGCGCTCGGCGATCACCGCCGCGACCCGGGCGATCGCCCCGGCGTGCTCGGCGGAGAGCAGGCGGTCGTAGCCGGCCGGCTGCTCGTCGATGTCGGCGGCCATCCCGGCCCCTGGACGCGTCACGGAAGACCCCCTCCTGCGCGATTGCCGCGCGTTCGATGCTCAGTCTTGCACCTTTCGGCCACAGCGAGCAATGGAACGAGCAGGAGTGCGCAGTGGATCACCATCTGGCCGCATGATCCCCTAGGCTTGCCCGGCTGGCGGACCGACCACCCGAGAGGACGACGTGCCCGAGGACGACCCCGCGCTCTCGGCGGAGGAGGAACTCGCGCTGGCCCGGCTGGCGCTGGCCGAAGGGGACCTCCGGCACGCCGCCGACCATGTGGCCGCCGCCCTCGTCCGGGCCCCCACGCTGCCCGAGGTGCACGAGACGCTCGCCCGGCTCGCCGCCGCCAGCGGCGGCGACCTGGATCTCTTCCCGCTCGGCCACCACGCCTTCGTCGGCGCGGTGGTGGCCCGCGCCCACCTGCTCGCCGCCGCCGGCCGCCCCGCCGAGGGGCTCGACCTGCTCGCCGCGGCCACCGGTTACGCCCCCGCCGCCGAATGGGCCGCCGTGCCCTGGGTGACCGCGCCCGACCTGCCCGAACGGCTCGACCCCGAGCGCACCGCCCGGATCCTCATGCAGGTCTGCGCGGCCGCGCCCGACCCGGTCCCCCGCCGGCTGCGCGACCCGCTGCGCCCGTACCTCACCCTGGCCCGCAACGCGGTCGCCGTGCACCCGGCCCACCCGCTGCTGCTGGGCGCGGCGTCCGCGCTGGCCCGGCGCCTCGGCGAGGTCGCCCTCGCCGTCACCTGGGCCTCCCGAGGGGTACGCGCACAGCCCACCAAACTCGGCGAGGTGTGGCTCGGGTACGCGTACCGCAGCGCCGGCCGGACCCGGGACGCGCTCGCCGCGCTGCAACGGGCCGTCGCCCTCGACCCCGACGACCTGGCCGTCTACGCCGACATCGCCGGCACCCTCGCTGACAACGGCCGGCTCGACGAGGCGCTCGGCTGGATCGACCGCGCCCTGGCCAGGGACCCGACCTTCGACTGTGCCGTGCACACCGCCCACCGGCTGCGCTTCCAGCGCGACGGAGACGTGGCCCACCTGGTGGCCCTCGCCGACTTCGTCCGGGACCACCCCGACGACACCCACGAGCACGGCGACCTGGCCGAGTGCTGCCGCGGCCGCCCCTGGCTCGGCCAGGTGACCCCGGGCGCCGGTCCGGCGCCGGACGCGCCGCGGCCGCCCGAGGTGGCCGACGCGGACCCGCGCGAACCCCGCCGGGCCACCACCTGCCAGCTCTGGCGGTACGACGGCACGGTGGCCGTGCCCACCCTGCCCACCCCCTCGGCCCAGGCGGCGGAACGGATCCGGCAGCTCGCCCACCCGGCCTGGCCGCACCCGCCGGCCGCGTACGACGCCGCGGTGGGACTGGCCACCCTGGACCTCGCCGACCTGCTGGGCGTGCTGGTGCACCCGCCGGCCGCGCCGGCCACGGCCCTCGGGCAGGTGCTCGCCGGGCAGGACCCGTCGCTCTGGGTGCGCTCCGTGCAGGTCTGGGCCTGCCTCGGCCTGCTGCACCACCGCACCGACGAGCCGTGGGCCGAGTCGACCCGGCGCCGCGTGCTGCTGGAACTGCTCTGGGGCGCCGCGGACTGGGTCGCCGAGGCGGCGCTGTTCGCCCTGGTCACCGCCGCCTGGGTCGATCCGGCCGTCCGTACCGACGTGGCCCGGGTGGTGGCCGAGCGGCTCGCCGACGTGGCGGCCGTGGCCCGCGAGCGCCGGGTGCCGGTCGCGGTGTCGCTGGCCCACCTGGCGCTGGCCACCCCGGACCTCGACCCGGCCACCCGCGCCGTGGCCGACAGCCTGCTCACCGGCCCGGCGCCGCAGGCCCCGCCCGGCGCCCTGCGCCGCCTCTGGCGCCGCCTCACCGCCCTCTTCCACCGCTGAGACACACGACGCGGCCACGCCGTGCCCGAGGACGGGTCGGCGTGGCCGCGGCGGGCGGGTCAGGCGACGGGGGACCTGCCGAGAGCGGCCTCGGCCTCCTCCTCCGGGGTGGTGTCGGCCGGCGGGGCCTCGTTCGCCGAACGCAGCGGGACCTCCTTGATGAACCAGGCGAGCACCGGGACCGCCACGGTGAAGAAGACCGCCCAGAAGAAGACGTGCGAGATGGCGTCGGAGAGCGCGCCGAGCACGACCTCCCGCACCGGCCCGGACAGCTCCTTGAGCTTCTCCAGGTTCATGGCGCCGCCCTCGCCGCCGCCCGCGAAGGCCGGACCGGCGGCGGAGTCGGCGAGCCGGTTGGCGAAGATCGCGCCGAAGAGCGAGACGCCGAACGAGCCGCCGATGGACCGGAAGAAGGTGGCCGCGCCGCTCGCAGCGCCCAGGTCCTTCTGCTCCACGCTGTTCTGCGCGATCAGCATCGAGGTCTGCATGAGGAAGCCCATGCCGACGCCGAGCACGACCATGTAGAGCGAGGAGACGGTCTTGCTGGTGCCCAGGTCGAGCTGGGTCAGCAGGCCCATGCCGGCGGCCATCACCACGCCGCCGACGATCGGGAAGGCCCGGTAGCGCCCGGTCTTCGTGATGGTCCGGCCGACGACCAGCGAGACCACCAGCATGCCGAACATCAGCGGGAGCAGCAGCAGCCCGCTGTTGGTGGCCGAGGCGCCCTGCACGGTCTGCTGGTAGAGCGGCAGGAAGTTCATCGCGCCGAACATGGCGAAGCCGAGCAGGAAGCCGATGACCGAGATGAGGGCGAAGTTCCGGTTGCTGAACAGGCTCAGCGGCAGGATCGGCTCCGGGGCGCGGCGCTCGACCAGGCCGAAGGCCACCAGGGCGACGAGCGCGAGCGCGGCGAGGCCGAGGATCTGCGGGGAGGTCCAGTCGTACTCGTTGCCGCCCCACGTGGTGACCAGCACGATCGCGGTGATGCCGACGGAGAGCAGCGCGGCGCCCAGCCAGTCGATCTTGTGCTCGGTGCGGTACTTGGGCAGGTGCATGGTGGTGGCGAGCACCAGCAGGGCCACGCCGCCGAGCGGCAGGTTGACGTAGAACGCCCAGCGCCAGGAGAGGTGGTCGGTGATGAAGCCGCCGACCAGGGGGCCGGCCACCATGGCGATGGCCATGATGCCGGCGATCATGCCCTGGTAGCGACCCCGCTCGCGGGGCGGGACCAGGTCACCGATGATCGCCATGACACCGACCATGAGCCCGCCGGCGCCGAGACCCTGGACCGCCCGGAACGCGATCAGCTCGATCATGCCGGTGTCGACCCCGCCGAAGATGCCGGACCCGGACATGCCGCACAGCGCCGAGCCGACCAGGAAGACGACCACCGAGGTCAGGAAGACGGCCTTGCGGCCGTAGAGGTCGCCGAGCTTGCCCCAGATCGGGGTGGAGACCGTGGTGCCCAGCACGTAGGCGGTGACCACCCAGGTGAAGTGGTCCGCCCCGCCGAACTCGAAGACGATCCGGGGCAGCGCGGTGCTGACGATCATGTTGTCGAGCATCGCGAGCATCATCGCGATCATCAGGCCGAAGAGGACAACGCGGACATTGGGCCTCGCCGCCACCTGGGCTGGTTGACTCATGGGTAAGCTCCCCCGAAGATCTGTGACCAACTTACTTGCCGTCCGGCTAGTTACCTTACTAGCCGGACGGTAAGTTGGTCAGTAGGAACCGTCAAGCGAATTGGGGAACACGGGTGAGGGAGAGCACAGGCGGCACGCGGCAACGCATTCAGGCCGTCGCGCTGGAGCTCTTCACCGAGCAGGGGTACGAGAAGACCTCGCTGCGGGAGATCGCCGAGCGGCTCGGCGTGACCAAGGCCGCCCTCTACTACCACTTCAAGAGCAAGGACGAGATCGTCAGCAGCTTCGTCGACGACCGGCTGCGCCGGATGGACGAGCTGATCGAGTGGGCCGGCACCCAGCCGGCCACGCTGGCGACCCGGCGCGCGCTGCTGAGCCGGTACGCGGACGCCATGTTCGCCGGTGAGCTGCCCACGGTCATGCGGTTCTTCGAGCAGAACCAGACGGTCCTCAAGAGCCTCACCGCCGGTCAGCAGATGCGCGACCGGATGATGCGGCTGGCGCACGAGCTGTGCCGGGGCGACGACTCCCCCGCCGCCCAGCTGCGCGCCACGCTGACCCTGTTCGCCGTGCACAGCAGCTGGTTCGCGGTCCGCACCCCCGGCATCAGCGACGAGGAGCGCAAGAAGATCGCCCTCGAGGTTGCCGACGAGCTGCTCGCGAAGATCGCCGACGCCTCCTGACCGGAGCCGCCGGCGGAGCCGGCCAGGGTCAGGCCGGGCGCGTCAGGTCCAGGCGCAGGCCGAGCAGGTCCACCCCGGGCAGCGGGGCCCAGTCCTTCTCCGGCGCCCGCACGAAGCCCAGCCGCCCGTAGAGGCGCTGCGCCACGGCGGCCATCCCACTGCGTACGCAGATCACGACCCCCGAGCAACCCAGCTCGGTGGCGCGCGCAACGCACGCCCCGACCAGGACCGCCCCGGCGCCCCGGCCCTGCGCGGCCGGGTCGACCGCGAGCATCCGGAACTCGGCCTCACCGGGGCCGGCGAGTTCGGCGTACGGGGTGCCGGGCAGCACGAACGTCACGGCGCCCACCACCTCGCCGGTGGCCGCGTCGACGGCGACCAGCACCTCACCGGTCTCCGCCCGGGTGGCCACGTCGGCCAGCACCGGGGCGTAGCCGGTCTCGCCCTTGAGCTGCCCGTCGGCCTCGTACGCGGCGACCGTCAGGCGGGCCACCGCCGGGAAGTCGGCCGGCTCGGCTCGACGGACGCGCAGCCCGCTCAACCGATCACCGCGATGAGGTCACCGTCCTGCACGACGTCGCCCTCGTTGACCGCGATCTGCTGCACCACGCCGTCGGACTCGGCGATCACCGGGATCTCCATCTTCATCGACTCCAGGATCACCAGCGTGTCCCCCTCGGACACGGTGTCCCCGGCCGACGCGACGACCTTCCAGACGTTCGCCACCATCTCGGCGCGGATCTCCTCGGCCATCTCCGGGCCCTCCCTCTCCACCGCTGTTCCTGCGAACGGTATCCAATCATGAGCCCGCTCACGTCCCGGCACAGCGCGCCCGGCACGCCGGTTCCGCCCCCGCCGGTCCCCCGCGACCGCCGTCGGCACTAGCATCAGCGCGGTCGGCTCCCGGCGCCCGGGAACCGGCACGCGACCTCCGCCGCGCTCGCCCGCGGCCGGACCGTGACCAGCACAAGGAGGCACACCATGGCGAAGAAGGCCCGCAAGAAGAAGGCCCGCAAGAAGAGCGGCGCCAACCACGGCAAGCGCCCCAACTCCTGATCCCCGGATCGGAGTCGGCGCCGGCCCTCCGGGGCCGGACACACCGGTGGCCCGGGTCCGCAGGGACCCGGGCCACCGGTGTGTTCAGCTCGTGCCCGCTGCCGTCAGTCGGCCAGCTCGCGGGACTCGGTGGTCTCGAAGACCACCAGCTCGCTCAGGCGGACCCGCAGCCGCTCGCGCAACTGCTCCGGCGCGGTCTCGTTGCCGCAGCAGCGGGCGACCAGCGCCTTCACCTCCTGCTCGATGCCGTACTCGTGCAGGCAGGGCCCGCACTCCTCGAGGTGTTCCCGGATGAGGACGCGGCGCTCCTCACCGCACTCCAGGTCCAGGTAGAGGTAGACCTCCGCGAGCACCTCACGGCAGTCCGTCTCGTGCGCCTCTCCACAGCTCACGGTCACACCTCCCGGCTGGCGGCGGCGGTCGAGCCCTTCGACGGCGCGGCCGTGAAGCCCCGCTCCGCCGCGTACTGCTCGAGCAGCTTGCGCAGATTACGACGGCCGCGGTGCAGCCGCGACATCACCGTGCCGATGGGCGTGTTCATGACGTCGGCGACCTCCTTGTAGGAGAAGCCCTCGACGTCGGTCAGGTAGACCGCCATGCGGAACTCCTCCGGCAACTGCTGGAGGGCCTCCTTGACGTCGCTGTCCGGCAGCCGGTCCAGCGCCTCGGTCTCCGCCGAGCGCAGCCCGCTGGACGTGTGCGACTCGGCCTCGGCGAGCTGCCAGTCGGTGATCTCGTCCGTGGGCGCCTGCACGGGCTGGCGCTGCCGCTTCCGGTAGGAGTTGATGTAGGTGTTGGTCAGGATCCGGTACAGCCAGGCCTTCAGGTTCGTGCCCTGCTCGAACTGGTGGAAGGCGGCGTACGCCTTCAGGTAGGTCTCCTGAACCAGGTCCTCGGCATCGGCCGGGTTGCGGGTCATCCGCAGTCCGGCAGCGTAGAGCTGGTCGACGAAGGGCATCGCGTCCCGCTCGAAGCGGGCCCTGCGCTCGTCCGTCTTCTCGGTCGTCAACCGCACGTCCCCTCGCGTCGGATGCTTTCCCGCCGAGGATACGCGTACCCACCTGCCGGCAGATTCACTTCCGGACTGTGTGCTGGTGCTCACGGCCGACGCCGTCGCGGGCCAGTTCGGCGCGTCCAGCAGCCGCTTGAGCTGCCGCGCGTCCCGTTCGTCCCGCTCCCGGCTCCGTGTCTCGGTCGGCACCGGTCACCCCCCTCGGCTGGAAAAGTCATCCGGAGGTAGTAACGCTCGCCGCCGGGCCGGACATTCCGCGCCGCCCCACCCGTTCCTGGTCCCGGCTCGGCCGCGACCGACGCTGGGACCAGGAAGGGCCTGGGAGGGTGGCCCCGGACGCCCGAACCGGACGCCCGACACCATCCGTAGCAACGACCCGCCGCCACCGACGGTCACGCCGAGCCCGCTGCCGCCGCGTGTCGCGCCTCCGCCCCCTGGGCGGGCCGGGACGGTCAGGCGGGAAGCCAGCCCCGGGCCCGGAGCCAGTCGCGGACGACCGCCGCCGTGGCCGCCGGATCGCCGCGGAGGTCGTGCCGTTCGCCGGGACGGGTCACCACCTCGACGCCGGGCCCGGGCTCGGGCACCCCGAACGGGTCCCGGTCGCCGTTGACCACCAGCGTGGGCAGGCCGGTGCGCAGCTCCTCGGCCCGCGAGCGTGCCGGCCGCCCCGGCGGGTGCAGCGGAAACGCCAGGGCGACGATGCCGGCCGCGCCGACCGCGTGGGCGGTGCGGCAGGCGACCCGGGCGCCGCTGGACCGGCCGCCGACCACCCAGCGGGCGGCCTCCGGGTGGCGGGCCCGGAGCTCGGCCAGCACCGCCGTCCACGCCTCGTCGAGGTGTCCCGCCGGGGCGGGGGCGCGCCGGCCCGCGACCCGGTACGGCTGGGTCACCCGGACCACGCCGGCCCCGGCGCCGGCCAGAGCGTCCCGGACCGCCACGAGGTCCGGGGCGTCCACGTCGCCGCCGGCACCGTGACCGAGCACCAGCATGGTGGCGCCGCCGGCCGCCGGCCGGTCGATGTGGACCCGGGCCGGCCCGCGGGGTGTTCCGATCTCGTCGCTGTGCCGCACCGGCCCATTCTGCGTCCGGCCCTCGCCGCGACGGTCGCCGGTCCGCAAAACGCGTCGCCCGCGTCTCCGGTGCGGAAACGCGGGCGACGGCGAAACGGAATCAGCCCGACGGCACCAGCGTGAGCAGGCGGTCGCGGACCGGCGGGCCGGCCTCGTCGAGCGCGTCGGGATCCGGCTGCACCTCGCTGCGCCAGGCCACCAGCATGGCCCGCCGCTCGCGCGGTGTGGTGCCGCCCCAGACGCCGTGGCAGTCGCCCACCTCCAGCGCCCAGGCGAGGCAGGACCCCTGGACGTCACAGCTGCGGCAGAGCGCCACGGCCGCGTCGGCCGGTTCGTTGGGCGCCGGAAAGAACGTCTCCGGATCCACGCTCTGGCAGGTTCCTCTGGTCCGCCACGCCTCGTCGTGGCGCCGCTCGCGCAGGGCCCGCAGCAGTCGCGGATCTCGCCGCGCGGCGGCCACCTCGTGCGGGCGGGGCATGCGTGCCCGTGTCAATACACCCACCTCCCCCGTGGGACCGGCAATGATCATGAATGATCGATGGGTGTCATCCGCCCCGTGCGAACAGACGCCCAACACCGGCGCTGTGTTCTATCGCACTTGCGCAGGCGGGGACAAGGGCCTTCGGTAAACATGGCTAAACGGCCGGGCGACGTTTCAGGCGCAACCCGGCAAATCAGCACACGCCAATGTGCTGAGCGTGATCAGAACAGGGTCATTTCCGTCTCGGCCTCCGCACGCGCCAGGGGAACCCGGGCGGTCAGCTCCGGGCCGTCGTTGCGGACGTCGCCGACCGCCGGCGAGACCGGGCGGATCTCCAGCCCCGCCAGCCAGGCCGGGGCGGGCGGCGCGAGCAGCTCGGCGGGCTCGGCGGCGGCGCCGAGCCAGGACGCCCAGCGCTCCCGCGGCAGCAGCAGCGGCATCCTGTCGTGCACCTCGGCCAGCTCGCCGACCGCCGCGGTGGTCAGAACGCTGAAGGTGAGCCGGGCCTCGCCGGCCGGCTCCCAGACCGACCAGATGCCGGCGAAGGCCAGCACCGAGCCGTCGCGCGGGGTCATGAAGTAGGGCTGCCGCCGGCCGTCGGCCTGCCGGACCCACTCGTACCAGCCGTCGGCCGGGACGAGGCAGCGCCGGCGCGCGAACGACGGGGCGTACGCCCGGCTGGTGGCGATCGTCTCCACCCGCGCGTTGATCATGCGGGCGGCGCCCGCGGCGGTGCGGGACCAGTGCGGCACCAGCCCCCAGCGGCCGACGGAGAGGAGCCGGTGCCCCTCCGGGGCCAGCCGGACGAGCGGCACGGGATCGGTCGGGGCGACGTTGAAGTCCGGGCCGACCCCGCCGGTCTCGTCGGACGACTCGAACAGCGCGCTCAGGTCGCCCGCGCTCCGGGTCGTCGCGTACCTCCCGCACATGGCGCCAACGCTAACCCGCCGCCGGCGTTCCGGCTGTCCCGCCAACCGGGAGCAGGCGCGACGGGCGGTTCCACCGGCCTGCGGAGTTGGCAGAATGTAAGCGTGGGGAATCTGACCGCGACGCGGCCGCCGTTGCCGTGGACCGCGCCGACCGCGAGCGACCCGGTCGCCGCGACGCTGCGCCTGCCCGGCTCCAAGTCGATGACCGCCCGGGCCCTGGTGCTCGGCGCGCTGGCCAGCGGCCCGTCGACGCTCGACCGGCCGCTGCGCGCCCGCGACACCGAGTTGATGGCCGGCGGCCTGCGCGAACTGGGCGCGCACATGTCCGTCTCCGACGACGACCGCTGGCTGGTCCGGCCGCACCCGCTGGTCGGTCCGGCGCACGTCGACGTCGGCCTGGCCGGCACGGTGATGCGGTTCCTGCCGCCGGTGGCCGGCCTGGCCGAGGGCCGGGTCACCTTCGACGGCGACCCGCACGCCCGGACCCGCCCGCTCGGCCCGCTGATCGGCGCGCTGCGCTCCCTGGGCGTCCGCATCGACGCGCCGCCGACCGGCAGCCTCCCGCTGGTCGTCCTCGGCGCCGGCCGGGTCACCGGCGGCGAGGTGGTCATCGACGCCTCCGCCTCCAGCCAGCTCGTCTCCGGGCTGCTGCTGGCCGGGCCGCGCTTCGACCGCGGCGTGGTGGTCCGGCACGAGGGGCCGCCCGTGCCCTCCGCGCCGCACCTGCGGATGACCGTGCAGATGCTGCGCGCCGCCGGGGCGGCGGTCGACGACACCACGCCCGACGTCTGGGCGGTCGAGCCCGGCCCGCTGACCGGGCGCGGCTGGGAGATCGAGCCGGACCTTTCCGGAGCGGCGCCGTTCTTCGCCGCCGCCCTGGTCACCGGCGGTGAGGTGACCCTCCAGGGCTGGCCGCGCAGCAGCCTCCAGCCGGTCGAGCAGCTGCGGACGCTGCTGCACCGGATGGGCGGCGAGGTGACGCTGAGCACGGCCGGGCTGACCGTGCGGGGCACCGGCAGGGTCCGCGGGCTGGACGCCGACCTCTCCGACGTCGGCGAGCTGACCCCGGTGCTCACCGCGCTGGCCATGCTCGCCGACTCGCCGTCCCGGCTGACCGGCGTGGGGCACATCCGGGGGCACGAGACCGACCGCGTCGCCGCCCTGGCCAAGGAGTTCACGGCGCTGGGCGCGGACCTCACCGAGACCACCGACGGGCTGGAGATCCGGCCCCGCCCGCTGCGCGGCGGGACCTTCCGCACGTACGACGACCACCGGATGGCGCACGCCGCGGCGGTCGCCGGGCTGGCGGTCCCCGGGATCGAGGTCGACGACGTGTCGTGCACCTCGAAGACCATGCCGGAGTTCCCGGCACTATGGTCGGGAATGGTGACCGGCAAGAGCTGACGACGGGAGGACGTCCTGGCGACGAAGCGGCGGGAGTACGACGAGGACGACGTCCGGGTCCGACCCGGCAGGTCGTCGCGCCCGCGTACGCGCACCCGGCCCCGGCACGAGGACGCCGTGGACGGGTTCGTGATCGCCGTCGACCGGGGGCGCTACACCTGCGTGTTCCCCGACGCCGGGGCCGACTCCCCGCCCGTGACCGCGATGCGGGCCCGCGAGCTGGGCCGCAAGTCGGTGGTGGTGGGCGACCGGGTGGGCCTCGTCGGCGACACCTCGGGCGCCCCGGGCGCCCTGGCCCGGATCGTCCGGATCGCCGAGCGCCGCTCGGTGCTGCGCCGGACCGCGGAGGACGACGCCACCACCGCCGAGGGGCGGCTGGAACGGGTGGTCGTGGCCAACGCCGACCAGCTCGTGATCGTCAGCGCGCTGGCCGACCCGCCGCCGCGCACCGGGTTCATCGACCGCTGCCTGGTGGCCGCCTACGACGCCGACATCGAGCCGCTGCTCTGCCTCACCAAGGCCGACCTGGCCGGCCCGGAGGCGGTGCTCGGCTACTACACCGAGCTGGAGCTGCCGTACGTGCTGATCCGGCCGGACTCCGACCTGGCGGCGCTGCGCGCACTGCTCGCCGGGCGGATCTCGGTCATGGTCGGGCACTCCGGGGTCGGCAAGTCGACGCTGGTCAACCGCCTCGTGCCGGAGGCCGACCGGGCGGTCGGCACGGTCAGCGCGATCGGCCGGGGCCGGCACACCTCGACCAGCGCCGTGGCGCTCGGGCTGCCCCCGCAACCCGGCGCACAGGACGATCCGGGCTGGATCATCGACACCCCGGGCGTCCGCAGCTTCGGGCTCGCGCACGTCTCCGCGGAGAGCCTGCTGCACGGCTTCCCGGACCTGGTGGAGGCGACGGTCGACTGCCCGGCCAACTGCCAGCACACCGCCGAGGAGGCGGACTGCGCCCTGGACGCGTGGGTGGCCGCCGGCAAGGCGGACCAGCGCCGGCTGGCCTCGTACCGCCGGCTGCTGGCCTCCCGCAGCGGCGAGGGCGACGCGCGCGAGCCGGAGCGGAACCCCGGCGACCCGCTCGCCGGTTCCTGACCGGCGGAACCCGGGCCACCCGCCGGTGACGGCCGTGGAGGCGTCGCTAGCGTGTCCGGCATGACCGGGTACGCCGACGACCTCGCCCTCGCCCACCGGCTCGCGGACGCCGCCGACGCGGTCGCCACGGCCCGGTTCCGCGCCCTCGACCTGCGGGTGGAGTCGAAGCCCGACCTGACGCCGGTCTCCGACGCGGACACGGCCGTGGAGCGGGAGATCCGCGCCCTGCTGGCCACCCACCGTCCCGGCGACGGCCTGCTCGGCGAGGAGTACGGCGAGCAGCCCGCCACCGGCCCCGACGGGCGGCGCTGGGTCGTCGACCCGATCGACGGCACCAAGAACTTCGTCCGGGGCGTACCCGTGTGGGCCACCCTGATCGCGCTGCTGGAGGGTGACCGGCCGGTGCTCGGCCTGGTGTCCGCCCCGGCGCTGCACCGGCGCTGGTGGGCCGCCAGCGGCGCGGGCGCCTTCGCCGGCCCCGACGCGGCCTCCGGCGCGCCGATCCGGGTCTCCGGGGTGACCACGCTGGCCGACGCCAGCTTCTGCTACTCGTCGCTGACCGGCTGGGAGGAGGCCGGCCGGCTGGACGCGGTGCTCCAGATCATGCGGGACGCCTGGCGCAGCCGGGCCTACGGCGACTTCTACGGCTACATGCTGCTGGCCGAGGGCGCGCTGGACGTGATGGTGGAGCCGGAGCTGTCGCTCTGGGACATCGCCGCGCTGGTCCCGATCGTCACCGAAGCGGGCGGCACGGTCACCGACCTGGCCGGACGGCCGGCCCCGGCGGGGGACGGCTCGGCCTACCTCAGCGCCGTCGCCAGCAACGGCGCGCTGCACGACGACATCCTGGCCCGGCTCGGCCGGCCGGCCGAGCGCTGACCCGCCGGTAACCTCTATCCTCGCCAGGTGGTGTCCTCCGGTTGGTGCTTCCTCGCGGCGATGATCGTCGCGTACGGCTTCGCCAATCTCCTCCAGTCGGTGGCCGCGGCGCGCACCACCGTGCACCACACCTTCGACCCGGGGCTGCTGCTCCGGCTGGCCGGCCACCGGACCTACCTGGTCGGGCTCTCCTGCCAGGTGGTCGGCTTCGTGCTGGCCTTCCTGGCCCGCCGGGACCTGCCGCTGTTCCTGGTCCAGGCCAGCGTGGCGGCCGGGCTGGGGGTCACCGCCGTGCTCGGCGTGCTGGTGCTCAAGTGGCGCCTGCCGGCCGCCGAGGTGGCGCTGCTGGTGCTCCTGTTCGGCGGGATCATCGCGCTGGTGCTGGCCGCCCAGCCGGCGCCGTCCCGGCAGCTCGGCACGGCCGGGCTGGTCGGCCTGGCGGTGGCGCTCGGGGTGATCGCCGTGCTCGGCTTCTTCGCCGCCCGGCTGCACGGCGCGCCCGGTTCGGTGGCGCTGGGCTCGCTGGCCGGGATGGCGTTCTCCGCCGCCGCGGTGGCGGCCCGGCCGCTCGCCTCGGCCGACTCGGCGGAGGCGTTCGTCCGCGACCCGCTGCTCTACCTGCTGATCGCCCACTCGGTGGTCGGCCAACTCCTGCTCGGCCTGGCCATGCAGCGCGGCTCGACCACGGCCGCCGTGGCCGCGATGGACGCCGCCGGCGCGGTGCCCGCCGCGATCATCGGCCTGCTGCTGCTCAACGACCGGATCTGGCCGGGCCGGGAGTGGCTGGCCGGGGTCGGCTTCCTGGCCACGCTGGTCGCGGTGGTCGGCCTGACCCGGTACGCCGAGCCGCAGCACCACCACGCGGTCGCCCGGAACCGGGAGCCCTCCATGATCGGCGCCGGCTCGGCCGTCCGCGCCCGGCGCTGAGTCAGGCCGCCTCGACGGGGCCCCGCTGGTCGGCGGCGACCTCGACGGGGCGCGTGACCTCGACCGGCGGCTCGGCCGGCTTCCGGCGCCCGATCACCCGCTCGTAGAGCCGCTCCAGCGCGCCGGCCGTCCGTTCCCAGGTATAGCTGCACCGGACCCGGTCCACGGCGGCGTGCCCGTACGCGAACCGCCCGGCGTTGTCGGCGAGGATCCGGCGCAGGGCGACCCCGAGGGTGCGCACGTCCCCGGGCGGCACCAGCTTGCCGGTCACCTCGTCGACCACGGCGTCGGCGATGCCGCCCATGGCGTAGCCGACCACCGGGACGCCGCAGGCCATCGCCTCCAGCGACACCCGGCCGGCCGACGAGTAGTGCGGGGTGCAGGCGACCACGTCGGCGGAGCGGTACCAGGTGGCCATCTGGTCGTGCGGGACCGCGCCGACCAGCTTCACCTGATCGGCCACCCCGGTCCGCTCGGCCAGCTCGCGCAGCCGGCGCGCCTCGGCGTGGTCGGCGAGCTGCTCGGCCGGCGGGCCGCCGGCGATCACCAGCTCGGCGTCGCCGACCAGCCGCATGGCCCGGATCAGGTCCTCCTGGCCGTGCCCGGCCGCGAGCCCGCCCACGGAGAGGATGCGGGCCCGCTGGTCGCGAGGTGCGGCCTCGCCGTCGGGGTGGAACTGGGCGGTGTCCACCCCGGTCGGCACCATGGCCACCGAGGTGCGCTGGAGTCCCATCCGGGTCAGCTCGTCGACCTCGTCGTTGCACTGGGCCACCGCGATGTCGACGGCCCGGGTCAGCGCCCGTTCCAGCGGGATCCGCTCCCCCGGTCCGTCGTAGCGCCCGCCGAGGTGGCGCAGCTGCTCGACGCCGAGGGAGTGGAAGGTCTGCACCACCGGGATGTCGGTCTCGCGGACGGCGTGGGCGGCGGCCAGCCCTCCGACCCAGTAGTGCCCGTGCACCACCTCGGGGGCCCAGTCGTCGGCCCAGCGCTGCGCCAGCCAGCGGCCGAACTCGGTCACGAACGGCACCAGCTCGGCGGTGGGCAGCGGGGCGGGCGGGCCGACGGGGACCCGCTCCAGGTGGTAGCCGTCCACGTCCACGGACTCCTGGCCCCGCGCGTCGCGGCGCTCGTACACCCGGACGTCGTGGCCCCGTGCGGCGAGCTCGGCCGCCACCCGCGCGATGTGCTGGTGCGTCCCGACGGTGGGACCGTCGACGGACGGGCCGGCGTGCGCGCACACAAGGCCGACGCGCATGGTGCACCTCCATGCGTTCTCGCGAGCGGTGGGTCCTCCGGTCAGAGGGTCCCATTAACCCGACCCCGGTGCGCCGAAACCTGGCAGATCGGGACCGGACCGGCGGACTGTCGCACGGTGGGGACAGCGCGGCCCCGTCGGGTTGGTGACAATCTGCCCCGGTCGGACGCGCGGCAACCGTGATCCGGCCGACTCCGGCGGCATGACCCGGCCGGACCGGGGGTACCGGCGGAGAATGCCTCTCACCCGCAGCCTCGACGACGCCACCGTCGTGATCACCGGCGCCTCCAGCGGGATCGGCGCGGCCACCGCGTACGCGCTGGCCCGCCGGGGTGCCGACGTGGTGCTGGCCGCCCGGACCGAGGCGGCGCTGCGCCGGGTCGCCGAGCGCTGCCGGGAGCTGGGCGGGCGGGCCCTGGTGGTGCCGACCGACGTGACCGACCCGGAGGCGGTGGATCTGCTCGCGGCGCGGGCGGCGGCCGAGTTCGGGCGGATCGACGCCTGGGTCAACAACGCGGCGGTGGGCACGGTGGGGCTCTTCGACGAGATCCCGGTGGCCGAGTTCCGCCGGGTGGTCGAGGTGAACCTGCTCGGCACCGTCCACGGGACGAGGGCGGCGCTGCCCTGGCTCGACGCGGCCGGCGGCGGGGTGCTGGTCAACAACGCCTCGGTGCTGGCCGAGGTGGCCATGCCGTACCAGTCGGCGTACAACGCCACGAAGCACGCCATCCGGGGACTGGCCGACACGGTCCGGCAGGAGTTGCGGGTCACCGGCCGGGGCCACATCTCGCTCTGCACGGTGCTGCCGGCCAGCATCGACACCCCGTTCTTCCGGCACGCCGCCAACCACAGCGGGCGGGAGCTGACCCCGCCCCCACCGGTCTACCCACCGGACCTGGTCGCGGAGACGATCGTCCGGCTGCTGCGCCGGCCGCGCCGCGAGGCGTACGCCGGCGGCGCGGCCCGGCTCATGGGGCTCCAGTGGCGGCTCGCCCCGGCGCTGGCCGAACGGGCGCTCGGCTGGTACACGGCGCGCACCCAGTTCGGTCCGGGCGTACGCCTGGACGCCGCCGGCAACGTGTTCCACGCCGACGCGGCGGCCGAGCGGACCGACGGCTGGCAGGGCCGGCGGGCGCAGCTGATCCGCCTGACGGCGGCCTTCGGTCTGGCGGCGGCCGGCACCGCCGTCGGCACCATGGCGGCGATGAGCCGGCGTTCCCGGACGGACCGCTGATGAGTCCCGCCGACCGGACTGATGCGCGACGGGGGGCGGCCATGCACAATGGGACGATCATGCCGACGGACGTGCGCTGCCTGGTGGAGACCGACGAGTCGTCCGCGGTCGTCCGGCTGACCGGTGTGCTGGACCTGGCCGGGCTCGACGCCGTCCGGGGCGCGCTGCTCGCGCGGCTCTGGCAGCGGCCGGGCGCGGCGATCGTCGACCTGTCCCGGGTGCGGATCGCCGACCCGGCGGCCCGGGGCGTCCTCGACGAGGTGCGGCGCGTCGCGGCCGACTGGCCCGCCGCCGGCCTGCTGGTGTGCGACCCGGCCGGCCAGCCGGACGGTTCGGCGCCGGTGCACCGGTCCCTCGACGCGGCGCAGGCCGCGTTGCGCGAGGCGCCGCTGGCCGCGGTGCTCGCCGCCGACCTGCCCCCGGTGGTGGCGGCGGCCCGGGAGGCGCGGGCGCTGGTCACCGAGGGCTGCGCGCGGTGGGGCGTGCCGGAGTTGGCCGAGCCGGCCTCCATCGCGCTCACCGAGATGGTCAACAACGTGGTGGCGCACGCCGGGACGCCCATGACGGTCAGGGTGGCGCCCCGGGACAGCGCCCTGCACCTGGCGGTGCGGGACCACTCCGGGCGGCGCCCGGCGTACGCGGGGCTGGCTCCGGTCACCTCCACGGGCGGCCGGGGGCTGCTGCTCATCGACACGGTGGCCCGGCGCTGGGGCAGCACCCCGCTTCCGGACGGCAAGGTGGTCTGGTGCGTCCTGCACGCCGAGGACGAGGTCCCGCTCCGTAACTGAGGGCGCTTTCGCCCCGTTTCTCCCGATCCACCCCGTCGATTGCGGTTAATCGGGCGAGCCCAGTGGGTAGTTCCCGGTCATGCGCGACAACGAGTTCCCCACCCCCGTGTCCGACACCGAGGCGAACGGCCTGCCCGACACGGCCGACGACGACTCGACCGCCAACGACGACGTCCTGACCGGGCGCGAGGCGGACGGGCCGGATCCGGCCCAGCTGCCCGCCGACCGCACCCCCGTGGCCGTGGACCGCTTCGGCACCACCGCCGAGGAGCAGCTCGACGGCGAGTCACTGGACTACAAGCTCGAGCGCGAGCAGTACGAGCGGCCCGCCGACGACCCGCTGGCCGGCACGGTCGACCCGGACATCGCCGCCGAGGCGGACAGCGAGGAGGCCGCCGCGCAGGCCCAGCTCGACGCCGACGTGATCGACCCGGGCCCGACCTCCGACCCGCACTCCCCGGTCTCCCTCTACGACCACGGCCAGCTCGGCTCTGTCGCCGACCACCAGGTCGGGCGGCTGGTCGAACCGGACGAGGGCGCGCACACCGACCAGGAGACCGACAACGTCGCGTACGACGCGGGCGCGGCCGGTGGCGGGGCGACCGCGGAGGAGCTGGCCATCCACGAGACCCGGCCGCCCGAGGCGAGCTGAGCCTCAGCCGTCCAGGCCCCGCTCGATCGCGTACCGGGTCAGCTCGACCCGGTTGTGCAGCTGGAGCTTGCCGAGCGTGTTCTGCACGTGGTTCTGCACCGTCCGGTGGGACAGCCCGAGCCGCTCGGCGATCTGCTTGTACGACAGGCCCTTCGCCACCAGGCGCAGCACCTCGGTCTCCCGCTCGGTGAGCCGGGGTGCCTCGTCGTCCGGGGCGTCCGGCGCGGCGGCCAGCCGCCGGTACTCCCCCAGCACCAGCCCGGCCAGGCCCGGGGTGAAGACCGGCTCGCCGGCCGCCGTACGGCGTACCGCGTCCAGGAACTCGGCCGGGGCGGCCGACTTCAGCAGGTAGCCGGTGGCGCCGGCCTTGACCGCGTCCAGCACGCTCTGCGGCTCGCCGCTGGCCGACAGCATCAGCACCCGCACCTCGGGAAGGGCGGCGCGCAGCCCCTGGATCACCTCGACGCCGGAGACGTCCGGCAGTTGCAGGTCGAGCACGACCACGTCGGGGCGGGCCGCCACGGCCACCCGGACGGCCTGCCGCCCCTCCCCGCTGGTCGCCACCACCAGGTGACCGGCCTCGGTGAGGTCGCGGGCCACGCCCTCCCGCCACATCGGGTGGTCGTCGACCACCATCACCCGGATGCTCACCGGCCGGCCCGCGGCACGGTCAGCTCGATCTCGGTCCCGGCGCCCGGGCCGGAGACGATGCGTACCTCGCCGCCCAGGTCGGTCACCCGGCCCCGGATCGACTGCGCCACCCCGAGCCGGCCCTGCGCGGCGGCCTCGGCCAGCCGCCCGTCCGGGATGCCCGGCCCCTCGTCGCGTACCGAGACGGTCACCGTCTCCCCCTCGTCCTCGATCAGCACCCAGGCCCGCCCGCCGGCGTGCCGGGCCACGTTGTCCAGCGTCGCCCCGACCGCGGCGGCCACCTCGCCGGCCACCCGCGCGGGCAGCGGCACCGGGGTGGCCGGCGCGGCCACCTGGACCGTCGTCGAGGCGTACCGGTCGAGCAGGTCGCGCAGGTCCCGGGCGTCGCCCGGCCCGTCCGGCGCGGCGCCCGCCCGGCCGATCAGCGTGCGCAGCGCGGCCTCCTGCTCGCCGGCCAGCCGGGCCAGCTCGGCGGCCTCGCCGTCCAGGTCCGCGCCGCGCCGCCGCACCAGCGCCAGCACCTGGAGCACCGAGTCGTGGATGTCCCGGGCCAGCCGCTCCCGCTCCCGGGTGGCCGCCTCCAGCTCCACCGCCCGCTGCAGCCGCGCCTCGGCCTCCACGGCGAGCCGGGCCACGTGCCCCACCACCACGCCGGCCAGGAGCATGAGGATCACCCCGGTGAGCGAGGACTGGCTGATCCGCTCCCGGGTAGCCAGGTCGGCCCCGCCGAGCACCAGCGCGGCCACCGCCCCGCGCCGCCGGCCGCCGGACACCGCCCAGGCCAGCACCGGCCCGGCCAGCCAGGCGACGGTCAGGGTGGGCACGCCGGCGGCGAGCGCCGCGCGGCCGACCACCCACGGCGTGGCCAGCATGATCGCCAGCACCACGCCGAGGTCGGCCAGGAGCAGCGGCCAGCGCCGTCCGGCCGGGCGCGCGTAGCCGGCCGTGGTCACCCCGGACCAGGCCAGCATGCCCAGGAGTACGCCGCCGGCGGCGACCGGGTGCGCGTAGCGGTCGGCGTCGCGGAGCACCAGCACACCCACGTACGCCAGCGAGGCGAAGCGGAACACCGCGATGGACCGCCAGAGCGGGACCTCCAGGCCCCCCGGGGACGACGGCATGCCGGACACCCTGCCACAGCCGGGCACCGGCGGGCCGTGAGGTGCGGGGCGGGAAACCCTGACGTACGGTGGAAATGCCGCGAAAATCACCGAGATCCATCGCCGGGACGGGGCCATGACAAACGCAGAACCCCCCGCACCGCGTACGGTTGTGCCCATCGAACCTTCCCTCCTCATCGCCGAGGCCTTCGACCAGGCCCAGGTGACCGAGCTTCGGCACTCGGTCACCTCGTGCTCGCATGCGGCGGGGTTGACCGGGCAACGGCTGGACGACTTCGTGCTGGCGGTCAACGAGCTGATCACCAACGCGGTCCGGCACGGCGGCGGCCAGGGCCGGCTGCGCCTGTGGCGCGGCCCCGGCGAGCTGGTCTGCGAGGTCGCCGACCACGGCCAGGGGATCAGCGTGCGGCAGCTCAGCGACCGCGCCCGGCCCGCCCCGGACACCGCCGGCGGCTGGGGGCTCTGGCTGGCACGGGAGCTGAGCGACACCATGGCGGTGGAGACCGGCGAGGCCGGCACGATCGTCCGGATCACCACGGCGCTGGCCGCCCGGCCCGTCGCCCACCCGACCGACGACTGACCGGGCGGGCCACGCCCGGCCTCAGGCGAAGAGGGCGCTCACCGACTCGCCGTTGTGGATCCGCCGCATCGCCTCGGCCAGGGCCGGCGCCACCGACAGCACCTCCAGCTTCGGGACCCGCTTCTCCTCGGGGATCGGCACCGTGTTGGTGCAGACGATCTCCAGCACCCCGTCCTGCTCGCTCAGCCGCTTCAGCGCGCCGCTGGAGAAGAGGCCGTGGGTGCACGCCAGCCGGATCGAGCGGACCTGCCGCTCGCGCAGGTGGCTCATCAGCTCGATCACCGTGCTGCCCTTGGCGATCTCGTCGTCCAGCACGATGACGTCCCGGTCCGCCACGTCACCGATGATCGTGCTGATCTGCACCCGGTCGTCGCTGTACCGCTGCTTCGCGCCGGCCGCCACCGGGGTGCCGAGCATCCGGGCGAACGCGGCCGCCTCCTTGGCGTTGCCCAGGTCCGGCGAGACCACGACGGTGTTGCTCAGGTCCCGCCCCCGGAAGTGGGCGGCCAGCTCGCGCAGCGCGTGCAGGTGGTCCACCGGCACGCTGAAGAAGCCGTGCACCTGCGGCGAGTGCAGGGTCATGGCGAGCACCCGGTGCGCGCCGGCCGAGGTGAGCAGGTCGGCGACCAGCCGGCCGCCGATGGAGATGCGCGGGGCGTCCTTCTTGTCCGACCGCGCGTACGCGTAGTGCGGCAGCACCACGGTGATCCGGCCGGCGGACGCGCCGCGGGCCGCGTCGATCATGAGCAGCAGCTCGACCAGGTGCTCCTGCACCGGCGGCACGAGCGGCTGGATGAGGAAGACGTCGCGCTCCCGGCAGTTCGCCTGCAACTGCACCTCCAGGCAGTCGTTGGCGAACCGGGATACGCGCACCGGGTGGAGGGGAACGTCGAGGTGGGCGCAGATCTCGGCGGCGAGGTCCGGATGGGCGGTCCCGCTGAACACGGCAATGTCACGCACGTCTGCCGATCGTACGGGTGGACCGGGGCGCGGCGGTGGACCTCTCGCGTGCCTCAGGCCCAGCGGTTGCCGGTGAGCTTCTCGTAGACCTCGACGTAGCGGGCCCGGGTCGCCTCGACCACCTCGGCGGGCACCTCGGGGGCCGGCGGCTGCCGGTCCCAGCCGCTGCCGGTGGCCCAGTCGCGCACGTACTGCTTGTCGAAGGAGAACTGGGCGCGGCCCGGCTGGTAGGACTCGGCCGGCCAGAACCGGGACGAGTCGGAGGTGAGCAGCTCGTCGGCGAGGATCAGGGTGCCGTCCGGCGCCCAGCCCAGCTCGATCTTGGTGTCGGCGATCAGGATGCCCCGGTCGGCGGCGATCTCCGCGCCCCGCCGGTAGACGTCGATGGTGATCTGCCGCAGCCGCTCGGCGGTCTCCGCGCCCACCTTGTCGACGACCTCGGCGTAGGTGATGGGCTCGTCGTGCTCGCCCTTGGGCGCCTTGGTCGACGGGGTGAAGATCGGCTCGGGCAGGATCGACGCCTCCACCAGGCCGCGCGGCAGCTCGACGCCGGAGACCGCGCCGGTGCGCCGGTACTCGGCGAAGCCGCCCCCGGTGAGGTAACCCCGGGCCACGCACTCGACCGGGACCATGTCCAGCCGCCGGCAGCGGATCGCCCGGCCGGCGAACTCCGCCGGCACGTCGGTGGCCGAGATGACGTGGTTCGGCACCAGGTCGGCCAGCTGCTCGAACCACCACAGCGACAGCGCGGTGAGCAGACGGCCCTTGTCCGGGATCGGGGTCGGCAGCGCCACGTCGTAGATGGAGACGCGGTCGGAGGCGACCAGGATGAGGTCCTCGCCGTCGGCGTAGACGTCCCGAACCTTGCCCGAGTGCAGAAGTTCCACGGCGCTAGTACACCATGCGTGAAGGCGGCGCCCGGTCCGGCCACCGGCCGTCCCGCCCCGACGCGGATTTTGGCTTGCCGACATAGGTGAGGTCCCCTAACGTCCGTTCCGCACCTCCCGGTGCGCAGGCAACGGCTACTTCCGCTCAGAACGGGGAGACGCGGGTTCGAATCCCGCCGCCGCCTCTGGCGGTGTCGACCAGTGGCCCAGGTCACCTTGGCCCGCAAGGGCCGGTCGCCGTCGCCGCTCCGGTCTCGGGAGGTGCGCCTTCACGCCGCAGACCCGGTGCGACGGACACGGCTACTTCTCTGGTTAGGGGCCCTCGTAGGCCCTGCGGTTCGAGCCCGCTGACGCCGTGTCCAACCTTGATCTCGGGTGTGCGGCGTGATCGTCATTTCCGTCCATGATCACGGGATGGCAAACCCTGTTGCCCGGTCACCATGCCGCACCTAGCGTCGTGCACGCACCTCCCGGTGCGAAGGTGACGGTTACATCTTGGAGGGGTCTACGACCCCGGTGAAGAGCCCGTCCGTCGCCGGTTTCCGATCTCGGGAGGCGCGACCACGCCGCACACCCGGTGCGCAGGCGACGGCTACTTCGGGATCCGCAGGTTGGGGGTTCGAGTCCCCCGAGGCCCTCGGGCTGATGGCTCAACCGGACAGAGCGGCGGACAGTCCGTCACCGACTTCGACCTCGGGTGTGCGGTGCGGTGGCGTCCTCCCGGCTGCGACCGACATGGGGGACCCGATGGCCAAGTTCAACCTCAAGCTGCCCCGGAACCGGCACGGGGCGGCCGGGAGCGTGACCGCCGAGGGCGCGCCCGGTTTCACCCGCGAGCCGCGCGCCGAGCTCTTCCTGCTGGCCGTGTCGAACATGGTCGGCGAGGACACCTTCTACGAGGGCGCCGCCGCCCGGGACGCCCGGTTCCGCGACCTGGTCGCCGCCGTGGCGGTCGCCGACCCCGACTGGTTCGCCCGGTTCGTGCGGTGGCTGCGTACCGGCGCGATGCTGCGGTCGGCGTCGGTGGTGGCGGCCCTGGAGGGTGCCCGCGCACAGGTCGCGGCTGGCATTCCGGGTTCACGGGCCGTCGTGGACGCCGCGTTGCAGCGTGCCGACGAGCCGGGCGAGGCGCTGGCGTACTGGCTGGGGCGCTACGGCCGGGCGCTGCCGAAGCCGGTCAAGCGGGGCGTCGCGGACGCCGTCGTGCGGCTGTACCACGAGCGCAGCCTGCTCAAGTACGACTCCGAGGGCAGCGCCGTACGGTTCGGTGACGTCATCGACCTGACCCACCCCACGGCGAAGGACGAGCGGCAGGGCGACCTGTTCCGGCACGCGCTGGACCGGCGGCACAAGCGGGACAACCCGCTGCCGGCCTCGCTCACGATGCTGACCACCCGGGCCGAGCTGATGGCGCTGCCGGTCGAGCGGCGCCGTGAGGTCACCGACCCGGCGGTGCTCGGCGCAGCCGGCATGACGTGGGAGGCGCTCGCCGGCTGGCGTCAGGCCACCATGGACGCCGCCGCCTGGGAGGCGATCGTCCCGACCATGGGTTACCTGGCGCTGCTGCGCAACCTGCGCAACTTCGACCGGGCCGGTGTCGGCGACGCCGTCGCCGAGACGGTGGCGGCGAGGCTGTCCGACCCCGGCGAGGTCGCGCGGTCGCGCGTCCTGCCCATGCGTTTCCTGTCCGCGTACAACGCCGCGCCGAGCCTGCGGTGGGCGTACCCGCTGGAGAAGGCGTTGCAGCACGCGCTCGCGAACGTGCCCGCGCTCGACGGCCGGACGCTCATCCTGATCGACACCTCAGGGTCGATGAACAGTGGTTTCAGCAAGGACGGCTCGCTTCGCTGCTGGGACGCGGCCACCGTGTTCGGCCTCGCGCTGGCCGCCCGGGCACAGGGCGCGACAGTGGTGTCGTTCTCCAACGCCACCAGGGTGTTCCCGACCGTGGCGGGCGAGTCGGTGCTGGCGGCCGTGCGCCGGTTCAAGGACGGCGGCTACTTCTACGGCGGTGGGACCGAGACCGAGAAGGCGGTCCGGACGCACTACGACCGGCACGACCGGGTGGTCATCCTCACCGACGAGCAGGCGCACTGGCACGGCTCGGCGGACGTGGCCAGCGCGGTGCCCGCGGAGGTTCCGGTGTACACCTGGAACCTGGCCGGATACCGGGTCGGGCACACGCTGACCGCCCCGAACCGGAACACCTTCGGCGGTCTGTCCGACGCCGCGTTCGCGATGATCCCGCTCATCGAGGCCGGGTCCCGCGACCAGTGGCCGTTCTGATCTCCGTCGCGGCGTCGGCCTCCCAGGGCCGGCGCCGCGGGCGGTGCGGGACAGGCGGCGTTGACACCCCCGCCCGGGGACTGTGTAAATGATCCGTCCGCAGCAGCCGCCCGTACCCCGGGAGAGACCCGTGCGCGCACCGCAGTCCGTACCCCGCCCCGGCATCGGCCGGCGGCGGCTGCTCGGCGCGCTGACCGGGCTGCCGCTGCTCGCCGGCGGGCTGGCCGGCTGCGGGCCGGAGGAGGAGACCCCGGTCGAGGACGGCCCCATCGAGCTGTCGGTGTTCTGGTGGGGCGGGGCCGGCCGGGCCGAGGCCACCGAGAAGGCGCTGCGCCTCTACTCCCAGCAGAACCCCCGGGTGAGCTTCCGCGTCACCTGGCAGGGGCTGACCGGCTACTACGACCGGCTGGCCACCCAGGCCACCGGGGGCAACGTGCCCGACCTGTTCCAGATCGACGACACCCTGCTCACCGAGTACGCCCGCCGACAGATCGTCCTGGACCTCAGCGACTGGGTCGCCGACAACCGTCTCGACCTGCGCGGCCTGCCCGAGCACCTGGCCCGGTACGGCCGGGTGGACGAGCGGACCGTGGCGGTGCCCGCCGCGCAGACCAACGCCGCACTTGTCTACAACCGGGACCTGCTGCGCCGGCTGCGGCTGCCCGAGCCACACACCGACATGTCCTGGCGGGAGTACGCGCGGTGGGCCGCCCGCGTCACCCGCACCTCCGGCAACCGGGTGGCCGGGACCATGGACCCGTCCGGCGACTACCGCGCGCTGTGGCTCTGGCTGCGCGGCCAGGGCAGCGAGCTGTACCAGGGGCGGCAGCTCGGCTTCAGCTCCGGGGAACTGCTCGCCTGGTTCGAGTTCTGGGAGGTCGCCCGCTACGACCGGGCCACCCCCAGCGCCGCCCTGGTCGAGCAGGCGGACAGCGGCGAGCTGGCCCGCCAGCTCGTGGTCACCGGGCACGCGGCCGCGTCGTTCGCCTGGTCGCATCAACTGCCGGAGCTGCAACGGCTCACCGAAGACGAGCTGGGCCTGGCCGCCTTCCCGGGCACCCCGGCGGCGCAGTGGCTCCGGGCGTCGATGTACTGGGCCGCCTACCGGGGCACCCGCCACCCCGGCGTGGTGGTCGACGTCATCAACTTCCTGACCACCAATGTGGCCGCCGGCCGGATCCTCGGCATCGAGCGCGGCCTGAACGCCGCCGTGCCGGTCCGCAGGTTCGTCGTCGACGGCGTCACCGACCGCACCGAGAAGCGAGTGGTGGCTCTGGGCGCCGAGTTGGACGAGCTGGCCGGGCCGGCGCCCGCGCCACCACCGAAGGGGCACGCCAAGGTGCGTACCCTGCTCATCGACGCGGCCGAGAGCATCCGCGCCAAGCGCTCGGGCGCCCGGACGGCGACCTCGCGGTTCATGGCGCAGGCGACCGCCGCCCTGGCCGAATGAAGGCCGCCCGCCGCGCCAGGGGCGCGGCGGGCGGACCGGTTACCGTCAGCGCGGCGGGCCGCCGCGCCGGCCACGCATGAGGCGCAGCACCAGCAGCACGATCACCACGACCACCACCAGGCAGCAGAGCAGCCCGAGGAAGCCGAAGCCGCCCCGGGACCGCCGCCGGGCGGCCTCCACCACCAGCTCGCCCGTACCCGTGGAGGCCCAGGCCGCGACCGGCACGAACACCGAGAGCGCGACCGCACCGAGGACCGCGCTGAGGCGGCCCCACCATCTGTTCCAACCAGACATGCCCCCATCCTCGCCGAGAAGCGCAACCACGGCAGGACGGACGGGCCGGATCACGTCGCCTGGAAAAAGCGAAAGGCCCCGGAGTTCCCTCCGGGGCCTTTCGTACAAGTAGCGGGGACAGGATTTGAACCTGCGACCTCTGGGTTATGAGCCCAGCGAGCTACCGAGCTGCTCCACCCCGCGTCGGCTTGTACAGCCTATCTCATGTCCGCCGTGGAGATCAGCCGGGTTCCCCGAACCCGCCGGCCGAGCCACACACCCCGCACGGCGAAGGGCCCCGGAGTTCCCTCCGGGGCCCTTCGTGCAAGTAGCGGGGACAGGATTTGAACCTGCGACCTCTGGGTTATGAGCCCAGCGAGCTACCGAGCTGCTCCACCCCGCGTCGGCTCGTTAACCGTAGCGTACGGGGCCCCGGACCCGCAAAACGGGCCCGGGGCGCAGTCAGCGCAACCAGTCGCGGATCGCCAGCACCGCGCGCCGGCTGTCGCTGTCGAGCTGGGACCGCGGCGTGGAGGTCCCCTCCCAGCCCAGTTCCCAGAGCACCGTCACCACGTTCCCGATGCGCACCGCGCGGACCAGCCGGACGACCTCCTTCACGGTCGGCGCGCCCTCGTAGTCCGTGGCCGGCCGGCGCACCTCGAACAGCACCGACTCGTCGCCGTACCCGGCGTCCGGGAGCAGCCGCTGGGTCGACGTCAGTCCCTCGCCGCGGTCCGACCCGGTCCGGGTCGGGCAGTCCCGCACGGCCCGCCGCAGCTCGGCCAGCGCGTCGTCGGCCCGCCCGGGCCGGTAGACGGTGATGGTGTGCCGGTAGCTCCCGTCCGGAAGATATCCCTCCGGGGTGCCGGCCAGCTTGAACGCCAGGCTGCGGGCGCGGCGGGTGACGATCCCCGACTCGCCGGGCGTGGCGCCGCAGAGCGCCGGCAGCACCCGTCCCGAGCCGAACGTGCTGCCGGTGCCGGCGTCGTTGGCGGCCGCCAGGGTGAAGAACGCCCGGTCCGGGATCCTCGTCGGGCCGGCAGCCGGCGGCCGGGCGCTCGTCGACGGCGGCGCGTGCGGGGTACGCGCGGAGGGCGGCGGGGTGGTACGCCCCGGCGAGGGCGGGACCGCGGTGGGCGACGGCGACGGGCTGCCGGTGGTGGTGGCCGGCGCCGGGTCGACGTCCGGCCCGGCGGCGAGCACCAGCTGCGCCCCGGCGGCGGTGCCGGCGACCAGAGCGGCGACGGCCAGCGCGCCGACGGCGGCCCGCTGTCGCGCCCGGCGGTCGGCACCCCGGCGCACCCGGTCCGGGGCCGGGAGCGCCCGCTCGTCGGTGTCCGCGGCGAGCGCCCGGTAGAGGCGGGTCAGTTCACGCGACATCGTTGACCTCCAGCTCCTCGGCGGCCACGCCGGGCAGCAGCTCGGCCAGCCGGGCCCGGCCCCGGGACAGCCAGGACTTCACGGTGCCGGTGGGGACCCCCGCCTCCCGGGCGATCTCCTCCACCGACAGGTCGAACAGGTAGTGCAGGGCGAGGGCCTGCCGGTGCCGGGCCGGTAGCTGCCGCAGCGCCCCGACCAGCAGCACGGTGTCCTCGCCGGGCGGCCCGACGTCGGCCGGCGGGCCGGTGCGGCTGGCCGCGAGCCGCCAGCCGCGCAACCGCCGCCAGCGGTCCGTGGCCAGCCGGCTGATCACCAGGCGCAGCCACGCCTCGGGCGCGGGATGGGTGGCCAGCTTCCCCCACTGCCGCCAGGCCCGGGCGTACGCCTCCTGGACCAGGTCCTGGGCGTCACCGGCGTCGTCAGCCACCGCGCGGCCGTACCGGAGCGCCCGCCCCGACGTGCTGCGGTAGAAGTCGTCGAACGTGTGCACATCGCGCATCTGGACTCCCGCCTCCCCCTCACGCCCACCTGCTCTGATGACGGTGGAAGCGGTCACCGGGTTGCGGGTGTTCCGACCGGTATACGACAGAGCCCGTGGCCCGCGACCGCTACGGGTCGCGGACCACGGGCTCGCGTGGTCGGCTCGGCGTCAGCCGTTCGGTGTCGGCGACGACGAGGGCGAGGCCGGCGGCGACGCCGGGGGGCTGCCACTGGCGCCCGGGGCCGGCGACGGGTTCGCCGCCGTCTGTGCCTCCTGGAACGCGGCCATGGCCTCGTCGAGCGCCTTCAGCGCCCGCCCGTACCGCTCGAAGTCGCCGGACGCCTGCGCGGCCTTGACCTCGGTGATCGCGCTCTGCACCCGGCCGGCCGCCTGGGCCAGCTCCCCGTTGAGCACGGGCGGATTGGCGCTCGGCGGCGGGTTGGTCCCGCCCGAGCTGGGCGGCGGCGCGCCGCCGGGTGCCCGCTTGCCCTGCTCGACGAGCTGCTTGATGCCGTCGCTGAGGTTGTTCGCCAGCACCACGTACGAGCCGCCGTCGCCGTACGACAGCAGCACCCTCTGCAACTGCGGGAAGGCGTTCTGGCTGTTGCTCTTCACGTAGACGGGCTCGACGTAGAGCATCCCGTCGCCGAACGGCAGCGACAGCAGGTTGCCGTACTGCACCTGGGACTGACCCGACGAGAGCAGGTTGAGCTGCTGCCGGATATCGCCGTTGTTGGTCATCTGCTGGTGCACCTGGACCGGCCCGGAGATCCGTGTCTGGTCCGGCAGCTCCAACACCTCCAGCTGGGGCCGCCCGTTCACGTACGACCCGGAGATCAGCGCGGCCAGGTTCTCCCGGCGGTTCGGGGTGACCGCCGAGGTGAGCTGGAAGCGCGGCCCTTCCTGCCCGGGGAACTGGGTGAACAGGTAGTACGGCGGCTGCTTCACCCCGCCGTCCGGGGCGTCCGGCGCGTTCGGGACCTGCCAGAAGTCCTGGCCGGAGTAGAAGTCGCCGGGGTCGGTGACGTGGAACCGGGCGAGCAGGTTGCGCTGCACCTTGAACATGTCGGCCGGGTAGCGGAAGTGCTCGGCCAGCTCCGGCGGGATGTCGCCCTTGGGCAGCACGAGTTCACCGCCGAAGGCCTTGTTCCACGCCTTGAGCACCGGGTCGGAGTCGTCGAACGCGTACAGCTTCACCGTGCCGTCGTACGCGTCGACCGTCGCCTTCACCGAGTTGCGGATGTAGTTGACGTTCTCCCGGGCCAGCTGGAAGGTGCCACGGCCGGTCAGCTCGTCGGCCGTCTCGGCCTGGAGGTTGACCCGCTCGGCGTACGGGTAGGTCGCGGCCGTGGTGTAGCCGTCCACGATCCACAGCACCCGGCCGTTCACCACCGCCGGGTACGGGTCGCCGTCCAGGGTGAGGAACGGCGCCACCTTCTCGACCCGGTCACGCGGGTTGCGCACGTAGAGCAGCTTGGACTTGTCGTTGACCGCCTCGGAGAGGAGGAAGTTCGACTCCTGCTCCTTGATCGCGTACAGCAGGCGGCGGGGGAACGAGCCGATCTCGACGCCACCCTCGCCGGTGTAGGTGTAGTACTGCTCGCCACCGGTGGAGGTGGGACGGTCGAACTCGACGTCGCGGTCGCCGGTCTGCCCGACGATCGCGTAGTCGTCGGCCTCCATCCGCTCGCCGTAGTAGATCCGCGGCTGCTGGGCCGGGATCTGCTCGGACGGGGACGAGCAGCCCTGCGTCTCCTTGGCCGCCTCGCCGAGGAAGCCGGAGACGAAGTACGGCGTGCCGTTGCCGCAGACCTGGTTGGCCGGCGCCGCGACCAGCCCGTACCCGTGGGTGTAGACGGTGTGCCGGTTGATCCAGTTGCTCTGCTGCGGGGTCAGCTCGCCGTAGTTGATCTCACGGACGCCGACCACGTAGTCGGAGGTCTTGCCGCTCACCGCGTACCGGTCGATGTCCAGCTTCGGGCCGAAGTCGTAGAAGCCGCGGACCTGCTGGAGCTGCGTGTACGTCTCGGACACCAGCTGCGGGTCGAGCAGCCGGACGTTCTGCACCACCGAGGTGTCGGTGGCCAGGTTGGCCGGCGGGACGAGATTGTTCGCCGCGTAGCCCTTGCTCTTGGTGTCGGCCAGACCGAAGGCGGCCCTCGTCGCCTTGATGCTGCGCTCGATGTACGGCGCCTCCTTGTCCCGCGCGCTCGGCTTGACCTCGAAGGTCTGCACGGCCCACGGGTAGATGCCGCCGATCGCCACCGCCGAGACGCCGAGCAGGGCGAGCGCGATGCCCGGCCAGACCAGGTTCCGCATCCACGCGTTGGAGAACACGATGATCGCGAGGGCCACCACGACGGCGATCCAGGCGAGGATCTCCTTCGCCGGGAGCAGCGCGTTGATGTCCGCGTAGCCGGCGCCGTAGAGCTTGGCGCCCTCGTTGTACTCCAGCAGCATGGCCCGCTGGTCCAGCACGTACGCGATGGCCTTGAGCAGCACGAAGACGGCGACCAGCGAGCTCAGGTGGGCCCGGGCGGCGTTGGTCATCCGGTCCCCGACGCCCTGCAGCCGCACCCCGCCGAAGATGTAGTGCACGGCCAGCGCGCCGAGCAGGGCGAGCACCACCGTGGTGAAGCCGACGCCGAGCAGGTAGCGCCAGAACGGGAGCTGGAAGACGTAGAAGCCGACGTCGACGCCGAACTCCGGGTCCTTCACGCCGAAGCTGCCACCGTTGCGGAACAGCAGCCACTGGCTCCAGCGGCTCTGCGCGGAGAGGCCGGCGAAGAGCCCGATGACCGCGGAGGTCAGGGCGATCCAGGTGCCGAGCCGGGGGCTCAGCAGCATTCGGTAGCGCTCCAGCGTGGCCTGCTCGGCGGAGTGCGGGCGCAGTTGCGGGCGCACCCGGTGGGCCAGCCAGAGGTTGCCGGCGATGATCACCGCCATGCCGAGCCCGATCACCAGGAACAGCAGCAGGCGGGTGGCGAGCACGCCGGTGAAGACCTGGGTGTAGCGGACCTCCTCGAACCAGAGCCAGTCGGTCCACGCGTTGACCCCCCACCCGAGCAGGGTGAAGAGCACGAACACCCCGATCAGGACTCCGATGGTGACGCGTCCGCGCCGGCTCATCCTCGGCAGGGGGCTGCTACGCATGACCACTGTTGGCTCCGCACGCTCGATGTGATCGGCTCCGACCAGGCACCCAGAGTACGGGGTGTTCCTGAACACGTCGGGTCAAGGTCACGTCACGATCGTCCGGTGACCCCGCGTGGCCGGTCAGCAGCGGGTCGGCTGCCCTCCGGCGCGCAGCTTCTCCAGGGCCGTCAACGCGTCGTCCAGCGACGCCACCCTGAGCAACGGCAGGCCGGGCTGCGGGTTGCGGACCGCCTCGGCGCAGTTGTCGGCGGGCACCAGGAAAACCTTCGCCCCGGCCTGCTTGGCGCCGACCAGCTTCTGCGCGATGCCGCCGATCGGGCCGACCCGGCCCTCATCGTCGATGGTGCCGGTGCCGGCGATGACCTTCCCACCGGTCAGGTCGGCCGGCTCCAGCTTGTCGACGATGCCCAGGGCGAACATCAGCCCGGCGCTGGGGCCGCCGATGTCACCGAGGTCGATCTTCAGGGTGAACGGGTGCGGCTGCTGCTGGTCGATCTCGATGCCGATGCGCGGCCGGCCGTCCTGCTCCCGGCTGGTGACCGTGGCGGTGGCCGGCGCGTCGGCACGGGTGTAGCCGATCTTCAACGCGGTGCCGGCCGGCTTGGCGCGGATCAGCTCGGTGAGCCGGGCCGCGCTGGTCACCGGCTGCCCGTCGACCGAGGTGATCACGTCGTTGGGCTTGAGCACGTCGACCGACGGGCCGCCCGCGGTGACCGTCTTGACCAGCACGCGGATCGGGTAGCCCAGCTCGCGCAGGGCCGCCGTCTCGGCGCTGGTCTGCGAGTTCTGGAAGTCCTCGGCGTTGCGCTGCTCGACCTCCTCCTGCGACTCCCCCGGCGGGTAGACCAGCTCGCGCGGCACCACCGCCTCGTCGGACGAGAACCACCCGGCCAGCGCCGAGCGCAGCCGGACGGTGGGCTGCACACCCACCGTGGTCAGCCGGAGCTGCCCGGCCGAGGTGGACGTCGACCGGCCGGTGACCTGGATGATCTCCTTGCCGTCCTCGCTGCCCAGGGTGTTGACGGTCGGGCCGGGACCGAGCACCACGTACGGGATCGGCACGCTCAGCACGCCGACGCTGAGCAGGGCGGTGAGCAGTGCACCGAGGAGTACGGTCATGCCGCGACGTCTCATGCGCCAGAGCGTACCGATCCGGCCCGGAACGTCCGGCGCGGTGACCGCAGGACTTCGCCCTCAGCGCAACGCCGACGCGCACGACCTGCGGCGCGGCCCGCGTACCGTAGAGGTCGTGCCTGATATTCCGTTCGGCTTCGCGCTCCCGGGTGGGCAACCACCAGACCCCAACGATCCCGCGCAGATGCAGCAGTTCATGTCGCAGTTGCAGCACCTGCTCTCCGCGCCGGGCAGCGGGCCGGTCAACTGGGACCTCGCCCGGCAGGTGGCCGCGAGCCAGCTCGCCGCCGCCGGCGACCCGGCGGTCTCGCCGTTCGAACGCAACGCGGTGGAGGAGGCGCTGCGCATCGCCGACCTCTGGCTGGAGCCGGCCACCTCGTGGCCCACCGGCATCCGCACCTCGGTCGCCTGGAACCGCAACGAGTGGATCTTCAAGACCCTCGACGTGTGGCGCAAGCTCTGCGACCCGGTGGCCAGCCGCATGGTCGGCGCCATGGGCGACCTGGTGCCGCCGGAGGCCCGGGCCCAGCTCGGCCCGATGCAGTCGATGGTCGCCACGCTGGGCGGCGCGCTCTTCGGCGGTCAGCTCGGCCAGGCGCTCGGCTCGCTCGCCGCCGAGGTGCTCTCCGCCGGCGACATCGGCCTGCCGCTCGGCCCGGCCGGCACCGCCGCGCTCGTCCCGGCCAACATCCGGGCGTACGGCGAGGGCCTGGAACTCCCCGAGGACGAGGTCCGCCTCTACGTGGCCCTGCGCGAGGCCGCCCACCAGCGGCTCTTCCAGCACGTCCCGTGGCTGCGCGGGCACGTGCTCGCCGCCGTGGAGAACTACGCCGCGGGCATCCGGGTCAACCGGGAGGCGATCGAGGAGGCGATGGGCCGGGTCGACCCGACCGACCCGGAGTCGATGCAGGCCATCGCCCTGGAGGGCATCTTCACCCCCGAGGACACCCCGGCGCAGAAGGCGTCGCTGGCCCGGCTGGAGACGGTGCTCGCCCTGGTCGAGGGCTGGGTGTGCCACGTGGTGGACAGCGCCGCGGGCGACCGGCTGCCGAACGTGGTCCGCCTCGGCGAGGCGTTCCGCCGCCGCCGGGCCGCCGGCGGCCCGGCCGAGCAGACCTTCGCCGCCCTGGTGGGCCTGGAGCTGCGGCCGCGCCGGCTGCGCGAGGCGACCGTGCTCTGGTCGGCGCTCACCGAGCACCGCGGGATCGCCGGCCGGGACGCGGTCTGGGGCCACCCCGACCTGCTCCCGTCGGACGAGGACTTCGCCAACCCGGAGGCGTTCGCCGCGACCACCAGCGACCTGGACGAGGAGCTGGCGAACTTCGACTTCACCGCGCCCGGCGCGCCGGAGGAGCAGGCCCCGGGCGAGGACGACGACAAGTCCTGACGCCGCACGTTGCCGGGGCCCGCACGAGCACTCGTGCGGGCCCCGCCGCGTTCGACCAGCCCGCGCCCGCCGCGCCGCCCTCGGGCGCACCGGTCAGCGCCCGCCGTGCCGGGCCGGGCGGCGGCGGTCGGGGCGCGGCGGGTCGCTCCTGTCAGCCGGGCTGGCCGGAGAGCAGCGCCCGGGTCGCCTCCCAGCCCTCGAAGGCCGGGTCGAGGGTGGCCAGGTCGGCGGGGCCGCGGAGCCGGCGCCAGCCGGCGGTGACCGCCACGTCCCCGGGGCGCGGGGCGGCGGCACGCACCTCGGCCGGCGCGGCGGTGTCCAGGTCCAGCGCCGGCAACCACTCGGGCACGGGCAGCCGGGCGGCCACCCCGAGCAGCCCCGCCCCGCTCCCCTCGACGGGTGCGACCGCGACGGGGCGGCTGGTCAGTGGCCGGAGCAGCTTGCCGAGGGTGAGCCCCGGCACGTCGGGCGCGTCGGCGACCACCACGGCCGCCTGGTCGTACCCGGTCAGCGCGGCGAACACCGCGGCGGCGGTGGGCTCCGGCACCTCGTAGACCGCCGTGCCGGGCCAGACCACCGCGTCGGCCAGCCACCGGTCCTCCGGCGTCACGGCCACGGCGGTTTCGACCTCGTTCAGTGTGGCGAGCAGGTCGACCACGTCCTCGGCGAGCGCGCTCCGCCACCGCGCCGGATCGATGCCCGGCGGCGTCCACCGCACTGGGCCGAGCAACGCCACCACCACACGTCGAGCCACCCGACGACCCTAACCCGTGGCCCACCCACGCCCGGACGACGCGGCAGCGCCATGCCCACCCGTCAGTGGAACGCCATGGAGGTCTCAGGCGCCGCGAGACCTCCATGACGTTCCACTCACCACCTGATCCGCCTTCGACATCCATCTCCCCGGCGACGTCCGCCCGCCACGCGGGACGCCTCCAGGTTCTCGCGATCTTGGCGACTTACCGCTCACCGCGAACGGCAACTCTCCAAGATCGCCAATCGGGCGCGGTCGATCATGAAGTTGGCCGCGGCAAAAGGGGCGAGTCGCGCCGCCAACCTCATGATCGACGGCGCTGGGGGCGAGCTGGGGGGCGGCGGGCCGGGGGCCGGGGGACCGGGGGCCGGGGACCGGGGGCCGGGGGCGCGGGGCCGGGGGCCGGGGGGTCAGTCGGTTAGGGGGACGCCGGAGGTGGCGGCCACGCCCTCCAGGTAGCCGCGGGCTCGCTCGCTCTTCGGGTAGCGGCCGACCAGGGCCCAGAAGGCGGCGTTGTGGCTGGGCACGATGAGGTGCGCCAGCTCGTGCAGCAGCACGTAGTCGATCACCCAGTCGGGCATGTCCTGGATGCGGTGGGAGATCCGGATGGTGCGGTCGGCGGGGGTGCAGGAGCCCCAGCGGCCGTTCTGGTTGGTCACCCAGCGGACGCTGGCCGGGGCGGCGGCCCGCCCGTGCTCGGGCAGGTAGAGGCTGATCAGTCGCGCGGCCCGGGCCAGCAGCTCGGCGTCGGAGCGGGCGAGCCGGCCCTCACGGGCGGCGAGCCGGGCCAGCATCCGGTCGACCCACTCGCTCTCCTCGGCACGGGAGAACTGGTCCGGGATGAGCACGACGACGCGCTCACCGTCGCGGTACGCGGACACCGTGCGTCGCCGGCGCTGGCTGCGCCGCACTTCGACGACGGGCTTCCGCGTCCCGGCCATCACTGGTCCGCGCAGCCTCGGATGACTGTCACGAGGGAAAGCTAATGCGTACTGACCAGGAGTCCGCAAGAGTCAACACGACGACACGCGCCCGGAAAATGGCGGTTGGTCGTCAGGAGTCCTGAAAAATTTCTTTGCGGCGGCAGTTGACCATCACCTGCCGGCCCCTGTCAACGTTAGGTGATCTACGGACGAGCTGTCGCGGTGGGGCCGCCCCGAAGGGGGATCTGAGGGCATTCACCCGGCGTGTCCCCGCGAAACTGACTTATCCGACGTAATGCGGCATGCACACTCTCGACGTCAACTTGCTCACAGAGTCGACGCACAGCTGACATGGAACCGCCCAGACCTGGGTAGGGTCCGCCAACCAGCGGTCACGTGCGTGACCGCGGAGAACCCCCCGGCGCCGGCGCCACCCGTGGCCCGCCGCAGGGAAACCCGCCGGAGGCGTCCGGCGGACGAGACGAGGAGGGCTACCGTGGCCGACCAGGCCCAGACCTACAACGGTTACTGCGTGAAGTGCAAGGAGAAGCGGGACTTCGAGGGCCGCGTGGAGGTCTCGAAGACCGGCATGAACATGGCCAAGGGCAAGTGCCCGGTATGCGGCACAACAGTGAACCGCATCCTCGGCAAGGCCAAGGTCTGACCCTTTCGGGTCGCACGGGGGAGGGGTGGCGACAGCCGCCCCTCCCCCGTCGCATAGCCGACACCGGCTACCGGCGGGTTGTGGAAAACCCGGCCTTCCCTGTGGACAACGCTGGCCACGGGCCGGCGCACCTGTGGACAACGATCGACGGAGAGCGCGGACACGGTCACGATTCGTGGTGTGACCGAACCGGTGCCCCTCCCCCGTCCGACGCTGCTGCCGGGCCTCACCCGGCTGTGGCGGGACCGGCACACCCTCCAGCTCGGGGTGGAACCCGGCCCGGCCGTCCTGCTGGAGCTGACCAGCCCGGGCGTCGCCCGCCTGCTCGACCTGCTCGACGGCACCCGTAGCGAGCGGGCCGTGCTCGCCGCCGCCACCGCCGCGGGGGTGCCGCCGGCCGAGGCCCGGATGCTGCTCGACACGCTCCGGGCCGCCGCTCTCGTCGTACCCGCGCAGACCCTGCTTCCCCGCGACCTCACCGGGCCGGTCCGCGCGCGGCTCAGCGGGGAGGCCGACGCCCTGGCCCTCGCCGCGTCCGCCCTGCCCGGCACGCCGGCCCGGCTGCTGCGCCGCCGGCGGGCGGCGCGCGTGCTGGTCACCGGGGCCGGGCGGCTCGGCGCGTCCATCGCCGTCGCGCTGGCGCAGGCCGGCGTCGGGCACGTCGTACCCGACCTGGCCGGCCCGGTCCGTCCCGGTGACCTGGTGGGCACCGGACTGACCGGCGCGGAGCTGGGCCGTCCGCTGGCGCCCGCGGTGCGGGCGGCGCTGGCCCGGTGCGCGCCGGGCACCGCTACCGCGCCGCTGCGGCCGGGCCGGGCCGACCTGGTGGTCCAGCTCGGCGCCGACCGCCCGGCGGCCCTGCTCGCCGCGGGCTACGCGCGCCGCCGCCAGCCCCACCTCCTGGTCGACCTGCGCGGCGGCGTGCCGGTGGTCGGTCCGCTGGTCCGCCCGCCGGTGGGTCCCTGCCTGCGCTGCCTCGACCTGCACCGGACGGACCGCGACCCGGACTGGCCGGCGCTCGCCGCCCAGCTCGCGGCCGGCGACGGCGACCGGGCCTGCGCGGCCACCACCCGGCTGGCCGCGGCGGCCTACGCGGCGGCCGAGGTGTTGGCCCACCTCGACGGGGGCACCCCCGAGACGCTCGGTTGCGCGGTCGAAATCGGACAGCCGGGCCGGTTCCGGCATCGCCGGTGGCCGCCGCACCCCTCCTGCGGATGCTCCGGGCGTCGCCCGATCCGGTCTGCCGCACCCGCTCCCGGCCGCACGGCAGCAGTGGGCCCGCCGAGTCGGTAACAATGACCGGGTGACCGACATCCCGCGCCGGGCCGTGTCCCGGACCGCCAAGCTCGCCGCTCTGCCGCTCGGTTTCGCCGGTCGGACCGTCCTCGGCATGGGCAAGCGGGTCACCGGGCTCGCGTCCGACGTCATCTCCGCCGAGATCCAGCAGCGCACCGCCGAGCAGCTGTTCAGCGTGCTCGGGCAGCTCAAGGGCGGGGCCATGAAGTTCGGGCAGGCCCTGTCGGTCTTCGAGGCGGCGCTGCCGGACGAGATCGCGGCGCCCTACCGCCAGGCGCTCACCAAGCTCCAGGAGGCCGCCCCGCCGCTGCCCGCGGCGACCGTGCACAAGGTGCTCGCCGAGCAGCTCGGGCCCGACTGGCGGGACCGGTTCGTGGAGTTCAACGACACCCCGGCCGCCGCCGCCAGCATCGGCCAGGTGCACCGCGCGGTCTGGCGCGACCCGGGGTACGGGCCGAACGGCGGCCCGCGGCACCGGGACGTGGCCGTGAAGATCCAGTACCCGGGCGCCGGGGACGCCCTGCTCGCCGACCTGAAGCAGCTCTCCCGGCTGGGCGGCATGTTCCGCGCGATCCAGCCCGGGCTGGACGTCAAGCCGCTCCTGACCGAGCTGCGCGAGCGGATCACCGAGGAGCTGGACTACGAGCTGGAGGCCGAGTCGCAGCGCGCCTTCGCGGCCGCGTACGTCGGCGACCCGGACATCTACATCCCCGAGGTGCTCGACGCCGCGCCCCGGGTGCTGATCACCGAATGGGTCGAGGGCACCCCGCTGTCGCAGATCATCCGGGAGGGCACCGAGGAGCAGCGCGACGAGGCCGGGCGGCTGATGGCCGAGCTGCACCTCTCCGCGCCGATGCGGGCCGGGCTGCTGCACGCCGACCCGCACCCGGGCAACTTCCGGCTGCTCCCCGACGGCCGGCTCGGCGTCATCGACTTCGGCGCGGTGGCCCGGATGCCGGAGGGGACCCCGGAGCCGATCGGCCGGATCGCCGCGCTGGCGCTGCGCGACGACGCGGACGCGGTGGTCGCCGGGCTGCGCGACGAGGGTTTCGTGAGCCCCACCGAGCCGATCGACGCCGAGGGGGTGCTGGACTTCCTCCGGCCGATGCTGGAGCCGATCGCCGTGGACGAGTTCCGGTTCACCCGGGCCTGGCTGCGCGCGCAGGCGGCCCGGCTGGCAAGCCCGCGCTCCCCCACCTACCAGCTCAGCCGGCAGCTCAACCTGCCGCCGTCGTACCTGATGATCCACCGGGTGACGCTGGGCTCGATCGGGGTGCTCTGCCAGTTGGAGGCGAAGGCGCCCTACCGGGCGATCCTGGAGCGCTGGCTGCCCGGCTTCGCCCCGGTGGCCTGACCGCGCGTACGCCGGAGGGGCGGTGACCGTACGGTCACCGCCCCTTCCGTGGTGTAGGGATCTAGAGAACGCCCAGGTCGCGGGCCGACTGGCTACGGCTACGCATGGCGACGGTACGGGCGGAACGGGTTGCCTCAGTGCTCGTGGTGGTGCCAGCCTGAGGCCGGCGCATTCGAGCCCGGGACAACGCTTCGTGAAGTAGTTGCATCTCGGTTCCATTCGGCAGGTGCAGCATCGTTTCGGCTTTCTCGTGGCCGGTGAGGATCACCGGCGGGGACGTTGGAACGGGGTTGTGTCAGGCTGCCAGCCGGACGGAGCTACGCGACTCGGACAGCCCACTGGCCGCCAGTCGCGCCTCCGCCTCGACCCGGAGCTGGGCGTCACGGGCGAGGTCCTCCTTGCGCGGACGGCCACGGGGCCGCTTACGCGGGACGACCGCGCCACGCTCGAAGATCTCGCCGCCCCAGACGCCCCAGGGCTCGGACCGCTCCACCGCGCCGGCGAGGCACTCGACGCGCAGCGGGCAGTCCCCGCAGAGCGACTTGGCCAGCTCGAGCTCGGCAGGCGAGTCGGAGAACCACAGGTCGGGGTCGAACTTCCGGCAGGGCAGGTTCGCCTCCACCTCGACGCTCACGTCGAGCGGGGCCAACGCCAGACTCATCCTCCGGTCACCTCTCTCTCACTTCGATCTCGTGGATCGCATTCGTTCGGCACTACGGCAGTGCAAAAAAACTGAGGCCGCGGATCCCGGTATGCGGGTTCCGCGGCCTCGAGGTGAGCCGGTGGTCTGGTGGATCAGACCGGTCTACCTCGAGGTGGAACGCCGCGGACATCCGTGCGCTTCTTGACGTCACCGATGCCCATGCCCGTGAAGCCACTGGTCCCCTCGATCTCCGCGAGCGGCGCAACGGTCAGGTTCAGCTCGGCCTGAACCTGGGCCTGGTGCACCTGCGGAGCCGACGGTCGAGCGGCAAGGGCCACCCGGACGGACGACAGCGGAGCGCAGGCAGCTGGCATCGCCGCCAGACGCTCATAGGTGAAGATCTCCACGGGTGCCACCTCCCTCAACGTTCCTCGTGCCGACCTTGGACTCATCCCCCGTGAGCAGCCAGAATGGCGCCGCTCGCGAGGTGTGTCATGAGGCTATTCCTCGCCTCGGGGCGAGGGCAAACGATTTACGGCTAGATTTCGAAACTTTTCTGCGGGCAGACATCGTCCACCCCCGCACCGGCCACCAGGGCCAGCACCGTATCGCCGTAAAGTCCCAGTTTGCGGGGGCCGATCCCGGCGATCGCGATCAGCTCCTCGGTGCGGCCCGGCTTCCGCTCGGCCAGCGCGGTGAGCGTGGCGTCGGTGAAGACCACGTACGCCGGCACCTTCTGCGCCCCGGCCACCCGCTGCCGCCACTCGCGCAACCGCTCGTACAGCTCTTCGTCCAGGTCGGACGGACACGTCGGGCAGCGGCCCAGCTTCCGGTCCGCCCCTGCGAGCAGGGTGGCCCCGCAGATCCGGCAGGAGACCACCTGGGGACGCCGCCGCTCGGTGCGCCGGCCCGCGCCCGCGCCGGCCCGCTCACCGCCGCCGGAGCGGTCCAGCTGGGGCAGGAACCGGGACGGCCGCCGGGCCCGGCCGCCGGGCGAGCGGGCCGCCGCGTACGACAGCCAGAGCCACTCCCGCGCCCGGGTGACCCCGACGTAGAGCAGCCGCCGCTCCTCCTCGACCTGCTCGGGCGTCTTCGCATACGTGGTGGGCAGGGTGCCCTCGGCCAGCCCGACCAGGAAGACGGCGTCCCACTCCAGGCCCTTGGCCGAGTGCAGTGAGGCGAGCGTTACCCCCTCCACGGTGGGCACGTGCTGCTGGGCGGCCCGCCGGGCGAGCTCCTCGTTGAAGTCGCCCAGGGTGACCGGGCGCTCGATCGCGGCGGCCTCGCCGATCGGCACCACCTCGGGCGTGGCCGCGTACTCCTCGGCGAGCTGCACCAGGGCGGCGAGCGCCTCCCACCGTTCGCGGGCGGCCCCGCCGGCTGGGGGCGCGTCGGGTGCCCAGCCGACCGCGGCGAGCCCCTCCACGACGGCGGCCGGCAGCGGGGTCTCGCCGGGAATGGACCGGGTGGCGGCGCGCAGCGCGATCATGGCCTGGCGCACCTCGGGGCGCTCGAAGAAGCGCTCCGCCCCCTGCACGACGTACGGCACCGCGGCCTCGGTGAGCGCCTTCTCGTACGCCTCGGACTGCGCGTTGGTGCGGAACAGCACCGCGATCTCCCGGGCCGGGGTGCCGCCGTCGACAAGTGCCCGGCAGCGGGCCGCCACCGCGTTGGCCTCGGCCGGCTCGTCGGTGAAGATCCGCAGCTCGGGTTCGGGGCCGGGCGGGCGCTGGCCGTGCAACTCCAGCCGGAGCCGGGCCTCGGCGCCCCGGGCCTGGGAGATCACCGCGTTGGCCAGCCCGACCACCTGCGGGGTGGAGCGGTAGTCGCGGACCAGCCGGACCACCGTGGCGTTGCGGTGCCGGCGCGGGAAGTCGATCAGGTAGGACGAGGTCGCCCCGGTGAACGAGTAGATGGTCTGGCTGGCGTCACCGACGACGGTGAGGTCGTCCCTGCCGCCGAGCCAGGCGTCCAGCAGCCGCTGCTGCAGCGGGTTCACGTCCTGGTACTCGTCGACCACGAAGTGCCGGTACTGGCCACGGACCTGCTCGGCCACGTCGGCGTGCTCCTCGATCCCCCAGACCGCGGCGCGCAGCATGTCCTCGAAGTCGATCACCCCGTTGCCGCGCTTGAGCCGCTCGTACGCGTCGAAGACCTCGGCCACCTTCGCCGGCTCGTGCGGGGTCTCGCGCAGCGCCTTGGCGGCTGCCACCACGTACTCGCCCGGCTCGACCAGCGACGACTTGGCCCACTCGATCTCACCGGCCAGGTCGCGGGCGGCGGCCCGGTCGGCCCGCAGGCCCACCTTGGCCGCGGCCAGCGTCACCACCCGGACCTTGCTGTCCAGCAACTCGGGCATGGCCCGGCCCTCCAGCAGCCGGGGCGCGAAGTAGCGGACCTGGCGCAGCGCCGCCGCGTGGAAGGTGCGCGCCTGCACACCGCCCACGCCCAGCCCGGTGAGCCGGGCCCGCATCTCGGCGGCGGCCCGGGCGGTGAATGTGACGGCCAGCACGTGCCGGGGGGAGATGTCACCGGTGAGCGCCCGGTGCGCGATCCGGGAGGTCACCGCCCGGGTCTTGCCGGTCCCGGCGCCGGCGAGGATGCACACCGGGCCGGCCGGGGCGGTCACCGCGGACCGCTGCTCCGGGTCGAGGCCGGCCAGCACCCGTTCCGCCGCTGAGTGAACCACCACAGCCAGGAATCATTCCAGCCTCCGGCGATGTTGCAGCGATTAGCCTGGCCTGATCGGACCGGGCGCGAGTCACCCCTTGGAGGACCTGACCATGTTGACGATGTATTCCACCCCGTGGTGCGGCTACTGCCACCGGCTGAAGTCGCAGCTCGACCGGGAGGGCATCGCGTACGAGGTGGTCGACATCGAGCAGGACACGAAGGCCGCGGAGTTCGTGATGAGCGTCAACGGCGGCAACCAGACCGTCCCGACGCTGCGGTTCGACGACGGCACCGCCCTGACCAACCCCTCGATCACCCAGGTCAAGCAGCACCTGACCAGCATCGCCGGCTGACCCGGTCCGCACGCTCTGACCAGCGGCCGCCCCGACCCGGGGCGGCCGCTGTCGCGTCTCAGGGCGCCCGACGCCGGCGCGTCGCCGCGAGCACCTCGTGGTCGAGCGGGCGGCGGGGGGCCGGGACGTGGACCAGGACGGGCCGGGGCGCGGTGAGCCGGCGGCCACGCCAGAGGTAGAGGCCGGCGGCCGTGGTGGTCACCCCGACCAGGGCGAAGAGCAGGCGGTAGTCGAAGACGCCCACGAGCAGCGCGCCCGCGCCGATGGAGACCGCCTGGGGGCCGCTGACCAGCGCCTCCGCGGCGGCGGCGACCCGACCGAGCAGCCCCGGCGGGGTCCGCCGCTGGATCAGCGTGTTCAGCCCGACCATGGTCAGCGGCAGGGAGACCCCGGCCAGCAGCAGCGCCACCACACCGAGCCAGAGCCCGGGGTACGCGAGCGCCAGCGCGGCCGGCCCGAAGAAGGTCACCCCGGCGGCGAGCGCCCCCACCTCACCGGCCCGGCGCACCACGGCGGCCGAGACGAGCCCGCCGACCAGCCCGCCGACCCCCTGCACGGTGACCAGCACACCGACGAACGCGGCGTCCCGGCCCAGCCCCAGGTCGACGTACGCGAAGATCAGCGACTCGGTGAAGCCCATCATGAGCGAGCCCAGCCCGTACCCGAGCAGGGCCCGGCGCAGCGCGGAGTCGCCGGCCAGGTGCCGCAGCCCCGCGCCCAGCCCCGCCGGCCAGCGGGGCGCGGACCCGGCCGGGGTGGTCTCGGTGACCGGGAGCACGCCGACGACCGCGGCGGCCGTGACGAAGCCGGCCATGGCCAGGGCGACCAGCAGCCAGCCGCCGACCGCGGCGTAGAGCCCGGCCCCGGCCAGCGGGCCGACCAGCCGCAGCCCCTGCCGGACGGTCTGCAGCACCCCGTTGGCGTCGGCCAGCAGGTCGCTCGGCACCAGGTGCCGGATGAGCCCGCTGAGCACCGCGCTCAGGGTGATGTACGACAGCCCGTAGAGCCCCGCCACCACGTAGATCACCCAGACGTCGGCGCGGCCGTGGACCGCGAAGAGCGGGCAGAGCAGCACGGCCGTGCCGAGGTTCGCGGCCACGAAGAACGGCCGGCGGCGGCACCGGTCGACCACCCACCCGACCAGCGGCGCCAGCACCATCGGGGCGATCACCGCGAAGATGGTCGCCCCGGCCATGCCGTCCGACCCGGTCAGGTCCTTGACCCAGACGGCCAGGGCCAGCAGCAGGATCGACTCGGCCGCCATGCTCGCCAGCAGCGCGACGAAGAGCAGGCGGAAGTCGCGGCGGCGCAGGACGGTGCGCATCGGGTTCCCTCCGGGTTTTTGTCGCGTGACACGCCCCCGCCGGACCCTCCGACACCGGTCGCGCCGTCCATACTGACCGTGGGGGGCGAATTTCATACAGTTACCGTCGCGTCCTGCGACGGTCGACGGGAAAGAGGACACCGTGCCTCCTGCCGCACCAGGCCCGATCCTGCGCCGTCGCAGGCTCGGCATCGAGCTGCGCCGACTCCGTGAACAGGCCGGCCTCACCGGCGACCAGGTCATCGAGCGGATCGGCTGGGCCTCCGCGTCCAAGCTGTCCCGCCTGGAGAACGGCCGCAGCCGTCCCGACCCGGACGACGTGGGCGTCCTGTTGACCCTCTACGGCGCGCAGGATGAGCTGCGCGAGGAGTTGCTGGGCATCACCCAGGACGCCGGCGACATGCGCGGCTGGCTGCGCAACTTCCCGGTGATGACCCAGCAGCAGCGCGGCTTCGCCGAGCTGGAGGCGGGCTGCGCGGAGATCTCCGAGTACAACCCGGTCCTGGTGCCGGGGCTGTTGCAGACCCCGGGGTACGCCCGGCACCGCATCTTGTCCGCGGCCCAGGTGGCCGAGGAGGCCGGCGACCCGGAGACCGAGGACCCGGAGACCGAGGTACGCGCCCGGCAGGCCCGCCAGTCGCTGCTGACCCGCTCCCCCGACGCGCCGCGCTACACGGCCGTGCTGGAGGAGGCGGCGCTCGGCCGCCGGGCCGGCCCGCCCGAGGTGCTGCATGAGCAGATCGTCCACCTCTGCGAGCTGGCCCTGCTGCCCAACGTGACGCTGCGCCTGCTGCTGCGGGACACCCGGGTGGGTGACTGGTACCTCCCGCCGACCGCCTTCTCGGTCTACCGGTTCGCCGATCCGCTCGATCCGGAGACGCTGGCCATCGAAGGTGGGTTCACCGACGTCATGTCGACCGAGGCAAACACCCTAAATCGCTATAAAGTGGTGTTCGAGTGGCTGAGCTCGGCGGCACTCTCCGCATCGGACACCCTCTCCTGGCTGATCGAGGCGACGGGACGGCTGACCGGCACGGCAGTCGAGTCCACAGTGGCGCTCGGGCCGGCAACGGCGCCGACCCAGCGCCGCCGCGACTCGGGGCGCCTGACGACGGACCGGTGATCCACGGGGACGGTCCGGCCTGCGGCGTCACTCGTCCCCATCGGAGCACTCCAGACCAGGAGCAGAACCATGAACGAGATCCGCAACAACTCGTCCGAGCAGCTCGCCGGCGCCGCCTGGCGCAAGAGCACCCGCAGCCAGACCTCGAACTGCGTGGAGGTCGCACCGCTGCGCACCGGACCGGAGGCGGTGGCCCTGCGGGACAGCAAGGACCCGCGTGGTCCGGTGCTGCTGTTCAACCGGGCCGGCTGGCTCGGCTTCATCGCCGGCGCGAAGAACGGCCAGTTCGACCTGAACTGATCCGGCGAGCTTCCGGGGGCCGTCGGCGCAGCGCCGGCGGCCCCTTGCGTGTCCGTCCCCGACAACGTGCCGACCTCGGGTCACCCGATCGGTCGACGCCGCGAACGATAGGCGGGTTTCACTTGCTGGGACGACGCACGGGCGTAACATGACGCAAGAGTGACGTGGAAGTTGCAGTCTGCATCCGTCCGTCCGCACCGGGGGCCACCATGCGGTTCCTGATCGTCCGCACCGAGATCCGTACCGCCGCCGACACCGACATCGCCGCCGCCTGGGCCGGCGGAGGTCGGCTGCGGGACGAGACCAGCGCGCCGGAACCGCGCCGCCAGGTCGTCCACGCCGAGGACCGGGACGCCGCCCTGCTGCTCGCCCGTGCGCTGTCCACCGTGGGAGCCGTCCGCGCCGGCCGGCACCGGGTCAAGGTGCTGCCCATCGAGGAACTGCACCCGGGCCACCCCTACCACTGGGGCGGTGCTTGACCCGCCACTGACGTCCGTCGCGACCGGACCGGCTCCCCCGCCGCGTTCCACGCCTTACCGGTCACGACGGCCCGTGTTCCCGGCCCGTGACCGCCGCGGCAACGACGGTCCGGGCCGGGACCGCGTCCAACGGTGTCCCCCAACGGCCAGCAGACCACGCCTCCGCGCCTCCGCGCCTTCGTGCGCCCCGGACCGCGTCCGGCCCGCTGGGTCCGCCGGCCGGCGGATCGCCGGGTCAGCAGTGGCCGTCGAGCCAGCGGTGGACCAGGAAGAGGGCGATCGACGACGGTGGCGGGAGCAGCAGGCGGTCGCCGCCCTCCACCCGGACCGGCTGACCGGCCAGTGCGGCGCCGATCTCCCGCCGGGCGAACCAGCGGGCGTGGGCGATCTCGGCCGGGTCCACCCGGATCGGCGCGTCGGCGTCGGCGCGGGCCAGGAAGCCGAGCATCAGCGAGCCGGGGAACGGCCAGGACTGGCTGCCGGCGTACCCGATCTCCTCGACCGCGACGCCGACCTCCTCGCGGACCTCGCGCAGCACGGCGGCCTCGGCCGACTCCCCCGGCTCCACGTAGCCGGCCAGGCAGGAGTAGCGGCGCTCACCCGGGGTGCTCGGCCAGGTGGCGTTGTTGCCCAGCAGGCAGCGCCCGTCCGGGCCGTCCACGCCGTCGTGCACCAGCACGATCATCGCCGGGTCGGTGCGCGGCCAGATCCGGCCGCCGGCCGGGTCGACGCGGGACCAGCCGGCCTCGTCCACCTCGGTCGGCTGGCCGCTGGACGAGGAATAGCCGTGCCGGACGTGCCAGTTGAGCAGCGCCAGCGCGGTGGTGAAGATCCCGGCGTCGCGGTCGGTCAGCAGGTGGCCGACCTCGCGCAGGTTCACCCGGCGGGTGCCGGCCAGCTCGGGCAGCGGCCCGTCCACCGCGAAGACCGGCACGCCGTCCGGCTCGACGCCGAGGAACATCGGCACCGACCGGGGCACCTCGGGCAGCTCGCCGGAGCCGACCAGCACCAGCTCCGGCGGGGCCGTCGCGCCGCGAACCAGCGCGCGACCCTCGTCGGCCGAGTCCAGCACGAGCACCCGCGCCTGCTCCCAGGCCTCGGCGAGCCAGCCCGGGTCGGTCCGCCGGTGCGCCGCCCGGTCCAGCGCGGTCCGGGCCAGCGGTGGGGCGGCCTCGCCGGTCATGTGGACTCCGTGCGGACCGGGGCGAGCGCGGCCAGGCCGTCGGCGACCCGCTCGGCGTCGCCGAGCACCACGGTGACCGCCTGCGCCGGCGCGAGGTAGCGGGCCGCCGCCGCGGCCACGTCGTCCACGGTCGCCGCGGCCAGCCGGGCGGCGTGCTCGGCGAGGAAGTCCAGGCGCAGCCCGTTGCCGGCGTACGCGCTGGTCAGCGAGGCCAGCCCCGCCTGCGTGGACATGCCGAGCTGGAGCGTGCCGAGGGCGTACTGGCGGGCCTGCTCCAACTCGTCCGGCTTGGGCGGCAGGGCGGCCAGCCGGCCCAGCTCGTACATGGTCTCCAGCAGGGCGGGCGCGGTCACCTCCGTGGCCACCTCGGCGGCGGCGACCAGCACCGACCCGGCCACCGAGTGCTCGACCAGCGAGTGCGGCCCGTACGTGTAGCCCTTGTCCTCGCGGATGTTCTCCACCCAGCGGGAGGAGAAGTAGCCGCCGAAGAGCAGGTTGGCCAGTTGCAGCGCGGCGTGGTCCGGGTGGGTGCGGGGCACCGCGGGCAGGGCGATCCGCAGCGAGGACTGCACCGAGCCGGGCCGGTCGACCAGCAGCACCGGACCGGGCTCCAGCGGCGGCGCGGGCGGCAGCTCGGCCGCCTGTCCCTCCCCCTTCCAGCCGGAGAGCGCCCGCTCGGCGGCGTCCAGCGCCTTCTCCGGCTGCACGTCGCCGACCAGCACCAGCACCGCGCCGGCCGGGTGCACCCGCTCGGCGTGCAGCCGCCGCAGCACCGGGGGCTTCACCGCGCGCACCTGGTCCGGCTCGGGGGTCTGCACCGCGTACGGGTGCCGGCCGTAGATCCGCTTGAGCAGCGCGGTGCGGGCCAGGTGGGCGGGCTGGCTCTGGGCGACCTGGATCCGGTCGACCAGCCGGTCCCGCTCGGTCTCCACCCAGTCGGCCGGGTAGGTGGCCCCGGTGAGCACCTCGGCGAGCAGCTCCAGCATCCGGTCCAGCCCGGTGACCAGGCCCGCACCGGAGAGCATGAGCCGGTCCGGGTCGACGCCGGCGGAGAGGCCGCCGCCGACCTTCTGCAACTCCGCGGCGAGCTGGGTCGCCGTGTAGGTCTCCGTGCCGGAGAGCAGGGTCTGCGCGAGCATCCCGCCGCGGGCCAGGTGGGTACGCCCGAACGGCATCCAGAGCCGCACCTCGACCAGCGGGATCGCGCTGCGGCGCACCGCGATCACGGTGAGGCCGTTGCCGAGCGTGCGCTCGGCCTGCTGCGGAAGCTTGAGCCTGCGGTTGGGGCCGAGCGCCGGCAGCGACCGGGTGCCCGTCTCCACGGTTGCCGTCACTGAGCTTTCTCCGTTCGCGACTGCGGGGCTCGCAACCCCGGCTCACTCCTCGCGCTCACCGGGCCTTCTTCCGTTCGCGACTGCGGGGCTCGCAACCCCGGCTCACTCCTCGCGCTCACCGGGCCCTCTTCCGTTCGCGACTGCGGGGCTCGCAACCCCGACTCACTCCTCGCGCTCACCGGGCACCGCCGGCGATGACCTCGATGGACGCGCGGCGCTCCGGCCGCAGGGTGGCGGCGGCGGCGCGGACCTGCTCGTCGGTCACCTCGCCGACCAGGCGGGGCAGCTCGTTGATGAGGCCCGGCTCGCCGCGCTGCTGTTCCAGGACGGCCATCCCGAGCGCCCGGCCGAGCACCGCGTCGGTGTCCCGCAGCAGGTGGGTGGCCATCCGCGCCTGGGTCCGGGCCAGCTCCCCCTCGGTCAGCCCGTCGGTGGCCAGCCGGTCCAGTTCCTCGTCGACGGTGCGCAGCACCTTGTCCACGTCGCCGCCGGGCGGCAGGTGCGCCTGGAGCAGCAGCGCGGTGGGGTCGCGCACGTCGAACGGGTCACCCATGAAGCCGAGGTAGCCGCCGAGGCTGGTGACCGAGCGGTCCCGCTGGACCAGCCGCTCGACCAGCCGGGAGGCGTCGCCGTCGGTGAGCACCTCGGCCAGCACCACGTACGGCAGGTAGCCGGCGAAGTCGGTCACCGGGTCGGGCACCCGCCAGGCGCCGGCCACGGCCGGCAGCGGGGCCAGTTTGTCGGTGTACGAGGTGCGCCGCTCCGCGGTGAGGTCGGGCTCGGTGAAGTCGGGCCGCTCCGGGGCGGGGCGGGCCGGCACGTCGCCGAAGTGTCGCTCGATGAGCGCGGTCGCCTCGGCCACGTCGACGTCCCCGCTCACGGCCAGGACGGCGTTGCCGCTGGCGTAGTAGCGGCGGAAGAAGTCGGCCGCGTCGCCGACGGTGGCCGACTCCAGGTCGTCGAAGGAGCCGTAGCCGTCGTGCGCGTTGGGGAAGGTGTCGAACATGACCGGTGGCAGGGTGAGCCAGGGGAACCCGCCGTACGGCCGGTTGAGCACGTTGACCCGGATCTCCTCCTTGACCACGTCGACCTGGTTGCGCAGGTTCTCCTCGGTCAGCCGGGGGCCGCGCATCCGGTCGGCCTCCAGGAAGAGCGCCCGCTCCAGCGCGTTGCTGGGCAGGGTCTCGTAGTAGTCGGTGTAGTCCAGGTGGGTGGAGCCGTTGAAGGTGCCGCCGGCGCCCTGGACGTGCCGGAAGTGGGCCAGCTTCTCGAGGTTCTCGGAGCCCTGGAACATCAGGTGCTCGAAGAGGTGCGCGAAGCCGGTGCGGCCCTCCGGTTCGGAGCGGATGCCGACGTCGTAGACCACCGCCACCCCGATGACCGGGGCGCTGCGGTCGGGGGTGAGCACCACCCGCAGGCCGTTGTCGAGGGTGAACCGCTCGACCGGGTATTTCGTCGCTGGAATTCTCGCTCTCCGCGTCGGCACGTGATCGACCCTAACGCGTCGGCAGCGCCCGCACCGGCGGTGTGGGCGGGCCCACCGGACGGCGGTGTCGGCCGGGGGCCGACCGGTCTGGCCATCTCCACCGAACAGGTGGGAATTACCGAGAATCCCCAGGTCGCGCGTCCCGGATCGCGGACGGGTCTTGACGCCGCCCACGGCCTGCCCCAGTCTTCCTACCAACTAAGTAGGAATACTGCGGATTGGATACACGATGAGACGGCTCCCCTTCCGCCGCCTGGTCACCCTGGCCACCCTCGCCGTGGTCGGCGCGGCCACCCTGGGCGCCACCGCGGCCTGCGGCGACGACAGCGACGACGCGGCCGGCGGCTCCGGTCCGGTCACCCTGCGCCTGGGCTACTTCCCGAACATCACCCACGCGCCCGCCGTGGTGGGCGTGGAGAAGGGCATCTTCAAGGAGAAGCTGGGCGGCGACGTCACGCTGGAGACCAAGACCTTCAACGCCGGACCCGCGGCCATCGAGGCGGTCTTCTCCGGCGCGCTCGACGCCACCTACATCGGTCCGAACCCGACCGTGAACGCCTTCTCCAAGTCCAAGGGCGAGGCGGTCCGGGTGGTGTCCGGCGCCGCGTCCGGCGGCGTCGCGCTCGTGGTGAAGCCGGAGATCACCTCGGCGGAGCAGCTGCGCGGCAAGAAGATCGCCACCCCGCAGCTCGGCAACACCCAGGACGTCGCGTTGCGCTACTGGCTCAAGGAGAAGGGCCTGCAGACCACCAAGGAGGGCGGCGGCGACGTCAAGGTGGTCCCCCAGGAGAACGCGCAGACCATCGAGACGTTCGCCAGTGGCGCCATCGACGGCGCGTGGGTGCCCGAGCCCTTCGTCTCCCGGCTGGTCAACGCGGGCGGCAAGGTGCTGGTCGACGAGCGCGACCTCTGGCCGGACAAGAAGTTCGTCATCACCAACCTGCTGGTCAGCACCAAGTTCCTCAAGGCGCACCCGGACGTGGTGAAGAAGCTGGTCGAGGGGCAGGTCGCGGCGAACGAGTTCGTCAACAGCAAGCCGGACGAGGCCCAGCAGGCCATCTCCGACCACATCGGCAAGATCACCGGCAAGCCGCTGGACCTCAAGCTGATCAAGCAGGCCTGGCCGACGCTGGAGTTCACCAACGACCCGATCCCGTCCTCGCTGAAGACCGGCCTGGACCACGCCGTCGCCGTCGGGCTGACCCAGCCGGTCGACCTGAACGGCCTCTACGACCTGAAGTACCTCAACGAGGTGCTCAAGGCCCAGGGCAAGACCGAGGTCGTCCAGCCGTGACGTCGACGACGACGGCTCCGCGCAGCGCGACCGGCTCGGTCGCGCTGCGCGGCGTGACCAAGGTGTACGGCCAGGGCGAGCAGGCCGTCCTGGCGCTGGACGGGGTGTCGCTGGACGTCGCCCCCGGCGAGTTCGTCTGCCTGGTCGGCGCGTCCGGCTGTGGCAAGAGCACACTGCTCAACCTGGTCGCCGGCCTGGACCGCGCCAGCGGCGGCCGGATCGAGCTGGGCGAGGGAGTGAACCCGGGCCTGATGTTCCAGGAGCCGGCGCTCTTCCCGTGGCTCACCGTCGACGCCAACGTCGAGGTGCCGCTCAAGCTGCGCGGGCTGCCCCGGGACGAGCGCAAGGCCCGGGTCGCCGAGCTGCTGCGCACCGTCCACCTGTCCGACTTCGGCCGCAAGCGCCCGCACCAGCTCTCCGGCGGCATGCGGCAGCGGGTCGCGCTGGCCCGCACCCTCGCCCTGGACACCCCGGTGCTGCTGATGGACGAGCCGTTCGGCGCGCTCGACGCGATGACCCGGGACATCCTGCACGACGAGCTGGAACGGATCTGGTCCGAGCGGAAGCTCACCGTGCTCTTCGTGACCCACAACGTCCGCGAGGCGGCCCGGCTCGCCGACCGAATCATCCTGCTGTCCAGCCGGCCCGGCCGGATCATCTACTCCACCGAGGTCGACGTGCCGCGACCCCGGCGGATCGACTCGCCGGAGATCGCGGCCATCGCCGCCGAGGTCACCGACCGGCTGCGTACGGAGGTGGGCCGCCATGGCCAGTGACACCCTCGCCGGGGCGCCGCGCACCGACGCGGAGATCTCCGGCCTCGACGCCCTGGAGATCGCCGGGCGGGAAAAGGCGCCGTCCCGGCTGCGCCGGCTCTGGTCGGCCACCTGGCCAAAACTGGCCGCGCTGGCCCTGGCCATCGCCCTCTGGCAGGCCGTGGTGTGGAGCGGCTGGAAGGACCCGTGGGCACTTCCCGGCCCGGCGCCGGTCTTCGCGGACCTCGGCCACTACGCGCTCAGCTCGGCGCTCTGGGAGGGTCTGGCCACCACCGCGCGCCGGGCCGCCGTGGGCTTCGCCGCCGCGGTCGCCGTCGGGCTGCTGCTCGGCCTGGCCGTGGCCCGGGTGAAGGTGCTCCGCGCCGCGCTCGGCTCGATGATCACCGCGTTGCAGACCATGCCGTCGATCGCCTGGTTCCCCCTCGCGATCCTGCTCTTCCAGCTCAGCGAGCAGGCCATCTTCTTCGTGGTGGTGCTCGGGGCGGCGCCGTCGGTCGCCAACGGCGTCATCCACGGCGTCGACTACGTGCCGCCGCTGCTGGTCCGGGCCGGCCGCAACCTCGGCGCCCGGGGGCTGAACCTCTACCGGTACGTGATCGCGCCGGCCGCGCTGCCCGCCATCGTGGCGGGGCTCAAGCAGGGCTGGGCGTTCGCCTGGCGCAGCCTCATGGCCGGCGAGCTGCTGGTGGTCATCGCCACCCGCACGTCGATCGGCGCGCAGCTCACCTACGCCCGGGAGCTGAGCGAGGCCACCCGGCTGATGGCCATCATGATCGTCATCCTGGTGGTGGGCATCGCGGTGGACGCCGCGTTCGGTGCCGCCGACAAGGCGATCCGCCGCCGGTGGGGCGTGCTGGACCAGGCCGGCAACTGACGCCGTGTACGTCTCCGCGCGCGCCGACTACGCGCTCCGGGCCATGCTCGCCGTCGCCGACAACGCCGGGTCCACCGGCGACGGTGGGCTCGGTGGCGGCGAGCTGGTCAAGGCGGCGAGCCTGGCCGAGCGCCAGGGCATCCCGCTCAGCTTCCTCCAGGGCATCCTGCTCGACCTGCGGCGGGCCGGGCTGCTGCACAGCCACCGCGGCACCGAGGGCGGGTACGCGCTCACCCGCCCGCCCGCCGAGATCAGCGTGGGCGACGTGCTACGGGCGGTCGGCGGCGCGCTGACCAGCGTGCGGGGCATGCCCGCCGACCGGGCCGGCTACCACGGGGTGGCCGCCGGCCTGCGGGACGTCTGGCTCGCGGTGGACGGCGCCATCGCCCTGGTGGTCGACCGGACCACCCTCGCCGACCTGCTGGCGGACCGCGCGGCGGCGTCCTGACCGAACCGGCCGGGATCGGGCCGCGGGTGCGACGCGGCCCGGCCTCAGCTTCGCGAGGTGGCGGTGTCCGGTGGGCCGGACGACGCCACCTCGCCGAGCCGGGGGCGGCGGATCAGCGGCGCCGCGGGCGGCGGGACCGGGCCGGCCGCGAGGCCTGCGCCGGGTGGGGCGCGGGCGGCGCGGCGAGGGTGACGGGGACGCCGGTGGGCTGGCGGGCGCCGGTGACCCGGGCCAGTTCCTCGTCGCCGGGGCGTACCCGGGCGGTCTGCGGGGTGATGCCGGCCACGGTCATCAGCCGGGAGACGTCCCGGCGCTGCTCCGGCAGGACCAGGGTGACCACGGTGCCGGACTCCCCCGCCCGGGCGGTCCGACCGCCCCGGTGCAGGTAGTCCTTCGCCTCGGTGGGCGGGTCGGCGTTGACCACCATGTCCAGCCCGTCGACGTGGATGCCCCGGGCCGCCACGTCCGTGGCCACCAGGGCGGTGACCTGGCCGGTGCGGAACTGCTCCAGGATCCGGGTGCGCTGCGGCTGGGTCTTGCCGCCGTGCAGCGCGGCGGCGCGTACGCCCTTGGCGAGCAGTTGACGGGCGACCCGGTCGGCGCGGTGCTTGGTCGCCATGAACAGGATGGTGCGTCCCTCGCGGGCGGCGATGTGGGCGAGTGCGCCCGGCTTGTCCTCGGCGTCGACGTGCAGCACGTGGTGGGTCATCGCGGTCACCGTGGCGGTGCCCGGGTCGACGGAGTGCGACACCGGGTTGCTCAGGAAGCGGCGGACCAGCTTGTCCACGCCGCCGTCCAGGGTGGCCGAGAAGAGCATCCGCTGGCCGTTCGGGGCGACCTGTTCCAGCAGCTTCGTGACCTGCGGCAGGAAGCCCATGTCGGCCATCTGGTCGGCCTCGTCGAGCACGGTGACGGCCACCTGGTCGAGCCGGGCGTCACGCCGGTCGATCAGGTCATGCAGTCGGCCCGGGGTGGCCACCAGCACCTCGGCGCCGGCGCGCAGCGCGTCCGCCTGCCGCTGGAGGGACAGCCCGCCGACCACGGTGGCGCAGCGCAGCCCGAGCGCCCGGGCGTACGGGGTGAGCGCCGCGGTGACCTGCTGGGCCAGCTCGCGGGTGGGCACCAGCACGAGCGCCAGCGGGCGACCGGGGCGGGCGCGGTGGCCGGCCGTGCGGTGCAGCAGCGGCAGCCCGAAGGCGAGCGTCTTGCCCGAGCCTGTGCGCCCGCGGCCGAGCACGTCACGGCCGGCCAGCGAGTCCGGCAGGGTCGCCGCCTGGATCGGGAACGGCTCGGTGATGCCCTGCGCGGTCAGTTCGGTGACCAGCGCCGGGGCCAGGCCGGTGGCGGCGAAGGTGGGGACGGTCATGGTCATGCGGAAAGCCTTCCTCGACGCGGCACGTGTCGAGGAAGGGCGCCGCGGGGCGGCGCGTCACCGGCGTCACCGGTGGTCACAAGCACGAACCGAAAGGTACGGGCCGGCCCGCCGCAGCACGCCACCTCCCGCAGAGCGGGTGGGCTGCGCGGCGGACCGGCCCGTCACCGCGCCCGGGGGGCGCGATGGGTGTTACGGATTGATCCGAAGATCAGAGCGGACGGATGTTCTCCGCCTGCGGGCCCTTCTGGCCCTGGGTCACCTCGAACTCGACCCGCTGGTTCTCGTCCAGGCTCCGGTAGCCGGAGGTCTGGATCGCCGAGAAGTGGGCGAAGACGTCGGCGCCGCCGTCGTCGGGGGTGATGAAGCCGAAGCCCTTGTCAGCGTTGAACCACTTGACGGTGCCAATTGCCATGTGTTTCGTCTCCTTGACGGAACGTTCGGACCCGCACCTGTTGCGGACCGAAGAGGAGCACACCACGCGTGGTGCGCGGCATGCCTGTCGCTGCTGGTCGCCCCGCCCGGAGAACTCCGGACACAACAAAGAGCGCCTGGGGCCACAATCCGCCAGGCGCACACAGAGTCTCTGGAAACCAAAACTGCAACGCGCCTAACCTACCACGATCTCCGCAACGCCGCGCCCTCTGTCGGAAATTCCGGCACGGCGGCGACGAGCGCGGTCAGCCCGGCGGCGTCGAGCAGGTCGGCGGGGCGCACGGTCACGCCGTCCCGGACGTAGTGGAAGGCGGCGCCGACCCGCTCGACCGGCACCCCGGCCAGCTCCGCCCAGGCCAGCCGGTAGACGGCGAGCTGCACGGCCGCCGCCTCGGCCTCCCGCCCGCCGGGCTGCCGGCCGGTCTTCCAGTCCACCACGTCGTAGCGGCCGCCGGGGCGGGCGAAGACGGCGTCCATCCGGCCCCGGACCACCACGCCGGCGATCACTGTGGCGAAGGGCACCTCCACCTCCACCGGCACCCGGTCGGCCCACTCACTGGCCAGGAAGCGCTCCTGGAGTTCGGTGAGCGCGTCGTCCGGGGCGGCGTCCTCGTCGGCCGCGCCGGGCAGCTCGTCCACATCGAGCAGCCGGTCGGCGCCGAAGCGCTGCTCCAGCCAGGTGTGGAAGGCGGTGCCCCGCCGGGCGTACGGGTTGGGCTCGGTGGGCATCGGCCGGCGCAGCGTCCGGGCCAGGGCCTCCGGGTCACGGCGCAACGCCACGAGCTGCGTCACCGACAGGTGCCTGGGCAGCTCCACCTCGACCGCCTCGGCCCGCCGGGCCAGCTCGGCCCGTTCGGCGAGGAGCAGGTCCGCCTCCCGCCGCCAGCGGGCCACCTCGGCATCCTCGACGGGCGCCGGAGTGCCGGCGGCCTCGGCGAGCGCCGAGGTGCCGGCGTCCGCCGCGGTGCCGGCGTCCGCCGCGGGCGCCGAGGTGTCGGCGTCCTCCGCGGGCGCCGGAGTGCCGGCGTCCTCGGCTGGTGCTGGCGCGGGCGCCGGGGCCGCCGCCAGCAGGGCCTCCTCGCGGCGGGCCGCCTCGGGGTCGGCCAGGCAGCGGCGGACCAGGGCGGCCGCCTCGGCCAGCGCCGGACGGCGGGCGCCGAGCGGGTCGGCCGGCCACTCCGCCCGCAGCACCGTCTCCGTGGTCGGGTTGACCGCGTCACCGGCCGGCTCGGGCGCCCAGGCGTCGACCAGGTGGCCGTGCGCGCCGGCCAGGCAGGCGTCGTGCACCTCGCGGAGGAAGACCGAGGGGCCGCGGAACCTCTTCGTCCCCTCCCCCCACCAGTAGCCGGAGCAGAGCAGCAGCCGGCGGGGACGGGTCACCGCCACGTACGCCAGCCGGCGCTCCTCCCGCTCGTCGTGCGCCCGCCAGGCGTCGGTGAAGTCCTCCACCGCCCGGGCCACCCCGCGCTGGTCCTCCGCCCCGTCAAGGCCCAGCTCGGGCAGCCCGTCCGCGTCGCCGCGCAGCGGGAACGGCAGCACGCCGAGCCCGCCCAGCCAGTGATCGGAGTTGCGCACCGGCCCCGGCCAGACGCCCCGGGTGAGCCCGGCCACCGACACCACGTCCCACTCCAGGCCCTTGGCGGCGTGCGCGGTGAGGATCTGCACGGCGCCTTCCACCACCTCGACCTCACCCGGGGTGAGGCCGCGCTCCTCGTCCTCGGCGGCGGCCAGGTAGGCGAGGAACCCGGCGAGGGTGGCGCCGGGCGTCTCACCGCTGAACCGGGCCGCCACGTCGCCGAGCGCGTCCAGGTGGGCACGGGCCAGGCCCGCGTCGCCGGCGCCGTCCCGGCCGGCCCGGACCGCCACCTCCACGTCCAGGCCGATGGTCCGCTCGATGTCCGCGATCAGCTCCGGCAGCGACTGGTCCAGCCGGTAGCGCAGCAGCGCCAGCTCCATGCCGTACGACCGCAGCCGCGCGAACCCCTCCGCCGAGTACGCCTGCGCCGGCCCCAGGTCGGCCAGCGCCTCGACGAGGGTGGCCTCGTCCAGCGCGTCCACGGTGATCTCCGGCCCGTCGTCGCCGGTCACCTCCCGGCGGGCCCGCGCGATGGCCCGGGCCCGCCGGTGCAGGGCGACCAGGTCGCGCGGCCCGATCCGCCAGCGGGCGCCGGTGAGCAGCCGCAGCAGCGCCGCCCCGTCGGTCGGGTCGGCGAGCACCCGCAGCGTGCAGACCACGTCCCGGATCTCGGGGGTGTCCAGCAGCCCGCCCAGGCCGACCACGTCGACGGGCAGCCCGCGGGCGCGCAGCGCCGCCTCGACGGCCGGGATCTGGCTGCGCAGCCGGACCAGCACGGCGGTGGTGGGGCGCCGGTGCGCCGGGATGTGCTCGGGCAGCGCGTCCGGCATCCCGGCCGCGCCGCGCCAGGCGGCCAGCACGCTGTCGGCGATCCAGTCGGCCTCGTCGGCGTACGTCTCCAGCAACGCGCAGTGCACGGTGCCGGCGGCCCGCCCGCCGGGGCTGCGGTGCGGGATCGGGTCGCGGACGCTGAGCGCGGCGTGCAGCTCCGGCACCCGGGCGCCGGCCGCCCGCAGCGGCACCGACAGCGCGTTGGCGACGCCGAGGATCTCGGGACGGTTGCGCCAGCTCGTGGTGAGGCTGAGCACCTCGGCGGGGGCGCCGTCGGTGGGGGCGAACTCGGTGGGGAACCGGTCCAGCGTGCCGGCGCTGGCGCCGCGCCAGCCGTAGATGGACTGGCAGGGGTCGCCCACCGCGGTCACCGGGTGGCCGCCGCCGAACAGCGCGTTGAGCAGCACCACCTGGGCGTGGCTGGTGTCCTGGTACTCGTCGAGCAGCACCACCCGGAACCGGTCCCGCTCGATCACCCCCACGCCGGGGTGGTCGCGGGCCACCCGCGCGGCCCGGGCCAACTGGTCGGCGAAGTCCATCGCCTCGAAGTCGTCCTTGCGCCGGGCGTACGCGCGGACCAGCGGCAGCAGCTTCAGCCGGGTCTGCTGGAGCTGGAGGGCCTTACGCACGTCGGCGTAGACCCGCCCCGGGCGGGACTGCACCGCGGCGAAGAACCGGCCGGTCCAGGCGGCCAGCTCGTCCGGGTCGACCAGGTGCTCGTCCAGCTCCCCGGCCAGGGCGAGGACCGCGTCGGTGATGGTCGACGGCATCCGGTCCACCTCGGACATGTCGCCGTCGTAGTTGCGTACCAGCAGGTCGACGAGCTGCCAGCGGGACGCCTCGGTGAGCAGGCGGGTGGTCGGCTCGTAGCCGGCCCGGAGCCCGTGCTCGGTGACGATCCGGCCCGCGTACGAGTGGTAGGTGGAGACGGTCGGCTCGCCCGCCAGAGGGTCCTCGTGCGGGTCCCGGCCCTGCCGGCCGAGCCGGCGGATCAGCTGGTCGAGCCGGGTGCGTACCCGGTGCGCCAGCTCGCCGGCGGCCTTGCGGGTGAAGGTGAGGCCGAGGATCTGTTCGGGGCGGACGTAGGAGTTGGCGACCAGCCAGACTACCCGGGCGGCCATCGTCTCGGTCTTGCCCGAGCCGGCGCCCGCGACGACCAGCAGCGGCTCCACGGGCGCGGCGATGATCGCCGCCTGTTCCCGGGTGGGCGCCGGCAGCCGGAGCAGCCGGGCCAGCTCGACCGGGGTGTAGCGGGGGCCCGCGTCGGCGCTCCGGGGCGTCGGGGTGGCGGTGGTGCCGAAAAGCGTCGGCTGGGTCGTCATGTGTGCTCCGCGGGGGGCTCGACGACCTGGCGGCCCTGCCCGGAGACCGGGCAGCTCGTGCGCACCGGGCAGACCCGGCACTTCGAGTTGGCGACGGCGGCGAAGGTGGCGGCGGCCATCGTGTCGGCGGTGCGCCGGACCAGCGCGGTGGCCCAACCCGCCTCGGGGCCCTCCCCGGCGGCCGCCTGGGACTGCTCCTTGGCGTCCTTCGCGCCGGTGCCGAGCTGCACGAGCGCGGCGCCCCCGGACTCCTCGCCGAACTCGGCGAACGCTCCCGCCTCCACGGCCGCCTGGTAGGCGCCGAGCTGCGGGTGCTCGGCCACCTCCCGCTCGGTGACCGCGGTGGACTTGCCGGTCTTCAGGTCGATCACCACGAGCCGCCCGTCCGCGTCGACCTCCAGCCGGTCGACCCGGCCGGTCAGCTCGACCGGCCGGCGCGGGTCGTCGAGGCGGACCGCGAACTCGTGCTCGATGGCGAGCAGCCGCCGGGGGTTGCCGGCCAGCCAGCGCAGCAGCTTGTCCACCATGGCCTCGGCGCGGGACCGTTCCGGGCCGACCATCCAGCGGGCGGCCAGCTCGATGGCGTCGAACCGGGCGGCCACGTACTCCAGCAGGGCGGTCCGGTCGACGCTCGCGTCCTCGGCCAGCATGGCGGCGGCGTGCACCAGGTTGCCGACCCCCTGCGCGGCGCTGGCCGGGGCGCTGCCGCCGTGCCGTTCCAGCAGCCAGCGCAGGCTGCACCGCAACGCGCTCTCCATGGCCGACGGCGTGACCCGGACCGGCTCGCCCTCGTCGACCAGCGGCCGGTCGTCGGAGAGGCCGCGCAACCCCCACCAGTCGTCCGGGTGTGCGCCGGGCACTCCGGCGGCGGCCAGCCGGGCCAGCTCGGCCGCCGCCGCGCGCCGCCGGGTGACCGGCGCCGCCGGGTCGGTGATCGCGGTACGCAGCTCCGCCACCAGCGCGGACAGGGTGAGCCCGCGCGGCGGCAGGGTGACCGGCAGCGCGCCGGGCGCCCCGTCCTGCGGGTCCTCGCCCCCGGCCGGCACCGGCCCGTCCGACGCCGGCACGCTCAGTGCGGCACCGTCGCCAGGTCGTCCGGCCACGGTGGCGGGAATCGCGGCGGTGCGGTCGCCGGCACGCCGGTCCCGTCCCCGACCGGCTGCACCGGTCGAGGCGGCGCCACCGCCGGTCGGGCCGCCGCCCGTCGGGCCGCCGCCGGTCCGGGCGCCGCCGGTCAGGGCGCCGCCGGTCGGGCCGCCGCTGGTCGGGCCGCCGCTGGTCGGGCCGTCCGGGCGGGGTCCCGGGTCCGGGCCGGGTGGGACGGTGCCGCCCCCGCCCACGGCGGGCGGATCGGTGGCGGCCAGCTCGTGCAGGAAGCGGCTGGGCTGCTCCTCGTGGTCGTCGCCGCCGACCGCCGCCGAGGCGACCGCGGTGACCAGCAACCGCCGCCGGGCCCGGCTGACGGCGACGTGGAACAGCCGGCGCTCCTCGTCCAGCAGTGCCGAGGTCTGCCCCACCAGGCTGGCCCGCAGCCCGGCGCCGTCGGCGCGGCCGGCGAGCACGTCGACCAGCCGCTCCGAGCCGAGCAGGCTGCCGCGCAGCCGCAGGTCGGGCCAGACGCCCTCCTGCACGCCGGCGACCGCCACCAGGTCCCACTCCAGGCCCTTGGCCGCGTGCGCGGTGAGCAGGCGGACCGCCTCGCCCCGGTCGGCGCTGGCGGCGAGGGTGTCGGCCGGCAGCTCCTGCCCGAGCACGTGGTCGAGGAAGACCTCGGTGCGCGCGCCGGGCAGCCGGTCGGTGAACCGCGCCGCCGCGTCGAAGAGCACCATGACGGCGTCGAGGTCGCGGTCGGCGGCCTCGGCACGCCAGCGCTGCGCGGTCTCGTGCTCGCCGGTGGCGGCCCGGCCCCGGGTGATCGCCCCGGCCCAGCGCTCGGCGAGGCCGCTCTCCCGCCAGACCGCCCAGAGCACGTCCTCGGCGGTCGCGCCGGGCGTGGCGGCGGCCTGCCGGGCGGTGTCCAGCAGGTGCGCCACGGTCTGCGCCGGGGCCGCCCAGCGCCGCTCGACGGCGGCCAGCTCGGCCGGGTCGCGCAGCGCCTCCACGATCAGCTCGCCGGAGGGGCGGCGGTCGCCGGCGGCCAGCGCGAGCGCGCGCAGCCCCTGGCGCAGCCGCCGCTCGGCGAGCGGGTCCGCGCCGCCGAGCGGCGAGTGCAGCAGGGCGACCGCCGACTCCTCGTCGAGCCGGTCGGGGTCGAGCGCGCAGCGGAGCAGGAGCAGCAGCGGGGCAACTCCCGGCTGGAGGTGCAGCGGCAGGTCCTCGCCGTGCACCACGGTCGGCACCCCGGCGGTGTGCAGGGCGCGCCGCAGCGAGGGCAGCTGCCGGCCGGTGGAGCGGACCAGCACCGCCATCCGGGACCAGGGCACCCCGTCGAGCAGGTGCGCCTCGCGCAGCGCGTGGGCCAGCCAGGCGGACTCGCTGGTGGCCGAGCGGAAGGTGCGGACGTCCACGGTGGCCGGCGGAGCGTCGGGAAGCGGGCGCAGCCGCCGGTGCGCCGCCGGGCCGCGCAGCCGGCGGGCCAGCCGGGCGGTGGCCGCCAGCAGCTCCGGGCCGGCCCGGTAGGAGGTGGTGAACCTGACCTGGGCGGCCGGCGCGCCGGAGGCGGTGCGGAACCGGTGCGGGAAGGTGGTCACGCCGGCCGGGTCGGCGCCGCGGAAGGCGTACGTGGAGGAGTCCGGGTCGGCGAAGGCGACCAGGGACTTGCCGCCACCGGCCACGACGGCGAGCAGGTCGAGCTGTGCGGGGTCGGTGTCGGCCAGCTCGTCGACGTAGACGTGGGCGAGCCGGCGGCGCTCGGCGGCCAGCAGCTCCGGGTCGTCGAGCAGCATGCCGGTGGCGGCCCGGACCAGCTCCGCCGGGTCGTAGGCGATCGAACCCCGGTTGCTCACGTCGCGCAGGGCGAGGACGGCCACGTACTCCCGGAGGAAGCGGGCGGCGGCCGGCCAGTCGGCGCGGCCCAGCTTCTCGCCCAGCCGGGCCAGCTCGACCGGGCCGACGCCCCGCTCTGCGGCGCGCATCAGCAGGTCGCGGAGCTGCTGGGCGAACGCCCGGGTGCGCAGCGCCGGGCGCAGGTCCTCCGGCCAGCCGACCGGGTCGTCGGCCGGCTCCTCGCCCACGATGTCGAGCAGCTCGCGGATGATGAGGTCCTGCTCGGGGCCGGTGAGCAGCCGGGGCGAGGGTTCGCCGCGCTCGGCGGCGGCCCGGCGGAGCAACCCGAAGGCGTACGCCGCGAAGGTGCGGACCAGCGGCTCGCGGACCACGCGGTGACCGTCACCGGCGATCCGCGCCTCGATCCGGTGGCGCAGCTCGGTGGCGCCCCGCCGGCCGAAGGTGAGCACCAGGACGTGTTCCGGGTCGACGCCCTCGGCCACCCGGGCGGCGACCGCCTCGACCAGGGTGGCGGTCTTGCCGGTGCCGGGGCCGCCGACGACCAGCATGGGCCCGTCGGCGTGCGCGACGACTTCGGCCTGCACCGGATCCGTCCGGGGCGACGGCGGGTGCGCGGCATCGCCCGCGGACCCCCCGGATCGCGGCTCCGCCTCGGCCGGCCCGTCGGACCGACCACCCCCCTGCCCCGCCCCGGCGTCGCGGTAGACCCCCGTCCCCGCGTCACCGGCCCGGCGCACCAGCCGATACGCCTGCATCCCCGACATCCCACCACGCCGGTACGACACCAGAAAACCCGCCGCCCGCTCGCCCGCCCGCCTGCTGCTGGGAGTCGATCATGAAGTTGTTGTCACGACACGCCGGCATCGAGGGCGATAACTTCATGATCACCGAGAGCGGCCCGGGGCGGCACGCGGGTCAGGTCAGGCGGCTGTCCAGGAGGTCGAGGGCTTCCGGGACCGTTTCCGCCACCAGGAGGAGGTCCAGGCCGGCGGGTTTGAGGAAGTGGTGGTCGGCCAGCGTGCGCAGCCAGTCGAACAGGGGGCGGTAGAAGCCGTCGGCGTCGACCAGCACCATGGGCTTGGCGTGCATGGCCAGGGTGGCGGTGGTCCAGACCTCGAACAGCTCGTCCAGGGTGCCGAGCCCGCCGGGCAGGGCCACGAACGCGTCCGACTTGTCGATCATCAGGGTCTTGCGGCTGGCCATCCCGTCGGTGATCAGCAGCTCGTCGGAGGCCAGGTCGGCGACCTCCAGGTCGACCAGGGCCTGCGGGATGACGCCCAGGGTGCGGCCGCCGGCGGCCCGCGCCCCGTCGGCCACCGCGCCCATCATCCCCACGCACCCGCCGCCGCTGACCAGGGTGTGCCCGCGCCGAGCCAGCTCCGCGCCGGTCTCGGTGGCGAGGTCCAGCCAGCGGGCGTCGAGGGTGCGCGAGGACGCGCAGAACACGCAGACGTTGGCCACGGTCAGCCCTGCTCCGCCGGCCCGCCGGGGGCGGCCTCGGCGGCGGCCTGCTGGTCGGCGGCGACCCGGGCGACCGCCTCCTCGCGGATCGCCTCCTGCTCGGCGGAGAGCACCGCCTCGGCCTCCACGATGTGCCGGACCGCCTCGTTGACGTCGTCGGTGAGGCAGATCAGGTCCAGGTCGTTCGGGCCGATCTTGCCCTCGGCGGCCATGGTGTCCCGGAGCCAGTCGAGCAGCCCCCGCCAGTAGTCGACGCCCATCAGCACCACCGGGAAGCGGGTCACCTTGCCGGTCTGCACCAGGGTGAGCGCCTCGAAGAGCTCGTCCATGGTGCCGAAGCCGCCGGGCAGCACCACGAAGGCCTGGGCGTACTTGACGAACATGGTCTTGCGGGCGAAGAAGTAGCGGAAGTCGATGGCCAGGTCGACCCAGTCGTTGAGGCCCTGCTCGAACGGCAGCTCGATGCCGAGCCCGACGGAGAGCCCGCCCGCCTCGCCGGCGCCCCGGTTGGCCGCCTCCATCACACCCGGCCCACCACCGGTGATCACCGCGTAGCCGGCCCGGGCCAGCGCGCCGCCCAGTTCCTCGGCCAGCCGGCACTCGGGGCTGTCCGGCTTGCTGCGCGCCGAGCCGAAGACGCTGACCGCGGCCGGCAGGTCGGCGAGGGTGTCGAAGCCCTCGACGAACTCGGACAGGATGCGCAGCGCGCGCCAGGCGTCCTTGGTCTTCCAGTCGCCCCGGCCCCGGGAGTCGAGCAGCCGCTGGTCGGCGGTGCTGGTCGGGATGGCCTGGTTGCGCAGCGTGACGGCGCCCCGGTGCCGCACCCCGCTCGGCCCGCGGCCGGGTGGCCGCCCGTTGCTCTGGCTCATGGGGCCACCGTAGTGGAGCCGGGGCGGTGCGGTGCGGAGGCGGGCAACGCGGAGAAATTCTTCGTGATCATGGGCAACTAAATGGCTCGCTCGTACGTCTTACTATTCACATACCGGGTATGCCCCGGCGACGCGCCTTCGGGGGAGGAGCCAGCGTTGATCAGCAACAGCGAGATGATCCGGATTCGCCGGCAGATGCAGCGGCGGATCCGCGACGTGGTGGCCGAGCGCCGCCGCGCCCGGATGATGGAAGCCCACCACACGGACCTCACCGGCGAGACCACCGAGACGGACACCCCGCTGACGACCACGCTCTGACGGTCCGGCCCGGGGGTCCCGCGTCACCGACGCGGGCCCCCGGTCGCGTACTCAGGACGAGGCGAGCCAGCGGTGCAGGGTGGCCGCGCCGTCGCGGATCTTCGTCAGCTCGACGTGCTCGTCCTTGTGATGGGCCAGGTTGGGGTCGCCGGGACCGAAGTTCAGCGCCGGGATGCCCATGGCCGCGAACCGGGCCACGTCGGTCCAGCCCAACTTGCCGATCGGGGCCGCGCCGACCGCGGCCACGAACTCCTGCGCGGGTGGGTTGTCCAGCCCCGGGGCCGCGCCGGCCGCCGCGTCGGTGACCGCCAGGTCGAAGCCCGCGAAGACCTCGCGCAGGTGCGCCTCGGCCGCGGCCGGGTCCCGGTCCGGGGCGTACCGGTAGTTGATCTCGATCTCGCAGCGGTCCGGGATGACGTTGCCCGCCACCCCGCCGGTGATCCGCACCGCGTTCAGGCCCTCGCGGTAGTCGCAACCCTCGATGGTCACCCGGCGCGCCTCATACGTGGTCAGCCGGCGCAGCACCTCGCCGGCGCCGTGGATGGCGTTGACCCCGTGCCAGGACCGGGCCGCGTGGGCCCGCTCGCCGTGCGTGGTGACGATCGCCCGCATGGTGCCCTGGCAGCCGGCCTCGACGATCCCGTACGTCGGCTCCAGCAGCAGCGCGAAGTCGGCCGCCAGCCACTCCGGGTGCGCCTGGGAGACGAGGGTGAGGCCGTTGTACTTCGACTCGATCTCCTCGGCCTCGTAGAAGAAGTAGGTGACGTCGTAGCGCGGGTCGGGCAGGGTCACCGCCAGGTGCAGCGCGAAGGCCACGCCGGACTTCATGTCGGAGGTGCCGCAGCCGTACATCAGGTCGCCGCGCATGGTCGACGGGAAGTTGTCGTTGAGCGGCACGGTGTCCAGGTGGCCGGCGAGCACCACCCGCTGGGCCCGGCCCAGGTCGGTACGCGCCATCACCGTGTTGGAGTGCCGGTAGGTGGTGAGGTGCGGCACGCCCCGCAGCACCTCCTCGACGCAGTCGGCGATCGCCTTCTCGTTGAGCGACACGGACTCGATGTCGACCAGCGCGCGGGTCAGCGCCACCGGATCGGCCAAGACCTCGGGGGTCAACGGGTTCTGCATGTCTCGCACGGTACCGTCAGCACCGTGACGACCGCACAGTCTGCCTGGGGCATCGGCCTGGCCACGATCACCGCTGACGACCAGGTGCTGGACACCTGGTACCCGACCGGCAAGCTGGGGCTCGGCGAGCTGCCACTGGTCGCCGGTGAGGACGAGGCCGACGTGCTGGACCTGCCGCCGGGCGCGGTCGGCGAGCGGGCGCTGCCCGGCCTGCGCACGGTCCAGGTGGTCACCGTGATCGGCTCGCTGGACGATCCGATCAAGGACGCCGCTGACGCGTACCTCCGGTTGCACCTGCTCTCCCACCGCCTGGTGCGGCCCAACGAGCTCAACCTCGACGGCATCTTCGGCAAGCTGGCCAACGTGGCGTGGACCTCGGCCGGGCCGTGCCCGCCGGAGCGGGTCGACGAGCTGCGGGTCATCGAGCGGGCCGCCGGCCGCCACCTGGCCGTGTACGGGGTGGACAAGTTCCCCCGGATGACCGACTACGTGGTCCCGGCCGGCGTGCGCATCGCCGACGCGGACCGGGTCCGGCTCGGCGCGCACCTGGCCGCCGGCACCACCGTCATGCACGAGGGCTTCGTCAACTTCAACGCCGGCACGCTGGGCACCTCGATGGTCGAGGGGCGGATCGTGCAGGGCGTCGTGGTCGGCGACGGCTCCGACATCGGCGGGGGCGCGTCGATCATGGGGACGCTCTCCGGCGGTGGCACCGAGAAGGTGCGCATCGGCGAGCGGAGCCTGGTCGGCGCGAACGCGGGCGTGGGCATCACCCTGGGCGACGACTGCGTGGTGGAGGCCGGCTGCTACATCACTGCCGCCTCGAAGATCACGCTGCCGGACGGCCGGGTGGTCAAGGCCCGGGAGCTCTCCGGGGTGGACGGCCTGCTGTTCTGGCGCAACTCGGTGACCGGCGCCCTGGAGGCGAAGCCGCGCACCGGCCGGGGCATCGAGCTGAACGCGGCGCTGCACGCCAACGACTGAACGACGACGCGGGACGCGCCGGGGCGGAACGCCCCGGCCCGTCCGCCGTCCAGGCCCACGGCCGGGCGGCCGTGGACCCGGACGACCGGTTCACCGCAGGCGGTACGCCTGGATGATCCGCTGGGTGACCGTGTTGCCGGCGCTGTCCCGGGCGGCGGCCCGCAGCGAGACGTAGCCGGGGCCGGCCGGGTGCCGGACGGTGGCCGCCCACCCCGCGCCCTGCTTGTGCAGTGCCGCCTTCCGCCAGGTCTTGCCGCCGTCGTACGAGACGTCGACGGTCAGCGCCGCGACGGAGGCGGCCGGCGCGCCGGGCTGCCGCTGCACCGTGACCGGAATGGTGAAGGTCCGGCCGGCCGGTGCGCTGTTGTCCACGGCCAGCGGCGGGGCGAAGCGGACCGCCATGGCGGGCAGCCGCACCCAGTCGTCACCCGGGACCCGCTTGGAGCGGAACGTCCAGCTCGCCGACACCTCGGTGCTCAGGTCGGTGAAGTCCCGCGTGGCCGAGGTCTCCAGCCGGTAGCTCGCGAGGCCCGGCGGCACCTGGAACTCGCCGTACCCCGCGGAGGGCTGCTCGGCGAGCAGCTTCCCGTTGCGGTAGAGCGCGGTCCGTTCGGTGTCGTTGAGCGAGCCGCCGGGGTGGCCGGCCGCGTCGCTGTGCACCGGCAGGGCGACCACGAGGGTGTCGCCGTTGCGGGTGAGGCCCTGCTCCGGCCAGCGCGGCTGCGGGAACGACGGCCCGTACGGCGCGCTGTTCCAGTCCTCCCGGTAGGTCCGGCCGGCCCGGTACCGGGTGGGCACCGACTCCAGTACCGCCCGCACCTCCAGCCAGCCGTCCTCGCCCCGCTGACCGAAGTCCAGCTCGGAACTCCAGCCGGTGCGGGTCGTGCTGTAGTGCTCGACCCGCTTCCCGGGCACCGGAACGGGCACGACGATCGCCGAGCCGCCGATGTTGTAGTCGGACTCCGGGAAGACGATCCGCTCGTTCTCCAGCCCGGCGTAGCCGGCCGCGAACCGGTGCGTGACGGTCGCCAGGTCGCCCGGCTGGTAGTGCCGGACGAACCCGGTCGGCATCCGGCCCGGGAACACCTCGTTGAGGGCGTAGAAGTACGGGCTGCGCTCCGGTGCGGTCGGTTCGAGCCACTGGCTGGCCAGGGCGCCGACGAAGAGCGAGTCGGAGACGCCGCGCCCGAGCTGCCCGCTGTAGAGGCCGTCGAAGCTGAACGTCCAGAGCCCGAACCCGGCGGACATGTCCTCGGTGGACCAGTTGGCCGAGATGTCGATCAGCAGGGGGGCGGCGCCCCGCTGCGGCACGGTGGACCGGACCGGCTTCGCCCGCCGGGCGTCGACGGTGAGCCGCTGGTCGCCGCTCACCACCAGCTCGGGCTGGGCCAGCATGGAGACCTCGGTCCAGCCCTCGTCCCCCGGCACGTAGACCAGGCTGTTCAGGCCGTACCGGCCCTTGGGGAGGCGGATCCGCGCCTCGCCGTCGGGGTCGTACACGTCCCGGTACACGACGCCGTCCAGCCCGATCAGCGTGGTGAAGTAGTCGCCGGTGAGCTTCCCGGACCGGTCCCGGTGCGTGACGGTCAGGTCGTAGCTCTCCACCTCGCGGTTGACCGCCAGCGGGGTCACCGCGACCGCGTCGCCCCCGCGGGCCACCAGCCGGCCGGTCCAGTAGCCGTCCAGTCCGCCGAGCCGGGTGTCCGCCGTGACGGTGACCTGGGCCGTTCCGCCGGCCGGCACGGTGAGCCGGGACGCGCCGAGGGTGAACATGCCGGCCGGGGCGGCGCGCCCGTCCGGGCCGGTGACCTCGGCGGTGAGGTCGAGGGTGAGCGGGCCGGTCCCGCCGTTGCGGTAGGTGACCGTGCGGGCGACCGGCTGGTCGTCACCGTGCGGCCAGGCCGTCAGCCCGAACGAGACGCTGGGCGGGTCGCTGGTGACCTGCTCGGTGATCGCGTGAGCCACGTCGACCCGTCCCGCGCCCTGCTGGAACGCCGTCTGGTCGGGGTGCGGCTTCGCCGAGGCCATCAGCGTGGCCTTGTACCGCCCCGCGGTCCAGCCCGGGTGCTGCTGGGCGAGCAGCGCCGCCGCGCCGGCCACGTGCGGCGTGGCCATCGAGGTGCCGGAGAGGGAGACGTAGCGGTCTCCGACCGGGTCGCCGATGGCGCCGTTGGCGGCCCGTGCGGCCACGATCTCGACGCCGGGCGCGGTGATGTCGGGCTTGAGCCCGCCGTCGACCCGCGGCCCCCGGCTGGAGAAGTCGGCGAGCGCGTCGTCCCGGTCGACGGCACCGACGGCCAGCGCGGCGTCGGCGGTGGCCGGCGAGCCGACCGAGCCGTCGGCGCCGTCGTTGCCGGCGGCCACCACGAACAGCGTGCCGGTCTGCGCGGTCAGCGTCTCGACGGCCTGCTCCAGCGGGTCGACCTCGGGGAAGTCCGTGCCGCTGAGGCTCATGTTGACCACGCCGGCGTGCTTCTCGACCGCGGCCCACTGCATGCCGGCGAGGATCGCCGACTCGGTGCAGCCCTGGTTCTCGCAGACCTTGCCGGAGAGCAGGGTGGCGTCGGGGGCGACGCCGCGGTACTTCCCGCCGGAGGCGGCCCCGCTGCCCGCGATGATCGAGGCGACGTGGGTGCCGTGCCCGACCATGTCGTCCGACTCGGCCGCCTCGCTGAAGTTGCGGGAGTCGGCGACGCGGCCGGCCAGGTCCGGGTGGGTGAGGTCGACGCCGGTGTCGAGCACCGCGACGCTGACCCCCTTGCCGGTGAAGCCGGCGGCCCAGGCGGTGGGGGCGCCGATCTGCGGCACGCTGTGGTCGAGGGTCACCCGCCGCCGGCCGTCCAGCCAGATCCGGTCGACATCCCCCGCCGCGTCGACCCGGGCGCCGGCCCGGTCGGCCGTGACCGCGCCCCAGACCGCACCGGTGGCGGCCTTCGTCGCGACCAGCGCCGCGCCGCCGATCGCCGGCAGGTCGCGGGTCACCCGGGTGCCGGCCACCGGGGCCGCCGCCCGTCGGGCCGACCCCGGCCGGTACGACACGAGCAGCGGCAGCGTGTCCCGCCGGGCGTCGTCGTAGCCGGCCGCGATCAGGCCGGTGACGTCGAACAGCCGCCGGTCGACCCGGCCGGACCGCACCAGGGGCAGCGCGTCCTGCGGCAGCACGGTGAGATTGCCGCGTTCCCGGCCGACCAGGAAGCCGACTCCGGCGCGGCCGGTGCCGGGGCGGACCGCCGCGTGGCCGGCGGCGGTGACGGTGACCCGGTCGCCGGTGATGAGGGTGACGGTGACCGGCTGGCCGGCGCGCGCCGCCGCGGCGCGGGCGGGAGCGGTGTCGGCGTCGGGGGCCGCCTGCGGGGCGGCGGAGGCGGGCACGGGCGCGCCCAGCGCCAGCCCCAGGGTGAGGCCGAGGGCGGCGATTCTTCTTCGGTTTCGACGCAACGTTCCTCCTTCGTCAAGCGTCTTCATCGATGGGGACACATCGACGGGGACCGTCAGAATTACATACCGCGTATGCAATCGGAAGTCGTCAATCCGACGGAACCGGCGCCAATCCCGCAGCCGAGCGGGGCATGATCGGCCGGTGACCGCCATGAAGGACCGCATGCTCGCGGGCGAGCCGTACATCGCGGACGACCCCGAGATCGTCGCCGATCTGGACCGGGCCGCCCGGCTCAGCGAGCGCTTCAACCGCAGCTCCGCCGACGACCCCGAGGGGCGGCTCGCCGCCCTCCGCGAGCTGCTCGGCTCGGTCGGCGAGGACGCCTGGGTCCGACCGCCGCTCTACTGCGACTACGGCTACCAGACCCACATCGGGCCACGCACCTTCGTCAACTTCAACGCGGTCTTTCTCGACGTCGCGCGGATCAGCATCGGCGCCGACGTCCAGATCGGACCGAACGTGCAACTCCTCACCGCCACCCACCCGGTCGAGCCGGCGGCCCGGCGGGCCAAGTGGGAGGCCGCCCAGCCGATCACCATCGGTGACAACGTGTGGCTCGGCGGCGGGGTCATCGTGCTGGCCGGCGTGACCATCGGGGAGAACACCGTGGTCGGCGCGGGCGCGGTGGTGACCAAGGACCTACCCCCCAATGTGGTGGCGGTCGGTAACCCCGCTCGCCCGGTCCGGAGCCTCGAAGAGACCGTCTGAGCTGCTGAAACAACACCTTCGCCGGGGTGCGGATCCCGGCCGGAGGGTGCACTCTGGGTAGTGACCGGTTCACCCAGGGGGCCTCATGGAACGGGTGCTCGAACTGCGCGTACACGGGGTGTCGAACACCCCGCCCGACCAACTGCTCGGGCTGCGCCCCGCCCCCGGCGGTGACGGCGCGCAGCCCGACCTGGTCGCCGGCGGCGCGGTCACCGGCTTCTACCGCGCCAGCACGGCCGGCCGGGACGACCCGATCACGGTCGAGGCGTACAGCTGGGGGCAGTTGACCTCCGGCGCGCGGACCCGGCGCGACGTCGAGCGGGCCCTGTGGACGCTCCTGCTCCCCTTCACCCTGGCCAACGTGGCGCTCTACGCCCGCACCGGCATCCCGCCGGACCCGGACCGGGAACGCTGGGCCAGCCGCTCCGGCGTCACGGCCTGGCTCATCCGGCTGTTCTGCCTGAGCCTCACCGGCACCCTCGCCATCACGGCGACGGGGATCGGGGTGGACCTGATCGGCTGGCAGTGCGTGGGTCTGGACTGCCTCGGTCACCTCCCCGGCCCCATGGAGTTCCTCGGCAACGCCTGGTGGCGCCAGGACACCCGGGCGCTGGCCGCGGGCCTGCTGGTGCCGCTGCTCCTGCTGGCCGGGCTCGGCCTGGTCGCCTGGCGCACCTACCAGTACGAGGCGGAGATGCCCGCCGAACCGCACCCCCGCCCCGCCACCCGGGAGGACGGCCCGCCCGCCGACCCGCCGGACCGGCCGGAGCCACTGGAGAACCCGCTCCAGGACCCGACGTTCTGGAACGGCGAGGGGCAGCTGCGCCGGGCCGCCGTGCTGCACCTGTGCACCGGGGCGGTGATCGCGGCGGCGGTCCCGGTGGCCGCGGTGATCGTCATGGACCCGCCGCGCGGGCTGCGGGCCGCGGTCGCCTGGCCGACCGTCGCCGTGCTCGCGGCCGTGGTGGCGATCGCCGTCGTGGCGTTGGGCCGGCCCTGGCTGAGCCGGCGGCAGGGCGCCACGCCACTCGGCCGGTGGAGCGCGGCCGTGGCGCTGCTCACCGGGCTGGGGCTGGCCGGGACGTTCACCCTGCTGCTGCTGCCGGACGGTCCCGCCGGACGGCCGCTGTCCGCGTACCGGCCGCCCATCGGGTGCGTCGCCGACCCGGGCATCCCCGGCTGCCGCACCGACCGGTCGCTGCCCGGCTACGACACCGCGGTCGCCTGGCTCGCCACGTACCAGGTGCTGCTGCTGATCACCATCGGCGCGGTCAACCGCTCCGGACGCCGCGCCCTGTCCGGGCCGGTGGCCGGCAGCCTGCTGCTGCCGCTCGGGGTGGCCTGGGCCGAGCGCGGCCTGCCCGGCGTCCCGGACGCGCCGGACGCGCTGAGCAGCTGGATGCTCGCCGGGCCGGCCATCGCGATCGCCCTGACCGGGCTGCTGCTGCCACGGACCCGGCCGGCCGTGCCGGTGCAGCCGCTCGGCGCGCACACCGACCTCGCCTGGGGTGGACGCGCCCCGGCGCTCATCGCCGGATTCGGCTGGATGATGGCGATCGCCTACTGCGCCGGCCTCCTCTACTGGGTCAGCGACCGGCTCGACAGCCGGGCCGACCCGAGCGGCGACAGCCGGGTGGTGCCCCCACTCGCGGTCTTCTGGGCCGGGCTGGCCTGCGTGGTCGGCCTGCTCGCCCTGCTCGCCCTGCTGGTCCGGGCCGGCATCCTGCTCCAGACCCTCCGGCGGGCCGAGTACGCCGCCCTCACCGCCGACGGCGCCGGCCTGTCCGCGCACGACCTGCGCCGCTGCCGCGACGTCAGCACCTTCCGCGCGCTGCACCGGCTGGTCGGCGAGCACGCGGTCCGGCTGGTCGGCTGCTACGCGACCGTCTCCGTGGTCCTGGTGACGCTCTGCTGCGTCGCCGCGCTCTCCCGCGGCCGGCCCAGCCCGCTCTCGCCCTCCGGCTGGCAGACCGTCATCCACTGGGCGGCCAACCGGGGCGACACCATGCTCGGCTGGTTGCCCGTGGTGATGAGCGCGCTCGGGCTGCTGGTCTACCGCACCGACACGGTGCGCCGCTCGGTCGGCGTCATCTGGGACGTCGGCACCTTCTGGCCCCGCGCCGCGCACCCGCTCGCCCCGCCCAGCTACGCCGAGCGTGCCGTACCGGAACTCCAGACCCGGGTCGCCGGGCTGCTCGCGCTCCCCCCGCTGCACCCCGACCGGATGGACGGGGTGATCCTCTCCGGGCACAGCCAGGGCACCGTCATCTGCGCCGCCATGCTGCTGCAACTCCCCCGCCGCTGGCGGCGGCGGATCTGGTTCTTCTCCTACGGCTGCCAGCTCACCCGCCTCTACGGCCGCGTCTTCCCCGCGTACTTCGGGCCCGAGCGGCTGCGCACCCTGGCCCGGGCGCTCACCTGGCCCGGCGGGCACGTGTCGTGGACCAACTTCTGGCGCGACACCGACCCACTGGGCTGGCCGGTCAGCGCCGGGGAACGAGACGTGCCGGTGGTCGACCCGGAGGCGCTGCACCCCGTCGGGGGCGAGGTGGCCGACCCCCCGATCCGCAACCACAGCGGCTATCCGGAGGCGGCCGAGTTCACCCGGGAGCGGGCCGTCGTGGCGCGGCTGCTGCGCCGGGCCGTGCCGTCACCCCGGCAGCGGGTCGGCTAGCCGGACCACCAGGTCGGCGTGGTCGGCCGTGCCGGCGACGAGCCGGGCGTTGGCCTCGTCGCTGCCGAGCGCCCAGGCGCGGGCCTGCTCCGGCGTCTTCCCGTACGCCTCGTGCCGGGCGCTGAGGCGGCGCACCCGCAGCTCGGCGTCGAGATCGAGGAACCAGATCTGGTGCAGGAGCGTGCGCACCTCCTCCCACGGCTCCTCGCGCAGCAGCAGGTAGTTGCCCTCGGTCACCACGAGCCGCACCTCGGGCGGCACCTCGATCGCCCCGGCGACCGGCTCCTCCAGGTCGCGGCGGAACGCGGGCGCCCACACCGAGGTGGGCTCCAGCCGGCGGAGCCGCCGCAGGGTGGAGACGAAGCCGTTGGCGTCGAACGTGTCCGGCGCGCCCTTGCGCGCGTCCCGGCCCAGCCGGGTCAGCTCGGACTGGGCCAGGTGGAAGCCGTCCATGGGCACCAGCCGGGCGGTCGGACCGACCTCGGCGACGATCCGCTCGGCCAGCGTCGACTTGCCCGCTCCCGGCGCGCCGGCGATGCCGAGCAGCTGCCGCGGGCCGTCCCCGGCGAGGGCCCGGGCCCGGGCCAGCAGCTCACCGAGCGGGAGCGACTGCGCGGGCGGCATCAGCCGAGCACCGGTTCGCTGATGGTGAACCGGGCCTCGACCGCCGCCTGCACCGGCTGCGGCTGCGGATCCAGTTCCAGCTCGGGCGCGGCCTCCGCGCCCCGCGCGAAGCCCGCCTTGGCCAGCATGGGCGGGGCGGTGGCCAGGCCGGTGTCGGCCAGCTCCACCAGGGCGGTCACCCGGGCGCCGAGCGCCTCCGCGTATTCCCGGGCGCGGGCCAGGGCGTCCGCGATCGCGGCGTGCCGGGCCTCCCGGTAGGCCGGGCTGTCCGGCCGCAGCGACCACCACGGGCCGGCCAGCTCGACCTGATCCTGGTCGGCCAGGCGGAGCATCAGCTCGCCGAGCGCGGCGAAGTCGACAACGGTGACCGTGGTGGTCACGCTGCCGTGGTAGGCCACCACCCGCTCACCCGAGCGCTTCGTCTCCGGCCAGACCCGGAGCTGGCCGGTCTCGCGCCGCTCCACGGCCGGCTCGGCCGCGTCGAGCAGCACCCGCACGGCGGCCGCGCGCTCGGCCAGCCTGGTCAGCGTGGCCTCCCGGTCGCGGTCCCGCGCCGTGGCGGTCACCGTGAACCGGGCCAGCTCGGGGGCGACCTCCCGGTACGCCTCGCCGCGTACCGCCACGACCGGTGCGTCCGCCATGCCGCTCAGCCTAGTGGCGGGTTTGCCGGAAGGTGGGCCGTGTAGGTGACCGCGCCGCCCGCCGGCCGGCAGCCGGTCAGGTGACCGCCGGCCGCGCCCAGCTCCCGCAGGTAGGCCAGCTCCCCCGCGTGGTCGGCGGCGGCCGGGAACTCGCGCTGGTGGGCGGTGAACGCGCGGCCGCGCAACGCGGCCCGGGCGGCGCGGCCCTCGGCGAGCCGGCCGGCCAGCTTTCCGGGGTCGCCGGCCCGCAGGGCCTCGGCCAGCTCGTCGAGGTAGGCCCGGACCGCGTCCAGCTCGGCGAGCACCCGCTCCCGGTTGCCGAGCAGCATGTTCGCGGTCCGCTCGGGCGGCCCACCGGCCACGCGGGTGCCGTCGGAGAAGCTGCCGGCGGCGAGCGCGAGCACCGCGTCGCGCAGCGCCGAGCGCTGCACCGTGCCGGCCAGCGCGCCGGCGAGCAGGTGGGGCAGGTGGGAGGCGAGCGCGGCGGCGCCGTCGTGCTCCGGGGCCGACATGGGCACCACCCGGGCGTGGAAGACGTCGATGAGCAGCGCGGCGAGCCGCCGGAACGCGGGCATCCCGGTCGGCCCGGGGCAGAGCACCCAGGCGGCGCCGTCGAGCAGCGCCGGGGTGGCCGCGTCGAGGCCCGCCCGGTCGGCGCCGGCCATCGGGTGGCCGGGCACGAACCGGTGCCCGAGCCCCTGCGTGACGGCGGCGGTGGCCACGTCGGCCTTGGTGCTGCCCACGTCGGTGAGCACGCACCGGTCGTCGGTGGCCGCGGCCACCCGGGCCGCCGTCGCGGGCAGGGTGGGCAGCGGACCGCAGAGGAAGACCACGTCCCGGCCGGCGACCGCCTCCTCGACCGTGTCCGGCGCGGCGACGCCCAGCTCCCCGACCCGCCGCCGGATCGCCGGATCCGGGTCCCAGCCGGCCACGTCGAACCCGGCGTCCCGCAGCCGGAGCAGCACCGACCCCCCGATCAGGCCGGTGCCGACCACTGCCGCGCGCGCCTGCTCGCCGGCCCCGCCCACCATCGGCCCACCTCGGCGTCCCGTCGTCGCAGGGCCGGCCCGGCCCCGCTGGAAGTCCCGCCGAGGATACCGTCCGCGGCTCAGGCCTGGCGTTCCGTCACCGTCCGCCGCCACCGGGCGAACGCCGTGCCCGGGTCGCCGAAGTACGTCCACGGCAGCTCGGTCACCAGATCACCGAGCGCCTGGAAGCGCTCCGCCGCGGCGGCGTGGTCGCCGCCCACGGCGAAGCACATGGCGAAGTTGTTGTGCGGCTGCGGCCAGCCCGGGTAGCGGCCGTGCTCCGGGTGGCGCACCGAATGGTCGGCCGCGGCGCGCAGCTCGGCGAGCACCTCCGGGTCGCGGAGGTGGGCGTCGTCCTCGCCGGACGGCAGCTTCAGCCACATCTCCAGGTGGGCCGCCGCGACCAGGTGGGCCAGGCCGCTGGCCGCGGGCGCCTTCGCCGCCGCCGACCGCGCGAACTCGAACATCTCCTCGTCGCTGCCGAACCACTTGGCGCACCGGTACTGCAGCATCTGGACGTGCGCCAGCCGGTGCCAGGGGTGCCGGGCGACCACCTCGGCGAAGCGCCGCGCCGCCTCGTCCCGGTCCACCTGGCGGCCCCGCGCCGAGGTGACCAGGAAGGCCCGCGCCGTGGTGTCGTCCGGATCCCGCGCGGCCACCTCGTCGAGCAGGTTCTCGGCGAACGTCAGCCGCTTGCGGAACTCGCGGAACTGCTCCTGGCTGGTCAGGGAGGAGGACGCGCCGCCCCGGGCCTCCCACGCCCAGTTCACGGCGTGGGTGCCCCGGACCAGCAACGGGAGGGTGCTGCGCGGCTCGGCGTCGGCCCACTCACCGATCCACTCCTGCACGCCCGGCACCCGGCCGGCGGCGGAGAGGCAGAACGCCTGGTGGTCGGGGTCGGTCACGGTGACCAGCACGTCCCGGGCGGCCCGCCAGTCCCGCCGGGCCAGTGCCTCGGAGAGCACCCGGGCGGCCGGGTCACCCATCGCCGGGTCGACCGGCAGCGCCGGTCCACTCTGCTGCTTCGTCCTCCGCCGGAACGGCCACATGTCCTCGTCCTCCCCCGTGCGCGTCGACGCAGATCGTAGGGGCGGGCCGGATGGGCACGGAAGGGGGTTGTCCGAGTCGCGCTCGCGTCGTACGGTCCCCCGGCGGCCCGACCGGACGGGCCGGTCTCAACGGGGGAAAGGAAGCACATGTCCGCCACGTACCGGGCGCTCGCCTCGGTGGCCATGTTGATCGGTTTCTACGTCGTCGCGCTGCTCCAGCTCGCCGCCGTGGCCGCGCTCGGCGTCTGGCTGTTCAGCCACACCAGCGGCGTGATCACCGGCAAGCTGCTGCTGCCGCTGGTCGTCGCCCTCGGCGCCGTCGGGGTGGGGCTGTGGAAGGCGATCCGTACGAAGAACGAGCCGGCGCCCGGGCTGATCCTGGACGATCGGGCGGCGCCGTGGCTCTGGGCCACGGTGCGGGAGCTGGCCACCGCGGTCGGCACCCGCGCGCCCGACGAGATCCGCCTGGTGCCCGAGGTGAACGCGGCGGTCGGCGAGCAGAGCCGCCTGCTCGGCCTGATCGGCGGCCGGCGGACCCTCTACGTCGGACTGCCGCTGCTCCAGGCCATGCGGATCGACCAGCTCCGCTCGGTGCTGGCGCACGAGCTGGGCCACTACTCCGGCCAGCACACCCGGCTGGGCGGCGTCGCCTACCGGGGCCGGCTGGCCATCGGCGAGACCATCGAGCGGATCAGCCCGCGCAACCCGATCGGCTGGGTCTTCAAGCAGTACGCGAAGCTCTACCTGCTGGTCGACAACGCCGCGTCCCGCCGCCAGGAACTGGAGGCGGACCGCGCCTCGGTGCAGATCGCCGGGCACCAGGCCGCGGCCTCGGCGCTCCGGACCCTGCCCGCACTCGACGCGGCCTGGCGCTTCTACGAGACCCGGTACGTCGACCCGGGCTGGTCGGTCGGGCTGGCGCCGGACGACTTCTTCGGCGGCTTCGGCCATCTCCTGCAGGCGCGTCGGAACGAGATCGACGAGCTGCGGGAGAACGCCCCGGAGGGGCCGGCGTCCCGCTGGGACACCCACCCGCCGATCGGCGCACGCGTCGCCGCGATGGACCAGCTCCCTCCGGTGCACGTCACGCCGGACGACCGGCCGGCCTGGACCCTGCTCGCCGACGTGGTGGGCGCCGGCCGGGCGCTCCAGAGCCTGATCGTCGCGCACGGCTCCCGCCGCCTGCTGCCCTGGCCGGAGTTCATCGCCGAGTCGATCGCCGCCGGGGTGCAGCAGCGGGCGGACCGGATCTACCGCGCGGCCGGCCGGTTCACCGGCACGCCGGAGCCGGGCCTGCCCACTGTCCTGGAGCTGGTCCGCGCCGGCCGGCTCGGTGAGTTCGCCGAGCAGTTCTTCACCAACGCCACCCGCCGGGAGGCGGCGGCCGCCTTCGCCGGCCCGATGGAGACGCTGCTCGACAACGCGGCGGTCCGCTCGGGTCGGGCGTACTGGCAGCTCTCCTGGTCCGAACCCGCCCGGCTGGTCGGTCGCTCCGGCGAGCCGTGGGACCTGGCCGAGATCGCCAAGCTGGCGGTCGCCCCGGAGACCCTGGACGAAGCGCTCGCCCGGCTGGCGGAGCTGGGCGTCGACGTGCGGCAGTCGACGGTGCTCCAGGCCCGGGCCTCGGCGCGGAACGCCGACCTGATCGCCGCGCTCGCGAACATCAAGATCGACGGCCGGGAGCACGACGTGTACGTGCTGGACAACGGTCTGGTCCTGGTCCCCGACCCGGGCAAGGCGCACGAGGGTGAGAAGCGGCTCAAGGAGGTGCTGAGCGCGGCGCCGGTCGCCGAGGTGGCCAGCCGGAACCCGTTCCTGCCGTACGAGGAGATCCGCTCGGTCGAGGTGACCAAGCGGGTGCCGCTGAAGGCGGTCATCACCCTTCACGACGGCCGGAGCGTGCAGGTGCAGGAGCTGATGGCCAGCGAGTTCCTGGAGAAGCACAGCCGGGACACGCTGCTGCGGGTGTTCGAGCAGATCAACGACTGACACGGTCGCGCCGGCCGGCCCTTCTCGGGACGGCCGGCGCGGCGCGGGTGATCAGACTTCGGCGAGCCGGGCGGCGACCGCGTCGACGTGCTCGTCGGACTCGGTGAGCGCCGCCCGGACGTGCCGGGCGCCGGCCGGGCCGTAGAAGACCCCGGCGGCGACCAGGATGCCCCGCCGGGCCAGCCAGTCGACGGTGTCCCAGCAGTCCTCGTCCCGGGTCATCCAGAGGTAGAGCCCCGCCTCGGAGTGCTCGACGGTGAAGCCGGCGCCGGTGAACGCGGCGTGGAGCTTCTCCCGCCGGGCCCGGTAGCGCTCCCGCTGCGCGTCGGCGTGCGCCTGGTCGCCCAGCGCCGCCACCATGGCCGCCTGCACCGGGGCGGGCACGATCATGCCGGCGTGCTTGCGGACCTTGAGCAGCTCCGCCACCAGCGCCGGGTCACCGGCCACAAAACCGGCCCGGTAGCCGGCCAGGTTGGAGCGCTTGGAGAGGGAGTGCACCGCCAGCACACCCTCGTACGACCCGCCGCAGACCTCGGGCGAGAGGACCGAGACGGGCTCGGCGTCCCAGCCCAGCGGCAGGTAGCACTCGTCGCTGGCGACCACCGCGCCGCGCTCCCGCGCCCAGTCGACCACCTTGCGCAGGTGGCCGGCGGGCAGCACCCGCCCGGTCGGGTTGCCGGGCGAGTTCACCCACACGAGCCGGACCCGCGGGTCGGGGCCGAGGGCGGTCAGCGAGTCGGTGCGCACCGTGGTGGCGCCGGCCAGCCGGGCCCCGTCCTCGTACGTCGGGTAGGCGATGGACGGCACCACGACCACGTCACCGGGGCCGATGCCGAGCAGGGTGGGCAGCCAGGCGACCAGTTCCTTGGAGCCGATCGTGGGCAGCACCCCGAGCCCGTCGACGCCCGCCCCGCAGGCGCGGGCCACCCAGGCCGCGATGGCGGCCCGCAGCGCGGGTGTGCCCGCGGTGAGCGGGTAGCCCGGCGCGTCCGACGCGTCGGCGAGCGCCTGCCGGATCAGCGCCGGCACCGGGTCGACCGGCGTGCCCATCGAGAGGTTGATGAGACCGTCCGGGTGCGCCGCGGCCGTCGCGCCCGCGGCGTCCAGGGTGTCCCAGGTGAACTCGGGCAGCCGCGACGAGACCGGCGCGCGCCGGTTCAGTGGCCCTCTCCGCGCGGCGGCTGCGCGGCCACGAAGGTCGCGTCCTTCTCGACCTTGCCGATCTTGGAGGCGCCGCCCGGCGAGCCCAGGTCCTCGAAGAACTCGTAGTTCGCCCCGGTGTAGTCCTTCCACTGCTCCGGGACGTCGTCCTCGTAGAAGATCGCTTCGACCGGGCAGACCGGCTCACAGGCACCACAGTCGACGCACTCGTCGGGGTGGATGTAGAGCATCCGATTGCCCTCGTAGATGCAGTCGACCGGGCACTCCTCGATGCATGCCTTGTCGAGCACATCCACGCACGGCTCGGCGATGATGTAGGTCACCGGTCTCTCCTCCGCAAGACTCGTCGCGATCATCCGCGACGGTATGAGCCTAGTATCTCGCCGGGGAGGGGGTCGATCGTGCTCCGACAGCAGGACGTGGGACACCGGATCGTGGTCCGGCGGATTGTGGGGATTCGCGAAGGCCGGCCGCTCTTCTCCGACGCGCTCGGTGAGCTGGTCGAGTTGAGCGAGACACACATCACTCTGTCCACCGACCGGGGCCGGCTGCGGGTGCCGGTGGACGAGGTGCACCGCGCGAAGCGGGTGCCGCCGGCCCGCCGGCCGACGGCCGCCGCCGTGGTCGCGCTGGAGCTGGCCGCCGACGAGGCGTGGCCCGCCCCGGTACGCGAGCGGCTCGGCGACTGGCTGCTGCGCAGCGCCGACGGCTGGACCGGCCGGGCGAACAGCGCCCTGCCGGTCGGCGACCCGGACCGCCCGCTGCCCGCCGCGCTCGACGCCGTGGAGCGCTGGTACGCCGAACGCGGCCAACCCGCCATGGTGAACACCCCGCTGCCGCTGGCCGCGCCGGTCGGCGCCGAGCTGGACGCGCGCGGCTGGACCGCCCGGCCACCGGTGCTGGTGCAGACCGCGCCGCTCACCGCGCTGCCGACGGGTGGCCCCGACCTGCCCCCGGTCGGCCTCTCGCCGACGCCCTCGACGGAGTGGCTGGCGGTGGCCGCCGGCCGCAAGGGCGGGCTGCCGGACGCGGCCCGGCACGTGCTCACCGCCGTGGACCGGATCCGCTTCGCCCACCTGCACGTCGACGGACAGCTGCTCGCGGTGGGCCGGGGCACGGTCACCGGTGAGGGGCGCCGGCTCGGGCTCACGCTCATCGAGGTGCTGCCGGAGGCCCGCCGGCGCGGGTTCGCCGGCGCGGTCGTCCGGGCACTGGCCGACTGGGGCCGGGCGGAGGGCGCCACGCACGCCTTCCTCCAGGTGGAGCAGCGCAACGCCCCCGCGGTGGCCCTCTACCAGCGGCTCGGCTTCACCACCCACCACACCTACCTGACCCGGGTGGCCCCGGCCTGATCGGAGGATTCCGGCAGGTCGTCCGGGGTACGGAGACATTCGTACCCCGGTGAGGAAGGACCTGCTCGATGGCCAAGCAGCACACGGCGCGGCGCGGCAGCGGCGCGGCGACGAAGAACCAGCCCGGCAACCAGACGCCGAACACCCCCGACATCAACGAGAGCGAGATCGCCCGCCTGAGGGTCGACCAGCTCCGCGACCGCCTCCGCCGGCGCGGCGTCACCGGCACGGCGGACATGCGCAAGCCCGAACTGGTCGACGCGCTCATCCAGGCCCTGCGCGAGGGCCGGAAGACCACCCGTTCACGCGGTGGCTCGGGTTCCGGGCGCGACCGGGCCTCGTCCACCTCCGGACCCGGTCGACGCGGCACGGGCGGCCGCTCCGGCGCGGGTTCCGCGCCCCGCGGTCGGGGCAAGGGTGCCGAGCAGCCCGGCAACCAGACCCCGGACACCCCCGAGGTCAACGAGAGCGAGATCGCCCGCCTCAAGGTCGACCAGCTCCGCGACCGCCTCCGCCGGCGCGGCGTCACCGGCACGGCCGGCATGCGCAAGCCCGAACTGGTCGACGCCCTGATCCGCGCGCTGCGCGACGACACGAAGGGCTCCGGCTCCGGCCGTGGCCGGCCCGCCGGCTCGCGATCGGCAACCGGGCGGCAGCCCGCGGCGACGGACCTGGCGGAACTGGAACGACAGGCCGCGGAGCTGGCCGACGTCGCACCGCAGGCCCCGGAGGTCGAGGAGGTCGAGCGCCGGGCCGCGGAGCTGGAGGCGCCGGGCACGGAGTCGACCGAGCTGCCCGCCCTGCCGGCGGCGCCGGCTCGGACGGACGGGAACACGGGCGGCACGGTCCCGCGGCAGCGCTCCGGCGCCCACATCGGTGCCGGGGAGGCCGGCGGCCCGCAGCCCGTCCGGGTCGCCGACGAGTCCCGCGCGGGCCGGACGCTGACCATCGACCGGGCGGACCGGGTGGTGGCCGCCATGGTGCCACCGCAGGTGGACGCGGTGGACGAGGTGGTCAGCCCGGAGGGCACCAGGATCAGCGGAGGCGCCGAGTCGGTCGACACGCCGCCCCTGCCCGCCACCGGGCAGCCGGCCGGCCGGGACTGACCGCGAAGGGCCGCGCCCACCGCGAGCGGGGCCGGTCCCGCCCGGGCGCCGTTCCCCGGGGGACAGCGCCCGGGCGGGGTCACCCGCCGCCGGCACGCCGCGGGGTCGCGAGCCGCCTCAGCGACGGACGATCTTGCGGGGCTTCGCCGCCTTCAGCTCGGCGTACCGCTTGAGCTGCCGGGAGCGGTGGTCGCGGCCCAGCGCCGTGAGGATCAGGTAGCCGACCAGCACGCCGGCCAGGGTGGCCGCAAGGTAGAGCCAGATCTGGGCGAAGAAGAGCCCGGCGCCCCCCTCGAACGGGTTCTCGCCCACCAGCAGCGGGCCCACGAAGACGGTCAGCGCCAGCGCCGCGACCAGCGCGACGGCCAGGTCGCCGGTCCAGTGGGCGGCCGGCCGGTCCGCGCCCCAACGGAACGCCGTGCCGGCCAGGATCAGCCCGATGACCAGGAACATCACCAGCGAGACCCGGCCCGCGGCGGTGTCGTCGTCCGGGTAGGCGAACCTGATGACCAACCGGGCCACCACGTTCACCACGAACAGCGCGGCCACCAGCACGCCGACCGCACGCCACCGCTGAAACATCGCACGCCTCCCGCCGTACCGCCCGCCCCCGCGGGTGGGCTCCTGGCAGGAATACTTACCACCGCAACCTGGGCGGCGTCTGCACCCTCAGCGGACGGCCGGCGGCACCACGAGTTGCCGGAAGCCCAGCACCGCGAAGGTGACGGCGCCGGTGACGATCAACCCGAGGCCGAGCACGTTGTCGCCGCTGAGCGCGAGATCGCCCTCGACCGTGCGGAAGCCGCCCGCGACGATCACCACGAACCAGGGCAGGGCGGCCAGCGCCACCGCCCAGCGGGCGCCCACCGCCCGGTGGGCGAACCCGCTCACCAGCATCGTGAGCGCCACGACCGCGGCGATCCCGCCCAGCGCGAGCGCGGTGCCGACCAGGGCCTCGGCGGCGCCGCCGGGGCGGCCCTTGACCACCTCCCAGGCCCAGGTGGCGTAGAGCAGGTCGAGCACCGCGACGAGCACGCCGGCCCAGACCGCCACCACCCCGCCGGCGACGCGCAGCGCGAGGTCGACCGCGCGGCCCGACGGCTCGGGCGGCGCGGCGGGCTCCTGCTCGGGGGCGACCGACATGGGTACGGCGGGCAGCGTCACCGGAGGCCGGCCGCCGCCGTGACCGGTGACCGGTCCGGCGCGTCCGGCGCCAACCCGGCGAACAGGTCGTCCTCCCAGCCGTACGGGCCGGTGCCCGGCCCCTTCTCGCCGACGGCGAGGGTGAAGTATTCGACGCCCATGAACTCGGCGCCGAAGTTGCCGGCGATCGAGTAGAGCCAGGACGTGGCCGGGATCTGGGTGGCGTGCGCCCGCATGGCCGCCTCCTTGGCGGCGTGCTGGTCGGTGGCGTCGATGCGCGCGGCGATCCCCTCGTCGGGGGTGCCGAAGGGCAGCTCGTCGATGCTGTCGATGCCGGCGAACGGGTTGTCCGACGACTCGGTGAACGCGTCCAGGCCGGCCTCCAGCACGCCGCGCGGCATGGCCGTCCAGTAGACCTTGGCCGGGGCGATCCCCTCGGCGGCGGCCAGCTCCACGCCGCGCATCGCGACCCGGTGCGCCTGGATGTGGTCGGGATGGCCGTAGAAGCCGTTCGGGTCGTACGTGATCATCACCTGCGGGCGGACCTCGCGGATGACCGCCAGGAGGTGCCCGGCGGCCTCGTCGAGGTCGGCCTGCCAGAACGCGCGGGGGTGCTCGTTGGTGGCCAGCCCCATCATCCCGGAGTCGCGGTAGCGGCCCGCGCCGCCGAGGAAGCGGTGGTCGGTGACGCCGAGCGCCGCGCAGGCGGCCGACAGCTCGCCGATCCGGTACCCGCCGAGCTGGTCGGCCTCGGCCGCGCCGAGCTGGGTCAGCGCCGGCACGTGGATCTCGCCCTCCTCGCCCAGCGTGCAGGTCACCAGGGTGACGTGGACGCCGTCGGCGGCGTAGTGCGCCATGGTCGCGCCGGTGCCGATGGACTCGTCGTCGGGGTGCGCGTGGACCAGCAGCAGGCGTCGGTCGGGCAGCGTCGTCACGCCCGTCACTCTAACCGGCGGTCCTGCCCGCCCGATGCTTACGCGTCCGCCCAGGTCGGCCACATCACGCCCGGCCCGCGCCTACTCTCTACAGGCGTGGACTTTCCCGAGCTGGCCGCCCGCACCCGTCGGTTCAGCCACGGGGCGCCGCGCTCCGTCTCCGTCGCCGACGACGGCTCCCGGGTCATCTTCCTGCGCTCGTCGGGACCGGAGGACCCGGCCGACGCGCTCTGGCTGCTCGACGTCGCCTCCGGCGAGGAGCACCTCGTCGCCGACCCGGCGGTGCTGCTCGGCGCGGACGGCGAACCCGCCGCGCTGGCGCCGGGCGAGCGGGCGCTGCGCGAGCGGCTGCGGCTCAGCGCCGCCGGCATCGGGTCGTACGCCCTGGACGCCGCCGGCCGGGTGGCCGCGTTCGCGCTGGCCGGCCGGCTGTTCCGCGCGGACCTGGTGCACGGCGACGTGGTCGAGGTGGCCGCCGTCGGCCCGGTGATCGACCCGCGTCCCGATCCCACCGGCGAGCGGCTGGCCTACGTCACCGACGCCGCCGAGGGGGTGCGCCGGGGCCAGTTGCGGGTGGTCGAGCCGGACGGCGCCGACAACCTGCTGGCCGGCGAGGACAGCGGGGTGACCTGGGGGCTGGCCGAGCACATCGCGGCGGAGGAGTTCGACCGGTTCCGCGGCTACTGGTGGTCCCCGGACGGGCGCTCGGTGCTGGCCGCCCGGGTGGACGAGTCCCGGCTGGACCGCTGGCACCTGCACGACCCGGCCGACCCGGCGAGCCCGCCGACGTCCGTGGCGTACCCCCGGGCGGGCGGGCCGAACGCGGAGGTCAGCCTGCACCTGCTGGACCTCGACGGCGGCTGGGTCGACGTGCACTGGGACCGGGAGACCTACCCGTACCTGACGTCGGTGGACTGGGCGGACGGCGGCCCGCTGATCACCGTGCTGCGCCGGTCGCAGCAGCACGGCCTGGTGCTGGCGGTCGACCCGCGCACCGGGGAGACGCAGGTGCACGCGGAGCTGGCCGACCCGCGCTGGGTGGAGCCGATCCCGGGCACCCCGGCGCACCTGCCCGACGGGCGGGTGCTGGTCGGCGGCGAGCTGGCCCACGACGGGTACGACGCCCGCTGCCTGTTCGCCGACGGCACCCTGCTCACCCCGCCCTCGCTCTACGTGCGGCGGGTGGTGGGCCGGCTGCCGGCCGGGGCGAACTCGGCGGCGGACCTGCTGGTCGAGGCGAGCGAGGGCGAGCCGAGCCAGCGCCACCTCTACCGGGTGCGCACGGCGATCGGCGGTGGGGTGGACGCCCGCCGGATGGGCAGCGATCCCGGCTGGCACACGGCCGCGATCGGTGGCGGCACCCTGGCCGTGGGGGTGGCCTCGCTGGAGCATCCGGGCACCCGCTGGCGCGTCTGGCACGGCGACCGCGAGGTGGGCGAGCTGGCCTCACGCGCCGCGACCCCGCCGTACGCGCCGAGGCCGACGCTGGTCCGGGTGACCGACCGGCGGCTGCCGAGCGCGGTGCTCTACCCGGGCGAGCACGTGAAGGGCACGAAGCTGCCGGTGCTGCTCGACATCTACGGCGGTCCGGGCCACCAGGAGGTGATCGCGGCGCGGGCGGCCTGGCTGGAACGGCAGTGGTGGGCCGAGCAGGGCTTCGCCGTGGTGACCATCGACAACCGGGGCACCCCCGGTATCGCCCCGTCCTTCGAGAAGGCGATCCACCGGCGGATGGCCGACGTGATCCTGACCGACCAGGTGGACGCGCTGACCGCGCTCGCCGGGAAGCACCCGGACCTGGACCTGGAACGGGTGGCGGTGCGCGGCTGGTCGTTCGGCGGCTGGCTGGCCGGGCTGGCGGTGCTGCGTCACCCGGAGCTGTTCCGGTGCGCGGTCGTCGGCGCCCCGGTCACCGACTGGACCCTGTACGACACCGCGTACACCGAGCGCTACCTGGGGATGCCGGACGACGGGATGGACGTCTACGCCCACCACTCGCTGGTCGAGCTGGCCGCCGAGCCGGTCGGCGACCCGGCGCAGGCCCGGCCCATGCTGCTGGTGCACGGCCTGGTCGACGACAACGTGCTGGCCGCGCACACCCTGCGGCTCTCGGCGGCGCTGCTGGCCGCCGGCCGGCCGCACGCGGTGCTGCCGCTCACCGGGGCGAGCCACATGGCCGCCGGCGGGGTGGCCGAGCGGCTGCTCCGGCTGGAGCTGGACTTCCTCCGCCGCCACCTGTGAACGCGCGAGGGCCCCGGCCGGATCGGACCGGGGCCCCCGCGGGGTCAGGCTGTCACTGCTTCACGTAGGCGTCCACGAAGCTGGGCCAGCCGAAGATGCTGCCGATGAAGACACCACCGGCCTTCTCGCCGTGCGCGATGGAGATGACCTCGTTGTAGAGCGGCACCGCCGGCGCCGACTCCTTCATGAGCTTCTCGTCCAGCGCGCTCCACTCCTCGGCCTGCTTGGCCGGGTCCTCCGCGAGCACCCGGTCGAACTCGGCGTTGATGGCGGCGCTGTTCAGCTGGGAGGTGTTGTTGCTGCCCTCGTCCTTGATGGCGCGGCCGTCGAAGAGCACCGGCAGGATCGCGGCGCCGCTGGGCCAGTCGGCGGCCCACGAGTCGACCCAGAGGTCCCACGGGTTGCTCTTCTTCTTCACGAAGTCGAGGTAGCCGTCCGCGGGGATCGGCTTGATGGTGACGGTGAAGCCGGCCTTCTCCAGGGCGGCCTTGACCTGGGTGGCGGTCTCCTGCTGCCAGGTCTCGTCGCCGGTGCCGAGCACCAGGTTCGCCGACTTGCCGGCGAGCAGCTCCTTGGCCTTCGCCGGGTTGCCGCTCTCGCCGGCCGGGTACGCGTCGAACTGCTTGTAGCCGAGCGTGGTGGGCGGCAGCAGGGTGGTGAGCGGCACGGCGCCGTACGGTCCGCCGAGGTTCTTGGTGATGCTGCTGCGGTCGATCGCGTAGTTGATCGCCTGCCGCACGGCCAGGTCGGTGACGCGCGTCGTGTTGATGCTCAGCCGGTAGGCGTTCGGCGTGGCGGCGACGATCATCCGCTCCTTGAGCTTGGCGTCGCCGGTGACCTTCGCGATCAGCTCGGACGGCACGCCGCCGGTGGCCACCGCCGCCGAGTCGTTGCCGGTGCCGGCGAGGACCCGGTTGGTCTGGGTGGCCTGGTCCGAGCCGAGCGACCAGATGAACTTGTCCGGGTACGCGTGCCGCACCGGGTCCGTGGCCGGGTCCCAGTTCGGGTTGCGCTCCAGCACCATCTCCACGCCGGGCTGGATCTTCGTGAACTTGTAGGGCCCGGACGAGAACGGCTGGTTGTCCAGGTTGACGCCGGTGTCCTTGTCGGCCGGCAGCGGCGCGGTGGCCGGCAGCGACACGGCGAACGGCAGGTCACAGCGCGGCTTGTTGAACTCGAAGCGCAGCGTCTGCGCGTCCGGGGTGCTCAGGCCCGGCGGCAGCGAGGTCTTGTTGGCCTTGAAGTTCCACTTGGTGTCGTACTGCGGGCTGTCGGCCAGCCACTCCTGCAGGTAGGTGGGGCCGCCGGTCAGGTCGGGGTCGAACGAGCGGGCGATCCCGTACGCGATCTCCTTGGAGGTGATCGGACGGCCGTCCTCGAACTTGACGCCCTGCTTGATCTTGAATTCCCAGACCTTGCAGTCGTTGTTGACGTTCTTGCCGGGGGTCTCCGCCAGGTCGCCGACCAGGGTCACGTTGCCCTTGCCGTCGTCCTTGAACGTGGTGAGGAAGCGGGCGTAGAGCTGGCTCCCCATCAGGCCGGCGAACGAGTAGACCCGCTGCGGGTCCAGGTGGGAGATCTTGTTCTCGCGCAGGATGTAGAAGGTCCCGCCCTTGGCCGCGCCGGGTACCTCGGCCGCCGGACCCAGCGAGTCCTTGGGGTCGGTCGCGATGGCGCCGCTGCGGGGCTTGTTGGTGTCCACCTTGTCGCCGTTGTCGCCGGTGTTCTTGCTGCATGCACTGAGGGCGACCACCAGTGCCATCGCACCGCCCATGGCGGTGGCGAGTCTTGCTCGCATACTCACTCCTCCGGGTCCGATGAAAGAAAGCTTCGCTCAGCTTTCATCCGCGGTAAATTTCGAGCAGATAACGAATAGACGGCGAACGCGAGGTCAGCCGAGGCGTACCCGCGGATCGATGTACGCGTAGAGCAGGTCGACCACGATGTTCGCGACGACCACGAAGAGCGCGGAGATCAGCACGGTGGCCATGATGGTCGGCAGGTCGCCCTGGCGGACCGCCTCCACGGCGGTACGCCCCAGCCCCTGGATGCCGAACGTCGTCTCGGTGATGACCGTGCCGCCCAGTGCCGCGCCCACGTCGATGCCGGCGATGGTCACGATCGGGGTGATCGCCGCCCGCAGCGCGTGCCGCCCGTAGACCTTCCGCTTCGCCACGCCCTTGGCTCGGGCGGTCCGGACGAAGTCCTCGGAGAGCGTCTCCAGCATCTGCGCCCGGGACAGCCGGGCGTAGATGGCGGAGAAGAGCAGGGCCAGGGTCACCCAGGCCAGCACCAGCCCGCGCGCCCACTCCACCGGGTTCTCGAGGAAGGGCACGTACCGCGGCGTCGGCAAGATCTTCAACGAGTACACGAAGATCAGCAACAGCACGGCGCCGACGAAGTAGAGCTGCAACGAGGCGAAGGTCAGCGTGAGCCCGATCGAGACCCGGTCGAGCAGCGAGCCCCGCCGTAGCGCCGATATCATGCCGAGCCCCACCCCGAGCGCGAGCCAGAGCACCGCCGCGGGGAGCACGATGTTCAACGTCACGGGCAGCACCCGGGCGAACGTGTCGGTGACCGCCTCGCTGTTGACGTAGGAGTAGCCGAGGCAGGGGGCCTCGCACTTGCCGCCCTGCGCGCTGCCCAGGTCGCGGCCGACGAAGATGCCCTTCATGTAGTTGGCGTACTGCGTCGGCTTCGGGTCGTTGAGCCCCAGCTCCGTCCGCACCCGCTCCAGGCGCTCGGCGTTGCAGTTCTTCGGGCACATGCCGGTCACCGGATCGCGGGGCAGCGCGAAGAACATGAGGAAGCTGACGATGCTCACCGCGAGCAGCACCGAGACCGCAAGCAGCACTCGCTTCAGCAGGAACCGCACCATGGCGCCGAACCCCTTACCGTGACGACTTCGGATCGAGCGCGTCGCGCAGCGCGTCGCCGAAGAGGTTGAACGCCAGCACGAGCGCGAAGATGGTGATGCCCGGGAAGAAGACGTACGCCGGGTCGGTCTGCAGGTAGTCGATGCTGCGGTAGATCATCCGGCCGAAGCTCGGCACCGACTCGGGCAGCCCGACGCCGAGGAAGGACAGTGCCGCCTCACCGGTGACGTACGACGGCACCGCGAGCGAGAACGCGACAAGGATCGGCGCCCAGATGTTCGGCAGCAGCTGCCGGAAGAGCATGTGGCCCAGCCCGGCGCCGCTGGCCCGCGCCGCCTCGACGAACTCCCGTTCGCGCAGCGACACCACCTGCCCGCGGACGAGTCGCGCCGTGCCGGTCCAGCCGAACGCGGCGAACACCACGATCAACGTGGTCACCGCGAACCAGGTGGGCACCGCGTCTCGGGGGCCGTAGAACCGCAGCGAGAACGTCGGGACCACGGCCAGCGCGAAGATGAGGAACGGCATCGCCAGGGCGACGTCGGTGATCCACATGATCACGGAATCGACCACGCCACCCAGGTAGCCGGCGACGATCCCGAGCACCACGCCGATCGTGGTGGTGACGAGCGCGGCGCCCAGGGCGATCAGCAGCGAGGTGCGGATGCCGTAGATCATCCGGATGAAGATGTCCCGGCCCAGGCCCGGTTCGAGCCCGAACCAGTGGTCGCCGCTGACCCCGCCCACGTAGCCGAGCGGCATGCCGGTGCTGTCCAGCAGGTCGCCGAACTGCTGGCTCGGCGACATGCCGTAGAGCCGCTGGAGCAGCGGCGCCGCCAGTGCCGCCAGGATGAACACGGCCAGCACGATGCCGCTGACCAGGGCCGTGCGGTCCCGGCGCAGCCGGCTCCAGACGAGTTGGCCGGGCGAGCGCCCGACGAGACCCTTCTCCTCGGGGCCCGCACCGGTGGACTCGATTTCGGCAAGCGCCACGCCCTCGACCGGGGACAGGCTCATTTCGACACCTCCTCGGCGGTCGCGGCGGCCGGTCCGGCGCCCTGGCTGATCGTTCCCGTCTCCGGGAAGTGGCAGGCGGTGGCCTGGTTGCCACCGTCCCGGGAAACGAGCGCCGGCTCCTCGGTGGCGCACCGCTCCTGCGCCTTCCAGCAGCGGGTGCGGAAGCGGCAGCCCGACGGCGGGTTGAGCGGGGTGGGCACGTCGCCGGTGAGCCGGATCCGCCCGGCCGGCCCGAGCGCCGTGACGTCGGGGATGGCCGACAGCAGCGCGCGCGTGTACGGGTGCTGCGGCCGCTGGTAGATGTCGTCGCGGTCACCGATCTCGACGATCTTGCCGAGGTACATGACGGCGACCCGGTGACAGAAGTGCCGCACCACGGCGAGGTCGTGGGCGATGAACACGAACGCCAGGTCCAGGTCGCGTTGCAGGTCACGCAGCAGGTTGATGACCTGGGCCTGGATCGAGACGTCCAGGGCGGAGACGGGTTCGTCGGCGACGATGAGCTTCGGGCGCAGCGCGAGGGCGCGGGCGATGCCGATGCGCTGGCGCTGCCCGCCGGAGAACTCGTGCGGGTAGCGGTTGTAGTGCTCCGGGTTCAACCCGACCAGTTCCAGCAGCTCCTGCACGCGCTTCCGGATGCCGCCCGGCGGGTTGATGCCGTTGACCTGCAACGGCATGGCCACGATCCGCCCGACCGTGTGCCGGGGGTTCAGCGAGGCGTAGGGGTCCTGGAAGATGATCTGGAGGTCCTGCCGCAGCGGCCGCAGCGCGCCGCGACGGGCGTGGGTGATGTCCCGCCCCGCGAACTCGATGGTGCCGGAGGTGGGCTCCAGCAGCCGCACCAGCATCCGCCCGGTGGTGGTCTTCCCGCATCCGGACTCACCGACCAGGCCCAGGGTCTCCCCCGGCCGCACGTCGAGGTCCAGGCCGTCGACCGCCCGGACGGCGCCCTTGGCGCGGAAGCCCTCCCGCACCGGGAAGTGCTTCGTCAGCCCCCGCACGCGCAGCAGCGACTCGGTCTCGGTGCTCATCGGGCCACTCCCACCTGGGCGATGTCCTGCTGGTAGAGCCGGGTGCGCTCCTCGGCCGGCAGGTGGCAGGCGACCAGATGGCCCGCCTCCCCGGCCGCCCGGAGCTCGGGCACCTCGGTGCGGGAGCGGTCGCCGTTGCGGTCGGCGTAACGGCAGCGCGGGTGGAACGCGCACCCCGACGGCAGGTTGATCAGCGACGGCGGGTTGCCCTTGATCGGCACCAGGTCCGCGTCCGCGTCGCCGTGCAGCGAGGGCACGCTCGACAACAACCCCCAGGTGTACGGATGCTGCGGCCGCCGCAGCACCTGCTCCACGCTGCCGTGCTCGACCGCCCGCCCCCCGTACATGACGAGGACGTCGTCCGCCACCTGGCTGACCACGCCCAGGTCGTGGGTGATCAGGATGATCGCGGAGCGGAACTCCTCCTGGAGGTCGCTGAGCAGGTCCAGGATCTGCGCCTGCACCGTCACGTCCAGGGCGGTGGTCGGCTCGTCGGCGATCAGCAGGTCCGGGTCGTTGACCAGGGCCATGGCGATCATCGCCCGCTGCCGCATGCCACCGGAGAACTCGTGCGGGTACTGGTCGAACCGCTTCGCCGGCTGCGGGATGCCGACCCGGCCCAGCATGTCCACGGCCCGGGTGCGCGCCTCCCGCCTCCCGGCCCGCGGATGATGCACCCGGTACGCCTCGGCGATCTGCTTGCCGACCGTGTAGTACGGGTGCAGCGCCGACAGCGGATCCTGGAAGATCATGGCCATGTCCCGGCCCCGGAGCCGCCGCACCTCCTCCTCGGGCAGCCCGACCAGCTGACGACCACCCACCGAGATCTCCCCGGTGATGGTGGCCCGCTTGGTGTTGTGCAGGCCGAGGACCGCCAGCGACGTGACGCTCTTCCCCGACCCCGACTCGCCCACGATGCCCAGGGTCCGACCGCGCTCGACGGCGAACGAGACCCCGTCGACGGCCTTCACCACGCCGTCCTCGGTGTCGAACCGCACCCGCAGGTCGCGGACCTGCAGATAGGGGCCCTCGCCGGTGCGTTGCGCCGGCACCTCGGGGCGGTCCGGCTCCCCGGACGGCACCGTCTCCGACCTGCCCATGACCGCCTCCCTCAGTGACGAAGAGAACTTACAACAAACTTCTGGAGGCGAAAATAAGCTACAAACCGCGGCCTGTCAGCGGCCCGAGCGTAACGACTGGGTTTCCAACCTGAACAGCCCTCACCTGGACATTCATGGTTGCGACTGGGCATCGCCCGCCTCGCCCTCCGCACGCGAGGTGCGACCATGGCCGTGGCGACCAAGCGAAGATTCCCGCCGACACGAGGTGGAGGTGACCATGACCGCGGCGGTGTTCGGCCACGACGGCCCGTGGACCGAAGAGGAGTACCTCGCCCTCGGCGAGACGCAGCAACGCGTCGAACTCTTCGACGGGAGCCTCCACGTGACGCCAGCCCCCACCCCACGGCACCAGCGCATCCAGCGAAACCTCGGCAACCTCCTCGAGGAGGCGGCGCGGAGCGCCGGGCTGGAACTGCTGGAGACGGTCAACGTCCGGCTCAAACCGGGCCGGATCCCCATCCCTGACCTGGTCGTCACCCAGCCGATCGACTTCGACGAACCGATGGTCGAGGCACAGGACGTCCGTCTGGTCTGCGAGATCATCTCGCCGAGCAACGCGGCCACCGACAAGGTGCTCAAAATGCACTACTACGCCGCCGCGGGCATCGAGTGGTATCTGCTGGTCGAACAAGAGAACGGAACCCTGCACCTCTACCGCCGGCACGGCCGGCACTACAGCGAACACTCCGTGACCAAACCGGGTGAGGCGCTGATGCTGACCGAGCCCGTCCGGGCGACGATCCGGCCGGAGGATCTCGTCCCCTGACGGATGTCGGTCGGGTCGCCTAGGGTCGGGCGCATGACCGAGTTCGACGCGGCCACCGCCGCCGTCCAGGCCGCCCTCGACGCGGGAGCCCGGTACGCGGACGCCCGGGTGATGCACCGCCGCTACGAGTCGATGTCGGCCCGCAACGGGGACATCGAGGAGCTGACCCAGGACGAGAGCATCGGGCTCGGCGTCCGCGCCCTGGTCGGGTCGAGTTGGGGCTTCCACGCCGTACCCGAGCTGTCGGACGCCGCGGCCCGCGACGCCGGCCGGCGCGCCGCGGCGATCGCCACGGCGAGCGCGCGGGTCCCCGGCCCGCCCATCGACCTCGTCCCGGTCGACGCGACGGTGGCGAGCTGGGCCTCGGCCTGCGCGGTCGACCCGCTCGGCGTGCCGCTCTCCGACAAGGGCGACCTGCTGACCCGCGCCACCGCGACGATGCGGGAGCACGGCGCCGACCTGGCCGAGGGGCTCTACCAGATCTGGGACACCGCCAAGTGGTTCGTCTCCAGCGAGGGGCACCGCATCGACCAGCGCATCCGCGAGTGCGGCGGCGGCATCTCGGCCACCTCGATCGGCGACGGTGAGACCCAGCGCCGCTCCTATCCGAGCTACCGGGGCCAGTACGGCACCACCGGATGGGAGCTGGTCACGTCGCTGGACCTGGCCGCGCACGCCGCCCGGATCGCCGAGGAGTCCCGGGAGCTGCTGACCGCCCCCGAGTGCCCGTCCGGCGAGACCGACCTGATCCTCGGCGGCGAGCAGCTCGCCCTGCAGATCCACGAGTCGGTCGGGCACGCCATCGAGCTGGACCGGATCCTCGGCTGGGAGGCCGCGTTCGCCGGCACGTCCTGGCTGGACCTGACCCGGCTCGGCTCGCTGCGCTACGGCTCCGAGCTCATGAACGTCACCATCGACCCGACCATCCCCGGCGCGCTGGGCAGCTTCGGCTTCGACGACGAGGGCTCCCCGGCGGTCAGGCGGGACGCGGTCCGCGAGGGTCGCTGGGTGGGTGTGCTCGCCGGCCGGGACTCGGCCGCCGTCGCCGGTCTGGACTACGGCGGCAGCGTACGGGCGGACGGCTGGGCGCGGCTGCCCATGGTGCGGATGACCAACGTGGGCCTGGAACCGGGCCCGCACACGCTCGACGAGATCATCGCGGCCACCGACGACGGGGTGCTCATGGACCTCAACCGCTCCTGGTCCATCGACGACAAACGGCTCAACTTCCAGTTCGGCTGCGAGGTCGGCTGGGAGGTGAAGAAGGGCCGCCGGGGGCGGATGCTGCGCAACCCCACCTACACGGGGATCGGGCCGGTCTTCTGGCGCTCGATGGACATGCTCTCGTCGGAGATCGTGCCGTGGGGCACGCCCAACTGCGGCAAGGGACAACCGGGCCAGACCGGGCACACCGGCCACCCGGCCGCACCGGCCCGCTTCCGCAACGTCCGGGTGGGGGTGCGGGCATGAGCGAGCTGGAACTCGCCGGCCGGGTGATTGAGCTGATCCGCCGGCTGGCCGGGTCGGAGGCCCAGGCCGAGGTGGTGGTGACGCGCGCCGACCTGGCGCTGACCCGGTTCGCCAACTCGTTCATCCACCAGAACGTCGCCGAGTCGGGCACCACGGTCCGGCTGCGGGTGCACGCCGACGGTCGGACGGCCGCGGGCAGCGGCAGCCTGGTCGACCCCGACGGGTTGACCGCGCTGGTCGAGCGGACCCTGGCCGCGACCCGGCTCGCGCCGGCCGACCCGGCCTGGCCGGGCCTCACCCCGCCGGCGCCGGTTCCGTCGGGAGCGCCCGTCGACGAGGCCACCGCGGCCGCCTCGCCCGACGAGCGGGCCGCCCGGGTGCGCGCCTTCGTGGACGCGGTCGAGGGGCTGGAGGCCGCGGGCTACTGCCGGACGGCCCACCGGTCCGGGGCGTTCGCCAACTCGGCCGGGCAGTCGGCGGTGGGGCGGTCGGCCGAGGCGGCCATGGACGGCATCGCCCGGACGGGCGGCGCCGACGGGGTTGCCCGGCAGGCCGCCGACCGCCTCGCCGACCTGGACGGCGGGGCCCTGGGCGCGCGGGCGGCGGCGAAGGCGCGGGCCGCGGCCGACCCCGTCGAGCTGCCGCCGGGGCGCTACGAGGTGGTGCTCGAACCGGCCGCCGTGGCCGATCTCCTGCAGAATCTCGCCTGGTACGGCTTCAACGGCAAGCGGCACGCCGAGCGGCAGTCCTTCGCCGAGCCGGGCACCGTCCAGTTCGACCCGGCGGTGACCCTCGTGGACGATCCGCTGCACGCCTCCGGGCTGCCGTACGACCTGGAGGGCACGCCCCGGCGGGTGCTGACCCTGGTCGAGGCGGGCACCACGGCGGCGGTGGCGCACGACCGGCGCAGCGGCGCCGAGGCGGGCACCGTGTCCACCGGGCACGGGATGGCCGGGGCGTCCACGTTCGGCCCGATCCCGCACAACCTCCGCCTGCTGCCGACGGGCGGCCCGACGGAGGTGGCCGCCGGGCAGCTCAGCGCCGGGGTGACGGGCGCGGTGGCCGACCCGGACACCGCCGCCCTGGTCGCCGGGATGGCACGGGGCCTGCTGGTCAGCGACTTCTGGTACACCCGGGTGCTCGACCCGAAGCAACTGGTCGTCACCGGCCTGACCCGCAACGGCGTGTGGCTCGTGGAGGACGGTGTGCCCACCCGGGCGGTGCGCGACTTCCGGTTCACCGAGTCCTACCCGCGGGCGATGGGCCCGGGTCGGGTGCTCGGCCTCGGCCGGGCGCCGGTCCGCCAGCCGGACCGGATGGACGGCTCCTGGTGGGAGGCTCCGGCGCTGCGGCTGGCGTCCTGGAACTTCACCGGTGGCGCGTCCGGCTGACGGTCCAAGATATTGATCTTGGTTCGGGTCTTTCCAACCTCCCGGACACACGGGACACTGCGTTGCGCGGCCGGGCCGCGAAGATCGGCGTAACGTGTGTCACTTAGCTGCGCCGGTTCGCCGGTGCGGCCTGTACGTGCGCAAGACGTGGCAGTGGACGCGGTCTCGCCCGGTCCGCTGACCGGTACGGAAGGTGTGATCCGCCGCCCTCGTGAAGGGCGCCGTCAGGGAGACGACTCGAATGACATCAACGGCAACGAGGCCGCGAGGGGCGCGGGCACGCGCCGCGATAGCGGCCAAGACGTTGCGGACCGACCGCTGGTGGTTCGCGCCACTGATCACCGTCGTCGGGCTCAGCGCCTGGGTCATCTACGCGACGGTCCGGGTCTTCATGCACAAGTGGTACTGGGTGGACCAGTACCACTACCTGACGCCGTTCTACTCCCCCTGCGTCACCGAGCGGTGCGTCGAGGGGTCCTCGCACTTCGGCAGCTTCCTGCCGGGCTGGTGGATCATCCCGGACGCGGCGCTGACCCTGCCGTTCCTGCTGCTGTTCCGGCTCACCTGCTACTACTACCGCAAGGCCTACTACCGGTCGTTCTGGCTGTCGCCGCCGGCCTGCGCCGTACCGGACGGGCACCAGGCGTACAGCGGTGAGACCCGGTTCCCGCTGCTCGGCCAGAACCTGCACCGCTACTTCTTCTACCTCGCCGCGATCATCTCGCTGATCAACACCTACGACGCGATCTACGCGTTCCACTCGCCGAAGGGCTTCGGTTTCGGCCTGGGCAACGTGATCCTGCTGGTCAACGTGGTGATGCTCTGGGCGTACACCATCTCCTGCCACTCCTGCCGGCACATCATCGGCGGGCGGCTCAAGCACTTCTCCAAGCACCCGCTGCGCTACCGCGCGTGGACCGGGGTGTCCTGGCTGAACGTCCGGCACATGCAGCTCGCCTGGATCACCCTCGGCACCCTGGCGCTGACCGACTTCTACGTCATGGCGGTCGCGGCCGAGTGGTTCCCCGATCTGCGGTTCATCAACTGAAGGCCCCTGACATGACTGAGACGCGAATCGAACGACACCACTACGACGTCGTCGTGATCGGGGCCGGCGGCGCCGGCCTGCGCGCGGCGATCGAGGCCCGGCTGGCCGGCAAGAAGACGGCGATCATCTCGAAGTCGCTGTTCGGCAAGGCGCACACGGTGATGGCCGAGGGCGGCGCGGCGGCCGCCATGGGCAACGTGAACTCCCGGGACAACTGGCAGGTGCACTTCCGGGACACCATGCGCGGCGGCAAGTTCCTCAACAACTTCCGGATGGCCGAGCTGCACGCGAAGGAGTCGCCGCAGCGGATCTGGGAGCTGGAGACGTACGGGGCGCTCTTCGACCGCACCAAGGACGGGAAGATCTCCCAGCGCAACTTCGGCGGCCACGAGTACCCGCGGCTGGCGCACGTCGGCGACCGGACCGGCCTCGAACTGATCCGCACCCTCCAGCAGAAGATCGTCTCCCTCCAGCAGGAGGACAAGCGGGAGCACGGCGACTACGAGGCCCGGATCAGGGTCTTCTCCGAGACCACCATCACCGAGCTGCTGCTCGACGGCGACCGGGTCGCGGGCGCGTTCGGCTACTTCCGCGAGTCCGGCGACTTCGTCCTCTTCGAGGCCCCGGCCGTGGTCCTCGCGACCGGCGGCGTCGGCCGCTCCTACAAGGTCACCTCGAACTCCTGGGAGTACACGGGGGACGGTCACGCCCTCGCGCTGCGCGCCGGGGCGACCCTGATCAACATGGAGTTCCTCCAGTTCCACCCGACCGGCATGGTCTGGCCGCCCTCGGTGAAGGGCATCCTGGTCACCGAGTCGGTCCGCGGCGACGGCGGGGTGCTCAAGAACTCCGAGGGCAAGCGGTTCATGTTCGACTACGTCCCGGACGTGTTCCGCAAGCAGTACGCGGACAACGAGGCCGAGGCGGACCGCTGGTACAAGGACCCGGACAACAACCGGCGCCCACCGGAGCTGCTCCCCCGCGACGAGGTCGCCCGGGCCATCAACAGCGAGGTCAAGGCCGGTCGGGGCACGCCGGCCGGCGGCGTCTTCCTGGACATCGCCTCCCGGCTGCCGGCCGAGGAGATCCGGCGCCGGCTGCCCTCGATGTACCACCAGTTCAAGGAGCTGGCCGACGTCGACATCACCAAGGAGCCCATGGAGGTCGGCCCGACCTGCCACTACGTGATGGGCGGCGTCGAGGTGGACCCGGACTCCGGTGCGGCGTACGGCACGGTGCGCGGGCTCTTCGCCGCCGGTGAGGTCTCCGGCGGCATGCACGGCTCCAACCGGCTCGGCGGCAACTCGCTGTCGGACCTGCTGGTCTTCGGCAAGCGGGCGGGCGGCCACGCCGCCTCGTACGCCGACCAGCTCACCGCGCGCCCGGCGGTGTCGGTGGCGGCGGTGGAGGCCGCGGTGGAGACGGCGCTGGCCCCGCTGCAGCGGGACACCGGCGAGAGCCCCTACACCCTCCAGCAGGACCTCCAGGCGGTGATGGGGGATCTGGTCGGCATCATCCGCCGGGAAGGTGAGCTGGTCGACGCGCTGGCCCGACTGGCCGAGCTGCGCGAACGGGTGGCGAAGGTGAGCGCGGCCGGCGGCCGGCGCTACAACCCGGGCTGGCACCTGGCTCTCGACCTGCGCAACATGCTGGTCGTCTCCGAGTGCACCGCGAAGGCCGCCCTGGAGCGGCAGGAGTCGCGCGGCGGGCACACCCGGGAGGACCACCCCGCCATGGACCCGAAGTGGCGGCGGGTGAACCTGGTCTGCGCGCTGGACGGCGACACGGTCCGGCTGACCCGGAAGCCGCTGCCGAAGATGCGGGCGGAGCTGATCTCCCTGTTCGACCGGGCCGAGCTGGCCAAGTACCTGACCGACGAGGAACTCGCCGAGTTCGACGCCCTCACCGAGGAGGAGCGCTGAGGAATGGGAACTGACAAGACTCAGGCGACCGGCAAGCCGGGCGCCAAGCGGCCATTCCGCATCTGGCGGGGCGACGAGAACGGCGGCGAGCTGCGCGACTACACCGTCGAGGTGAACGAGGGCGAGGTCGTCCTCGACGTGATCCACCGCCTCCAGGCCACCGACGCGCCCGACCTGGCGTGCCGGTGGAACTGCAAGGCCGGCAAGTGCGGCTCGTGCTCCATGGAGATCAACGGCAAGCCCCGGCTGAGCTGCATGACCCGGATGTCGACCTTCGAGGAGGGGGAGACCGTCACGGTCACCCCGCTGCGCACCTTCCCGGTCATCCGGGACCTCGTCACCGACGTCTCGTTCAACTACGAGAAGGCGCGGGAGACGCCGGCGTTCGCGCCGCCGGTCGACGTGGCCCCGGGCGACTACCGGATGCAGCAGGTCGACGTCGAGCGCTCGCAGGAGTTCCGGAAGTGCATCGAGTGCTTCCTCTGCCAGAACGTCTGCCACGTGATTCGCGACCACGAGGAGAACAAGCAGGCGTTCTCCGGTCCCCGGTTCTTCATCCGGGCCGCCGAGCTGGACATGCACCCGCTCGACGCGAAGACCGACCGCAAGGAGTACGCGCAGTCCGAGATGGGCCTCGGTTTCTGCAACATCACCAAGTGCTGCACCGAGGTCTGCCCCGAGCACATCAAGATCACCGACAACGGGATCATCCCCATGAAGGAGCGGGTCGTCGACCGCAGGTACGATCCCCTTGTGTGGCTTGGTAGCAAGATCTTCCGGAGGGGTCAGGTGCCTCAGACCAGCGTGACCAGCGGGCATTCGAGCGGCGCCGTGACCGCCGGCGCGGCGCACGGCGGGGTGCACTCGCACGCCGGCGGCTCGCACGACACGGCGGCCGAGCGGCAGGCGCAGCAGGGCGTCAACTGGCACCGCGAGGTGCCGCACCCGACCGCCCCCGCGGTCGACGTCAACGGCAAGCTGCCGCTGACCGAACTGACCTTCGACCGGGCCGCCGCGCCGTCGCCGTTCGGTGACGACGTGACCTTCCCGCTGCCGCCGGAGCACCTGAACTTCGCCCACCCGCAGCAGGACGAGCCGAAGCACTGAGCAGCACACCGACAACGACGACGGGGGCCGCGGCACATGCCGCCGGGCCCCCGTCCCGTTTCCGTCCCCGCGTCCGCTTCCGCCGCTCAGGCGCCGGCGAGCAGCGGGCGCAGGGCCGCGACTCCCCCGGTCCGCTTCCGCCGGTCAGGCGCCGGCGAGCAGCGGGCGCAGGGCGGCGACGATCGGCACGTCGGCCGGCAGCCAGGGGACGGTGTCGAGCTCGCCGGCCGCGAGCCAGCGCAGCTCCAGGTGCTCCAGGGCCTTCGGCTGGTCACCGTGGAGGAGGCGGGCCGCGTACACCCGGAGGACGGACCGGCCGTGGGCCATCCGCACGTCGCGGCCGACCCGCGCGCCGATCTCCACCCGGACGCCGAGCTCCTCGGCGCACTCGCGGACCAGCGCGTCGGTCTCGGTCTCCCCGGGCTCCACCTTGCCGCCGGGGAACTCCCAGCGCCCGGCCACCTCGGGTGGCGCGGAGCGCGCGCAGGCCAGGACCCTGCCGTCCACGATGATCGCCGCCCCGACGACAACCCTCGGCTCCCGCCGGTCCTGCCCGTTCCCGCTAACCCGTTCGGTCCGCACGGGCGTCCAGCGTGCCAGATCAATCGGCGGTTTGGGTAGCTGAGTCGACCGTCAGGTCAGCAGAACACGGAAGTGTGGGCGTGGACACACCATCTGTGCGACGACAGACTAGAGGGCGTCGACTCGGACACGGGATGGCGACGATTAGGCCACAAGCCGGCAACGACGCCTGGGAGGTGCGGTGATGCGCGTGCTGTTCAACGGCCGGGCGAAACACGACTACCTCAACGACGCGCTCGCCCTGCTGTCCGGCTGGACCCGCGAGGGCGAACAGATCCGCCGCACGCTCGTCATCGACGACACCCAGCACGCCGCGCTCACCGAGCGCGTCGCCGTGGTCGCCGACGCGCTGCGCCTGCGGCCGGAGATCAGCCGCCGGGCCGACCGCACCCAGATCAGGGTGGGTCACGGCGACGGCGAGCCGCTCACCGAGGGCGAGGTCCTGCTGGCGGCGCGCATCGAGGATGCGGTCCGCGCGGTCACCGAGCCCTGAACGCTCTCCTGAAAGAAACCTGAAAGTTCTGGTTAGCCCAAATCCTCCAGGGTAGGACTTCCGTGGACAGGGAACCGCAAGGCTCCCGAAAGCGACGGAATGTGCGATAACCCCCTGAGGAGCTGACCATGACGACGCCCACCGCGGCCACCGACCACGTGCACACCGGCCACGTCGAACGCGACGCCCGGCACCTGCACCGGCACGGCGAGGAGACCAAGCCGGCGTGGAAGACCACCGAGCTGGCCGTCTACCTGCTCGCCGTCGTCGGCGTCCTGATCGCCTCGAACGCCGTCGGCGACGGTGCCGCGGACAACGGCGGCGACTACTTCGCCGCCGACAAGGCCTGGTGGTACATCACCCTGCTGACCGTCGGCTACCTGATCAGCCGGGGCCTGGCCAAGGCCGGCAGCCGCAGCCGCGACCACGACCCGCGCGTCGACCACTGACCCCTCCGGACCGCGGCAGCCCCGTCCATGTGGACGGGGCTGCCGTCGTCCATCCGGGGCTCCGGCCGGCTGGCGAGCCCCACCTACCGTCGGGGGCATGGCCGATCCGACGTACGACCGCAGGGAACAGTTCCAGCAGATCCAGAGCGGGCTCCTGCCCGGTGAGCAGGTCATCGCCGTCTACGACGCCGTCGGCACGGGCACCGGGTTCATCGGCCTGACCGACCGCCGGGTCATCATCCAGGACCGCTCCTTCGTCGGGAAGCGGTACGCGATCACCAGCATCCCCTATGCGAAGATCACCAGCGTGAGCGTGGTGAGCAACAAGTCGTGGGGCGGCTCGTTCTTCTCCACCGGGGCCATCGCCATCCACGTCGGCACGCACACCTACGAGGTGGAGTTCCGGGGCGCGCAGAAGAGCCACCACGTGCACAACGTCATCCTCCACCACATCTCCTGACGTGCCGGACGACCTGCCGGCGGCGCTCTACGACGCGGACAACGCGTGGGGACGCGACGACGACTTCTTCCTGCGCCTCGTCGGGCGAGCGCCGGCCCGGGTCCTCGACCTGGGCTGCGGCGCCGGCCGGCTCACCCTGGCCCTGGCCGCCGCCGGTCACCGCGTCACCGGCGTCGACCCGGAGCCGGGGTCGCTCGCGGCGGCGCGCGCCAAGCCCGGCGGTGACCGGGTCACCTGGCTCCCCGGCACCGCCGCCGGCCTGCCCGACGCGGCGTACGACGTGGCCGTGCTGACCAGCCACGTGGCGCAGGAGATCCGTGACGACGGGGCGTGGGCGGCCACTCTCCACCACCTGCGGCGGGCCCTGGTCGACGGCGGCCGGCTGGCGTTCGACTCGCGCGACCCGGCCGCGCGGCGCTGGGAGCGCTGGAACCCGACCGACTCCCTCCGCCGGCTCACCCTGCCGGACGGCACGACGGTGGACGCCTGGACCGAGCTGACCGCCGTGCGCGACGGCCTGGTCAGCTTCCTGCACCACTACCTGCTGCCCGACGGTGCGGAGCTGCGCACCCCGGGCACGCTGCGCTTCCGCACCGAGACCGAGCTGCGGACCGCCCTCGCCGGGGCCGGCTTCACCGTCGAGCGGGTGCTCGGCGGCTGGGCCGGGGAGCCGGTCGGCGGGAGCGACGACGGCGAGCTGATCGTGCTCGCCCGCGCGGCACGGTGACCCGGGCGGTGGTCAGCGCCGGTACGCCAGCTTGAAGTCGAGCGCCCAGTCGGTGCCGTCGGCGGACCGCTCCCACCGGCCGTCGATCGCGGTGCCGTCCTCGCGGAGTGTCCCGATGAACCGCTGGTGGAAGCCGGGCGCCTCCCGCCACATCCGCCAGACGCCGTCGGCGAACGTCATCCGGTAGACCCGGTGCACGCCGCGCGCGTCGGCGTAGAGCACCGCGAACTCCTCTTCCGTGTCGTCCAGGCCGATCAGCTGGGTGGCCGGGAGCGGGTTGTTCTCCCGCCAGGCGGGCGGCGCCGTCTCCGGCACCGGATCGGCGTCGCTGTGCTGGCGGAGGAACCGGCCCTCCTCCACCCAGGCGAACTCCGTCCAGCCGGCGCCGAGGCCCTCGACCTCCGGCTGCACGGTCCACCGTCCGACCAGCACGTCGAGCCGCGCGAGCGCCGGATGCCGCTGCCCCATGGTGTCCTCCTCCTGCCGCCGGGAACCCGGTGGGCGCCGCCGCCTGACAGAATCGCCCGCATGCGGGGGCGGTTCGCGAGGATCAGGGGATGGTGCACCGACCGCAGGCCGACCGTACGCCGGATCCGCCGTACCGTGGTGGTGCTCGTCGCCGGCACGGCGCTGCTGGCCGCCGGCACCGCGGCCAGCGTGGCGTGGGTCCGCGGCGGCGCGGACGGCCACCTGTTCACCGAGGCCGACGTGCCGGAGGCTCCGGTCGCCCTGGTCCTGGGCACCAAGGTGGAGGCCGACGGCACCCCGTCGCCGTTCCTCGCCGCCCGGCTGGAGATCGCGCAGCGGCTCTTCGCCGCCGGCAAGGTCCGGGTCATCCTGGTCTCCGGCGACCACATGAACGACGACTACGACGAGCCCGACGCGATGCGGCGCTGGCTGGTCGACCGGGGCGTGCCGGCGGAGAAGGTGGTGCTCGACCACGCCGGCTTCGACACCTACGACTCCTGCGCCCGGGCCCGGCGCATCTTCGGGGTGGAGCGGGCGACCGTGGTGACCCAGTCCTTCCACCTGCCCCGGGCCGTGTCGGTCTGCCGGCACCTCGGCGTCGCCGCCAACGGCGTGGGCGACGACACCGCCCGCCGGTACGCGGAACGCTGGCGGGTCAGCGCCACCCGGGAGTACGGCGCCTGCGTCAAGGCCACGGTGGACGTGTTCTCCGGCCGCGACCCCGTGCACCTGGGCCGCCGGGAGACCGGGGTGGACGACGCCCTGCGCGCGGGATGACGTGCCGCCCGCCCGCCGGCGGTAGGGTCGCGGCGTGGTGAAGCTGGCCGAGGAGACCCTGGCGGCGGTCGGTCGGATGACCGTCGCGGCGACCGAACTGGAGCACGTGCTGTCCCGGCTCGGGGCGGGCGAGGCGGACGCCGACGAGATCTTCGCGCGGGCCGGGGCGCCGCTGCTCGCGGCCCGCGAGGCGGCGCGGTCCGCCCCGCCGACGATCCGCGCGGAATACGCCAGCCTGGTCGAGGGGGCGGCCACCCAGCTGGCCGTGGGCCAGGCCGCGCTGCGCGCCGTGTGGCGCGGCGGCCGGACCGACCCGGCGCTGTTCGACGAGATCACCGCGCGGCTCCTGCGCTGCCGGGACGCCCTGCACGACCGGATCCTCGTTCCACAGGGGACCGACTAGGCGGGGCCGAGGCTCCGTGGCGGTCGCCCGCGGCCGCTATCGTCGCCGGATGCCCGAACTGATCGCGCCCACCACCCGGCTGCACTCCGCCTGGCTGGCGGCCCACCGGGAGTGGGGTCCCGGCCGCCACGAGGACGGTTTCGGGCTGCGCCCGACCGACGAGGTGATCGCCCCGGCCGGGTTCGCGGCCTGGGTCGCCCGGCTGACCGAGGAGTCGGAGCGGGCGCCGGACGGCGGCGGCGTGCGGTGCACGTACCGGTGGATCGTCGAGGATGGGACGGTGCTCGGCGGGATCGCGCTGCGGCACGAACTCGACGACTTCCTGCTCCGGGTCGCCGGCCACATCGGCTACGGCATCCGGCCGTCGGCGCGGCGGCGGGGCCTGGCCACCTGGGCGCTGGGCCGGATGCTCGACGAGGCGCGCAGGCTCGGCCTGGAGCGGGTGCTGCTCGTCTGCGCCGACGGCAACACCGCCTCGGCGCGCACGATCGAACGCCAGGGTGGCGTCCTCGAGGGCATCCGGGACACCGACCTGGGCGCCGCCCGGCGTTACTGGATCACGCTCCAGGCGCCGCGCACCCGCCCCCACCCGGGCTGAGAGTCCTGATACATTTCGCGCTTCGCCTCGTTGGAAAGAGGACCTGCGCATGACCGGCACGGGGGCCGAATCGGGCGCGGGACCGGCGATGGAGCCGGTGCCGGGCACCGGACCAGCCGATCCTCCCGCGGCTCACCCGTCGAGCTACGGCTCGCCGCCGTACCCGCCACCCGCGCCGGAGCAGCCGGTGCCGTTCGCACCGCAGCCGCAGGCGCCGTTCGCACCGCAGCCGCAGGCGCCGTGGGCGCCGCCGCCCGGCCCGCGCAACCGCACCCTCGTGGTCGCCGCCGTGATCGTGGGCGTGGTGCTGCTGGTGGGCTGCCTCGGCCTGACCGGCGGCGTGCTCCTGCTGCGCTCCGCGACGACCACCGCATCCGGACCGGCGGGGGAGGCGGCCCCGACGCCCGCCACCGACCGCAGCCCGGGCGCGACCGCCGCACCCGGGGTCAGCGAGGAGCCGGTGCAGGAGGGGCCGCAGGCCAGCGCGTACCCGGCCGAGGAGATCTCCGACCTGAACCGGGTGTGCGACGACGGCGTCCACTACCCGCAGTCGCCAAAACGCGCCGGCAAGGCGCCGCACCCGCTGGTGCTGCTCATCGGCGACGGCTCGGGCCTGCGCTACCAGAACGGCACCTACTACTTCTCCCAGGGCCTGTCGAAGAAGGTGGAGCAGACCTGGGCGCCGGAGTCGCCCGCGAAGGTGCAGATGGTCGCCTGCCTGGACCGGGTCAAGAGCGGCACGACGATCCGCCGCTGCAAGTACGACGACCCGAAGCCGCTGACGTTGACGCTGCTGCGGGCGAGCTGGCGTCTTCGGGTGTACGAGGTGTCGACGGGCCGCAAGCTGCTCGACAAGCCGATGACCGGCGACGACCAGGCGTGCCCGTCCGTCGTGCTGGCCGGCCCGGACAAGAAGATCTACGCAGAGGTCAGCGACCGGGCCGCCGTCGCCGCGCTCCGCAAGCTGGTCAACGGGTCAGCCTGAGCCCGCGCCGCGTGCCTCCAGCACGGCCAGGTCGCGCTCCGCGTAGAGCCGGTGCTCCCACTCCTCGTTGAGGACGACCAGCAGGCACTCCCGGACCGGGTAGTTGCGGGGTCGCGGCCAGCCGGGACCGTCCACCGGCTCGGTGTGGCCGTCGAGTGACTCGTGGGTCAGCCCCTCGATGACCTGGCGCACCGTGGACATCCGGTCGCGGCGCAGCGCGAGCACCACGTCGAGCGAGGGCCGGGCGTCCCGGTCCCGCGGCACACCCGGCGTGTCGGGCATCTCGTCCCACGGCAGGTCCAGGGCGTCCCACGGCGACGGGTCGCCCAGCATCGCCCGCCTGACCCACGAGTCGGTGGCGAAGACGAGGTGCCGCAGCGTCTCGATGAAGGACCACTCACCGTCGACCGACTCGTGCAGCAGCTCGGGGCGCAGCCGGCCGGCCCGTTCGACCGTGCCGCCCCAGAGCCGCTCCAGGATGTCCCACGCCGCACGGAAGCCGGCCGGGTCGGTCGGGCGCATCCTGGCCCGGTCCGGGTGCCGGCGGTCCAGCTCCGCCTGGATCAGCGGCCCCACGTCGACGCCGTTGATCGTGAGGTTCTCGATCTCACCGTGGATGTCGACGCCGGCCAGCTCGACGCCGCGCATGGTGACCCCACTCAGGTCGACGCCACGGAACCGGGCGCCGGACAGGTCGACGTCGCGGAGCTCGGCGCCGGTGAGGTCCACGTGCTCGAACCGGGAGCCGCGCAGATCGGCGTCAGTGAATTCAGCCACGCGAGCAGGTTAGCCGCGACGCCCGACACTCGCGTCCCGGAAGGCGGGGCCGCGCCCGCCGCTGTCGTAGCCGGCGCGGGCCGTGACGGCAGGCGAAATGGTCTTGCCGGGCGGACCGCCGGCTGCGACGCTCCGACCGTGATCGACAAACCGGGCGTCGACGAGCGGTTGCTGGCGGCGGAGGTCGCCGCCGCCTGGGGCGTGGACGTCGCCGGCCTCGTCTTCATGCCCGTCGGGCTCGACGGGCACGCCTGGGCGTACCGGGTGGACACCGCCGACGGCGAGCGCTACTTCCTGAAGCTGCGCCGCGGCGACTACACCCACGCCGCCGTCCTGCTGCCCGGCTTCCTCCGAGCGCAGGGCGTCCGGCAGGTCGTCGCGCCGATCGACCTGCCCGGCGGCGGGGCCGTTCGCGGGTTCGGTGACCACCGGCTGCTGCTCTACCCGTTCCACGACGGCGGCAGCCTGTGGGGTCGCGGCCTCACCGACCGCCAGTGGATCGAGTACGGCGAGTTCCTGGGCCGGCTGCACGCGGTCACGCCGAGCGCCGACATGGCCGCGGTCCTGCCCGTCGAGACCTGGCGGTCGACGTCGGGCGAGCGGCTGCGGGCCCTCGGCGAGCAGGCCGCGGCGAGCGAGCTTCTCGGCGCGTTCTGGGACCGGTACGGCGCCGCGCTGCGGCGGTTGTCCGCAACCGTAGACGACCTCGCCGACCGCGTGACGCCCGGTCGACACGTCGTGTGCCACGCCGACATCCATCCCGGCAACCTGATCGCCGAGGGAGACGGTCCGCTGCACGTCGTGGACTGGGACGCGCCGATCCTCGCGCCGCCCGAGCGGGATCTCATGTTCGTCTTCAGCCGGGACTTCGGCGACCACCCGGTCAACGCGCACCGCGCCGCGCTGTTCCGCCAAGGCTACGGGCCGCTGGAGCCGGACCGGACCGTGCTGAGCTACTACCGCGGCGAACGGCACCTCGACGACGTCGTCGCGTTTCTAAACAGCATCCTCAACTCCGGGGCCAGCCCGGAATCTCGCGCCAACGACCTGCACTGGCTCACCCGCATCGCCGAGACCGTCGCCGCCCCCGGCTACGCGCCCTGACCCTCTCCGGACCGGCGGCCGGGTCAGCATCGACAGGCTCAGACGTTGAAGCCGAACTACAAGCCGCAAGCTCGCAACCAGCGGGAGGAGCCTGCGCTCCGTCATTGACGCCTTGGCCGGCGATCCGGCACCGCCTAGCCTCTTCGGCATGGAGCAGCTGCGCGACCTCGCCATCCGGCTGGCGATGGACGAGCCGGTCGGCGACGACCTGCCGATGGCCGCTGCTCACGCTCTGACCCGAGGCGTCGACTCTCCGAGATTGCGTGAGCTCGCCGGCCTTTCGAAGGGCCAGTCACGAGAAGCCGTCGACCTGTTCCGGCAGGCGATGAACGATCTCGGCTGTCCCGTCCCGGACGAGAGTGGCGCCCGGCTACACCTCATGCGCGCGGCGGCGGCGGACATCGTGGCGGGAAGGGGCGACCCCGAGGACCTGGCCCACGAGATCTACTGGCAGGCGTGCTACTCCGGATTGCCGGAGCTGCGAGCGGTGGGCGATCGCTTCCTGGAGCTGTACGCCGGGTGGGGCGCAACGCATGACCAGGCCGAGGAAGCGGTAGCGGCCATGAAGGCAGCGGCGCAGTCGTTCCTTCGCGACCGTCCAGCCTGAGAAGCCGACACCGCTGGCGTGCGCCGACCAGCCGACGATCCCGTGGAACTTTCTCTCGGGATGGTGTCGGATCCGGGCCGAGTCGTTCGTAGAACGGGCGAGAGGCGGAGACGTCTGCCCGACCCGTGCTGCTCAACCAGCTAGCCGGCGAGGGTGACATCCCAATCGGGTCCTACGTGCACCGGAGGTAGAGGCATGGCAAAGCTGATCTACGTGACCAATGTGTCGCTCGACGGCTACATCGAGGACGAAAGCGGAGCCTTCGCCTGGTTCCCGCCCGACGACGAGGTATTCGCGTTCACCACCAACCTCCTGAAGTCGGTGGGTACGTTCCTGTACGGGCGGCGCCTGTACGAATCGATGGCTGTCTGGGAAACCGACGCTGCTCTAGCCGCCCAGTCCGGCCTCATGGCTGACTTCGCGAGCGCCTGGCAAGCGGCGGACAAGGTCGTCTACTCCACAACTCTCACCGCGGTGTCAACGGCCCTCACCAGCTTGGAGCGCCGTTTCGACCCCGCCGTCGTACACCAGCTGAAGGCCACGGCCGGCAGTGACATCACCGTTGGAGGCGCCAACCTGGCGGCGCAAGCCATGCGGGCTGGACTGGTTGACGAGTGCCAGTTGTTCGTCTGGCCCACGGCCGTCGGAGGCGGCAAGCCGGGGCTGCCCACCGGCGTGCGCACCGACTTCGCGCTCCTCGACGAGCGCCGATTCCAGAACGGCGTCGTTCACCTCCGTTACCGCCCTCTCGGCCACTAACCAGGGATACCACCCTGACCTGGGGTGCCCGAGCGCGAGAGGGCGCCCCTCCTGACCTGCGGGAACGGGCCGGATTCAGACGTTGAAGCGAAACTCCACCACGTCGCCGTCCTGCATGACGTACTCCTTGCCCTCGATCCGGACCTTGCCGGCGGCCTTCGCCGCCGCCATCGATCCGGCCTCGACCAGGTCGTGGTAGGAAACCACCTCGGCCTTGATGAAGCCGCGCTGGAAGTCGCTGTGGATGACCCCGGCGGCCTCCGGCGCGGTGGCGCCGACCGGGACGGTCCAGGCCCGCGCCTCCTTGGGGCCGGCCGTCAGGTACGTCTGGAGCCCCAGCGTGCGGAAGCCCACCCGGACGAGCTGGTCCAGCCCCGGCTCGGACTGCCCGATCGACTCCAGCAGCTCGCGGGCCTCCTCCTCGGGCAGGTCCACGAGCTCGGACTCGATCTTGGCGTCCATGAAGACCGCCTCGGCCGGGGCGACCAGGCCGCGCAGCTCGTCGAGGAACTCGGCGTTGCCCAGCTCGGCCTCGTCGACGTTGAAGACGTAGAGGAACGGCTTCGTGGTGAGCAGGTGCAGCTCGCGCAGGTGCTCCAGCTCGATCTTGGCGGCGGCGGCGCCCGCGTACAGGGTGGTGCCGCCGTCGAGGACCTCGACGGCCTTCTTGGCGGCCTCGACGGCGGCGGCCCGGTCCTTGCGGAGCTTGGCCTCCTTCTCCAGCCGGGGCAGCGCCTTCTCCAGGGTCTGGATGTCGGCCAGGATCAGCTCGGTGTTGATCGTCTCGATGTCGTCGGCCGGGGAGACCTTGCCGTCGACGTGCACCACGTTCGGGTCGGAGAAGGCCCGCACCACCTGGCAGATCGCCGAGGCGTCGCGGATGTTGGCCAGGAACGCGTTGCCCCGGCCCTGCCCCTTGGAGGCCCCCCGGACCAGGCCGGCGATGTCGACGAACGAGACCGGCGCCGGCAGCACCTTCTGCGAGGAGAAGATCTCGGCGAGCGTGGCCAACCGCTCGTCGGGGAGCCCGACCACGCCGACGTTCGGCTCGATGGTGGCGAACGGGTAGTTCGCCGCGAGCACGTCGTTCTTGGTCAGCGCGTTGAACAGGGTGCTCTTGCCCACGTTGGGCAGGCCGACGATGCCGATGGTGAGACTCACGACGAGCCAGCTTACGCGGTTCGCCGCCGGTACCGGTCAGGCGGGCCGGGCGGGCAGCAGCCGGGGTTCGATCCGGGTCTCCCGCACGGTGCCGTCCTCGGCGCGGGCCAGCTCGTACGCGGCCACCCCCTCCCGGTCGGCGACGGCCTCGGCCAGCCGGGTGCCCCGGTAGATCAGCCCGACCCCGTCGTCGGTGCAGTGGCTGGTGGGCAGCGTGCCGTCGGCGACCAGCCGGTGCATGAGCGGCCGGCGCTGGTCCTCGCTGTCGTAGTGCACGCCGTTGCCGTACGGGAGCCAGCCCAGCCCCTCCGTGAAGGGGCGCAGGGTGGGGCCGTAGCTGTCGGTGGCGCCGCCCAGGTGCCAGCAGATCGACCCGGCGGAGACCCCACCGAGCACGACGCCGGCCTCCCAGCACTCGCGCAGGATGTCCGGCAGGCCGTGCACCCGCCACACCGCGCAGAGGTTCGCGACGCTGCCGCCGCCGACCCAGATGATGTCCTGGGCGAGCAGGTGGGCGCGGATGTCCTCGACGTTGGGCATCGGATAGAGCGCCAGGTGGGACGGGCGGAACCGGGTGCCGGCGAACGCGCCGTAGAAGACGGTGAACGAGGTGGGCTGGTCGCCGACCGCCTGGTTGAGGTAGCAGACCCGGGGCGCGTCGCCGGCCTGCGCCAGGTCGGCCATGAGGTCGAAGAGCTGGCTGGGCCGGGCGTCCCACGGGCCGCGGTGCCGGCTGAAGAAACCCATGCTGGTGGCAACGATGGTCGGTTCACTGGCGGGCATGGTCGTCCTTCCGGTCGGTGCTGATGGAGATCATCCTGCCCGATCCGGCGGCTCCGCCTCGACCGCGGCGAGCAGCGTGCGCAGCAGATCGGCCAGCCGGTCCTGGTCGGCGGGGGGCAGCGCGTCGAGGATGCGCCGCTGCACCTCCAGCCCGGCCTCGGCCGACTCCTCGACCACCCGGCGACCGGTGTCGGTGAGGCTGACCCGCAGCGCCCGCCGGTCGGCGGGGTCGGGCGAGCGCCGGACCAGCCCGGCCCGCTCCAGCCGGTCGAGCCGACCGGTCATCCCGCCGGAGGTGAGCATCAGCGAGGCGGCGAGCGCCTTGGGCGCCAGGGTGTACGGCGTGCCGGACCGGCGCAGCGCGGCGAGCACGTCGAAGTCGCCCCGGCCGATGCCCCAGCCGGCGTACACCTTCTCCTGGCGGTCGCCGACCAGCCGGGCCAGCCGGTAGATGCGGCCGAAGACGGCCATCGGCTCGGGTCGCATGCCGGCCCGCTCCCGGCGCCACTGCTCGACGATCACGTCCACGTCGTCGGTTGCCACGGCTGTCGATTGTGCCCCACCTCCCACTTCCACTTTCACTCGGTACTGATTAGCTTAGGACTAAGCTACTTAGCGCCGAGGAAAAGAGGTCGTCGTGGCCCGCCGCTGGACCGACATCGCGCTCACCGCCGCCGCCCCGACCGTGTGGGGCACCACCTACCTGGTCACCGCCGAGCTGCTCCCCGCCGGCCGGCCGCTCTGGTCCGGAGCGATCCGCGCCCTGCCGGCCGGCCTGCTGCTGCTCGCGCTGACCCGCCGGCGGCCACACGGCGTCTGGTGGGGGCGGGCCGCCCTGCTCGGCGCGCTCAACATCGGGGCGTTCTTCCCGCTGCTCTTCGTCGCCGCGTACCGGCTGCCCGGCGGCACCGCGGCCGTGCTCGGGGCCGCCCAGCCGCTGCTGGTCGCCGCGCTCACCGTCGCCCTGCTGGGGGACCGGCCCGGCCGGCCGGCCCTGCTCGCCGCGCTCGCCGCCCCGGCCGGGGTCGCCCTCGTGGTGCTGCGGCCGGGCGCCGGCCTCGACCCGCTGGGCGTCGCCGCCGGCCTGGCCGGCACCGCCGCGATGGCCGCCGGCCTGGTGCTCACCCGCCGCTGGGGCCGGCCGCCCGGCGTGGGCACCCTCGCCGCCACCAGCTGGCAGCTCGTCGCCGGGGGCCTGCTGATCGTGCCGGTCGCCGCCGCCGTCGAGGGCGCGCCGCCCGCGCCGGACGGGCCGGCCCTGCTCGGGTACGCGTGGCTCGGGCTGGTCGGCACGGCGCTGGTGTACGTGCTGTGGTTCCGGGGCGCGGCCCGGCTGCCGGTGACCCGGGTGTCGGTGCTCGGCGCGCTCAGCCCGCTGACCGCCGCGACCCTCGGCTGGCTGGTGCTCGGGCAGGCGCTCAGCCCGACCCAGCTCGCCGGCTTCGCGGTGGCGGTCGCCGCCATGGTGCTCGGCCAGCTGCCCGGACGCGCCACCCCGGGTGAGCGGGGCGATCAGCCGGCGGAGCCCGGCCAGCCACCGCGAGCGGCCGCGTCTGGTGAAGGCGCGCGTCAGCCGGCGCGCAGCCGGCGCCAGTCGTCGAGCGGGACGTCGGCGGCCAGACCCTCGGGCAGCGCCCCGGACGGCAGTTCCGCCGCCGCCGCGAGCGGCAGCGTGAAGCGGTGCGCAGCGGACGGTGCGGCCGCGTGCGACTGGTCGAGCAGCCAGCGCACCTCGTCGACCGTCCAGCCCAGCCCGGCCCGGCCGGCGAGCTCCCGGACCAGCCGCAGGCCGACCCGGGTGTCGTCGTCGTAGAAGCGCATGCACCAGTGGTGGGCCCACATGCCGAGCGCACGAAGCCCGGCCGGGTCGAGGGAGCCGACCAGCCGGCCGCACGCGGTGTCGGCGAAGGCCCGCCCCGGGTCGTCGGCCCGGTCCCGCTCGATCGCACCGTAGGCTGCCGGGGCCACCACCCGCATCCGGTCGTAGAAGCCCTGCACCACCGCGGCGTCCAGCCGTGCCCGCCCCGACCGCATCAGCGGACACCCCGCCCGGCCACGCTCGCCATGCCCCTGCACCTTTTCTTGAGTTGGTGGCGCGACGGTACCGACCACTACCGACACTTTCGCCGGCGGAATCCGTTGCCACGCCAGGGATAGCTGGCGTGAGCTGGGGCGTCTGTATTGGTGACGACGACGAGCGGGAGGGTGGGTGGAGGAGGACGACCGGGCCCGACTGGCCGAGTTCGTGACCAGCCGCACGCCGGCGCTGATGCGGGTCGCGTACCTGCTCACCGGCGACCGGCACGCGGCCGAGGACCTGTTCCAGTCGGCGCTGGCCAAGACCATCCCGAGGTGGCGGACACTGCGGCACGCCGACCCCGAGGGCTACCTGCGCGCGGTCATGTACCGGGAGCAGGTGAGCTGGTGGCGGCGGTTGCGGCGGCGCCGGGAGACGGCGCTCTCCGGAGCCGACGAGGCGGTCCAGCCGGACCCGAGCGGCGGCACCGACGTACGCCTGGCCATGCGGGCGGCGCTGCGGCTGCTGCCGCCGGCGCAGCGCACGGTGCTGGTCCTGCGCTACTACGAGGACCTCACCGAGACCCAGGTCGCCGAGGCGCTGGGCTGCACGGTCGGCACCGTACGCAGCCGGACCCACCGGGCGGTGACCCGGCTGCGCCAGCTCATGCCGGACGTCGAACTCCTGGAGGTACGGCGGTGAACACGCCCTTCGAGGACCTCATCCGCGCCACCCTCTCCGACCTTGCCGAGGAGGCACCCAGAGTGCAGGACCAGTTGACCCCGGCGGAGCGCCGGTTCCGGAACCGCCGGCGGACCACCGTGACGCTCGGCGCGGCGGGTGTGGTGGCCGCCGTGCTGATCGGCGCACCGTTCGCGCTTGCGGCCGGCGGGGCGGACGCCCCCCGCCCGGCGGCACCGTCGGCGCCGCCGACCCCCGTCGGCCCGTCCCCGTCCCCCGCCGAACCCACGGTGGTCCCGTCACCCAGCGGCCCGCCCACCGCGGTTCCCAGCCCGTCCGGCGATGCGACGGCCGCGCCCGGCCGGCCCAGTGCCTCGCCGCCGGGACGGCCGGGCCGGCCCGTGCCGAGCCCGAGCCGGCCGGGCGAACCCACCGTGGTCCCCTCCCCCTCCGGCCCCGGCGTACCCAGTCCCTGGCCCACCCCGTCCCCCAGCCCCAGCCGCTGACCCGACGACCCGGCGGGACGCCGTCGGCGCCCCGCGCGACGGCTTCCCGCCGGGTCGCCCGTACCCCGGCCGGACGCCGTCGCCGCCCGCCGACGGCGTCGGGCCGGGTCGCCCGTTCCCCGGCCGGACGCGTGTCACAGGTCCCGGACCGTCCCGCCGGCTCCGTCCGGCCGCTCGGCCGTCGGTGAGTGGAACGCCATGGAGGTATCCCGGCCTCGGTGACCTCCATGGCGTTCCACCCGCGGTTGCGGTCGCGGCGGGAGGCGGCCGGGCCGGTCTCTCCGGGCCCGGTTCCGAGGGCCGGCGGCGGTCGCGCACGCCCGCGTCCGAATCCCGCCAGCCGCGGCCCCGACCTGCGAGGCAGGATCGGTGTCATGGAACTCGACTTCGAGCGGTGCTACCGGGCCGTCGACAGCCGCGACCAGCGGTTCGACGGCTGGTTCTACACCGGCGTGACGTCGACCGGGATCTACTGCCGGCCGTCCTGCCCGGCGACGACGCCGAAGCGGCAGAACGTCCGGTTCTTCCCGTCGGCCGCCGCCGCGCAGGGCGCCGGGCTGCGGGCGTGCCGCCGCTGCCGCCCCGACGCCGCCCCCGGCTCGCCCCAGTGGGACGTCCGGGCCGACGTGGTCGGCCGGGCGATGCGGCTGATCGCCGACGGGGTCGTCGACCGGGACGGCGTACCGGGGCTGGCGGCTCGGCTCGGCTACACCGAGCGGCACCTGCACCGGATGCTCCGTGCCGAACTGGGCGCCGGTCCGCTCGCGCTGGCCCGGGCGCAGCGGGCGCAGACCGCCCGCATCCTCATCGAGACCACCGGGCTCGGCCTGGCCGAGGTGGCGTTCGCCGCCGGGTTCGGCAGCGTCCGGCAGTTCAACGACACCGTCCGCGAGGTGTACGGGGCCACCCCGTCCGACCTGCGGGCCAGCCGGGGCGGCCGGCGCGCGGTCGGCGGGGCGGGCACCATCACGCTGCGGCTGGCGTACCGGCCGCCGTTGCACGCCGGGGCGCTGCTGGACTTCCTGGCGCTGCGCGCGCTGCCCGGCGTCGAGGAGGTCCGCGACGGGGCGTACCACCGGGGGTTGCGGTTGCCGCACGGGCCCGGCACCGTTTCGCTGGCCCCGGCCGACGGGCATGTGGCCGCCACCCTGCGGCTGGCCGACATGCGCGACCTGGCACCGGCGGTGGCCCGCTGCCGCCGCCTGCTCGACCTGGACGCCGACCCGGCCGCGGTCGACGCCACCCTGGCGGCGGACCCGGCCCTGGCCCCGGCGGTGGCCGCCGAACCCGGCGTCCGCCTCCCGCACGCCGTGGACGGCTTCGAGATGGCCGTCCGCGCCATCACGACCCAGCAGATCTCCCTCCAGTCGGCGCGAACGACCCTGACCCACCTCCTGTCGGCCGCCACCCCGCCCGCCGATCCTGAGGTTGACGGCGAAGTCGATCTCCTGAACGGCGGCCAACCTCATGATCGACCGTTGGGGTTGCGGGCCTTCCCGAGCGCGGAGGAGGTGCTCGCGGTGGACGACAGCGCGTTCCGGATGCCGGGCGCGCGGCGGGAGACGATCCGGGCGGTCGCGCGGGCCGTCGCCGGCGGGGACCTGGACCTGGCACCGGGTGGGGACCGGGAGGAGGCGGTGCGGCGGCTGGTCGCGCTGCCCGGGGTCGGGCCGTGGACCGCGGGCTACGTGGCCATGCGCGCGCTCGGCGACCCCGACGTCCTCCTCCCCACCGACCTGGGCGTACGCCGGGGCGCCGCCGCGCTCGGCCTGCCCGACGACCCGAAGACCCTGAACGCGTACGCGGACCGCTGGCGCCCCTGGCGGTCGTACGCGGTGATCCGACTCTGGAGAGCGGCATGACCACACTGGACAGCACCGTCATCGACACCCCCGCCGGCCCGTTGAGTGTGCTCGCCGGTCCCGACGGGGCGGTACGCGCGGCCGGCTTCACCGCCGACCCGGCGACCCTCGTACCCCTTGTCCATCCCGCACTGCGCGGCGCGCTGCGCGAGCGGGCCGACCTCGGGCCGGTGACCGCGGCCGTCCGCGCCTACCTGGCCGGGGACCTGACCGCGATCGACACCGTCCCGGTCGAGCAGCGGACCGGCGGCGCGTTCATGGCACAGGCCTGGCAGGTGCTGCGCGACGTCAAGCCGGGCGACCCCGTGACGTACACCGGTTTCGCCGCGCTGGCCGGGCGGCCGGCGGCGGTCCGCGCCGCCGCGGCGGCCTGTGCCCGCAACGCCGCCGCGCTCTTCGTGCCCTGCCACCGGGTGCTGCGCACCGACGGCACGCTCGGCGGCTACCGGTGGGGGCTGGACGTGAAGAAGTGGCTTCTCGGGCATGAGGGACGCGTGACGGCTAGCTGACAGCGGTGGTGTCGCCCCCTGACGCTACCGTCGGGTAGTGCCTGCGCTGAGCGACGGCAACCGCGTGGCGTGTCCCGACGCCCGTCCCCACCCGCTGCGCAACCTCTGGCGACTGCGACCCTACCTGCGCCCCTACGCCGCGGAGTTCGCCTGGCTGCTGCTCGCCGCCCTGACCGCCACGGCGGCGAGCCTCGCCGTTCCCCTGGTGGTGCAGCGGGTGGTGGACGGGCCGGTGGCCCGGCACGACGTGGCCGGGCTGCTCCGGCTCGGCGCCCTCGCCCTGCTGCTCGGCCTGGCCGAGGCAGTGCTGATCTTCATCCGGCGGTGGACCCAGTCCTCCTCCTCGGTCGGCATGGAGGCGGCCATCCGGGCCGACATCTACGCCCACCTGCAACGCCTCCCGACCGACTTCCACGACCGGTGGCAGTCCGGCCAACTGCTCTCCCGGATCACCAGCGACCTCTCGGTGATCCGCCGGTTCCTCTCCTTCGGCCTGCTCTTCCTGGTGCTCAACCTGATCACCTACGCCGCCGTGGTGGTGCTGCTGATCCGGCTGCACCCCTGGCTCGCCCTGCTCGTGGGGGCCAGCGCGATCCCGCTGTTCCTGATCAGCCGCCGCTTCGCCCGGCACTACCACGCGGCGTCCCGCCGGATGCAGGACCAGCAGGGCGACGTGGCCACGCTGGTCGAGGAGACCGCGCAGGGCCTGCGCACCATGCGGGCCTACGGGCGGGGGCCCGAACTGGCCGCCCGGTTCGCGACCGGCGCCCGCCGGCTGCACGACACCGGGATCCGCAAGGCCCGCCTGCTGGCCCGCACCTCGGCCCTGTTCGACCTGGTGCCCAACCTGACCCTCGCGGTGGTGCTGGTGGCCGGCGCCGCCGCCGTCGCCCGGGGCGGGCTCAGCATCGGCGAGCTGGTGGCCTTCGTCAGCCTCCAGCTCATGCTGGTCTGGCCGGTGCAGTCGCTCGGCTGGATCATCGCGAACGGGCAGGAGGCGGCGACCGCCGCCGACCGGATCCAGGAGGTGCTGGACACCCCGCCCGCCATCGTGGATGCCCCGCACGCCCGCGCGCTGGACCGCACCGAGGTGCGCGGCCGGCTCCGCTTCGAGCGGGTGAGCTTCCGCTACCCCGGCAGCCCGGCGCCGGTGCTGCGCGAGGTCGAGCTGACCGTGGAGCCGGGCGAGACTCTGGCTCTGGTGGGTGCGACCGGCTGCGGCAAGAGCACGCTGCTGTCCCTGGTCCCCCGGCTGCACGAGGTGACCGGCGGCCGGATCACCCTGGACGGGCACGACCTGCGCGACCTGCGGCTCGGCTCCCTGCGCCGGCTGGTCGGGGTGGCCTTCGAGGAGCCGACCCTGTTCTCCATGTCGGTCTGGGAGAACCTGACGCTGGGCCGCCCGGAGGCCGGCGAGGAGGAGGTCCGGGCCGCGCTCGCGCTGGCCCAGGCGGAGTTCGCGTACGACCTGCCGTGGGGGCTGGCCACCCGCGTCGGCGAGCAGGGGCTCTCCCTCTCCGGCGGGCAACGGCAGCGGCTGGCGCTGGCCCGGGCCGTGCTCGGCCGGCCCGCGCTGCTCGTGCTCGACGACCCGCTCTCCGCGCTCGACGTGCACACCGAGGCCCTGGTCGAGGCGGCCCTGCGCCGGGTGCTGCGGGACACCACGGCGCTGCTGGTCGTGCACCGGCCGTCCACGGTGGCGCTCGCCGACCGGGTGGCGCTGCTCGACGGTGGCCGGATCGTCGCCGTGGGCACCCACTCGGAGCTGCTGGCCGGGGTCCCGGCCTACCGGGCGGTGCTGTCCGCCGAGCCGGAGCGGCAGGCGGACGGTGTCGGCCTGGTGCGGTCGTGACCGGGGCCGCCCCCCGGGTGCCCCGGCAGCGCGGCGACCCCGACCTCGACCCGTCCCGGCGGCGCGACGGCCCCGACGCCGACGCGGCCCGGCGGCGCGACGGCCCCGACGCCGACCCGGCCCGGCGGCGCGGCGATCCCGACCTGGCTCGGTGGCGCGGGCGGGCCGTCGACCCCGACGCCGACCGCAGCCGGGCCGAGGAGTCGTCGCCGGAGGCGGTGGCCCGGCTCCGGGCCCGCAGCCGCGCCCTGCTGGGCGCCCTGCTCCGCCCGCAGCGGGCGCGGCTCGGGCTGGCGGTGTCCCTGCTGCTGGCCCAGAACGCCGCCGCGATGGCCGGCCCGTACCTCGTGATGCTCGGCATCGACCGGGGCATCGGGCCGCTGCGCGCCGGTGACCCCGGCCCGCTGGTCGCCGTCGCCGCCGCGTTCGTCGTCGCCACCGCCACCGAGTACGCGACCCGGCGCGCCTTCCTCGCCCTCGCCGCCCGCATCGGCCAGGCCGTCCTGCTCGACCTGCGCAAACGGGTGTACGGGCACTTCCTCCGCCTCGACGTCGGCTTCCACGAGCGCTACACCTCGGGCCGGATGGTGTCCCGGCTGACCAGCGACCTCGACTCGATCGCCGAACTGGTCGACGGCGGGATCGACAAGCTGGTGATGGCCGCCCTGTCGGTGCTGTCGGTGGCGGGGATCCTGCTCTGGCTGGACCTGCCGCTGGCCGCGGTCACCCTGCTCGCCTTCCCGTTCCTGTTCTGGCTGTCCCGCTGGTTCGCCCGCGCCTCCGCCGGGGCGTACCGGCGGACCCGGGAGGCGGTGGCGCTGGTCATCGTGCACTTCGTCGAGTCGCTGCGCGGGATCCGGGCGGTGCAGGCCTACCGGCGGGAGCCCCGCAACCAGCGCATCTTCGCCGCGGTGAACGACGACTACCGGCAGGCAAGCCTCCGCGCGTTCCGGCTCATCGCGGTCTACTCGCCGGGCATCCGGCTGATCGGCAACCTGACCGCCGCGGCGGTGCTCGGCTACGGCGGCTGGCGGGTGCTGGGCGGGCGGACCGAGGTCGGGGTGCTCGCCGCGTTCCTGCTCTACCTGCGCCGGTTCTTCGAGCCGATGGAGGAGCTGAGCCAGTTCTACAACGCGTTGCAGTCGGCCACCGCCGCGCTGGAGAAGCTGGCCGGGGTCCTCGACGAGCGGCCGGCCGTGGCCGAGCCGGCGCTCCCGGTGCCGCTGCCCGCCGGCCCGGGACGGGGGGCCGTGGTGTTCCGCTGCGTCCACTTCGGCTACCGGCCCGAGGCGCCGATCCTGTCCGGGCTGGAGCTGACCGTGCCGGCCGGGCAGACCGTGGCGCTGATCGGACCGACCGGCGCCGGCAAGTCCACCATCGCCAAGCTGCTGGCCCGGTTCCACGACCCGGCGTCCGGCGCCGTCAGCCTGGACGGGGTGGACCTGCGGCACCTGGCCGACGCCGAGCTGCGCCGGGCGGTGGTGCTGGTCACCCAGGAGAACCACCTGTTCAGCGGCTCGATCGCCGAGAACATCCGGTTCGGCCGCCCGGACGCCGACGACGCCACCGTGGAGGCCGCCGCCCGAGCCATCGGCGCGCACGACTTCATCGCCGCGCTCCCCGACGGGTACGCGACCGACGTGCACCGGCGCGGCGGCCGGCTCTCCGCCGGGCAGCGGCAGCTCGTCGCGTTCGCCCGGGCGTTCCTGGCGGACCCCCGGGTGCTGATCCTCGACGAGGCCACCTCGTCGCTGGACGTGCCGACCGAGCGCGTCGTGCAGCGGGCGCTCCGCAGCGTCCTTCGGGACCGCACCGCGCTGGTGATCGCGCACCGCCTCTCCACCGTGGAGATCGCCGACCGGGTGCTGGTCCTCGACGGCGGGCGGATCGTGGAGGACGGGTCCCCCACCGAGCTGGCCGCCGCCGACGGCCGCTACGCCGCCCTGCACCGCCAGTGGCGCGACTCCCTGATCTGACCAACCCGCTCCACGGGACGGCTTCCGCAGAGATCTTGGAAGCAAAGTGCCCCTGGAGGGGGTGCCACCAGCTTCCAAGATCTCGACGGGTGCCGGCGGGTCTCGCCGGCACGTGGGGGTTCGGACCGTCAGTCGGCGTCGGGCTCTTCCCGCTCCGCCGGTCCGGCAGCCGCCCGGCCGGGTGCGGAATCCCCGGCAGCATCCGGACCTGGCTTCGTCGGGCCGGTGGTGTCCGGAAGTGGCTTCGTCGGGCCGGCGATGTCCGGACCGGGAGAGGGTTGTGCGCCGGCCGGAGTCGGGGCGGCGGGTGCCGGAAGCGGGGCGTGGGCGGTGAGCAGGGCGGCCTCGGCGCGCAGGTCGCGGCGGATGCGGTCGACCGCCCGGCCGAAGCCGAAGAGCAGCACCAGGACCAGCGCGGCCACCCCGGTGAGCACCGGGATGGTCAGTGGTGGCCCGCCACCCCGGGTGGCGCCCCAGCCCCAGAGCAGCGGCGCGGCCAACGCCAGGGCGGACAGCACCAACGCGGCCATTCCGAGCGCCAGCACCCCCGCCACCCGCCCCGACTCCTCCACGCCAGCGGACGCCACGCTGGCAGGTGCTGCGGTTGCGGCCGGCGCGGAGTGACTGTGGGTGGCGGCGGTGACGCCGTCGGCGGCGGCGTCGTTGGTGGCGGTGGCGGCGAGCACCAGGCCGAAGCCGAGGGCCAGGCCGAGCCCGATCGCGGAGAGCAGCGACGGCACCTGCCCGGCGGCCGGCAGCTCGGCGCGGACGACCGGCGCGGCGAGCGGCAGCGCCAGCGCGGCCAGCAGCAGGCCGGCCGCGTCCCACGGCAGCAGGCCCGGCGTGAAGCGGGCCAGCGCCGCGCCGGCGGCGACCGCCACCAGGCCGACCAGCACGACGAGGTAGGCCTGCGCCCGGTCGCCGACGAAGGTGAGCCGCAGCCCGAAGAGCAGGAGCGGTCCCGCGGCGAAGCCGAGCACCACCCAGCGGGCGGCCACCGCCCGGCCGGTCCGGTAGGCGTAGCCGAGCAGAACCAGCGCGGCCACGGTGGCGACGGCCACCGGCGAGAAGTAGGCGAAGGATTCCACGAACTGTTCCCGGCGCGGCCCGACCAGGCCGTCCTGGCTGATCCGGAACACGTCGACCACCCACCAGCGGATCACCAGCCCGCCCAGGGTGACGAGCGCCGCGACGGCGGTCGCCACCAGCGGACCGACCCGGGGCCGGCCGGGGGGCGCGCCCGCGCCGGGCCGGTCGAGGTGGGCGAGCACCGCGGCGACCACCACGATCAGCACGGTCACCCCGACCTGGGCCGGCCAGGCCCGGCCGCCGTCCGGGTGGCCCTCCCCGGCCACGAGGCGGAACAGGTCCTCGACGGCGGAGTGCAGCACCAGGCCGGCGGCCAACCCGGCGGCGAGCGGCCAGCGCAGCGACCGGGCGGGCCGGGACAGCGCCAGCAGCGCCCCACCCAGCGCCAGCCCGGCCCCGACGGCGCCGGCCAGCACGGTCAGCACCTGCCCGGTGGTGGGCGGTTGGCGGGGCACCAGCCCGACGCCGTGGTCGAGGGCGAACTCGCCGGCCAGGTAGTCGAGCGCCAGGCCGACCGCGACGACCGGCCAGCCGGGCAGCCGGTCGAACACGGTGACGCCGGCCAGCACGACGGCGAGCAGCGCGCCGCCGGTCAGCGCGACAAGCGTCACGGTGAATGCCGAGGGCCCGAACGGGAAGCCCTGGGTCAGGTCGGCGAAGCCGGTCTGCCGGGCCACGGCGAGCCCGCGTGTCCCGAAGAAGGCCCCGACGGCGACCGCCGCGACCGTGCCGGCCACTGTGGACCGCACCACCGACGGTGTGCGCGCGATGTCGTCCATGGCGATGCCTCCCCCGCGTCCGTGGACGGGGCCGATGCTGTCACACGCCGCGCCGGCCCGCTGTCCCCTCCGAGCGGGGGTGCCGGATACCGCCACGAGGGCGAAAGTCGTGGAGCGGCACGGGCCGGCTGCCTACGATCAGCGGATGACCGACACGGCGAGGACGGCCCGCGCCGGCGTCCCCGAGCGTCCGACCCTGGACGGCATCGAGGAGACCTGGGCGCGCCGCTGGCAGGAGGACGGGACGTACGCGTTCGACCGCTCGAAGGAGCGATCGGACGTCTACGCGATCGACACCCCGCCGCCGACCGTATCGGGCGAGCTGCACATGGGGCATGTCTTCTCCTACACGCACACCGACACGGTGGCCCGCTTCCAGCGGATGCGCGGCCGCACGGTCTTCTACCCGATGGGCTGGGACGACAACGGCCTGCCCACCGAGCGGCGGGTGCAGAACGTCTACGGGGTGCGCCCCGACCCGGCGCTGCCCTACGACCCGGGCTGGCGGCCACCGGCCGCGCCGGTGAGCGAGGCGGCCCGGAAGGACCCGGTGGCGATCTCCCGGCGCAACTTCATCGAGCTGTGCGAGGTGCTCACCGCGGAGGACGAGAAGGTCTTCGAGGCGCTGTGGCGGCGGCTCGGGCTGTCGGTGGACTGGTCGCTGACCTACACCACGATCGGGCGGCTGGCGCGGGCGACGAGCCAGCGGGCGTTCCTGCGCAACCTGGCGCGGGGCGAGGCCTACCAGGCCGAGGCGCCGACACTCTGGGACGTCGGCTTCGCCACCGCGGTGGCCCAGGCCGAGCTGGAGGACCGGGAGCGGCCCGGCGCCTACCACCGGCTGCGCTTCCACGGCCCGGGCGGTCACGAGGTGCTGATCGACACCACCCGGCCGGAGCTGCTGCCGGCCTGTGTGGCGCTGGTCTGCCACCCCGACGACGAGCGCTACGCGGGCCTGGTGGGCAGCTCGGTGCGCACCCCGGTCTTCGGGGTCGAGGTGCCGGTGCACGCGCATCCGCTGGCCGACCCGGCCAAGGGCACGGGCATCGCGATGGTCTGCACCTTCGGCGACCTGGCCGACGTGACCTGGTGGCGGGAGCTGCGGCTGGACACGCGGGTGGTGATCGGGCGGGACGGGCGGCTGCTGCCGGAGCCGCCGGCCGGCGTGCCGGCCGGGCCCTACGCGGCGCTGGCGGGGCAGACCGTGAACGGCGCCCGGCGCACGATCGTCGAGCTGCTGGCCGACGCGGGCGACCTGGTGGGCGAGCCGCGGCCGATCACCCACCCGGTGAAGTTCTACGAGCGCGGCGACCGGCCGTTGGAGATCGTCTCCACCCGGCAGTGGTACCTGCGCAACGGCGGCCGGGATCTGGACCTGCGCGAGGAGCTGCTGGCCCGGGGGCGCGAGCTGCGCTGGGTGCCGGAGCACATGCGGCACCGCTACGAGCACTGGGTGGGGGGCCTCACCGGTGACTGGCTGGTCAGTCGGCAGCGCTTCTTCGGCGTGCCGGTGCCGGTGTGGTACCGGCTCGACGACGCTGGCGAGCCGGACTGGTCCCAGCGTCTCACACCGGATGAGTCACTGCTCCCGGTCGACCCGTCGAGCGACCCGCCGCCGGGCTACGAGGAGGCGCAGCGTGGGATGCCGGGCGGCTTCGTCGGCGACCCGGACGTGCTGGACACCTGGGCCACCTCGTCGTTGACCCCGCAGATCGTCGGCGGCTGGGAGACCGACGAGGACCTGTTCCGGCGGGTCTTCCCGATGGATCTGCGCCCCCAGGGCCAGGAGATCATCCGGACCTGGCTCTTCGCCTCGGTGGTGCGGGCGCACCAGGAGCAGGGCGTGCTGCCCTGGCGGGACGCGGTGCTCTCCGGCTGGATCCTCGACCCCGACCGGAAGAAGATGTCCAAGTCCAAGGGGAACGTGGTCACCCCGATGGGCCTGCTGGAGCAGCACGGCTCGGACGCGGTCCGCTACTGGGCCGCCAACGGCAAGCCCGGCATGGACCTGGCGTTCGACCCGGCGCAGATCAAGGTGGGTCGGCGGCTCGCCACGAAGCTGCTCAACGCGTCGAAGTTCGCCCTCGGGCTGGGCGCGGCGGACGCGCTGCGGGCCCCGGCGACCTCTCCGTTGGACACCGCCATGCTCACCGAGCTGTCCGGCGTGGTCGCCGCCGCGACCAGCGCCTTCGACGCGTACGACCACACGGCCGCGCTGATCGCCACGGAGTCGTTCTTCTGGCGGTTCTGCGACGACTACATCGAGCTGGTGAAGGAGCGCGCCTACGGCACTGGGCCGGGGGCCGACTCGGCCCGGGCCGCTCTGGCCACCGCGCTCTCGGTGCAGTTGCGGCTCTTCGCCCCGGTGCTGCCCTTCGTCACCGAGGAGGTCTGGTCGTGGTGGCGCTACGGCTCGGTGCACCGGGCCCCCTGGCCGACCACCTATGAGGTGGGCCGGGCGGTGCAGGGGCCGGGCGACCCCGAACTGCTGCGGCTGGCCGCGGACGCGCTGGGCCAGGTGCGCCGGGCCAAGTCGGAGCGGAAGCTGTCGATGAAGGCGGAGGTGCCGCTGGCCGAGGCACTCGGGCCGGCCGCCCTGCTCGACCGGCTGACCCTGGTGGCCGACGACGTGCGGGCGGCGGGCCGGATCGCCAAGCTCGACATGCTTCCCGACCGCACCACCGAACTCGTCATCGCCTGCGCGTTCTGAAACCGCCGCACCGACCGCACGGCCGGAAGGAGCGGCTGTCGCATCGCGAACAGCCGCTCCTTCCCGGCGACACCCGGCTCAGGTGGCCGAGCAGGCGGTTTCGAGTTCCTTCACGGCGGTGGTGAGCGGGGCCTTGCTCGGCGCCTTGCCGGGGGCCTTCGCCCAGGTGTCGGCCAGGTCCGACATCTCGGTCGCGACCTGCTTCACGGCGTCGTTGACCGTGTCGCTGGTGGTGAAGGCGTTCGCATAGAGCGACGCGGCGCCCGCGGAGTACTGCGCGCTGACCGCGGAGTGCCCGGCCGGCGGCCCGATCTTCTCGGCCGAGGCCACCTTCTTCAGGGCGGCCTTGATGTCCTTGTCCACGGCGGCGCAGGCGGCCTTCGTGGCGGCGTCCATGCCCGGCGCCGCCGCCGTGGCGCTCGGCACGGCGGCCGGCGTCGTGGTCGCCGCGCTGGCGCCGCCGGACGCCGCGGGCTTGTCGCCGTCGTCGCAGCCGGTCATGACGAGCGCCGCCACCGCGGCCGGAATCAGCAGTGCGAACCGAGTTGAGCGCATTCGTTTCTCCCCGTTGGTCTCGTGCTTTCGCCCGCCGGAAGCTACCAGACGCCGAGGTCGTCGCGGTGCGGGATATCGACGACCGACCCGCGTCCACTTCGGACGCCGACACGGCGGGACCCCGCTCGACGCGCCCGGGTGGACGGCGTCGGGCGGGGCCCCGTCGTGCGGGTCAGCTCGTCTCGCCAGCCACGCTGAACGAGCGGAGGCGGTCCACCGCGAGGGCGGTGAAGCCGACCGCGATGAGCGCGCTCATCACGGCCGCGACCGGCACCGACACGTCCGTGGCGAGCATCTCGCTCGGCGCGATCCGGTCGGCGAGGGCGATCACGTACTGCTGGATGGAGAGCACCTTCGTGCCGCTCACGAAGTTGCCGAGCAGCCCCTCCCAGATCAGCACGTAGACGAGGCCGAGCAGCACCGGCCGCCGGGTGAGCAGGCTGAGCGCGACGAAGAACGCGCAGTACGCCAGCGACCCGATCGACGCGGCGACGGCGAGCGCCAGGCCGAGGCGTACCGAATGGGCGAGCACGCCCGCGACGTAGAGCGGCACGGCGACGGTGACCGCCGTGACGCCGGCGGCCACGGCCAGCTTCGGCAGGATGATCTGCCAGCGCGGCAACGGCTTGGTGAGGATGTGCACCACCGTGCCGTCGTCGATCTCCGCGCCGAGCACACCGGTGCCGACGATCAGCGCGACGACCGGCAGCACGACGGCCAGGCCGAGCCCGACCAGCACCGCCGGCCCCCACTCGCCCGGGTCGACGCCGAGCGAGCGGGAGAGGATCGCCAGCGCCAGCAGCAGCGCGGGCAGCGGGAGGAGCAGCAGGAACCGGCGCCGGCCGAACAGGCCGCGCGCGGTGATCCAGGAAACGGTCGACATCTCAGCCTCTTTCGTTCGTGACTGCGGGGCTCACTCGCTGCGCTCGTTCACTCCTCGCACTCACCGGTCAGCTCCCCACCAGGTAGGAGAAGACGCTCTCCAGCGATTCGTCCTCGGGCGTCAGTGACCGGACCCGGAGGCTCCGGGCCAGCGCGATCTTCGGCAGCGCCCGGGTGAAGGCGCCGTAGTCGCCGGCCTGCACGGTCAGCCCGTCCCGGCCCAGTTCCACGCCGGTCACCGACTCCTCGGCCATCAACGCGACCGCGAGGGCCCGGTCGTCGGTGGAGCGGACCCGGAACACGTGCGGCCGGTTGGTCATCAGCCGGCGGATGGTGCGGTAGTCGCCGGAGGCGGCCAGCCGGCCGGCGACCATCACCTGCACGGTGCCGGAGACCTGCTCGACCTCCTCCAGGATGTGCGAGCTGAACAGGATGGTCCGGCCGGCGTCGCCGAGCCGGTGCAGCAGGGCCATCATGTGCAGCCGCTGCCGCGGGTCCATCCCGTTGAACGGCTCGTCGAGCAGCAGCACCTGCGGGTCGTGCACCAGGGCGGCGGCCACCCGGGTGCGCTGCCGCATGCCCTTGGAGTAGGTGCCGATCTTCCGGTCCTGCGCGGCCTCCATCTCGACCAGCGCGATGGCCCGGCGGGCGGCTGCCTCCGGGTCGGGCAGCCGGTGCAGTTTGGCGCTCGCCAGCACGAACTCGTACGCGCTGAGGAAGCTGTGCACCGCCTCCCGCTCGCTGACCAGGCCGAGCCGCCGGTAGACCTCCGGGTTGCGCCAGGTCGGCGCGCCGTCGAGGGTGACCTCGCCCCGGGACGGGGAGAGGAAGCCGGCCATCATGTGCAGCAGGGTGGTCTTGCCGGCGCCGTTCGGGCCGAGCAGGCCGGTCACGCCGGGCCCGAGCCGCATGGTGACGTCGTTGACCGCCACCACGTTGCCGTACCAGCGGGAGACGCCGGCCAGGTCGAGGGTGGAGGCGGGGGTGGCCGGGGCCGCCGGCTCCGCGCTGATCGTGGTCATCGGGCGGCCACCTTCCGGTATCGCAGCAGCAGCAGGGTGACGCAGCCGGCCACCAGCAGCACGGCGGCGGCCACGTAGACCGGCCCGAAGCCGCCGATCTTGTAATCGGCCCCCCCGTTGGGGACGAGCAGGTCGCCGAGGGTGTACTCGCCGACGGCGTGGATCAGGGCGGTGGGCGAGCCGAGCATCGACAGCTCGTTGACCGTGCGGGACGGCATGATCGACAGGATGCCGACGATCGGGGCGGTCATCAGGAACACGGCCACGATGCCGCCGGCCGCGAACGCCCGCTTGCCGGTGAGCGAGGCGATGAGCAGCCCGACCGAGGCGAAGACCACCGCCCAGAGCGCCGCGTAGAGCAGGCCGGGCAGCAGGTCGAGCAGCTCGTCCCAGACCCCGCCCAGCCCGTCCTTGGTGGTGAACGCGGCGCCCAGGAACATCACGAGCTGCGGCGCCCCGAGCAGCAGCCAGAGCGCGGTGATCAGCGACCCGAGCTTGGCCAGGGCGTAGTCGCCGCGCGGCAGCGGGCGGGAGAAGTAGAGCGGCAGCACGCCGCTGTGCAGGTCGCGGGAGACCAGCTCCGGCCCGACCACTGCGACGAAGAAGATGACCAGCCAGCTCATCGCGTCGGCGAACTGGGCGTACGTCATGACGACCTGGCCGGTCTGGGTGCGTACGGCGGTCAGCCCGGCGGCGACGATCAGCACGATGCCCATCACCAGCCAGGGAAAGATCTTCGCCTTGGCGGAGCGGCCCAGCCCGAAGGCGGTGCGCAGGCCGTGCAGGTAGAGCGCGCCGAACACGTGCCGGCGGCCGAGCCGCGGGCCGGTGTAGCGCTGGTAGCCGATGTCGTGGATGACGCCGGTCGGCTCAGACATGGCTGGGCTCCCTCGTGGCGAAGAGTTCGGCCACCCGGTGCCGCCGCTGGTCGAGCCGGTGCAGCGGCAGGTCCAGCTCGGCGACCGCGCCGATGATCAGGTCGTAGGTGGCGTCGTCGGCGAGCGGGACGAGCAGCAGCCGCCCCTCCCGGGACACCGGCAGGTCGAGCGCGGCGAGCCGGGCGGCCAGTTCGTCCGTACCCTCGCTCACCTCGACGGCGAGCACGTCGGTGGCGGTGGTCATGGCGGAGATCCGGTCGGCGCGCAGCAGCCGGCCGCCGTCGATCGCGACCAGGGTGTCGCAGATCCGCTCCACCTCCCCGAGCAGGTGCGAGCAGACCACCACCGAGATGCCGAACTCGGTGCCGATCCGGTGGATCAGGGCGAGCATGGCGTCCCGGCCGGCCGGGTCGAGGCCGTTGGTCGGCTCGTCGAGCAGCAGCAGGTCGGGGTCGTGCACCAGGGCCTGGGCGAGCTTCACCCGCTGCTTCATGCCGGTGGAGTAGCCACCGACGGCCCGGTGCCGCTCCTCGTGCAGCCCGACGTGGCGCAGCGCCTCGGAGGCCCGCTCGCGGGCGACCGTGCGGGGCAGCCCGCTGATCCGGCCGAGGTGGGTGACCAGTTCGGCGGCGGAGAGGTCGGGCGGGAGGGCGTCGTGCTCGGGCATGTAGCCGACCCGGGCGCGGACGGCCGCGGGGTCGGTGGTGGGGTCGAGGCCGAGCACGGAGACCCGACCGCTGGTCGGGGCGAGCAGGCCCAGGAGGATCTTGATCAGGGTGGACTTGCCGGCGCCGTTGGCGCCCACCAGCCCGATGATCCCCGGCTCGACCGACACCGTGAGGTCGGCCAACGCGGTGACCCGGCCTCCGTACGTCTTGGTCAGCGACTCGGTCGCGAGCAGTGTCACCCGGCAAGCGTAGGGAGCACGCGGCCCTCCTGGTATCGGGAAACGCTCGGGGTTGCCCCTGATTCCGCCCCGACGGGGGCCGACCGGCCGGGCGGACCGGTCCGTCCGGCCGGCGGAGCGCCGAGGACGGCCGCTGGCACCGCACCGGGACGGCCGGTTTACCGGCCGGTGACCGGGAGGTGGAGTGGCGCTCTCGACCGATCGCCGGTGGGCTGAGAAACTGTGTGCCGGCCGGTGAGTTGGGGGTTTCATGAGCAACGGGTGGGTGCTGCCCGAGGACGTTCTGCGGGATGCGCCGGCGTACGCGCCAAGGCCCGGTGAGCTGGCCGATCTGGAGTTGCTGCTGACCGGGGCGTACGCCCCGCTGGCCGGCTTCATGAGCCGGGCCGACCTGGCCTCGCTGGGCCGGCGGGGCCGGCTCGCCGACGGCACGCCGTGGCCGGTGCCGGTGACGCTGCAGGTGCCGGCCGCGCTCGCCGACGGGCTGGTGCTGGACGACCCGCTGCGCCGGGCGCTGGTGCTCACCGACGGCGAGGGCGCCCCGGTGGCCGCCATGGACGTCACCGACGTCTGGCCGGTGCGCGAGGGCGCGGCCGGCGTGGGTGGCGCCGTACGCCGGCTGGGCGACGGTGGGCACGGGCCGTTCCAGCGGCTGCGGCGCAGCCCGGAGGAGGTCCGGGGGCTGCTGCCCCCGGGGCGGGTGCTCGGCGTCTTCGCCGACCGTCCGCTGCACCGGCCGCAGCTCGCGCAGATCGCGCACGCCGCCCGGACGCTCGGCGCGCACCTGCTGGTGCTGATCCCGGTGGGCGAGGAGGCGACCGGCGGGCTGCCGGCCGAGGCGCTGGTTCGCAGCGTGTTCGCCGCCCGCGACCGGATGCCCCCGGCCACCCTCGTGGCGGTGCCGCTGGCGAAGCGGCGCGACGAGATCAGCGACGCGCTGCTCCGGGCCCGGGTCGCCGCCGCCTACGGGGTGACCCACCTGCTCTCCACCGAGGGCATGCTCTCCGGGGCGGGCCTGCGGGTGCTGGTGCCCCGCGAGCTGGCCTACGACAGCCGCGACGGGCAGTGGCGCTGGCGGGAGGACATCCCGCCGCGCAACCGGAAGCTGGCGCTCAGCCAGGCGGAGATCGACGACCTGCTGGACCGGGGCTTCCCGCTGCCCGAGTGGCACACCCCGCCGGCGGTGGCCAAGGAGCTGGCCCGGGCCCGCCCGCCGCGGCGGCACCGGGGTCTGGTGATCTTCCTGACCGGTCTCTCCGGCTCCGGCAAGTCGACCATCGCCCGCGGGCTGGCCGACCACCTGCGCGAGGGCGGCGACCGGACCATCACGCTGCTCGACGGCGACGTGGTGCGCCGGGAGCTCTCGGCGGGGCTGGGCTTCAGCAAGGCCGACCGGGATCTCAACGTGCGTCGGATCGGCTGGGTGGCCGCCGAGATCGCCCGGCACCGGGGGGTGGGCATCTGCTGCCCGATCGCCCCCTACGCCGCCGCTCGGGCCACCGCCCGGGAGATGGCGCACGCCGCCGGGGCCGGCTTCCTGCTGGTGCACGTGGCCACCCCGCTGGAGGTCTGCGAGCAGCGCGACCGCAAGGGCCTGTACGCGCGAGCCCGGGCCGGCCTGCTCACCGGGATGACCGGGATCGACGACCCGTACGAGGAGCCGACCGACGCCGACCTGGTGGTGGACACCACCGACATGACCGTCGAGGAGGCGGTCCAGCGGGTCATGGAGCACCTCACCGAGACGGGTTGGGTGGAGCCCCGCCTCCAGCCGGCCTGATCCGGCACGACCGACCGCCGCCGTCCCGCCCCGGGACGGCGGCGGTTCCGCGTTCGCTTCCGTTGTCCCCCGCTGCGCGGTAGTGTTCGTCTTTGTTGGAACACGTTCGACCACGTGGAGACGGGTCGGGATTCGGGGGGTGACGGCGGGGTGCTGGCGCGACAGCGGCAGGCGGTCATCCTGGAACGGGTCCGCGCCGCCGGAGGCGTCCGGGTCACCGAGCTGGCCACCGAGTTCGGCGTCTCGGACATGACCATCCGGCGCGACCTGGAGACGCTGCACGACCAGGGCCTGCTCGCCAAGGTCCACGGCGGGGCGACGCTGGCCGGCCCCGGCTCGACCGACGAGCCCGGCTTCCGCGCCAAGTCGGTCCGCCAGTCCGTCGAGAAGGCCGCCATCGCCGGCCGGGCCGCGGAGCTGGTCCGCCCCGGCGCCGCGATCGCGCTCTCCGCCGGCACCACCACCGCCGAGCTGGCCCGCCGCCTGACCGACGTACCCGGCCTGACCGTGGTGACCAACTCCCTGCCGGTGGCCGAGATCCTGCACGTCGGGGGCCGGCCGGACCAGACCGTCGTGCTCACCGGCGGGGTGCGCACCCCCTCGGACGCGCTGGTCGGCCCGCTGGCCGTGGCCGCGATCGGCGCGCTCCACCTGGACCTGCTGTTCCTCGGCGTGCACGGCATCAGCGAGCGGGCCGGGTTCACCACCCCCAACCTCATGGAGGCGGACACGGACCGGGCCCTGGTGGCGGCCGCCGACCGGCTGGTGGTGCTCGCCGACCACACCAAGTGGGGCACGGTCGGCATCTCCTCGATCGTCGGCCTGGACGCGGCGGACGTGCTGGTCACCGACGACCGGTTGGGCGCCGACGCGCGACGGGTACTCGAGGACAGGGTGGGCGAACTGGTGATCGTGCCGGGCATGGAGGGGGCGGAGTGAAGCGTACGCAGATCGAGCTGGCCGACGGCCGCGAGTTGATCTACTTCGACGAGCGGGACGACGCGGTCCGCGACCAGCCGGATCGGCGCGAGCTGCCACCGCCCCCGCACGCGTCGCAGCTCCGGTACGACCCGCTGACCGACGAGTGGGTGGCGGTCGCGGTGCACCGGCAGACCCGCACCTTCCTCCCGCCGGCAGACCAGTGCCCGCTCTGCCCGTCCCGGGGCGACCGGCTCAGCGAGATCCCCGCCCCCGACTACGACGTGGTCGTCTTCGAGAACCGGTTCCCGTCGCTGAGCCAGCGGGTCGCCGAGGAGCCGGCCGAGATCACTCCGTTCACCCCGGTCCGCCCCGGGCGCGGCAAGTGCGAGGTGGTCTGCTTCACCGACGACCACAACGCCTCGTTCGCCAGCCTCTCCCCCGGCCGGGTGCGGACCGTGCTCGACGCCATCGCCGACCGCACCACCGCGCTGGGCGAACTGCCCGGGGTGGAGCAGATCTTCCCGTTCGAGAACCGGGGCGTGGAGATCGGCGTGACCCTGCACCACCCGCACGGCCAGATCTACGCGTACCCGTTCGTCACGCCGCGGACCCGGACCATGCTGGCCGCCGCCCGCCGGCACTTCGAGCGCACCGGGGGCAACCTCTACGCCGACGTGCTCGCCGCCGAACGCGCGGCCGGCGACCGGGTCGTGGCGAGCAACGAGCACTGGACGGCGTACGTGCCCGCGGCGGCCCGCTGGCCGTTCGAGGTGCACGTGGCCCCGCACCGCCCGGTGCCGGACATCCCGGCGCTGGACGACGCCGAGCGGGACGCCTTCGGGCCGCTCTACCTGGACGTGCTGCGCCGCTTCGACGGGCTGTTCGACCTGCCGATGCCCTACATCGCCGCCTGGCACCAGGCCCCGGTGCACGTCGACCGGGAGTTGGGGCACCTGCACCTGCAGCTGTTCAGCATCCGGCGCGCCAAGGACAAGCTGAAGTATCTGGCCGGCTCCGAGTCGGGGATGGGCGTGTTCATCAACGACATCGCCCCCGAGCGGGCCGCGGAACTGCTCCGGGCCGCCTGACCTCCCGCCCCACAACAGGGCGCGGGGGGCCCGGGACAGGGCCCCCCGCAAGGGAAGGGACGGCTGGCTGTGCGTGACAGCCGGGAAGGCTGGCTGATCGGCGCTCAAGCCGCGAGGCGACCGCGGTCAACCTTCCTGGACGGGACTGGCATCACGTCCACCCTGCTCAACGAGGCGTGCCCGCCCCGGGTGACGCCACCGTACGGACACGACGGAGCCCGCCGGCAGGTGCCGGCGGGCTCCGGTCGAGCGTGCGGGTCAGGCCGACAGCTTGCGGGCCAGGTTCTCGTCGAGCGCGTTCATGAACTCGTCGGTGGTCAGCCACGGGGCGTCCCGCGAGATGAGCAGCGCGAGGTCCTTGGTCATCTGGCCGCCCTCGACGGTCTCCACGATGACCTGCTCCAGGGTGTTGGCGAACTCGGTGACCGCCGGGGTGCCGTCCAGCTTGCCCCGGTGGGCCAGGCCCCGGGTCCAGGCGTAGATCGAGGCGATCGGGTTGGTCGAGGTCTTCTCGCCCTTCTGCCACTGCCGGTAGTGCCGGGTGACCGTGCCGTGCGCCGCCTCGGCCTCGACGGTGCGGCCGTCCGGGGAGAGCAGGACGGAGGTCATCAGACCCAGCGAGCCGAAGCCCTGCGCGACGGTGTCGGACTGCACGTCACCGTCGTAGTTCTTGCAGGCCCAGACGTAGCCGCCCTCCCACTTGAGCGCGGCGGCGACCATGTCGTCGATCAGCCGGTGCTCGTAGGTGATGCCGGCGGCGTCGAACTCGGCCTTGAACTCGTTCTCGAACACCTCGGCGAAGATGTCCTTGAACCGGCCGTCGTACGCCTTGAGGATGGTGTTCTTGGTGGACAGGTAGACCGGGTAGCCGCGGTCCAGTCCGTACCGGAACGAGGCCCGGGCGAAGTCCCGGATCGACTCGTCGAAGTTGTACATGCCCATGGCGATGCCGCCGCCGGAGAAGTTGGCGACCTCCATCTCCATGGGCGCCCCGCCGTCGGCCGGCGTGTAGGTGACGGTCACCTTGCCGGGGCCGGGCACGACGAAGTCGGTGGCCTTGTACTGGTCGCCGTGCGCGTGCCGGCCGATGATGATCGGCTTGGTCCAGCCCGGGACGAGCCGCGGCACGTTCGACATGATGATCGGCTCGCGGAAGACCACGCCACCGAGGATGTTGCGGATGGTGCCGTTCGGCGACCGCCACATCTTCTTGAGGCCGAACTCCTCCACCCGGGCCTCGTCGGGGGTGATGGTGGCGCACTTGACGCCGACGCCGTGCTCCTTGATGGCGTTGGCGGCGTCGACGGTGACCTGGTCGTCGGTCTCGTCGCGGTGCTGGATCGACAGGTCGTAGTAGTGCAGGTCGACGTCGAGGTAGGGCAGGATCAGCTGCTCCCGGATCTGCTTCCAGATGATCCGGGTCATCTCGTCGCCGTCGATTTCCACGACCGGGTTGTTTACCTTGATCTTCGCCATCGGCCGGCGCTCCTCTCGGGGGACACGTGCTCAAGCAGTACGAGCGTACTGGAAACTGACCGGGGCTCCCCAGCCGGCCTCACCCCGCCGGAGAACGGGGTCGCCCGGGACGGGCCGCGGTGACATCCTTCCCGGATGCCGCTCACTCACACGGTCGGGTCTATCACGGTCACCGCCCTGGTCGACGGGGCGGGTCCCTTCTTCCAGCCGCGCGTCGAGGCGTTCCCGGACGCCACCGCGGAGCAGTGGCGCGAGGCCGACCGGCGGGACGCGGACACCGCCACCCCGGACGGTCGCTGGTGGCTGCCGTTCCGCGCGTTCGCGCTGCGTACCGGGGACGGGCCGGTCACCCTGGTCGACGCGGGGATCGGCCCGGCCGACGCGCTCGCCGCGAGCTGGGCGCCGGTGCCCGGCCGGCTGCCGGCCGAGCTGGCCGCCGCCGGCATCGACCCGGCCGACGTCCGCACCGTGGTGCTCACCCACCTGCACACCGACCACATCGGCTGGGCGGGCCCGCTCTTCCCGAACGCGGACCACCTCGTGCAGCGCGCCGAGCTGGCCGCGCTGGAGCTGTTCCACCCCGAGCTGCCGGCCCGGCTCCTGGGGCCGCTGCGCGCCGCCGGCCAGCTCCAGGTGGTCGACGGCGACACTACCCTGACCCCCGGGGTACGCGTGCTGAGCACCCCCGGGCACACCCCCGGCCACCAGTCGGTGCTGGTCGACGACGGCGACGACCGCCTCCTGGTGACCGGCGACCTCCTGGTCCACACCCTGCAACTGATCGACCCCACCCTGGCGTACGCCCACGAGGAGGACCCCGCAACGGCGGCCACCTCTCGAACGAACCTCCTGAACACCCTGGCCCCGGTAACCCTGGCCACCCCCCACCTGGGCACCCCCTTCACCCCCCACCCCGTCCCCGCGCCGCCCGCCCACCCCGACCCGCGTTGATCATGAAGTTATTGCCGCGACATGCCGGTGCGGACGGCAATAACTTCATGATCAACGCCGTGGGGCGGGGGCCGGCCTGGATGTGCGGAAGGGCGGGCCGGCGTCTGCCGGCCCGCCCTTCGGCGGTGGTTCTGGGTCACATGTTGGCTACGTCGGCCTGCTTCGCGCGGACGGCCTCGGCGGCCGCCTTGAGGGCGGCCAGCTCGTCGGCGTCCAGGTCGGTCTCGACGACCCGCTTGACACCCTCGGCGCCGATCTGGGCCTCGACGCCCAGGTAGACGCCGGAGATGCCGTACTGCCCGTCGACCCAGGCGCAGACCGGCATGACGTCGCCGGAGTCCTCGGCGACGGCCTTGGCCATCCGGGCGGCGGCGGCCGACGGGGCGTAGTACGCCGAGCCGGTCTTCAGCAGCGCGACGACCTCGGCGCCACCGTTGCGGGTCTTGACGACCAGCTCCTCGATCTGCTCGGCCGGCATGGCCTCGCGCAGCGGCTTGCCGTCCACGGTGCTCTTCGACGGGACCGGCACCATGGTGTCGCCGTGCGAGCCCAGGGTCAGGGTCTTCACCGACTTCACCGGTACGTTCAGCGCCTCGGCCACGAAGTTGGTGAACCGGGCGGTGTCCAGCATGCCGGCCTGGCCGAGCACCCGGTTCTTCGGGAACTGGGTGGCGAGCTGGGCCAGCGCGGTCATCTCGTCGAGCGGGTTGGAGACCACGATGACGACGGCGTTCGGGGCGTACTTGGCGACGTTCTCGGCGACCTGACGGACGATCTTGGCGTTGGTCTCCAGCAGGTCCATCCGGCTCATGCCCGGCTTGCGGGGCAGGCCGGCGGTGATGACGACGACGTCGGAACCCTCGATGGCCTCGTAGCCCTCGCCGTTCGGCCCGGTGGTGACGCCGACGACCTTGGTCTCGAAGCCCTCGACGGCACGCGACTGGTTGAGGTCCAGCGCGAGACCCGCCGGCTTGCCCTCCACGATGTCGGTGATCACGACGGTGTCGAAGACGTCGTACTCGGCCAGGCGCTGTGCGGTGGTGGAGCCGTAGAAGCCGGCCCCGACGACAGTGACCTTCTTACCCATGGTCGTCCCACTCCCTGATACCAGTCGGTTTTCCGGACCGTATCAGCCATCCTGGCACCGATCGGGCCAGGGGCGGACGGTTATGACGTGCCTGGGCGGCTCAGTCCTGCCGCTCGGCCCGCTCGACGACGTTGGTCAGCAGCATGGCCCGGGTCATCGGGCCGACCCCGCCGGGCATCGGCACGAGCTTGCCGGCGACCCCGGCCACCTCGGGGTCGACGTCGCCCGTGTAGCGGCCCTTGCCGTCGGCCCCGATCACCCGGGTGATGCCCACGTCGACCACTGTCGCGCCCGGGTTGACCATGTCGGCGGTGAGCAGCCCCGGCACGCCGGCCGCGACGATGACGATGTCGGCCTCGCGGGTCTGCGCCGCGAGGTCCAGGGTGCCGGTGTGGCAGAGGGTCACGGTGGCGTTCTCGCTGCGCCGGGTGAGCAGCAGGCCGAGCGGCCGGCCCACGGTGTTGCCCCGGCCGACCAGCGCGACCTTCGCGCCGCGCAGCGGCACGTCGTGCCGGCGGAGCAGCTCGACGATGCCGCGCGGGGTGCAGGGCAGCGGGGCGTCGTAGCCGAGCACCAGCCGGCCCAGGTTGACCGGGTGCAGGCCGTCGGCGTCCTTGTCCGGGTCGATCATCTCCAGCGCCCGCTGGGTGTCCAGGTGGGCCGGCAGCGGCAGCTGGACGATGTAGCCGTGGCAGCCGGGGTCGGCGTTCAGCTCGGTGAGCACCGTGTCGAGCTGCTCCTGGGTGGCGTCGGCGGGCAGCTCGCGACGGATCGAGGCGATGCCCACCTCGGCGCAGTCGCGGTGCTTGCCGTTGACGTACGCCTGGGAGCCGGGGTCCTCGCCCACCAGGACCGTGCCGAGCCCGGGGGTGATGCCGCGCTCCGCCAGCGCCTTGACCCGTGCCCGCAGTTCGTCCTTGATCTCCGCCGCGGTGGCCTTGCCGTCCAGGATGGTCGCCGTCACGAATGGATCGTCTCACGCCCCGCACCCGGGCCGGCCGACGACAGCGAAGGGTGACGAACTGTGACGTGGGCTAAGTCACGGACAGTCACCAATTGTGGATCGCACCACACGCCGGATCGGGCGGCCGGGACCGGATGGGACGGCCCGGACAGAGCCTGCGGATCCGCCCGAGCGCACCGCAACCGCACCGGACGGCGCGGCCGGGCGGTAGCAGAAGCCCTGGCAGCCCGTCTGCGAGGTATCGCGTAGCAGGCCGGTCCGCCGACGACAACCCCCGCCCGCACGTTCTGTTATCGGTTCGCAACGCTCTCGTTGTCGATCGGGTCGATCGCGACCTACCGTTACCGCTCGTTGCGCAGCGTCACCCAGCGCCGGGCCTGACTGCGCAGCGTGAGGAGATAAGGAGAGTTCATGCGTGTTCGTAGACTCGCCGCCTGGGCAGCCCTCCCGCTCGCGGTGACGCTTGGCCTGGCGGCCTGCGGCAGCGGCGGGAACGGCGGATCGAGCGGCAGCGGCCAGGATTCGGCGGTCAGCATCCAGATTTCCGAGCCGCAGCACCTGGTTCCGACCAACACCACCGAAACGTCCGGCTCGCAGGTGCTCGCCGGTCTGTTCAGCCCGCTCGTCGACTACGACGCGCAGAACAAGCCGTACGAGGTCGCGGCCGAGTCGGTGACGCCGTCCGACAACAACAAGGTCTGGACGATCAAGCTCAAGGACGGGTTCACCTTCCACAACGGCGAGAAGGTCACGTCCGACGACTACATCAACGCCTGGAACTACGGCGCGTACGCGCCCAACGGTCAGGGCGCCAGCTACTTCTTCGAGAAGATCGCCGGCTACCAGGACCTGCAGGGCGACAAGCCGAAGGCCAAGACGATGTCCGGCCTGAAGAAGGTCGACGACCTGACCTTCCAGGTGACGCTCTCCGAGCCGTACATCGACTTCAAGTCCATGCTGGGCTACACCGCGTTCTACCCGCTGCCGGAGGCCGCGTTCTCCGGGCCGGGCGTGCTCAAGGACTCGTACGAGCAGGCGCCGATCGGCCAGGGCCCGTTCAAGATGAAGGGCACCTGGCAGCACGACAGCAAGCTCGACGTCGAGCGCTACGACGCGTACCCGGGCGAGAAGCCCAAGGTCAAGGACGTCGAGTTCCGGGTCTACCAGCAGCTCACCGCGGCGTACTCGGACCTGCAGTCGGACAACCTCGACGTGCTGCCGACGATCCCGACCGAGAACCTGAGCACGGCGCAGAGCGACCTGGGCGACAACTACCAGACCAGCCCGATGTCGTCGTTCCAGTTCCTGGCCTTCCCCACCTTCGAGAAGGACTACAGCAAGCCGGACGTGCGCAAGGCGATCTCGATGGCGATCGACCGTGACGAGATCACCAAGTCGATCTTCAAGGGTTCGCAGCAGTCGGCCCGCTCGTTCGTCTCGCCGGTCCTGCCGGGCTACCGGGACAACACCACCGGTGCCGCGGGCCAGTTCAACCCGACCGAGGCCAAGAAGCTCTACCAGGCCGCCGGCGGCCCGTCGAAGATCACCATCTCCTACAACGGGGACGGCGGTCACAAGGACTGGGTCGACGCGACCTGCAACCAGCTCAAGGCCAACCTGGGCGTCGACTGCGTCGGCTCGGCCGAGCCGAAGTTCGCCGACCTGCTGACCAAGGTCGAGAAGAAGCAGCCGGTGGGTCTGTTCCGCATGGGCTGGGTCATGGACTACCCGTCCATGGAGGACTACCTCGGCCCGCTGTACAGCACCAACGGTTCGTCGAACTACTACGGCTACAGCAACCCGGAGTTCGACCGCCTGGTCAAGGAGGGCGCTGCCGCGCCCACCCAGGCAGAGGCGATCAAGAAGTACCAGCAGGCCGAGGACATCCTGGCCAAGGACATGCCGGTGATCCCGCTCCGCTTCGGCGAGAACGTGTACGGGCACTCCAGCAAGGTCCAGAACGTCCAGATGGACCTGTTCCAGCGGGTCAACCTCGTCAAGATCGAGGCGGCCAGCTGAGCTGACCACGGCACGGGCCACCCGGAGCGATCCGGGTGGCCCGAGCACGTGGCCGCCGGGGCCGGAGGGCACCGGCCGCCAACTTCCGGTACGCCAGAGATGTCATCCTGCGCCCCTTTCGCGCTTTTCCGGAGAGACTGGCAAGCATGTTCCGCTTCATCCTGCGGCGCCTCCTGCAGATGGTCCTCGCGTTCTTCGGGACCACGCTGATCGTCTATGCGCTGATGTTCGCCGGGCAGGGCGACCCGATCCAGGCCCTCGCCGGGGAGCGGCCGGTGACGGCGGCCCAGCGGGCATACCTGACGCAGAAGTACCACCTGGACCAGACCGGCGTGGGCGGCTTCTTCTACCGCTACCTCGACTACGTCAAGAACCTGCTCCAGGGCGACCTGGGCCAGTCGCTCACCGGCCGGCAGATCGGCGACATCCTTCAGCAGGCCTGGCCGGTCACCGTCCGGCTGGCGCTCATCGCGCTCGCCGTGGCCATCATCTTCGGCGTCACCGCCGGCGTGGTCGCCGGCATCCGGCGGGCAAGCATCTTCGACAACTCGACGCTGGTGCTCACCCTGCTCGTGCTGGGCATCCCGACCATCGTCCTGGCACCGATCGCGCAGTACTTCCTCGGCGTCAAGTGGCAGCTCTTCCCGCCCACCGCCGGGGCCCAACCGAGCCTCTACGCCCTGCTGCTGCCCGGCATCGTGCTCGGCTCGCTGTCGCTGGCCACCGCCCTACGGCTGACGCGCACCTCGGTGGCGGAGAACCTGCGCGCCGACTACGTCCGGACCGCCCGCTCGAAGGGCCTGGTCAAGCGGCGCATCGTCAGCGTCCACGTGCTGCGCAACTCGCTCATCCCGGTGGTGACCTTCCTCGGCGTCGAGCTGGGCAACCTGATGAGCGGCGCGATCATCACCGAGGGCGTGTTCAACATCCCCGGCGTGGGCTTCAACCTCTTCCGCGGCATCCGCACCGAGGACGGCCCGCTGGTGGTCGGCATCGTCAGCGTGCTCGTCGTGGTCTACCTGATCTCCAACCTGGTGGTGGACGTGCTCTACGCCGTACTCGACCCGAGGATCCGCTATGAGTGAGCGCAGCGAACGAATCGCCGACGCAGTGTGCCGGGTCGCTCCTGACCGCGCCGAGCCGAGCGAGGTGCGGGCATGAGTGACTTCGAGACTGTCGCGGCCACGGAGAACCAGGCCGCGCGGCGGGGCGTCTCCGGCGAGCCGGGCGCCCCCAACCAGGTCGGTGCGCCGCAGAAGCCGCGCAGCCTGGCCGGCGACGCCTGGCGGGACCTGCGCCGCAAGCCGATCTTCTGGATCAGCCTCGGCCTGGTCGTGCTGATCACCGCGATGGCCGCCGTGCCGTCGCTGTTCACCGCCAACGACCCGCGTGACTGCCTGCTCTCCCGGCAGCACGCCGGGCCGTCCGGCGGGGCCATCTTCGGGTACGACTTCCAGGGCTGCGACGTCTACGCCCGGGCGGTCTACGGCACCCGGGCCTCACTGCTGGTGGGTGCCCTGGCCGCGCTGGCCACCGGCGTGATCGCGCTGGTCGTCGGCATGGTCGCCGGCTACTTCGGCGGCTGGGTGGACGCGGTGCTCTCCCGCGTGATCGACATCGTGCTCGGCATCCCGCTGCTGCTCGCCGCGATCGTGCTGCTCAAGCGGCTGAGCACCAGCAGCGACAACGTCCGGCTGTTCGCGGTGATCTTCGTGCTGGCGGTGCTCGGCTGGACCACAGCGGCCCGGGTGGTCCGCTCCTCGGTGATCACGGCCAAGGAACAGGACTACGTGGCCGCGGCCCGGATGCTCGGCGCCGGCAACGGCCGGATCATGTGGCGGCACATCCTGCCGAACGCGCTCGCCCCGGCGATCGTGGTGCTCACCATCGCGCTCGGCTCGTTCATCGCCGCCGAGGCGACGCTGAGCTTCCTCGGCATCGGCCTGAAGGCCCCGACCATCTCCTGGGGCCAGGACATCGACGGCGGGCGCATCCACATGCGGGAGGCGGCGACCCCGCTGATCGTTCCCTCGGCCTTCCTGGCGCTGACCGTGCTCGCCTTCATCATGCTGGGCGACGCGATCCGCGACGCCTTCGACCCGAAGCTGCGGTGAGACCCATGACCCAGTCCGCTGTCCACCCCACGCCGGCTTCCCCCACCCCGCCCGGTGGCCACCTGCTCGAGGTACGGGACCTGCACGTCGAGTTCCGCACGACCGAGGGCGTGGCCAACGTGATCAACGGGGTGACCTACCACCTCGACGCGGGCGAGACCCTGGCCGTGCTCGGCGAGTCCGGCTCCGGCAAGTCGGTCACCGCCCAGGCGATCATGGGCATCCTGGACACGCCCCCGGCGTTCGTCCGCTCCGGCCAGATCCTCTACCAGGGCCGGGACCTGCTGACCCAGTCCGAGAAGCAGCGCCGGCAGGTGCGCGGCAAGGAGATCGCCATGATCTTCCAGGACGCGCTCTCCGCGTTGAACCCGGTCTTCCCGGTCGGCTGGCAGATCGGTGAGACGCTGCGCCAGCGCGAGGGGATGTCCCGGGGCGACGCCCGGCGGCGGGCCGTCGAGCTGATGGACCTCGTGAAGATCCCGGCCGCGGCGAAGCGCCTCGGCGACTACCCGCACCAGTTCTCCGGCGGCATGCGCCAGCGCGTCATGATCGCCATGGCGCTCGCCCTGGACCCGAAGGTGCTGATCGCCGACGAGCCGACCACGGCGCTCGACGTCACCGTGCAGGCCCAGATCATGGACCTGCTGGCCGACCTGCGCCGCGACCTCAACATGGCGATGATCCTGATCACCCACGACCTCGGCGTGGTCGCCGGCGTCGCGGACCGGATCGCCGTGATGTACGCCGGACGGATCATCGAGCACGCCGACGTGCGCTCGCTGTACCGGGCGCCGGCGCACCCGTACACCAAGGGGTTGCTGGAGTCGATCCCGCGCATGGACGTCCGCGGCCAGGCGCTGTCGACGATCAAGGGGTTGCCGCCGAACCTCATGCGGATCCCCTCCGGCTGCCCGTTCCACCCCCGGTGCCCGTACGTGCAGCAGGTCTGCGTGGAAGTGGTGCCGCACGACCTGGTCCTCGGCGACGGCCGGACCAGCGCGTGTCACTTCGCGCAGGAGGTCCGTGATGACAGCGCCCGCTAGCCCGACCAAGGTCCGCGGCGAGACGATCCTCTCCGTCGACAACCTGGTGAAGCACTTCCCGATCAGCCGGGGCGTGCTGTTCCAGAAGCAGATCGGCGCGGTCAAGGCGGTCGACGGGGTCAGCTTCGAGCTGCGCCGCGGCGAGACGCTCGGCGTGGTCGGCGAGTCCGGCTGCGGCAAGTCGACCCTGGCCCGGCTGCTCATGCGGCTGGAGACGCCGACGTCGGGCCGGGCCACCCTGGAGGGCCGGGACCTGTTCAAGGCGTCCGGCTCGGAGCTGCGCCGGCTGCGCCGCAACATGCAGATGGTGATGCAGGACCCGTACACCTCGCTGAACCCGCGGATGACGGTCGGCGACATCATCGGTGAGCCGTTCGAGATCCACCCGGACGCGACGCCGAAGGGCAGCAAGCGGAAGCGGGTGCAGGAGCTGCTGGACGTGGTCGGGCTCAACCCCGAGCACGTCAACCGCTACCCGCACCAGTTCTCGGGCGGCCAGCGGCAGCGCATCGGCATCGCCCGGGCGCTCGCCCTGCGCCCCGAGGTGATCGTCTGCGACGAGCCGGTCTCCGCCCTGGACGTCTCCATCCAGGCCCAGGTCATCAACCTGCTGGAGCAGCTCCAGGACGAGTTCGGGCTGTCGTACATCTTCATCGCGCACGACCTGTCGGTGGTCCGGCACATCTCGGACCGGGTCGCGGTCATGTACCTCGGGAAGATCGTGGAGATCGGCACCGAGGAGGAGATCTACGACCGGGCCACCCACCCGTACACCCAGGCGCTGCTCTCCGCCGTGCCGGTGCCCGACCCGGACGCCCGCGAGGAACGGACCATCATCCGGCTCGCCGGGGACGTGCCCAGCCCGGCCGACCCGCCCTCGGGCTGCCGGTTCCGCACCCGTTGCTGGAAGGCGCAGGAGGTCTGCGCCACCCAGGAGCCGCTCACGGTGCGCCGCGCGGCCGACCCGCACCCCTCGGCCTGCCACTTCGCCGAGGTACGCCCCGGCGCCTGAGCTCCCGTCCCGACGGAGGCCCCGTCCCCCGGAGGAAGGGGGGACGGGGCCTCCGCACGGGGTGCCCGGTCAGAGCTGGGCGAGGGGGAACGTCCAGATGCCGCGGCCGTGGGTCGCGACGTAGACCGAGTTGTCGGCCGCGTTGTACTCGACGTCCATGCCGACGGTCAGCGGCAGGCCGGAGCCGAGCCGCTGCCAGCCGGTGGCGCCGGGAGCTCGGTAGAAGGTGGCCAGGTCGGTGGCGAGCACCAGCGCGCCGGTGGACAGCTCCTTGATCGAGCTGGCCGGCACGTCCGGCAGGTTCGCCGAGACGTCCTTCCAGGTCGCGCCCGCGTCGGTGGTCTCGAAGACGTGGCCGATGCCGGCGCCCGGCCCCTCGGTGAACCGGCGGGAGAAGCCGTTCACCGCGAGGTAGGCGTGCGACGGGTTCGCCGGGTCGATCCCGACGCCCTGGAGGAACCGGTTGGGGAAGTCACCCGGCAGGGTGACCTGGTGCCAGCTCGCCGGGTCGGTGACCCTGCCGACCGCGAGGCCCCGGGCGAAGCCGGCGTTGTTGCACGGGCCGCACCAACCGACGTACGCCGTGCCGCCGGAGACCGCCACCGAGGTGGCGGTGTGGCCGGCGCCCAGGTCGAAGACGTTGGTCCAGCCCCTGCCGTCCTGGATCGCGTAGCCCTTGGTGTTGACCCAGACGTGCTGGCCGCCGGCGACCCAGACGTTCGCGTCGTGGTCGTCGGGCGCGAACGGCGCGATGAACCGGGCCAGCTCGTCGCCGGGCGCGTTGGTGTACGGCTGGATGTCCCGCGAGGTGGAGTCCGCCGGCGTGCCCGAGCCCGTGTTGGCGTTGCAGTTCTCGGTCACCCGCATGGCCAGGTTGGTGTACTCCTGGACCTGCCGGCAGCCGTTCGCCGGGTCGGCCTGGGAGTCGCCGCCGTCACCACCGAAGTGCGACCCCATCACGGTGTCGCCGGGGCGCAGGATCGAGGTGCCGTTGTCCTGCAGACCGCCGGAGACGACGGTGCCGGCCTTCGCCGGGTCCCTGCCCAGCGCCACCGAGTAGTACTGGAGGGCGTCGATGGTGCCGTCGTTGAGGCTCTGCCAGTCGGTGGCGTGCCCGTCCTTGTCGGTCTTCCCGTTGATCGGCCGCCGGTAGACGCCGCCGTCGTTGCCGACGTAGACGAAGCCGTTGCCCACGGCCACCGAGTGCTGGTCGGAGTGGGTGGTCTTGTTACAGGTGTTCTGGGCGTCGTGGATGTTCCAGCAGGCGAAGTTGAAGTTCCAGTACGGGCCGACCGTCTTCCAGTTGGCACCGGCGTCGGTCGACTCGTAGACCTCCTCCAGGCCCGCCCAGAGGTGGTTCGGGTTGGCCGGGTCCACCGCGAGGAACTGGTTGTACCAGGCCTGGATGCCCGGGCCGTAGCCCTTGCCCATCACCGTCTGCTTGAGCGCCGAACCGGAGTTGCCCAGCTTCGACGAGACGGCGATCTTGTTCCACGGGCCGGCCGGGTTGCCGGTGTTGGAGACGTAGATGCCGTCGAGGTAGCTGTTCACGTTGCCGGCGGGCTTGTTCAGCAGCTTCGGCGACTGGTTGATCGCGTAGAGCTTGCCGCCGTCGGCGGAGAAGGCGAACGTCACGTAGCCGATGTCGTCGGCCGGCATGGCGCCGGTCGGGTTGACCTTCGCCCAGCCGCCCGCCGTGTAGTCGGCGGTCTCGTAGAAGCCGTTGTACGTGTCACCGGACCGCCAGGCCGAGGCGACCACCACGTGCTTCGGGTTGCGCGGGTCCTGGGCCACGTCGTTGACGATGTTCTTGTACGCGGCGTTCGCGTCGCCCGCGTTCGCCCCGCCCGGCAGGTAGCTCGGGTTCGGCGCGAACTCCAGCTTCCAGGCGCCCGACGTGCTGCCCATCGCGTGCGAGAACAGGCCCCGGTTGGTGGCGACCCAGACCTTGCCGTCGAAGAAGCGCAGCTTGTTGATGACCGTGCTCTCCAGCTCGGTCCCGCCGACCCGGTCGGTCGCCTTGAACGCGCCCGACTTCGGGTTGGCCAGCCGGTAGACGCCGGCACCGACGTACGAGGTGCCGCCGGTGTTCCCCTCGCCGGTCGCGTACCAGAGCGAACCGTCGCCGGCCAGCACGATGTCGCCGCTCGACAGGGTGGGCAGCGCGTCCGTGATCGGCGTCCAGCTCCCGCCGCCGATCGAGGAACGCCACACGCCGCCGTCGGCGCCGGCCGCGTACACGTGGCCGCTGTTGTCCGACGCGAGGCCGGTGATCCGGCCGGTGACCAGGCCCGCGCCCCCGGACGAGTTGGACGCGTAGTCGCGGTAGCGCGGGTCGTCGCCGTCGTACCTGATGTTCGTGACCTCGCGCCAGCTGCCCTTTGTGGTGGGCAACGCGTTGAGCTGGCTCAACGCGTTGGCGTACGCCCCCGGCGCGACGATGCCCGGGGCGTAGCGGGCCTGGGCGAACTGCTCGGCGATGGTGCGGGCCTCGAAGGCCTCCTCGCCGGCCTCCTCCGACGACTCGCCGGCGGCCATCTCCATGAACTCTCTGGGGTGCCAGGGCATGTTGGCGCCCGGCTCGTCGGCCAGGCCCAGCTTCTCCTGCACCTCGTGGTTGGTGGCGACCACGCCACCGAGCGCGGCGGTGAGCACCAGCGCGCCCGCTATTGTCGCCGGCTTGCGCCAGCGGGATGTGGACATGTGAATCCTCCCGGATTCGAGGGGGGTGCCGGGCCGGCGGGCCGGGACCGAAGACGATGGATGGGTGGCGCGCTCCGGCGCCTACCGCGGTCGGACGGTCGCGTCCGCGAGGGACCCCGGGCCCGGCGGAACGCCCGGACGGACCTCGGGTCACGTCCGGTGGGCGGCGCGGGCAGAGTCAGGCGGAAGCCGGTGGGCCGCGGGTGGCCAGGGTGCCGCGCGGCGGCAACGGGAGGGCCTGCTGGCGGCAGGCGATCGCGACGGCCACCCGCTCGGGCGTGCCGCCGACTCGCGGGGGCTCGGCCGGAAGGACGTCGTCCGGTCCGTCGCCGGCGGTGACGCCGGCGCGGTGGTCACCGCAGGGTCCGCCGGAGAACTCCGTCCGCAGCTCCGACGGAGCGTGGCTGTCCGGTGGGAGGACGGCGTGGCCGCCGTGGTGGATCGACCGGTGCGCGGCGGTGACCACCGCGCCGGGGTGGTGGCTCTCCGCGCAGGCGGGCGCGCCCAGGCCGGCCAGGACGAACGCCAACGCGGCAACGACGGTGCTCAACCGGTCGAGTGCGCGCATGGGCAAACCTGTCCGAGGCGGAGGCCGCTCGAGCGGGCGGCGCGACGGCCGCGGGGCGGGAGCGAATCGAGCAGAGAACGGGGAGGATCGATCGCTTGCTGCGGGACAACGCTAGCAACAACCTTCACCACCCGGCAACGGTGGACGGTCGTCCTTTCGGCTGGTCAGCCGTCCACTCGTGACATCGCTCGGACCGGGGCGGGCAACACATGAAACAGGGGCGCGGCCGGCCGGCCGCGCCCCTGTTCCGGGTCGCGGATCAGTGGAAGAAGTGCCGGGTGCCGGTGAGGTACATGGTCACCCCGGCCTCCTTGCAGGCGGCGATGGTCTCCTCGTCGCGGATCGAGCCGCCGGGCTGGACGATGGCCCGGACGCCGGCCTCGATGAGGATCTTCGGGCCGTCGGCGAACGGGAAGAACGCGTCCGAGGCGCAGACCGAGCCGCGGGCGCGCTCGGCGCCGGCCCGGCTCACCGCGAGCTGCGCCGAGTCGACCCGGTTGACCTGGCCCATCCCGACGCCGACGGTGGCGCCCTCCCGGGCCAGCAGGATCGCGTTGCTCTTCACCGCCCGGACCGCCCGCCAGGCGAACGCCAGGTCGCGGAGGGTGGCCTCGTCGGCCGCCTCGCCGGTGGCCAGCGTCCAGTTCGCCGGGTCGTCGCCCGCGGCGTCGATCCGGTCCCGCAACTGCACCAGCACCCCGCCGGTGACCTGCCGCCACTCGGCCGGCAGCGGGTCGAACTCGGGGGCGCGCAGCAGGCGGATGTTCTTCTTGGCCCGGAGGATCTCCAGGGCGCCCTCGTCGAAGCCGGGCGCCACCAGCACCTCGGTGAAGATCTCCGCGACCTGCCGGGCCAGCTCCGCCGAGACCGGCCGGTTGACCGCGATGACACCGCCGTACGCGGACACCGGGTCGCAGGCGTGCGCCCGGCGGTGCGCCTCGGCCACGTCCGCCCCGACCGCGATGCCGCACGGGTTGGCGTGCTTGATGATCGCCACCGCCGGCTGCTCGGGGAAGTCGTTCGCGGCCCGCCAGGCGGCGTCGGCGTCGACGTAGTTGTTGTAGGACATCTCCTTGCCGTGCAGCTGCTCGGCCTGGGCGAGGCCGGCCGGGCTGGCCGGGTCGGCGTAGAGGGCGGCCGCCTGGTGCGGGTTCTCGCCGTAGCGCAGCACCGACTGGCGGCGCAGCGCCAGCCCGGCGAACGCCGGCCACCCGTCGGCGGCCGGCGCCAGATCCCGGGCGAACCACTCGGCGACGGCCACGTCGTAGTCGGCGATGTCGGCGAACGCGCGGGCCGCGAGGGCCCGGCGCTGGGCCAGGGTGAAGCCACCGTCGGCGAGCGCGGCCCGCAGCGCCGGGTACGCCGCCGGGTCGGTCACCACGGCCACCGATGCGTGGTTCTTCGCCGCGGCCCGGACCATCGCCGGACCGCCGATGTCGATCTGCTCGACGCACTCGTCCTGGCTCGCGCCGGACGCGACCGTGGCCTGGAACGGGTAGAGGTTGGAGACCAGCAGGTCGATGCCGGCGATGCCGTGCTCGTCGAGCTGGGCGACGTGCGCGTCCTTGCGCAGGTCGGCGAGAAGGCCACCGTGGATCTTCGGGTGCAGCGTCTTCACCCGGCCGTCGAGGATCTCCGGGAAACCGGTCACCTGCTCGACCGGGGTCACCGGCACGCCCGCGCCGGAGATCGTCGACGCGGTGCTGCCGGTCGAGACGATCTCCACCCCCGCCTCGTGCAGGGCCCGGGCCAGCTCGACCAGCCCGGTCTTGTCGTAGACGCTGACCAGCGCCCGCCTGATCGGGCGCCGAACGTCCTCAGTGGCACTCACGGGATGGTGACCTTTCTGCCGGTGATCGTCCAACCTTCACGGACCAGCCGACCGACGTGCTCGACGAGCTGGCGCCGCTCGGCGGACTTGATGCGCTCGGTGAGCGTCTCCTCGTCGTCGTCGTCCCGCACCGGCACGGCGACCTGGGCGACGATCGGGCCGGTGTCCATTCCGGCGTCGACGAAGAACAGGGTGGCCCCGGTGACCTTCACGCCGTACGCGAGCGCGTCCCGAGGGCCGTGGATGCCGGGGAACGCCGGCAGCAGGGTGTTGTGCGTGTTGAGGTAGCGGTCCCCGAACGCCGCCAGGAACTGCGGGCCGACGAGCTTGAGGAAGCCGGCGCTGATGACCAGATCCGGCCGGTGCTCGGCGACCCGGGCGGTCAGCGCCTTGTCCCAGTCCTCGCGCGCCGGGTGGTCCTTCAGCCGCTCGACGAAGGTCGGCACGCCGGCCGCCGCGGCCCGGTCCAGACCGGCGATCCCGTCGCGGTCGGCGCCAACGGCGACCACCCGGGCCCCGTACGCGGGGTCGGCGGCGGCGTCCAGCAACGCCTGGAGGTTGCTGCCGGAGCCGGAGACGAGGACGACGAGGCGGGCGACGGACGCGGGCTCGGTCACCCGGCAACCCTATCGGGCAGGCGGGGGCGTCCGACGCTCGGGCGGCGCAGCCGCTGGTGATCTCCCTCGTGGCGCCGGCACGATACGCTGCCGTCGCCCGGTGCCGTGCGTACGCCCGCCCGGGCGTCGGCATCGTGACTGACCCTGGTCCCGGGCCCGTGTGCCGCGGCGTCCCGTGTCCGGGCGGAATGATGAGCGGCTACAACCCGACCATGGACCGTCGACCCCCAGTTTGAGGAGCGCTCCGCACATGCAGCCCGGTTACCCCGGTCAGGACCCGCACGGCCAGCAGCCGAACCAGGACCCGACCTCCCCCCAGTACGACCCGTACGGCCAGCAGCCGCAGGCCCCGCAGTACGGGCAGCAGCCCACGTCGGGGCAGCCGTACGGGCAGGACCCGTACGCCCAGCCGCCGCAGGCGCCGCAGTACGGGCAGCCGACCTCGGGCCAGCCCTACGGCCAGCCGACCTCCGGCCAGCCCTACGGGCAGGACCCGTACGCGCAGCAGCAGCAGCCGTACGGCGCCGCGCCGCAGTACCCGCAGGCCGGCTACCCGACCGGCCAGGGCGGCCAGAACAACACCCTCGGCCTGATCGGCATGATCGCCGGTATCGCCTCGATCGTGCTCGGCCTCTGCTGCCCGATCATCGGCATCCCGGCCGGCATCGCCGGCGTCGTGCTCGGCGTGATGGGCCAGAAGAAGGTCCAGGCGGGCGAGGCGAGCAACGCCGGCCAGGCCAAGGCCGCCCTCATCTGCGGTGGCATCGGTGTGATCATCGGCATCATCAACGCCATCGCCGGCGCCGCGATCAACCTGAGCAACCTCGGTTCCTGAACCGGCTCCACGAAGGGGCGTCCGGCACCGCCGGTCGCCCCTTCGCCGTTTCCGGCGCGGTCAGTGCTCGTCGCGGCGGGGCGGCGCCTTCGGACGCGGCGGGGCGGGGGTGCGCGTGAGGCTGCGGCCGGCCGCGGCGCCGAGGAGGGCGCCGACGGCGACCACCACGGTGGCCACGCCCGCCACCGGCCAGGCCGCCGGACCGATCTCGGCCAGCCGGCCGCCGCCGAGCGGGCCGCCGGAGGCCGCCGCGGCCAGGCCCAGCAGCAACCCGGCGACCGGGCCGGCGAGCGCCGCCGGAACCAGCAGGGCGGACCACCGGACCGGCGCGCGGTCCTCGGCCGCGAGCCGCAGCAGCCGCCGGGCCAGCAGCCAGCCGGCCGCCATGGCCGCCAGCACCGGCACCGCGAGCAGCGCGGCGCCCAGCCCGTCCACCGGGCCGCGCGGCAGGCCGGCCAGCAACGGTACGGCCGGCAGCGCGCCCACGGAGACCTCGCTGGTGCGCACGGCGGTGTCGGTGCCGACCGCGAACCCGGGACCGAGCAGGTAACTGACCGACCAGACGGTGGCGTTGGGCGCATAGGCGAGGCTGACCAGGGTGATGCCCGCCTGACCGGCCACCCCGGTCCGGTACGCCCCGATCATGTCGGCGGCGTCGCCGCCGCCGGTGGCCACGGCCAGCCCGGCGGCCCCGGCGCCCGCGCCGAGCAGCAGCAGGACGGCGACCAGGCCGGTGCGCACGCCGTCGCGCAGCGCTGCCGGGGACCGGCGGGTCAGCAGCACCCAGACACCGGTGGTCCGTAGCGCGCCGACCAGGGCGGCGAGCCCGCCGAGGACCGCGAAGGTCAGCCCGGCCCGGAGCGGGGACACCCGCAGCCCGCCCGCGCCGACCGCGAGCGCGGCGAGGGCGCCGAGCACCCCGTACCCGATGCCGACCGCGACCGCGACGGTGAGCGCCCGGCCCGGCGAGCGGTGGCCCCGCGCGCCGATGGCCCTGCTCACGTGCACTCCGGCGCGGGTGAGCCGCCAGACGGCGAGCGCGGTGAGGGCGAGCGGCGCCAGGCCGAGCGGCCCGGCGGAGGTCTCCAGCGGCACCCCGTGCCCGAGCAGCCAGCCGACCAGGCCGGCGCGCAGCGCGCCGGGCAGCGCGCCGGGCAGCGAGCCGGCGTCCTCGCTGAGCTGGGCCAGGCCGAGCACCAGGGTGACCGGCAGCCACGACGTCACGGCGGCCCAGAGGGCCGCCACCCCGGCGGCGACGGGCAGCGGGGCCCGGCCGCGCGGCGGTTCGCCCGACCGGGGCGCGGGCACCCTCGGCGCCGGCCGGGCACGGCCGCTCGGCCGGGCGCCGGCGACGACCTCGTCGGCGGGGTGGCGGGGCTGGTCAGGGGTGACGCGTGACATCGGCTCTACTCTGGCATGCCGCGCGGGCAACGGCAGTCCGATACCGCCCCGGGACCGCGGCGAGTTCCCTGATCCACCGGCTCGACGGCGCCGATCCGGTTTAGCCTCGGCCCAGGACGCGACCTTTCCTGTCGCGGCACAGACCGCTCGGAGGAAGCCGTGAACGCTCCGTATCCGCCGCCCCAGCCGCCACCGGCCGCCGGCCGGGACCGCACCACCCTCTGGGGCGTCCTGGGGATCATCACCGGCCTGCTCTGCTGCGGCATCCTGGGCATCGTCTTCGGCTACCTGTCGATCCGGGACGCGAAGCGCTTCGGCAAGTCCCCGCTGCTCGGCTGGCTGGCCATCGCCTTCGGCGTCATCAACCTCATCGCCAGCGCCATCATCCGGTCCCGGGGCAACTACTACTCGCCCTACTGGTACCGGTAGGAAGCGTGAGGGGGCCGACCGGACCCGGTCGACCCCCTCGGCACGTCAGGCGACCGCTCAGCGGCCGGACATGATCTCCCGCATCAGCTTGGCGGTCTCGGTCGGGGTCTTGCCGACCTTCACGCCGACCGCCTCCAGCGCCGCCTTCTTGGCGTCGGCGGTGCCCGCCGAGCCCGAGATGATGGCGCCGGCGTGGCCCATGGTCTTGCCGGGCGGGGCCGTGAAGCCGGCGATGTAGCCGACCACCGGCTTGGTGACGTTGGCCTTGATGAACTCGGCCGCCCGCTCCTCGGCGTCGCCGCCGATCTCACCGATCATGACGATCGCGTCGGTCTCCGGGTCCGCCTCGAAGGCGGCCAGAGCGTCGATGTGGGTGGTGCCGATGATCGGGTCACCACCGATGCCGACGCAGGTGGAGAAGCCGATGTCCCGCAGCTCGTACATCATCTGGTAGGTCAGCGTGCCGCTCTTGCTGACCAGGCCGATCCGGCCGGAGCCGGTGATGTCGGCCGGGATGATGCCGGCGTTGGACGCGCCCGGCGAGGCGATGCCCGGGCAGTTCGGGCCGATGATCCGCGTCCGCTCACCCTGGGCCACGTTGTACGCCCAGAACGCGGCGGTGTCGTGCACCGGCACGCCCTCGGTGATCACCACGGCCAGGTCGATGCCGGCGTCGATCGCCTCGACCACCGCGGCCTTGGTGAACTGCGGCGGCACGAAGATGACCGTGACGTCGGCCCCGGTCTCCTTCATGGCGTCCGCGACGGACGCGAAGACCGGCAGCTCGGCGCCGTCGAAGTCGACCTTCTGGCCCGCCTTGCGCGGGTTGACGCCGCCGACGACGTTGGTGCCGGCGGCGAGCATCCGCCGGGTGTGCTTGGAACCCTCGGAACCGGTCATCCCCTGCACGATGACCTTGGAGTCCTTGGTCAGCCAGATAGCCATTGTCAGACCCCCGCAGCTGCCAGCTCGGCGGCCCGCTCGGCCGCGCCGTCCATGGTGTCGACCCGCTGGATCAGCGGGTTGTTCGCGCCGTCGAGGATCGCCCGACCGGCCTCGGCGTTGTTGCCGTCGAGGCGGACGACGAGCGGCTTGGTGGCCTTCTCGCCGCGCTGCTCGAGCAGCGCCAGGGCCTGGACGATGCCGTTGGCGACCGCGTCGCAGGCGGTGATGCCGCCGAAGACGTTGACGAAGACGCTCTTCACCGACGGGTCGGAGAGGACGATCTCCAGGCCGTTCGCCATGACCTCGGCGCTCGCGCCGCCGCCGATGTCGAGGAAGTTCGCCGGCTTGACGCCGCCGTGCCGCTCACCGGCGTACGCGACCACGTCGAGGGTGGACATGACCAGACCCGCGCCGTTGCCGATGATGCCGACCTCGCCGTCGAGCTTGACGTAGTTGAGGTCCTTCTCCTTGGCGGCCTGCTCCAGCGGGTCCACCGACGCCTGGTCGACCAGCGCCTCGTGGTCCGGGTGCCGGAACGCGGCGTTCTCGTCGAGGGTGACCTTGGCGTCCAGCAGCAGCAGCTTGCCGTCCTTGGTCGTGGCCAGCGGGTTGACCTCGACCAGCGTGGCGTCCTCGGCGACGAACGCCTGCCACAGCTTGACCGCGACCTCGACCACCTGGTCGGCGACCTCGGCCGGGAAGCCGGCCGCGCTGACGATCTCGCGCGCCTTGGCCTCGTCCACGCCGGTGTTGGCGTCGATCGGGGCCTTGACGACCTTCTCGGGGGTCTCGGCGGCGACCTGCTCGATGTCCATGCCGCCGGCCACGCTGGCGATGCAGAGGAAGGTGCGGTTCGCCCGGTCGAGCAGGTACGAGAAGTAGTACTCGTCGGCCACGTCCGCGGTCACGGTGATCATGACCTTGTGGACCGTGTGACCCTTGATGTCCATGCCGAGGATGTCGGTGGCGCGGGCCACCGTCTCCTCCGCGCCCTCGGCCAGCTTCACGCCGCCGGCCTTGCCGCGGCCACCGACCTTCACCTGCGCCTTGACGACAACCCGGCCGCCGAGGCGCTCGGCGATCGCGCGGGCCTCCTCCGGGGTAGTGGCGACGCCGCCGGCGAGCACGGGCAAGCCGTGCCGCTCGAACAGGTCCCGCCCCTGGTACTCGTACAGGTCCACGATTGCGCGTCCCGTCCCGTCTCCGCGGCGCGCCGTCGCGCCGCCACCAGCGTTGGAAAATCAGTTTGACGCCTGTCATCAGATGAGACAGGCCATTTGCCGCAGCCTAACGAGATGGGAACCGGCGGCAACCGAGCGGGTGCACGGTGTGCGGTAATGCACAACCACCACTGCCTCACGCCGGGGTCAGCCCACCCGGCAGCGACCGGCCGCGTACCCGACCACGGCTCGCATCATCGTCCTCGGTCCGGTCGGCGTGGTTGCTCGTCCGGGCTCCGGTCGGCGTGGTCGACCGTGGCGGGCCGGCCCCCGGAACGCGGGCCGTCAGCCGTCCGGGGGATGTTGGGGAAGGGGCGTAACCCCCTGTTCAGGGCGTCGTTGAGTCTGATGTCGGAGCGCTGGTAAGGCGCGACGACGGGAGCGGCCGATGCCCTGTCGGTCGAGGGGTGGCGGCGGGGCATCGTGCATAGAGGGGCCGGACGTGTGAGGGGTGCGTCCGGCCCCTCCCCCTGTCTGCATTACCCCCGACCCGGCCGCACATCGCCGCACATCGCCGACCGCAGCCCGGAAGTGGGCCTCACCGAGCCTGGCGGCCTCGGCATCAGCTCCTGAGCCGCTGCCAACTTGATGTCGTAAACGACTCACGCCTGGATCGCCCGCCGACGGCGCCGAGCCGAGCCGAGCCGAATGACATCAGCTCAGGCCCGTTGGAAGACGTGATGGCGCAACGGCGCACGCGCGGATAACCCGCGGACCGCCTGAGCGTCGATGACGTCAGCTCGAAAGGCTCCGAAGGAGAGCCACCGGGCCCGATCCGTTCACGTCATCAAGTTTGTAGCGGCCGACCGACGGCCTGAGGTTTGCGGCGGCCGGCCGACGGCCTGCACCCGACCGCATGGCCTGCCGGGCCGGCAGGGGCAGGGGCACGCACCCCATCCGCAGCGGGCCGACCGCATGGCCCGCCGGGCCGGCAGGGGCAGAGGCAGGGGCACGCACCCCATCGGCAGCGGGATGGAAGTCAACTCCTCCGAAGCCGCATCCGCACCGTTGGGAGGGACATCGCCAGTAGGAGACGCCAGCACAGACGTCGGACGCCACCAGGAAAGGCGAGCATCCTGGACACGCCGTCGCCGGCCGAGCAGCAGGTCAGTCCGGACGTCGCGCGCGGGCGCCGGCATCGGGGGACGCCAGCACGGACGCAGACGCCACCGGCGGGAGACGCGGAACGCCACCTCCGAGAGGAGACGCCCCGCGGGGAAGGGACACCGTCAGGGGGCGTCCGGGCCAAAGGGTCAGGCGACCGGCTGGGCGACGTTCTCCCGGACCCACTCCACGATCGACTGGGTGGTGGCGCCCGGCGTGAAGATCTTGGCGACGCCGAGCCGCTGGAGTTCCGGGAGGTCCGCGTCCGGGATGATGCCGCCGCCGAAGACGACGATGTCAGTCGCGTCGCGCTCGGCGAGCAGCTCGAGGACACGCTTGAAGAGAGTCATGTGCGCGCCGGAGAGCACCGAGAGGCCGACGGCGTCGGCGTCCTCCTGGATCGCGGTCTCCACGATCTGCTCCGGGGTCTGGTGCAGGCCGGTGTAGATGACCTCCATGCCCGCGTCGCGCAGGGCACGGGCGACCACCTTCGCGCCCCGGTCGTGGCCGTCCAGGCCGGGCTTCGCGACGACGACCCGGATACGAGAGCTCATCAGCGCACACCTTTCACCGGCTCCGGCACTCCTGACCTGAACGAACGGTAACCCGCCCCGCCCGGCGCCGGGAACCCGGGCTGCGCCTTACCGCCCGGCCCGTCGCGCGGGAAGCCGGACACCTCCGCCGAACGGTCACTGTCCGCGACGAACGGGCGGTTGTCGGGCCACCCGACCGGCGGCACGAGCTATGACAAGAAGGGATGGAAACGGACAGAACGAAACGCCAATTCGGCGCTTCAGCTTGTGACGGGAGTGGCAGTTGGCTAACGTGTCCACGGTTGTCATCAGGTCCACGGACGGGTGACGACGCGACACCGGAGGTTCGACCGAGCTTCACCGAACGGTCCGAGGTCGCATCGGATCCCCGACAACGGAGGGTGTGCGTGCGCCAGCGCCTGTCGTCTGAGCCCGATAGATATCGCGGCCGCCGCCGCGTACCCACCCCCCCGCGGAGCCGCTACGCGGCGGTGGTGACCACCGCCTTCGTGGGAGCCGGCATCGTCGCCCTCGGCGCGAACGCCCTCCCCGACGCCAAGAGCGTCAGCCCGTCGGTCCTCGACGAGCTCAAGCAGGCCTCGATCACCAGCCAGGACGCCGCGGCCCGGGCCGACAGCGCGGACCGCGCCAGCCGTGACGAGCGCGCCGGCAAGACGGCCGCCGAGCAGGACACCTGGCTGCTCCCCCTGCACGGCTACGACTTCCAGTCGCCCTACGGCATGCGTTGGGGCAAGCTGCACACCGGCATCGACCTGGTCGCGCCCGAGGGCACGCCGTACCGGGCGATTCACGACGGCCAGGTCACCAAGGCCGGCTGGTTCGGCGGCTACGGCTACGCGGTGATCGTCCAGCACGCGGACGGCAGCGAGGCCATCTACGGCCACTCCTCGGCGGTGAGCGTCAAGGAGGGCCAGCAGGTGAAGGCGGGCGACCAGCTCGGCCTGGTCGGCAACACCGGCCACTCCTACGGTTCGCACCTGCACCTGGAGATCCATGTCAACGGCGAGCCGCGGGACCCGGTGCCGTGGCTCAAGGAGCGCGGAGTGGACATCCAGCTCGAAGTCGAGGCAATCTACAGCGAGGTAGCCGCGTCCTGACGCTCCGCATCGCCCGTTGACCGCCCGGATCAGTCGATCCGGGCGGTTTCGTCTGTGCGGAAGTCTGCTGGGTCACAGCGAAGAATGTGGGCGGCGCCACAGCGTCGCATGATCCTTTTTGGCGGTAAATCGCCCAGCTCGGTGCAAACTCGGGCAGGTGTGGTCACGCGCCTCGCCCGTCCTCCGGAACCCCGTACCCGGCGCGACCCGGGCCGACACCAGTATTTCGAGGTCACGTGCCCCTCGACTGATGAAGGTTTCCGTGCAGGAAGACAGCTCCATCCAGAACGAGAACACCTCGGACATCGCTCCCGCCCGGCACCGGCGCCAGCGCCCGGCCCGGCGTACCGCATATCTGGTCCTCGGCGCGGTGGCCCTGCTGGGCCTCGGCGTCGGCGGCGTCTCCGTCGCCACCGCCGGGCACGGTGCCCCGACCCCCGCCGCGGTCGACTTCGACGCCCAGGCGCGCGCTGAGGCCGCCGCCCGCGCCGATCGTTCCGTCCGCGAATCGACCGCCCCGGTCACCCCCTCGGCCAGCGCGTCGCCGAGCCCGAGCGCGGCCAGCCCGAAGCCGACGAAGGCCGCCGCGGCCAAGCCGAAGCCGAAGCCGAAGAAGACCACCAAGCCGAAGCCGGCCTGGGTCATCCCGATGAAGGGCGCCGAGATCACCTCCTGCTACGGGCAGCGGTGGGGCACCCTGCACGCCGGCATCGACTTCGCCATGCCGTCGGGCACACCGATCCACGCCGCCGCGGCGGGCACCGTGGTCAAGGCGGGCGACGTCGGGGACGGCTACGGCAACTCGGTGTTCATCGACCACGCCAACGGCTACCTGACCCACTACGCCCACCAGAGCCGCCTGATCGTCGGCGTCGGTGACAAGGTGAAGGCCGGCCAGGTCATCGGCTACGAGGGCGCCACCGGTGACGCCACCGGCCCGCACCTGCACTTCGAGGTGCACAAGGGCGCCATGTGGAACCAGATCGACCCGGCGCCGTTCCTGCGCGCCCGGGGCATCAGCGTGGCCTGCTGACGGGCCACGGCACGAGGGAGGGGCCCGGTCCGGCACGCCGCCGGGCCGGGCCCCACTCAGCTCAGAGCTTGTCGATCGGGGCGTGCCGGAGGACCAGCCACATGGTCTGGTCGCCGAAGTCGATCTGCGCCCGCGCGCCCGGACCGTGCCCCTCCACCGCCAGCACCCGGCCGAGGCCGTAGCGCTGGTGGTTGACCCGGTCGCCCACGGAGACCTTGGGTGCCTGCTTCAGCTCGCTCGCGGTGGCCAGCCGGCTCGCGTCCACCCCGAGCCGATTGGCGAGCTGGGTCGCCTTGGGCGTCCCCCCGGTGAAACCGCCCCGCCCGCCGGGCGCGCGGTCCGCCCGGCCGCCGACGCCGCCGCCCCCGCCACCCCACGAGGTGTACGACCCCTCGGTGCGCTCCCAGCGGACCAGCTCGGTCGGCAGCTCCTCGAGGAAGCGCGACGGCGGGTTGTAGGCCGGTGCACCCCAGGCCGAACGGGTGACCGCCCGGGACAGGTAGAGGCGCTGCCGGGCGCGGGTGATGCCCACGTAGGCCAGCCGCCGCTCCTCCTCCAGCTCGCGGGTGTCGCCCAGCGAGCGCAGGTGCGGGAAGACGCCGTCCTCCAGGCCGCTCAGGAACACCACCGGGAACTCCAGCCCCTTGGCGGTGTGCAGCGTCATCAGAGTCACCACGCCCTGGTGGTCCGGGTCGTCGGAGGGGATCTGGTCGGCGTCGGCCACGAGCGCCACCTGCTCCAGGAAACCGGCCAGGGTGGCCCGCTCGTCCTCCTCGCCCAACGCCTCGATCCGCTCGGTGTACTCGCGGGCGACGCTGACCAGTTCCTGGAGGTTGTCCACCCGGCCGGCGTCCTGCGGGTCGAGGCTCTCCTCCAGCTCGGCCAGGTAGCCCGAGCGGGTCAGCACGGCCTCCAGCACCTCCTCCGGGGTGCCGCTGGCGGCCAGCTCACGCGCCTCGTCGAGCAGCGCGACGAACTCGGCGATGCCGTTGGCGGCCCGGGTGGAGATGCCCGGGGCGTCCTTGGCCCGGCGCAGCGCGGCGCCGAAGGAGATCCGGTCGCGCCCGGCCAGCGCCTCCACGCACGCCTCGGCGCGCTCGCCGATGCCGCGCCGCGGGGTGTTGAGGATCCGGCGCAGGCTGACCGTGTCGTCGTCGTTGACCACCGCGCGCAGGTAGGCCAGCGCGTCGCGGACCTCCTTGCGCTCGTAGAAGCGCACCCCGCCGACCACCTTGTAGGGCAGGCCGACCCGGATGAACACCTCCTCGAAGACGCGGGACATGGCGTTGGTGCGGTAGAAGACGGCCACGTCGCCCGGGCGGGTGTCGCCGGCGTCGACCAGCCGGTCGATCTCCCGGGCCACCCAGTCCGCCTCGGCGTGCTCGGTGTCGGCCACGTAGCCGACGATCTGCTCGCCGGCCCCGGCGTCGCTCCACAGCCGCTTGGGCTTGCGGGAGGTGTTCCGGTCGATCACGGCGTTGGCGGCGTTGAGGATGGTCTGGGTGGAGCGGTAGTTCTGCTCCAGCAGGATCGTCCGGGCGTCGGTGAAGTCGCGCTCGAACTCCAGGATGTTGCGGATGGTGGCGCCGCGGAACGCGTAGATCGACTGGTCGGCGTCACCGACCACGCAGAGCTCGGCCGGCGGGATGCCCTCGGTGCCGGAGACGAGCTCCTTGATCAGCACGTACTGGGCGTGGTTGGTGTCCTGGTACTCGTCGACCAGCACGTGCCGGAACCGGCGCCGGTAGCTCTCCGCGACGTGCGGGTGCGACTGGAGCAGGTGCACCGTCGTCATGATCAGGTCGTCGAAGTCGAGCGCGTGCGCCTCGCGCAGCCGCCGCTGGTAGAGCGTGTAGGCCTCGGCCAGCGCCCGCTCGTTGGGGCCCTTGGCCCGGCCGGCGAACTCCTCCGGGTCGACCAGCTCGTTCTTCAGGTTGGAGACCTGGGCGGCCAGGCCGCGGGCCGGATGGCGCTTCGGGTCCAGGTCCAGCTCGCGGGCGACCAGCTGCATGAGCCGGCGGGAGTCGTCGGCGTCGTAGATCGAGAAGGTGGACTTGAGGCCGGCGTGCTCGTGCTCGGCGCGCAGGATCCGGACGCAGGCCGAGTGGAAGGTCGACACCCACATCAACCGGGCGCGCGGGCCGACCAGGGCGGCCACCCGCTCCTTCATCTCACCGGCGGCCTTGTTGGTGAAGGTGATCGCGATGATCTCGCCGGGGTGCACGTCCCGCGCGGCGAGCAGGTAGGCGATCCGGTTGGTCAGCACCCGGGTCTTGCCGGAGCCGGCGCCGGCCACGATGAGCAGCGGCGAACCGGCGTGGGTGACCGCGTCCCGCTGGGGACCGTTCAGGCCGGCCAGGAGGGCCTGCGGGTCCGGCCGGGCCGACGGCCTCGCGGCGCGGCGCGGCGACGGGCCGGAGTCGTCGTGGGCCCCGGGCCGGTGCGGCGGGGTCGCCCCGGGCTCCGGCGCGGGCGGGGACGCGGGGATGTCGAAGAGAGGATGCATCGCACCGGAAGTCTATGCCGACCGCCGGACACTTCCCGCCCGCGCGGCCCCGACGGGACGGCGGCGTCACGTCCCACCTGTTGGCGGGTTTCCTTGCGCCGCGGGCCCGGAGGTCGGCATACTCGACGGCGTGTTCGGTCAGCGCTTCTACTTTTACTACGGCACCGGGAGTCCGGCAGCCGTGGGTCGCGCCTGATCACAGACCTACGAAAGCCCCGGGCTCCTGGAGCCCGGGGCTTTTCCGTCCCCGGGATCCGGGTACCGGGCCCGAGCCCCGAGGGGTACGACGATGATGACTGACGTGGTGGAGTCCAGCGGCAGCCTGGCGCCGCACGACCGGCCCGCCGGCGGTGACCCGACCGGGGCCGCGGCGGCCCGGACCGGCACCGACGACTCGGCGGCGGCCGAGCGGATCAGCGAGATCCGGGAGCGGATCGACGAGATCGACCGCACCCTCATCGCGCTCTGGCAGGAGCGGGCCGCGCTCTCCCAGGAGGTCGGGGCCACCCGGATGGCCTCCGGCGGCACCCGGCTGGTGCTCTCCCGGGAGCGGGAGATCCTGGAGCGGTTCCGCGAGGCGCTCGGCGCGGACGGCACCCAGCTCGCGCTCCTGCTGCTGCGCGCCGGCCGCGGACCGCTGTGAGGGGTCCCGGCGGCGCGGAGTCGCCGGATACGACGAACCGCCTGCCGGCGTCGAGCTGACGCCGGCAGGCGGTCCGGGGTGGGTCAGGCCGCCTCGTGGGTGGCGACGATCTCCCGCTTCTCCGCGAAGTGGCAGGCGCTCGGGTGGTCCGAGCCGCGCCGGATCTGGAGCAGCGGCACCTCCTGGGCGCAGACGTCCTGCGCCTTCCAGCACCGGGTGCGGAACCGGCAGCCCGAGGGCGGGCTGACCGGCGAGGGGACGTCACCCTGGAGCCGGATGATCGCCTTGCTCTCCCGCACGGTCGGATCCGGCACCGGCACCGCCGACAGCAGCGCCTGGGTGTACGGGTGGGTCGGGCGCTCGTAGATCTCGTCCTCGGTGCCGACCTCCACCATCTTGCCCAGGTACATCACGGCGACCCGGTCGGAGAGGTGACGCACGACCGACAGGTCGTGGGCGATGAAGACGTACGAGAGACCGAACTCGGCCTGGAGCTTCTCCAGCAGGTTCATCACCTGCGCCTGGATCGACACGTCCAGGGCCGACACCGGCTCGTCGCAGACGATGACCTCGGGCCGCAGCGCCAGCGCCCGGGCGATGCCGATGCGCTGCCGCTGGCCGCCGGAGAACTGGTGCGGGTACCGGTTGATGTGCTCCGGGTTGAGGCCGACCAGGTCGAGCAGCTCCTTGACCTTGTCCCGGCGGGACCGCCGCGGCGCCACCTCGGGGTGGATCTCGAACGGCTCGCCGATCAGGTCACCGACCGTCATGCGCGGGTTCAGCGAGGTGTACGGGTCCTGCATCACCAGCTGGATCTGCCGGCGCAGGCGCCGCAGCGCGCCGCCGGAGAGCTTGGAGATGTCCTGGCCCTTGTAGAGCACCTGGCCGGCGGTCGGCTTCTCCAGGTTCATCAGCACCCGGGCCAGCGTCGACTTGCCGCAGCCGGACTCGCCGACCACGCCGAGGGTCTCTCCAGCCTTCAGTTCGAAGGAGACGCCGTCGACGGCCTTCACCTGACCGATGGTCTTCTTGAACACCACACCCCGGGTCACGGGGTAGTGCTTGACCAGGTCACGGACCTCGATGATGTTCTCAGTCACGGTTCACGAGCTCCTCGGCGAAGTGGCAGGCGCTGGCCCGCCCGCGGCCCAACTGCAGCAGCGGGGGCACCTTCTCCCGGCACACCGGCTGCGCCATCGGGCAGCGCGGGTTGAAGGCGCAGCCCGGCGGGATGTTCATCAGGTTCGGCGGGAGGCCCTTGATGGTACGGAGCTCCTGCCCCTTCTCGTCCATCCGCGGGATCGAGTTGAGCAGGCCGAGGGTGTACGGGTGCGCCGGCTTGGCGTACAGGTCGTACACGTCGGCTTCCTCGACGATCCGGCCGGCGTACATGACCGCGATCCGGTCCGCGACGTCGGCGACCACGCCGAGGTCGTGGGTGATCAGGATCATGCCCATCTGCCGCTCCCGCTGGAGCTCGCCGAGCAGGTCCATGATCTGGGCCTGCACGGTCACGTCCAGCGCGGTGGTGGGCTCGTCGGCGATCAGCACCTCGGGGTCGAGCGCCAGCGACATGGCGATCATGGCGCGCTGCCGCATGCCACCCGAGAACTGGTGCGGGTAGTTGCTGTACCGGCCCTTGGCGTTCGGGATCTTGACCTGGTCGAGCATCTCGATCGCGCGCTTCTTGGCGTCCGAGCGGCTCATGCCGCGCCGGATGCGGAACTGCTCGGCGATCTGGAAGCCGACGGTGAAAACCGGGTTGAGGGCGGAGAGCGAGTCCTGGAAGATCATCGCAATGCCTTCACCACGGATCCGGCGCCGCTGCTCGGTGGACATCTTGAGCATGTCCTTGCCGTGGAAGCGGACCTGGCCTCCGGTGACGAAGCCGGGCGGGGTGTCGAGGATGCCCATGATGGTCTGCGCGGTGACGCTCTTGCCGGAGCCGGACTCGCCGAGCACGGCGAGGGTCTCCCCCGCCTCGACGTGGTACGTCACCCCGTTGATGACCTTGGCGACACCGTCCCGGGTGCGGAACTCCACCCGCAGACCGTCGACCTCGAGCAGGCGGCCGGAGGGGCGGCCGGATCCGTCGGCGCCCGGCGCGGACTGCTCGGACACGAGAATGTCGGACAACTCAGTTCCCCTATCGAAGCTTCGGGTCGAGGGCCTCGCGGACCGCCTCACCGAGCATCACGAAGCTCAGCACGGCGACGACGAGGAACGCGGAGGGGAAGAACAGCAGGAACGGCGAGACCCGGATGTAGTTCTGCGCCTCGCTGATCATGATGCCCCAGGAGACCACCGGGCTCTTCAGGCCGATGCCCAGGAAGGACAGCGTGGCCTCCGCACCGATGAACGAGCCGACCATGATCGTGCCGTAGACCAGCAGCGGGGCCAGGCAGTTCGGCAGCAGGTGCTTGAGGATGATCCGGCCGGTGCCGGCGCCCAGCGCGCGGGCCGCCACGATGTAGTCGGCCTCCTTGGTGGCGAGCACCGAGGAGCGCATGAGGCGCATCACGACCGGCCAGCTCAGCACGGTCAGGGACATGATGACCAGGCCCATGATCGTCCACTCACCGTTGTCGGTGCCCGAGCCGTTGAACGTGGTCAGGATGACGATCGAGCCGAGCACGAACGGCAGGCCGAAGAAGATGTCCGCGATCCGGGAGAGGAGCGCGTCCACCCAGCCGCCGCGGTAGCCGGCGATGATGCCCATCGCGCCACCGAACAGCAGGGTGCCGATGGTCGACAGCAGCGCCACCACGATCGAGGCGCGGGCGCCGTAGATCACCCGGGCGTACACCTCGCGGCCCTGCACGTCGTAGCCGAACCAGGCGTCGGCCGACGGCTCGACCCGGCTGCGGGACAGCGCGCCGTTGACGGCGTCGCCGGAGGTGAACAGCGACGGGAAGGCCGCCATCACCACGAAGAGCACGATGAACGTGGCGGAGATCCAGAACAGCGGCTTGCGGCGCAGGTCGCGCCAGGCGTCGCCGAGGAGGCCGCGGGGCTTCTCCCGCTTCGCGCTCTCCGGCAGGCCGGCGTTGACGGGTGCGCCGGAACCGGCCTCGGTCGGCATGGTCGCGGGCGGCGTCGAGACGATCGACGCGGTACTCGGGTCACTCATAGCGGATCCTCGGGTCCAGGGCGGCGTAGAGCAGGTCCACCACCAGGTTCATCACGAGATAGACGAGCACCAGCACCACCACGATGCCGACAACGGTAGCGCTCTCCTTGGTGACGATCGCCCGGAGCACCTGGCGGCCGATGCCGTTGATGCCGAAGATGCCCTCGGTGATGATCGCGCCGCCCATCAGGGCGCCGAGGTCGGTGCCGAGCAGGGTGACGACCGGGATGAGCGAGTTGCGCAGCAGGTGCACGCCGACGACCCGGCGCATGGGGAGGCCCTTGGCGATGGCGGTGCGGACGTAGTCGGCCCGCCGGTTCTCGGCGATGCTGGTTCGCGCCACCCGGGCGATGTACGCCATCGAGGCGCTACCGAGCACGAAGCCCGGCACGAGCAGCTCGCTGAACCGCATCTCGTTGGAAACGGTGGGGTGGATGATGCCCCACTTGACGCCGAGGAGCCACTGGAGCACGAAGCCGATGACGAAGACCGGCAGCGCGATCAGGAAGAGGGTGGAGATCAGGACCAGGTTGTCCAGGAAGCCGTTACGCCGGAGACCGGTGAGGACGCCCGCGCCGAGACCGATGATGGCCTCGATGGCGAGCGCGACCACCGCCAGCTTCAGGGTGTTCGGGTACGACGTGGCGATGATGTCGCTGATCTCGCGACCGCCGAACGTGATACCGAAGTCGCCCTGGAAAAGGTTCTTCATGTAGCTGGCGTACTGCACCCAGATCGAATCGTCGAGATGGTACTTCTCGGTCATCATGGCCCGGTAGTTCGGGGGGCAACCGCGGTCACCGCACTTGCCGGCGAAGGGGTCACCGGGCACCGACCAGACGAGCCAATAGATCAGGAACGTCGTACCGATGAAGACCGGCACGAGTTGCAGCAGCCGTCTCACAAGATAACGGCCCATGGGGTGGTCCTCCAGACAAGGGGGCGCGTCGGACGGCCGACACGGATGGTGACAACGTGCGAGGGGTTTGTTGTACACCCCCTCGCGGAACGGCCCCGGGTCGGGCTCACCGGTAGGCGAGCCCGACCCGGGGTCAGACCGTTCGGATCAGAGCTCGACCGAGGTGATGTCGAGCTCGCCGACGTTGGTCAGCTCCATCTTCTTGATCTTCTCGGAGTGGCCGGACTGCTGGCCACCGAAGTAGATCGGCATCGACGGGACGTCATTGTCGATGAGCTTGACGGCCTCGGCGAACTTCGCGTGGGCAGCCTTCAGGTCGGGGGCCGCGGAGGCCTCCTTCGCGAGGGCGTCCACCTGCGGGTTGCTGTACTTGCCGTCGTTCGAGGAACCGCCGGTCACGTAGAGCGGGTTGATCCAGTTCTCCACGTCCGGGTAGTCCTGCTGCCAACCGGCCCGGTAGGCACCGGTCATCTTGTAGGCGTTGATGTTCGCCCGGAAGACCGCGAAGGTCGGCACACCGACGGCGACGGCGTCGATGTTCAGGTTGGTCTTGATCTGCTGGGCGACGGCCTCCATCCACTCCTTGTGGCTGGCGTCCGCGTTGTACGACAGGGTCAGCTTGCCCGTGAAGCCACCGGCCTCCTGGAGCAGCTGCTTGGCCTGCGTCGGGTCGAACTTGCAGGAGGTGCAGTTGCCCGGCTCGGCGCCCGGGGTCAGCGGGTTGGCCCAGCTGTCGGCCGGCTTGCGGTTACCGAAGAAGATCTTGTCGGTGATCTCCTGGCGGTTGATCGACAGCGAGATCGCCTTGCGCAGCTTGGCGTTCTGGAAGCGCTTGTCGTAGATCGGGAAGGCGATGATGCCGGTCGACGGGGTGGTCGACGAGATCGCCCGGTCGCCCAGGTCGGTCTTCCACTTGTCACCGGCCAGCGAGGAGACCGGGACCTGCTGCTGGAAGTCCAGGTTGCCCGACACCAGGTCGTTGTAGGCCGCGGTGTCGTCCTGGTAGATCTTGACGGTGACGTCCTTGATCTTCATCTTGTCGCGCAGGCTGTAGTCGTCGAAGCGGGTGAGCTTGATCTCGACGTCGTCCTGCCAGGAGACGAGCTTGACCGGGCCGTTACCGATCGGCTTCTTGCCGAACTCCGCCGGGGTGGTGGAGAAGAAGGCGTCCGGCAGCGGCATGAAGGCGCTGTAGCCGAGCTTGGTCGGGAACACGGCGGTCGGCGCGGAGAGCGTGACCTCGAAGTTCCAGTCGTCGATGACCTTCAGGCCGGAGAGCTCCTTGGCCTTCGGCTCCTCGGCCTTCTTCGGGCCGTCCGGGCCGTCCGGGTCCTCGGTGTAGGTGTCGGCGAAGCCCTGGATGTCGGAGAAGAACGAGGCGTTCTGCGCGCCGTTCGGGCCGTACGCCGCCCAGTTCCAGGCCTTGACGAAGCTCTCGGCCTTGACGGTGGTGCCGTCGTGGAACTTGGTGTTCTGCTTGATCTTGATCTTGAAGACCTTGGAGTCGCTCGTCTCGATCGACTCGGCAAGCAGGTTCTGCGGCGCCCCACCGTTGTTGGGGTACTCGACCAGACCGCTCCACATCCAGTCAATGATCTTGCCACCACCGGTCTCGGTGGTGTTCGCCGGAACCAGGGGGTTCTCCGGCTGGGTGCCGTCGATGACGATCGCGCCGTCCTTGCTGGCGCCGGCGTCGCCACCGTCGTCGTTGCCGCTGGAGCAGCCGGACGCGATGAGCGCGAATGCCGCGCCCACCGCGAGCGCGCCGCTCGCCCGCTTCGAGACTCTCATTCCGAGGGGCCTCCTCTTTCTAACCTGGTTCCGTCGTGGGTTTCACGCACGTGTGGGGGTGACACCGCCGACGACCCGAACCACAGGGCGCCGGTTTACCGCAGAGGAAATCGGGACACCCCAGGGGTACCGATCCGCCGGGCGCCACACCCTTCGACGCAGACACCGCGCAGGGTCGACGGCCACGCGCGGCGCTAGGAGGCGGCGTCACGTGGTCGGTGGGCCCGACGGGGTGCCTCACACCGGGGGGTGAGGTGCTGCCACTGTGACACTCACCAGCCCTTTGCGTGAAGGTGCCGTTATCAAGACGTTAGTTGCCCGCCACGTTGCCGATACTTGAGAAAAGATCATGAAACGCCCGTGTCGCACCGGGCTGAACAGGTAAGACACGACCAGACGGGGCGAGACCACCCGCGTAGGCTCAGCGCCGTGAGCTTCCCCGCGTCCGCTCCGGTGCTGCCCGACGTCCGTCGGGCCCTCGCGGTTTTTGCCCATCCGGATGATGTCGACTTCGGCTGTGCGGGCACCATCGCCGGCTGGGTGGATGAGGGTATCGACGTGGCGTACCTCATCGCCACCCGGGGTGACTCCGGCGGCTTCGACGACACGCCGCGCGCGGAGATGCCGGCCCGGCGGGAGGCGGAGCAGCGGGCCGCGGCCGCCGCGGTCGGCGTGCACCGGGTCGACTTCCTCGACGGCCACACCGACGGCATCCTCACCGCCAGCCTGGCGCTGCGCCGGCAGATCAGCGCCGCGATCCGCCGGTTCCGGCCGGACCGGGTGCTGACCAGCTCGCCGCTGCGGCGCTGGGAACACCTGACCGGCCCGAGCCACCCCGACCACCTGGCCGTCGGCGAGGCGGCCACCTGCGCGGTCTATCCCGACTCGCGCAACCGCTTCGCCTTCCCGGAACTGCTCGACGAGGGGCTGGAGCCGTGGGTGGTCCGGGAGATCTGGTACGCGGGCGGGCCCGACCCGGACCACGCCGTCGACGTGACCGACCGGATCGACCGCAAGACAGCCGCGATGGAGGCGCACCGGTCGCAGACCGCCCACCTGGACGTGCCGACCTGGATCCGGGACCGGCTCACCACCGTGGCCGACAACGCCGGCCTCCCGTCCGGCCGGCTGGCCGAGGCGTTCACGGTGCTGCGCACCGAGTGACGCCCCGGCCCGGCGCGACGGTCAGACCAGGCGGCGGTCGGCGGCCCAGCGGGACAGCTCGTAGCGGTTGGACATCTGCAGCTTGCGCAGCACGTTGGAGACGTGCGTCTCGACCGTCTTGATCGAGATGTACAGCTCCCGGGCGATCTCCTTGTACGCGTATCCCCGGGCGAGCAGCCGGAGCACCTCGCGCTCCCGGTTGGTGAGCTGGTCCAGCTCGGGGTCGGCCACCGGCGCGTCCGGCCGGGCCGCGAAGGCGTCCAGCACGAAGCCGGCAAGCCGCGGGCTGAACACGGCGTCCCCGTCGGCCACCCGCCGGATCGCGTCGGTCAGTTCCTCCGGCGAGATGGTCTTCGTGACGTAGCCCCGGGCGCCCGCCCGGATCAGCCCTATCACGTCCTCGGCGGCGTCGGACACGCTCAGCGCGAGGAACCGCACCTGCGGGTGCGTACGCCGCATCGCCTCCAGCACCGCCCGGCCGCCGCCGTCGGGCATGTGCACGTCGAGCAGCACCACGTCCGGCTGCATGGCGGCGATCCGGCTGACCGCCTCCGCCACCGTGCTGGCCTCGCCGACCACCTCGACGCGGGCGCCGAGCTCGGCGCGGACGCCGGCCCGGAACATCGCGTGGTCGTCGACGAGGAACACCCTGAGCCGCCCGTCCCGGGGCGCCGCGCCCTCGACCGGTTCCTGCTCGGCCATGATCATCTGTCCCTTTCCGCCGTGGAGCCGGAGCCGCTGATCGGCAGGATCAGCCGGACCTCGGTCCCCTCTCCCGGCTCGGACCGGATCTCCGCCCGGCCGCCGTGCCGCTTCATCCGTCCGATGATCGAACCCCGGACACCGTGCCGGTGATCCTCCACCGTATCCGGGTCGAAGCCCTTGCCCCGGTCCCGCACGAAGGCGCTCACCTGCTCCGGCTCCACCTCGGCGTAGAGCGACACGGTGGTCACCTCGGCGTGCCGGGCCGCGTTGACCAGCGCCTCACGGGCCGCGGCGACCAGCGCACCGACGCGCTCGTCGGTCTCGCGGTCGCCGACCACCACCGTCTCCACGGTGATGGCGAACGTGTCCTCCACCTCGGCGGCGGCCTGCTCCAGGGCGGCCGCGAAGCGTTCGGTCGGTGACGCGGTCGGCTTGTAGAGCCAGTTCCGCAGCGACCGCTCCTGGCCCCGGGCCAGCCGCTGCACCGTCTTGACGTCGGTGGCGTTGCGCTGGATCAGGGCGAGGGTGTGCAGCACCTGGTCGTGCACCATGGCGGCCAACTCGGCCCGCTCCTGCTCCCGGATCCGCCCCTCGCGCTCCGAGCGGAGCTGGTTCCAGGTGCGCCAGAGCACCGGGCCGGTCACCACGCCCACCCCCGCCAGGCCGACGAGCGCGAAGATGATGCCGTTGAGCACCGCGTCGAAGTTCTGCGCCGGCGAGTAGACCGCCGCCACGCCGATGATGCCGACCGCGACGAGCACCCCGCCGCCGATGAAGCGCAGCACGAACGAGCGCCGGTCGCTCTCCTCCACCACCGCGCCCAGCCAGGGCACCGCCATCGAGCCGCCCCACTGCCGGCGACGCTCGGGCGCGGACTGGTGCCAGATCACCCCGGCGCCGACCGCGATGATGGCGACCAGCCAACCGGCGGTGCCGGCCGCGCCGACCGAGTCGAAGGCGACGACCTGGAGCAGCAGCACGCCCAGCCCGATCGCCACGAAGGGCAGCAGCTGGGCGAGGTCGCGGCGGGGCGGGACGGCGGTGTCGCCGGGCCGGGGCGGGACGACCGCCCAGAAGGCCGCGTAGAGCAGCAGCCCGAGCCCGCTCAGCCCGAGCAGCACCATGAAGGCCACCCGGACCCGGAGCACCGAGATGCCCAGGTGTTCGGCGAGGCCGGCGGCCACCCCCGCGGCCAGCCGGTGCTCGGTGGCCCGGTAGAGGCGCGGGGGGTGCGGGGTCACGGTGCTGCTGATCGGAGGCTCCCGGGTCGCGGACGGTGTGCCGGCGGCGGCCGACGAACCGATCGTCACACGGCCGGACCGCCGGGGACCACGGGGACGCCCCGGACATCCTCGGCCCCGGGATCTCAGGGTGGGGTCAGGGTCGGGTCCTGAGGACGCTCGGGCGGCCGGGGCAGCAGGATCGGAGTCATGACCGAGGAAGCTGCCCGTCCGCCCCGCCCCGGGGCGGCAGCACAGGACGGGCCACCGCCACCCCCGCCGGGGCCGGCGCCCACCGCCGCCGGCGCCACGGCGCCCCCGCCGTTCGGGTCGACCCCGCCGCCCACCGGCGGCGCGCCGTTCGCCGACCCGCCACCCACCGGGTACGCCCCACCGCCCGGCGCCGCCGGCTTCACCTCGCGGTACGGGCTGGTCCGCCCCCGCGAGGGCCGCTACCTGGCCGGCGTCTGCGCGGCGATCGGCCGGGCCACCAACACCGACCCGGTGCTGTGGCGGGTGCTCCTGGCCGTGCTGGGCTTCTTCGGCGGCATCGGCATCCTGGTCTACGTCACCGCATGGCTGATCATCCCCGGCGAGGGGGACACGGCCTCACCGGTCGAGTCGATGCTCGGCCGCGGCCGGTCCAGCATGTCCCCGATCACCGTGATCGTGCTCAGCATCGTGGTCGCGGTCGGCTTCGGCTACGTCGTCACCAACGGGTTCCGGGCGATCCTGCTCGGGGCGGTGATCCTGATCGGCGGCGCGCTGCTGCTCAACCGCGACCAGCGCGGCCCGGCGACCCGGATGGCGGCGCCCGGCGCACCCCCCGGACCGCCGCCGGGGCCGGTTCCCCCGGTGGCCTGGCCGGCGCCGCCGGCCGCCGCGCCCGCTCCCGACGTGCCGGCCGCCGCCGGACCGGTCCCGCCGCCCGCGGCCCCGTCGGCACCCTGGCCCGGCGCGCCGACGTCGGCCGCGCCGGCCCCGTGGTCCAACGAGCCGGCCGGGGCGTCGCCGTGGTCCGGCGAGCCGCCGGTCACCGCCCCGCCCGCCGCCCGCCCCGAGCCGGGGTACCCGCCCGCGCCGGTGTCCGCGGCGAGCTGGCCGGCGGCGAACGTCGCCCGGCCCGCCTGGTCCGAGCCGGAGCCCACCGCGGCGCGGCCGCCGGCCGTCCCGGGCAGCCGGGCCGGCGAGGCGTGGCCATGCGCCGAGGCGACCGCGGCGTGGTCCGCCGCGCCGACGGCCGGCCGTCCCTACGGCGAGCCCGTCGCCGTGCCGCCGCCCGCCCCGGTGGGCGCGCCACTGCCGCCGGGTGGCTACCGGCCACCGTTCGCCCCGCACGGCCCGTACGCCGGCTCGACCCCGCCCGCCCCGCCGGCGCCGGTGCGCCCGGCCCGGCCGCCGAAGCGGCCGAAGGAGCGCTCCGCGCTCGGCGCGGTCACCTTCTCGCTGATCTTCCTGGCGCTGGGCGTGGTCGCGATGCTCGACCTGCTCGACGTCTTCCCGGTCGGCGCGGCCGGCTACTTCGCCGCGGTGCTGGCCACCATCGGGCTCGGACTGCTCGTGGGGACCTGGTTCGGCCGGGCCCGCTGGCTGATCGCACTCGGTCTGGTGACCGCGGCGGCGCTCGGCATCGCCACCGTCGCCGACTCCTACGACCGGGTCCGCGGGATCGACGGGAACGTCACGTGGGCCCCGGCCGACTACCGCGACCTGGCCGACCGGTACGAGAACAACTTCGGCGACGCCGTGCTCGACCTGCGCGCGGTCGACTTCGACAAGAAGGACACCCAGGTGACCGTCGAGGTCAACTTCGGCAAGGCCACGGTGGTCGTACCGCCGAACGTCGACGTCACCACTGTGGCCGACGTGAACGCGGGTGACGCCAACGTCTTCGGCCGGCGGACCGGCGGGCTGAACGGCCGCCAGTGGGAGAACACCGACCTCGGGCCGGACGGCCGCGGCGGCGGCACGCTGCGCCTGCTGGTCCACGTGAACGCAGGAAATCTGGAGGTGACCCGATGAAGGCTCACCGCACCGACATCGTGTCGTTCGCCTTCGGGCTGGCCTTCCTCGGGCTGTCCGCCTGGTGGCTGCTGGCCCGGATCCTCGGGCTGGCACTGCCCCCGGTGGGTTGGTTCCTGGCCGGCGCGCTGATCCTGATCGGACTGCTCGGGTTGGTCGGCGCGCTGCGCTCGGGCCGGCACACCGAGGCGGCACCGGCGGAGTCGACCGTGTCCGCCCCCTACGAGACCGGCACGCCGGCCGGTGCTGGACCGGCCGGCGAGGCCGTCGCCCCCACCGGCGAGGAGGCGGACGAGTGGGCCACGGACGCCGTGGCCGACGCGCCGCTCGCGGCGCGGGAGGACCGCCCGTTCGACGAGGAGCCACGCTGGTCGCCCGGTGCGCCGGAGGTCGGGAGCGATCGGGTGACCCGCGAGCTGCCCCCCGTCGAGCCGGCGCCGCAGGACCGCGCCGAGCCGGCGACCCGCGAGCTGTCCGCCGCCGAGGAGCGCGACGGCACGACCCGCGAGCTGCCCGCCGCCGAAGAACGGGACGACACGGCCGGGCCGGCCACCCGGGAGCTGCCGGTGGTCGACGAAGCGGCGGACCGGCCGGGGGGCGGCCCGCGTACCGGTGGGGACGGACCGGGCTGACCGCGGCGGTGCGGGCCGTCGCCGGCGCCGCCTATGCTGGCTGGTGGAGATCTCGCCTCCGCCGGCCGGCCCAACCGTGGCGCCCCGGTCGCGGCCGGGGCGCCCGGTCGGCCGGGTCGCCCGGGTCGGTTCCGCCGCCTTCCGTCTCTACCTCGTCAGGAGCCCGTCCGAGATGACCCAGTCCCCCGCCGTACGCGTCACCGGTCCCGCCGGTGCGGTCCGCGTCGGCGAGCGCGCCGCCCGCACCCTCGTCAGTGAGTTCGCCCGGCGCAACGACGCGAAGGCCGGCCTGCTGGTCGGCGCGACCCCGGAGTCCGCGGTGCTGGCCGCGGCGATCGAGGCGCTGCTCCCCGGCGACCGGCTCACGGTCGTGCCGGCGGAGGGCGCCTCCGCGGCCGCGCTCCGCGCGCACGTGACGGCCCAGGGCCGCTGGGTGGCCGACCGGGTACGCGTGGTCGACACCCTCGCCGAGGCGGACGCCGCCGCGGTGGTGATCGCGGCCGAGCCGTTCACCGGCACCGCCGAGGAGGCCCGCACCGCCGTCGACGGGCTGGCGAAGTACCTCGCCGAGGGGGCCGTGCTGAGCGTGGCCGCGCCGCTGTTCCGCACCGAGGGCGCCGGCGCCGAGCTGGACCGGCAGGGCGTGCTGCACGGCGTCCGCACCGACCTGGTGCTGCGCAACTCCCCGCCGGTACGCGTGCACCACCTGCGCTCCACTCCGGCGCCGGCGGCGCTGGCCGCGTCGCTCTCCCCGGCGTACCGGCCGTCGAGCGTGCCGCTGACCCGGAGCATGCACATCGACTCCAACGGCGTGGCCGCCGCCGGCATCACCCTGGGCCTGGCCGCGCTGGCCCGGGCCGCCCGGCCGAAGTCCAAGCTCTGGCTGCTGCCCGCGCTGGCCGCCGCCCCGGTGGCGGCGTTCTTCCGGGACCCGGAGCGGGATGTGCCGGAGGACCCGTCGGCCGTGGTCGCCTCGGCGGACGGTCAGGTCCTCTCGGTGCAGCGGCTGCACGACGAGCGCTTCGGCGACGGTGAGTGGCTGCGTATCGCGGTCTTCCTGTCCGTGCTGGACGTGCACGTCAACCGCTCGCCGGTGGCCGGCAAGGTGGTCGACTACTTCGTGGCCGACGGCGGCTTCGTCAACGCCATGAAGCCGGACGCCGAGCACAACGTGGCCGCGTACACGGTGCTGGACACCGACCACGGCACGGTCGTGGTGGCGCAGCGCACCGGGCTCATCGCCCGCCGGATCGTGCAGCGGGCGCCGGTGGGCGCGCTGCTGGCCCGGGGCGAGCGGTTCGGCCTGATCCGGTTCGGCTCGCGCACCGACGTCTACCTGCCGGCCGACGCCGCCGAGCCGCTGGTCGGCCCGGGCGACAAGGTGGTCGGCGGTTCGACGGTCATCGCCCGCTGGAGCTGATCCCACGGACGCGAAAAGGGGCGCCGCTTTCGCGGCGCCCCTTTTCGGTGGTACGGGTCAGGCGGTGCGGCGCTGGCGCAGCCAGAGAACCGGGCCGCTGACCAGGTAGCCCACCACCACGAGGGCGAAGGTGAGCCGGATGTCGACCAGCGCGCCGACCACCGGGGCCAGCCAGAGCCACGGCGGCAGCTTCACCAGCCGGGCGAGCTTCGCGTAGGGGAAGCTGGAGACCATGGCGAAGGCGAGCAGCGCCACGCCGGCGACCATGACCAGGCCGGAGACCGGCACCCCGATCGCCACGGTCAGGGCGAGCACGGCGGCCGCCATGGTGGTCGGCACGCCGCAGAAGAAGCGGCCGTCCTTGGGCGAGACGTTGAACCGGGCCAGCCGGATGGCGGCGCAGGCCGCGACCAGGGCGCAGGCGACCGCGGCGGCCGCCGCCGGCACCGAGCCGGCCAGCGACGCGTAGACCACGACCGGTGCGGCGAGGCCGAACGAGCACATGTCGGCCAGCGAGTCCATCTGCGCGCCGAACGGGCTGGCCACGTTGAGCTTGCGGGCCAGCGCCCCGTCCAGGCCGTCGAACGCGACGCAGGCGATCAGGCAGATCGCCGCGACCCGGACCTCGCTCTGCATGGCCAGGAAGATCGCCAGCATGCCGAGCATGAGGCTGCTCAGGGTGCAGGCGTTGACCAGGGCGAACTTCGCCCGGCGGGCGGCGGTGCGCTCGCCCGGCAGCAGCGGGATCGACATGGCCGGCGACTCGTCGACCGGCGTGGCCGGGCCGAGCGCCGGGCTGACCGGCATCACGGCCTCGACCTCGGCGTCGTAGCGGACGGCCTCGACCTCGGCGTCGTAGCGGCCGTAGCGGCGACGCTGGCGGTCGGACCAGCGGTGGTCGGGGGTGACCAGGTCGGTCCCGGTGACGGCGCCGCCGTCCCGGCGGCCCACCCGGACCAGCAGCACCTGGCGGGCGAACGTGCTGCTGCGGCGCAACCGGCCCGCCCAGCGACGCCCTGCGGGGCGCGGACTGTCAGTCGTACGACGCCGGCGCCATGGGGCTCTCGGCACGTTTCCTCCATCACCGGATCGGGTGACCGCCACGCGGGCGGGTGTCCGGCTGTCTCGTGCCGGACCTTTCGGGCCCGGCAGCCCATTTGCGGAGTACACCATTGCACAGGGGATAGGGGGTTGGCGATAGCTGCCGGCGGTACTTATAACTCTCTTAACCGCGCGAACCGCTCAGTTATTCCCATCTCGGGCCTCATCGCCCGTTTTCGTCGGCCATTCCCTGTCACCGACTGTACCGGAGGCGGCCCACGGCGGCTCGGCGAGCGGGTGTCACCTACCCCGATGTCCGGTTGCCCGGGCCGCCACCTCGGTCATCCGCAGGCCGCTGACCTGGTCCGGCGCGAACCAGGCGGCGCGCGCCGTGGAGCCGCCCGCGAGCTCGGTCACCACGGCCTCGGTCGGAGCATCCACCCGGACGCGATAGACGACCCGTACGCCGTGCCAGTCCAGCGGCCGCCCCTCGGGACCGAGCGCCGCCGGGTTGTGCAGGTTGTCCACGGCCAGCAGGTCGACCACCCGGCCGAGCTGGCCGGCCTCCTCGACCAGTTCGCGGAGCAGGCCGGCGGCCGGCTGCTCGCCGTGGTCGGTCCCCCCGCCGGGCAGGTGCCAGCTCCCGGCGCCCGGATAGCCGTCGGCGATCATGGTGAGCAGCACCCGCCCGGCCGGGTCGGTGACCAGCCCGTACGCGGCGAAGCGCTGCCGCCGGTCGGCGTCCGGGACGACGGGACCGGGGGGCAGCTCCCGGGGCAGGCCCGCGGGCAGGGGCGACACCGGCACCCCGAGCAGCTCGGCGGTGAACGGCATCAGCGGCACCGCCGCCGCCTCGTCCGGGGTGAACCAGCCCAGCTCGTCGCTGCCGCCGGTCACCTCCGGCCGCAGGTCACCGCCGCGCACCTCGACCTCGAAGATCAGCCGGTCGGTGTGCATCGCGACACCGTCGGACGGAAAGACGGCCACGTCGGCGACCGCCGCCCGGACCCGGCCCGCCGCGACGGCCAGCCCGGTCTCCTCGGCGAACTCGCGCTCGACGGCCCGCGCCGGGTGCTCGGCGTGCTCGATCCCACCCCCCGGCAACTGCCACACCCCCGGGTACGGGCCGCGTTCCGATCCCCGCGCCAGCAACACCCGCCCGCCGCCGTCACGCAGCACCCCGTAAGCCCCGATCCGCCGCCGCTCCCGCACCCGCACCCGCTCCCCTCGTCCCCTCGTCCACTCACCCCGTCGATCATGAACTTATTGCCCGCCGGATCGGCGTGTCCTGGCAATAACTTCATGATCACCGAGCGGGGGCCGGGGGCCCGGGGTGGGGTGTGGGGTGGGGTGGGGTGGGGTTAGAGGAGGTGGGCGGCGTGGACGGCTTCGGCTGTTACCTCTGTCAGGCGGTCGGTGGGGAGGGCGCCCAGTTCCTCGCGGCGGAACCAGCGGGCCTCGCAGGTGGAGCCGCCGACGTCGGCCACCGTGGGCGGGGCGGGCTGGTCGACGACCACCCGGTAGAAGGCGCGTACGCCGTGCCAGTCGATCGGGTAGCCCTCCGGGCCGAGCGAGGCGGCGTCCCGGTGGCTGGCCACCCCGAGCAGCTCGACCAGGCGGCCGGTCTGGCCGGTCTCCTCGACCAGTTCCCGGATCAGCGCGGCGCCCGGCTGCTCGCCGTAGTCGGTGCCGCCGCCGGGCAGGTGCCAGCAGCCGGCGCCCGGGTAGCCGTCGGAGACCCGGGTGAGCAGCACCCGCTCCTCCGGGTCGGTCACCACGGCGTACGCGGCGAAGCGCTGCGCCCGGTGCAGCCCGTCCGGGCCGGGGACGGCGTAGAACGAGGGGAACTCGGGGACCTCCTCCGGCACGATGTCGTCGGTGGAGGTGGGCAGGCCCAGGGCGCGCGCGGCGAACGAGCGCAGCGGCAGCTCCCGGGCCTCGTCGAGGGTGAACCAGCGGGCCAGGTCGGTGGGGCGGTCGATCCGGTCGGCGAGCGTCCCGCCCCGCACCGACACCGTGTAGAGCAGCCGGTCGGTGTGGATCGTGATGCCGCGCTCGGGCAGCGCCCGCATGTCGGCGAGGACGTCCTGCAGGGCCGCGACGGCGACCGAGAGCCCGGTCTCGGCGGCGGTCTCCCGGACGACGGTGTGCTTGGGGTCCTCACCGTGGTCGACCGCCCCGCCGGGCAGCGACCACGTGCCGGGGGTGCCGGAGCGCTCCGATGCGCGGACCAGCAACACTCGGCCGTCTGAATCAGCACAAACTGCGTATGCCGCGATCCTGCGGAGCGGCTCCAGCAAGGTGGTCACGGGAGGAAATTCTCCCCGGATGCCGTGACCGACATCGAAAAGAGTCAGATTCCTGACTCTTGGCTGGCGCCTCAGGGACGCGTCAGGGTAGGAGTCCGGGCGGTCACCGAGGTCGCCCGCCGGACCGCGCGGGACCGTGGAGACATGACCTTCACGAACCCCTCCCAGGCCCCGTACAAGCAGCTCCGCCGGCCGGTCACGGACCGGATGGTGGCCGGCGTGGCCAGCGGCCTCGGCCGCTACTTCGCCGTCGACCCCACCCTCGTGCGGGTGGCCTTCGCGGTGGCCACCGTGCTCACCGGCGGGATCGCCGCGCTGGCGTACCCGATCATGTGGTTCCTGATGCCCGAGGAGCCGGCGGGCGCGCCCGCGTGGCCGCACCCCCCGGGCACCGCGCCCGGCTGGCCGCCCGTCCCGCCGACGGCCCCGGGGCCGCACGCGGCGCCGGCCACGCCGGAGCCGGCGCCCCGGCCGGCGCCTCAGCCGCCGATGCCGCCGGCCTGACCCGGCGTCACTCCCACTCGATGGTGCCCGGCGGCTTGCTGGTCACGTCCAGGACCACCCGGTTGACCTCGGCGACCTCGTTGGTGATCCGGGTGGAGATCCGGGCCACCACCTCGTAGGGCAGCCGGGACCAGTCGGCGGTCATCGCGTCCTCGCTGGAGACCGGGCGCAGCACCACGGGATGTCCGTAGCTGCGCCCGTCGCCCTGCACTCCGACGCTGCGCACGTCGGCGAGGAGCACCACCGGGAACTGCCAGACGCCCCGGTCGAGGCCGGCCGCGGTGAGCTCCTGCCGGGCGATCAGGTCGGCCTTGCGGAGCACCGCGAGGCGCTCCTCGTCGACCGCGCCGATGATTCGGATGGCGAGGCCCGGGCCGGGGAACGGATGCCGCCAGACCATCGCCTCGGGCAGCCCCAGCTCCAGACCGAGCGCGCGGACCTCGTCCTTGAACAGCGTGCGCAGCGGCTCGACCAGGGCGAACTTCAGGTCCTCCGGCAGCCCGCCGACGTTGTGGTGGCTCTTGATGTTGGCGGTGCCGGTGCCGCCGCCGGACTCCACGACGTCCGGGTAGAGGGTGCCCTGCACCAGGAACTCGACGTCGCCGTGCGCGGCGATCTCCCGGGCGGCGGCCTCGAAGACCCGGATGAACTCCCGGCCGATGATCTTGCGCTTCTGCTCGGGGTCGATCACCCCGGCCAGCGCGCCGAGGAACCGCTCGCGGGCGTCGACCACCTTGAGCTTGATCCCGGTGGCGGCGACGTAGTCCTTCTCCACCTGCTCGGCCTCACCCGCACGCAGCAGGCCGTGGTCCACGAAGACGCAGGTGAGCTGGTCGCCGACGGCCTTGTGCACCAGCGCCGCGGCGACCGCCGAGTCGACGCCGCCGGACAGGCCGCAGATGACCTCCTTGTCGCCGACCTGCGCCCGGATCCGGGCCACCTGCTCGTCGATGATGTTCTCGGGCGTCCAGGTCGGCGCGATGCCGGCGATGTCGTGCAGGAAGCGGGCCAGCATCTCCTGGCCGTGCGCGGTGTGCCCGACCTCCGGGTGGAACTGCACCCCGGCCCGGCGGCCGGCCAGGTCCTCGAAGGCGGCGACGGGCGCGCCCGCCGACTCGGCGGTGACCGCGAAGCCGGCCGGGGCCTCCGTGACGCAGTCGCCGTGGCTCATCCACACCGGCAGGTCGTCGGGGAGGTCGCGGAGCAGCACGCCGGCCTCGGGGCGGGCGTGCAGCGGGGTGCCGCCGTACTCGCGGTTGCCGGTGCGCGCCACGGTGCCGCCGAGCGCCTGCGCCATGGCCTGGAAGCCGTAGCAGATGCCGAAGACCGGCACCCCGGCGTCGAACATCCCGGCGTCGATCTGCGGGGCGTCCGGCGCGTAGACGCTGGACGGGCCGCCGGACAGGATGATCGCGGCCGGGTCCTTCGCCAGCATCTCGGACACCGGCATGGAATGCGGGACGATCTCCGAGTAGACCTTCGCCTCGCGGACGCGGCGCGCGATGAGCTGGGCGTACTGGGCTCCGAAGTCCACCACGAGGACGGGGCGAGGCGTGCTCATGTGCAGCAACCCTACCGACAGTCACCGCCGTGGCGGGCCGCGCCCCGCCGTGTCGTGTCCCGCACCGCTCAGGGACGCAGCGCGGCGGGGGCGTGGGCCGGTACGGCGGGCTGCTTCGGCGCCACCGGGGCGAGCCGGCGGTAGGGCGCGCCGAGCGGCGGCCGGGGGTCCTCCTCCCCCCGATTGGGCCAGAACGACATGGCCCGCTCCGCCTGCGCGGTGATCGTCAGCGACGGGTTGACGCCCAGGTTCGCCGAGACCGACGCGCCGTCCACCACGTGCAGCCCCGGGTGACCGTGCACCCGGTGGTACGGGTCGATCACCCCGCGCTCCGGGCCGTCGCCGATCACCGCGCCGCCGAGGATGTGCGCGGTCATCGGGATGTTGAACGGCTCGGTGACCGCCCCGCCGGGCGTGCCGTCGATCTCGTCGGCGAGCAGCCGGACCGCCTCGTTGCCGGCCGGGATCCAGGTCGGGTTGGGCGCGCCGTGCCCCGGGCCGGAGACCAGCCGCCGGCCGAACCGGCCCCGCCGGTAGCGGGTGGTGAGCGAGTTGTCGGCCGACTGCATGACCAGGGCGATGACGGTGCGCTCGGACCAGCCGCGCACCGAGAGCATCCGGGCCGCCAGCCCGGGTTGCCGGACGATGCTGCCCAGCCAGCGCCGGACCCGGCGGGGACCGCCGTCGACGAGCAGCGACTGGAGCAGCCCCATGGCGTTGGAGCCCCGGCCGTAGCGGACCGGCTCGATGTGGGTCTGCGGATCGGGGTGGAACGAGCTGGTGATCGCCACCCCCTCGGTGAAGTCGAGACCGCGCCGCCGGGCCTGGCCGGACCCGACCGAGGCGCCGAGGATGGCCTCGGAGTTGGTGCGGGTCAGCTCGCCGAGCCGGGGCGACAGGTGGGGCAGCGCCCCGGTCGCCTTCATCTCGTGCAGCAGGCGCTGGGTGCCCAGCGCGCCGGCCGCGAAGACCACCTGGTCGGCGTGGATCACCTGGCGGCGCTTGCGCGCCCAGGCGCCGGTGCGCTCGGTGTGCACCTCGTAGCCGCCGTCGCCGGCGGGGCGTACCGCGGTCACCGTGGTCAGCGGGTGGACCTGCGCCCCGAGCCGCTCGGCCAGCCAGAGGTAGTTCTTGACCAGGGTGTTCTTCGCGCCGTGCCGGCAGCCGGTCATGCACGAGCCGCAGTGGCTGCACCCCGTCCGGTCCGGCCCGACCCCGCCGAAGTACGGGTCGGGCACGCGCTCGCCGGGGCGGCCGATGTGCACGCCCACCGGCGTCGAGTGGAAGGTGTGGCCCACCCCCATCCGCTCGGCCACCGCCCGCATGGCCCGGTCCGCGGCGGTGTGCACCGGGTACGTGGTGACGCCGAGCATCCGCTTCGCCTGGTCGTAGTGGCGGGCCAGTTCGTCGCGCCAGTCGGTGATGTCCCGCCACTGCGGATCGGCGTAGAAGGCGTCCAGCGGCTCGTAGAGGGTGTTCGCGTAGACCAGCGAGCCGCCGCCCACCCCGGCGCCGGCGAGCACCAGCACCCCGCCGCCGGCCTTCCGGTCGGCCGAGCGGAGCAGGGTGATGCGCTGGAGGCCGTAACAGCCGAGCTTCGGGGCCCACAGGAACCGCCGCGCCTGCCAGGAGGTGCGGGGGAACTCGTCGTCGGCGAAGCGCCGGCCGGCCTCCAGGACCCCGACGGTGTAACCCTTCTCGGCCAGCCGGAGCGCGGTGACGCTGCCGCCGAAACCGGACCCGATGACGACCACGTCGTACCGCATGCACGCATCATTACCGACCGGTAGCTATAGCGCCAGCGAGAGTTTTTCGCAGATCATGCAGAGCGCTCGATGACACGGGATTCCCGCGCAACCAACAGCCCTCCGTCGCGCGTCGAGTGGAAGACGGGGGAAGGAGACCACGATGACGCGTCGACGGTTGCTGCTGGGACTGGCCGCCCTGGTGGCCGTGGTGCTGGTCGCCGCCGGCGCGGTGGTGACCACGCGGCTGGTCTCCCGCCCGTCGCCCGGCCCGGTCGCCGGGCCGGGCACCCCGAGCCCCTCCACCGCCGCGCCGACCACCCCGGCCCCGGTGACCTCCAGCCCCACCCCGCCGCCCGGCGCCGACCTGAAGGGGCCGCTCAACCTGCTGCTGGTCGGGGTGGACACCCGGATCAGCGTGCCGGGCTGGGAGCCGCACGCCGACTCCGTGCTGGTGCTGCACGTGCCGGCCGGCCTGGACCGCGCGTACCTCTTCTCGCTCCCCCGCGATCTGGTGGTCGACATCCCGGCCTACCCGAAGGCCGGCTACCGGGGCGGCCGCACCAAGCTCACGCACGCCATGAGCTACGGCAGCCGGGTCCCCGGCGACAAGAAGCACCCCAGCACGGCACAGGGGTACGAGCTGCTGCGCACCACGGTCAGCCGGTACACCGGGCTGCGCATCGACGCCGGCGCGGTGATCACCTTCGGCGGGTTCGACAAGCTGGTCGACACCCTCGGCGGCGTGGACCTCTACGTCGACCAGCGGGTCGCCTCCATCCACCGCCGGCCGGACGGGCGCTACCGGGACCGGGCCGGCAGCACCTACACCGGGCCGCAGATGGTCTACCAGCCCGGCAACCGGCACCTGACCGGCTGGCAGGCGCTCGACTACGCCCGCCAGCGCTACACGGCCGGCGGCGACTACACCCGGCAGCGGCACCAGCAGCAGCTGATCCGGGCGCTGGCCCGGAAGATCCTCGACCAGGGGCTGGCCCGCGACCCGGACCGGGTCGAGCAGGTGGTCGCCGCGCTGGGCAAGACCCTCGTGTACGTCGGCGGCGGCCGCCGGCTCGTCGACTTCGCGTACGCCCTGGGCGGCCTGCCGCCGGAGAAGTTCGTCCTGGTCGGCCTCCCCGGCGACGGGGTGGGCAGCGGCGCGTCCTACCGAGGCGAGCAGCTGCGCCCGGTGGGCCGGCAGTTCCTCGCCGCGCTGCGGGGCGGCGGCGCCGACGACTTCCTGGCCGCGCACCCCACGCTGCGGGTGAAGAACTGACTCAGAGCGGCTTCGGGGTCGGCGGGCGCTCGGTGCCGTAGAGCCAGGCGTCGAAGAGCTTGCCGAGCTTCTTGCCGGAGACCCGCTCGGCCAGCGCCACGAACTCGTCGGTGTTGGCGTTGCCGTTCTTCTTCTCCGCCGCCCAGGTGCGCAGGATGGTGAAGAAGGCGCTGTCGCCGACCGCCACCCGCAGCGCGTGCACGGACATCCCGCCCCGCTCGTAGACCGACCGGCCGAACAGGTTCGCGACCCCCGGCTTGCCCGGCGGCGTACGCCAGACCTGGCTCGACGTGGTCCCGTACTTCTGCTCGAAGGTGTGCTGGACGGTGGCCTCACCGGCGTGCTCGGCCCAGAGCCACTCGGCGTACGTGGCCAGCCCCTCGTTGAGCCAGATGTCCTGCCAGCGCTCGACGGAGACGCTGTCGCCGTACCACTGGTGGGCCAGCTCGTGCGCGACCACGCCGGTGTTGTCGCCCTGCCGGAAGAACCCGGCCGAGTAGACGGGCCGGCCCTGCGTCTCCAGCGCGTACCGGATCCGATCGTCGGCGACCACCACCCCGCCGTACGCGTCGAACGGGTACGGCCCGAAGATGCTCTCCAGGTAGTCGGCCACCTCGACGGTCCGCGCGATCGACCGGTCCGGCGCGCCCTCGGCCACCCGGGTGGTGACCGCGCTGTACACCGGCCGTCCCCTGTGCTCGCCGGTGGTGACCCGGAACTTCCCGATCGCCACCATGGTCAGGTAACTGGCCATCGGGGCGCCCTCGGACCAACGCCAGGTCGTCCAGCCGCCCTTGGTGCTCCGCCCCTTCGGGACGCCGTTGCTGACGGCGGTGAGCCCCTTCGGCACGGTGATCTCGAAGTCGTAGGTGGCCTTGTCGGAGGGGTGGTCGTTGAGCGGGTACCAGGTGCTCGCCGACTCGGGCTGGCCCAGCGCGATCGCGCCGTCGGCGGTGTGCAGCCAGCCGCCCTCACCGAGCACCTCGTTGTCCAGGGCGGCCGGCTGGCCGTCGTACCGGATCTCGGCGACGAAACCGTTGCCGGAGGTGAGACCGGTGGCCGGCGTGACGACCAGCTCGTCGCCGGACCGGCTGTGACCGGCCCTGGTCCCGTCCACGGTGACCGACCGCACCGTCAGCCCGGCCAGGTCCAGGTTGAACGCCGACAGGTTCGCGGTCGCCGTGGCCCGCAGCGTGGTGGTGCCGGTGAGCCGGTCCGTCGCCGGGTCGTAGCGCACCTGGACGGTGTAGTGGGCGACGTCGTAGCCGCCGTTGCCGTAGCTCGGGAAATAGGAGTCGCCGGCGCCGGGCGCGCCGGGCGCGAAGCTGCGCTCGGCCGTCGGGCTGGGCGCCGTGACCCCCGGCGTCGCCCGGTCCGACCCGGTCGCACCGCAGCCGGCGAGCAGCAACGCTCCACAGAGCAGCAGCCCGAGCCGTCGTCGTCCGCCGCGCCGCGCCATCGCTTCGATCCCTCCCGGAGCAGGTACCGTGGCGGCCCTGCCCGGGGCCGCTCCGCCCGCGGCAGCCTACCCAGGATCGATCACGTCCGCGTCACGGCAGGGCCGGCGGGCTCGCCCCGATCAGCCAGGCGTCGAAGAGGGGACGCAGCGGCTTCCCGGCCGTCCGCTCGGCGTACCCGATGAAGTCGGCCGTGGTGGCGGTGCCGTTCCGGCGCTCGGCGAGCCAGCCGCGCAGGATGCCGAAGAAGGTCGCGTCGCCGACCGCGCGGCGCAGCGCGTGCACGGCCAGCGCGCCGCGCTGGTAGACCGCGTCGCCGAACATCGCGGCGCGGCCCGGGTCCACCGTGGGCTTGCTCCAGTCGGTGACCGCGTACCGGTCGGTGAAGGCCCGCTCGACGGCGCGCCCGCCGTCGTGCTCCACCCAGAGCCATTCCGCGTACGTGGCGAAGCCCTCGTTGAGCCAGAGGTCACTCCACCGGGCCACCGAGACGCTGTCGCCGAACCACTGGTGGGCCAGCTCGTGCGCGACGACCTCCGTGTTCGGGCGGGTGCCACGGAAGAAGCCGGGCCCGTAGACCGGCCGGGACTGGGTCTCCAGCGCGTACCGGATGCGGTCGTCGGCCACCACGATCCCGCCGTACGCGTCGAACGGGTACGGCCCGAAACGGCCGGCCAGGAAGTCGGCGATCTCGCCGGTGCGGGCCACCGACGCGGCGGCCGGCCCGTCGGCGGGCAGGGCGGCGGCGACGGCCGTGATCATCGGTTTCCCGGCGTGGGTGCCCGTCGCCACCCGGTAGTTCCCGATCACCAGGGTGGACAGGTAGCTGGCCATCGGGCTGGCCTCGGACCAGCGCCAGGTGGTCCAGCCGTCCCTGCTCCCGGTCCCCCTGGGCACCCCGTTGCTCAGCGCGGCGAGCCCGTCCGGGACGGTCACCTCGATCTCGTAGGTGGCCTTGTCGGAGGGGTGGTCGTTGACCGGGTACCAGGTGCTCGCCGACTCCGGCTGGCCCAGCGCGATCGCCCCGTCCCCGGTGGCCTGGAAGCCGCCGTCGCCCAGCTCCGCGCTGGGCAGCGGCTCGGGCACCCCGCCGTACGTCACCTCGACGCTGAACCGCTGCCCGGCCGGCATTCCGTGCGCCGGGGTGACGATCAGCTCGGCGCCGTCGCGCCGGTGCTTCGCCGGGGCGCCGTCGACGCGTACCCGGTCGACGGTCAGGCCGGCCAGGTCGAGCTGGAACCGGGACAGGGCCCGGGTGGCGGTGGCGGTCAGGACGGCCTCGCCGGTGAGCCGGTCGTCGGCGGGGTCGTAGCGCACCTTCAGCGCGTAGTGCCCGACGTCGTAGCCGCCGTTGCCGGACCCCGGCACGTACGGGTCACCCACGTCCGCCGCGCCCGGGCGGAACCGCCCGTCGTCGTCCCCCGTGCAGCCGCCGGTCAGCACCGCGACGGCGAGCGCCGCCGCGCCCCACCGCCGGCCCCGCGTCATCCGCCGAGCCTAGACGCGCGACGGCGCGGGCGGGACCGGAACGCCCACCCGCGCCGTCGCGTCGCTCACCAGGTCAGCGGTCGAGGACCAGGCCGACCTTCTGGAACTCCTTGAGGTCGCGGTAGCCGCACTTGGCCATCGCACGGCGCAGCCCGCCGAACAGGTTGAGCTGGCCGTCCGGCTCGTCGGCCGGGCCGAAGAGCAGCTTCTCCATCGAGCCGAGCGGCTCACCGGCCGCCTCGAACGCGCCCCGCGGCAGCGACGGGTGGCTGGCGGCCGAGTGCCACCAGGCCCCGCCGGCCGGGGCCTCCTCGCAGAGCGACAGCGGCTCGCCGAGCATCACGGCGTCCGCCCCGCAGCCGAGCGCCTTGGCGATGTCGCCGGAGGTCTGCATGTCGCCGTCGGCGATCAGGTGCACGTACCGGCCGCCGGTCTCGTCGAGGTAGTCGCGGCGGGCCGCCGCGGCGTCGGCGATGGCGGTGGCCATCGGCACCCGGATGCCGAGCACCGACTCGGTGGTGGACCAGTCGTCGCCGCCGATGCCGACGATGACGCCGGCCGCGCCGGTGCGCATGAGGTGCAGCGCCGTCTTGTAGTCGGTGCAGCCGCCGACGATGACCGGCAGGTCGAGGTCGGCGATGAACTCCTTGAGGTTCAGCGGCTCGTCGGTGGTGGAGACGTGCTCGGCGGAGACGATGGTGCCCTGGATGACCAGGATGTCCACGCCGGCGTCGAGGATCACCGGGGCGAGCGCCAGGGTGTGCTGCGGGGAGACCCGGACGGCCACCGTGCCGCCGCCGTCGCGCAACTCGCGGACCCGCTCGGCGATCAGGTCGGGGCGGATCGGCTCCGCGTAGACCTCCTGGAGCCGCTTGGTGGCCCGCGCGTCCTCGTCCAGGCCGGCCAGTTCCTCCAGCACCTTGGCCGGGTTCTCGTAGCGGGTCCAGAGCCCCTCGACGTTGAGCACGCCGAGGCCGCCGAGCTGGCCGAGCCGCACCGCCGAGGCGGGGCTCATGGTCGCGTCGGAGGGGTGCCCGACGCACGGGATGCCGAACTGGTAGGCGTCGAGCTGCCACGCGGTGGAGACGTCGTCGACGTCCCGGGTGCGGCGGCTCGGCACGATGGCGATGTCGTCCAGGTGGTAGCCGCGCTGCGCGGTCTTGCCCAGCCCGATCTCGACCACGTCACGCATGGGGGACTCCAGGTGGTTGGGGGTGGTGGGTCAGCGGGAGTGGTAGTTGGGCGCCTCGACGGTCATCTGGATGTCGTGCGGGTGGCTCTCCTTGAGGCCGGCCGCGGTGATCCGGATGAGCTGGCCGCGCTGGTGCAGCTCGGGGATGCTCTCGGCACCGGCGTACCCCATCGCCAGCCGCAACCCGCCGACGAGCTGGTGGGCGACCTGGGCGAGCGGCCCCCGGTACGGCACCTGGCCCTCGACGCCCTCCGGGACCAGCTTCTCGTCGCTGGTCACGTCCTGCTGGAAGTAGCGGTCCTTGGAGTACGACTTGGCCTGGCCGCGGGACTGCATCGCGCCGAGCGAACCCATCCCCCGGTACGCCTTGTACTGCTTGCCGTTGATGAAGAGCAGCTCGCCGGGGCTCTCCTCGCAGCCGGCGAGCAGGCCGCCGAGCATCACGGTGTCGGCGCCGGCCACCATGGCCTTGGCGATGTCGCCCGAGTACTGGATGCCGCCGTCGCCGATCACCGGGACGCCGGCCGGACGGGCCGCCCGGGCGGCCTCCATGATGGCCGTGATCTGGGGTACGCCGACCCCGGCGACGATGCGGGTGGTGCAGATGGCGCCCGGGCCGACGCCCACCTTGACGCCGTCGGCGCCCGCGTCGACCAGCGCCTTCGCGCCGGCGTAGGTGGCGATGTTGCCGCCGACGATGTCGACGGCGACGTCCTTCTTGAGGCGGGCGACCATCTCCAGCACGGCTCGCTGGTGGCCGTGCGCGGTATCCACGATCACCACGTCGACACCCGCGTCGACCAGGGTCCGGGCCCGCTTGTACGCGTCCTCGCCCACGCCGATCGCGGCGGCCACCCGGAGCCGGCCGGCGTCGTCCTTGGTGGCGTCCGGGTACTGCTCGCTCTTGGTGAAGTCCTTGACCGTGATGAGCCCGCGCAGCTTCCCGGACTCGTCGACGATCGGCAGCTTCTCGACCTTGTGCTGGCGCAGCAGGCCCAGCGCCTCGTCCTTGCTCACCCCGACCCGGGCGGTGATCAGCGGGGTCCGGGTCATGATGTCGCGGACCGGCGTGGCCGGGTCGGAGACGAAGCGCATGTCGCGGTTGGTCACGATGCCGACCAGCTGGCCCTGCCCGTCGACCACGGGGACGCCCGAGATCCGGTAGCGCCCGCAGAGCGCGTCGACCTCGCGCAGGGTGTCGTCCGGGCTGGCGGTCACCGGGTTGGTGATCATGCCGGACTCGGAGCGCTTGACCAGGTCGACCTGGAGCGCCTGGTCCTCGACGGAGAGGTTGCGGTGCAGCACGCCGATGCCGCCCTGCCGGGCCATGGCGATCGCCATGCGCGCCTCGGTGACCGTGTCCATGGCGCTGGAGAGCAACGGGATGGTCAGCTCGACGTTGCGGGTGAGCCGGGTGCGGGTGTTCACCCGGCTCGGCACCACGTCCGACTCGCCCGGCTGGAGGAGCACGTCGTCGAAGGTCAACCCGAGCGGCACCACCCGGGCCGAGCCGGCGGGCAGCTCGGGCAGGTGACCGCCCAGCTCACCGCCGTCGCGGCCGGCCGGGATCTCGGTGCTGGGCGAATTCTCCACGATTGCTCCCCTGAGCTGGTCGGACGGGCTGCAGCGAGGCGGCGCGCGCGGGCACCGGCGCACGCCGGCATGACGGCGCGTCGCTTCATCGTACCCATTGAGCTGGTCCGCCCCCGGCAGCGGCGGGCCGGGGTAGGCGGCGCCACAGGGAGTCCCGGGGGCGGACTTTCCGGTGGGTCGGGGACTACGGTGAGGGGGTGCACGACGAGCCCATCGACCCGTTCAACGGCGACCCGGCCGATCCGGCTGCCGGTCTGCACGACCCGCGCGAGGACGACGCGCTCGACCCGCTGACCGAGGTCGAGCGGCAGGACGTCCTTGAGGATCTTGCCGACCTGGAGATCTACCAGGCCCTGCTGCAGCCGATCGGTGTCCGCGGCCTGGTCATCGAGTGCGAGGACTGTCGGGAGCCGCACTACTTCGACTGGGACCTCCTCCGGGGCAACCTGCGCCACCTGCTCGACTCGGGGCGGCCCCGGGTGCACGAGCCCGCCTACGACCCCGACCCCGACCACTACGTGAGCTGGGACTACGCCCGCGGCTACGCCGACGGCGTGCACGACACCCTCACCGAGGGCACCGACGACTCCGCCGAGGAGTGAGCGGCCGGCTCAGGCGACCAGGCCGGCCCGGAAACCGGCGGCCACGGCGTGCGCCCGATCGCGCGCGCCGAGCTTGCGGAACAGCCGGCGGGCGTGCGTCTTGACGGTGTCCTCCGAGACGAACAGCTCCCGCCCGATCTCCGCGTTGCTCTTCCCCTCGGCCATGCCGAGCAGCACCTGAAGCTCACGCTCCGTGAGGCCGATGGCGCTGCGCGGGGTGCGCGCCGGCCGCTGCGGGCCACCCGCCGGCGCGGGCTCCGCCTCGGCCGCCGCCGGGTCGGCCGGGTCCTCGCCGCGCTGCACCGGGACCACCGTGGGCCCTCCACCGGGACCCTCCGCCGACCCCGCCGGCCACGCGGCCCCCGCGGGGGTACGCCCCGGCGCCGCCGACCGGGCCGGCCCACCGACCGCCGCGGCGTCCCGGGCCGGGTCGGTGACCCGGTGCCGGTTCGTGCGCCCGGGGGCCGAGAGCAGCAGCAGCGCCTTGGCAACCGCGCTGGTCAGGTCGTGGTCGGCGTTCTGGATGAGGCCCCGCGCCCCGGCGCTGATGGTGGCCGCGGCGGCCTCCGACTCCTCGGCGCCGAGGAGCAGCACGGTGGCCTGCGGGGCGCGGGCGAGCACCCGGCGGACGAAGCCGGCGCTGTCCGGCCGGGTGAGGGCGGTGTCGGCGAGCACCACGTCGACCTGGCGCTCGGCGAGCCGCAGCATCACCTCGGGATCGGAGACGGCCGTCCGGAGTACGCCGGACAGCCCGAGCCGCGCCGCCGCGGAGGTCAAATGCTGGGCCGCGAGTGGTGTCCGAACGCACACGAGAACGCTACGCACAGTGGTCTCCTCTCCGACTCAGAGCAGACCACGACGGGGTGTGCTCGGGAGGAGGTTCCGGGCAATCATCCGAACTTTTCCGGCAGATGGGGCATATGCCGCCAACTGTCCGAGGTTTTCGATCACAGATGTGTGAGCGCGGGAAAGCCCGGGTACCGAGGGGTCACTCCGGAGACGGTGTCCCGCGCGGACCACCGCACCGGTAGGAGCTGGCCACGAAGATTCTCCGCGGTGCCGCGCGGGAGGAGGGGTGCTGATGTCGAACGTACGCAGGCTGCCCGGACCCATTGTCGACCTGTGGGACTGGCAGCGGCTCGGTGCCTGCCGCGGCCGGGACAGCGCGCAGTTCTTCCACCCGGACGGCGAGCGCGGCTCGTCGCGGCTGCGCCGCGAGTCCGGCGCCAAGGCCGTCTGCCGCGCCTGCCCGGTGCGCGCCGAGTGCGCCGCGCACGCCCTCTCGGTCCGCGAGCCCTACGGCGTGTGGGGCGGCTTCAGCGAGTCGGAGCGGCTGCGGCTGCTGGCCCTCGGCTGGGAGGACCTGGCCGACCGCCGGCAGGCCCGGGTGGACGTCGCCCGGCTGGAGGCCCGCCTCGGCCGGCCGCACAAGTCCGCCGTCCCGGACCAGCGCAAGATCGCCTGACGGCGACCCCGACCACCGCGACGCCGCGCCCCTCTCCCGGGGCGCGGCGTCGCCGCGTCACCGCCGAGCGGTCCTGCCGGCGTCGTCCGCCCGGCCCCGCTGCGGGCCCAAGAGGACCCGGCGGTGACTACGAACTTGATGACGTAGGTGAGTCGCCCGACCGGGACGACCACGGCCGCCGCCCTACGAACCTGATGACGTCGATGAGTCCGCCGGTGGAGTGGATGCCCGCGCGTCTGAGTCGTTCACGACATCAAGTTCGTAGCGTGCGACGAGGACCCTGCCGACCCGTCGGGCGGTGACCCCGGGCCACCCGTCGGCGGTTCACCGTGGCGGCCCTGTCACAGCGTTGTGGGGGCGGGGATCAGCCGACCTTGACGGGGACGGTGTGCCAGCCGGTGGCACCGTCCGGTGCGACCGGGCGCCGCTGCTCCGGCTGCGTCTCCCCGGTGGCGTCGGTGGCCCGGACCTGGAGCGTGTGGTCGCCCGGGGTGGCGTCCCACCGCCACGACCACTGCACCCAGGTGTCCACCGAGACGGTCGGGGCCAGGGTGGCCTCCCGCCAGGGGCCGCCGTCGACGCGTACCTCGACCTTGCGGATGCCCCGGTGCTGCGCCCAGGCCACCCCGGCGACCGTGACCGGGCCGGCGGTGAGCGGGTTGCGCCGGCGCGGCGTGTCGATCCGGGACTGCGTCCTGATCGGCCCCTGTGCCGACCACCCGCGCGGCACCCAGTACGCGTCGAAGTCCGCGAAGCTGGTCAACTCCAGCTCGGTCACCCACTTGCAGGCCGAGACGTACCCGTAGAGGCCGGGCACCACCACCCGCGCCGGGAAGCCGTGCTCGACCGGCAGGGGCTCGCCGTTCATCCCGACCGCGAGCAGCGCGTCCCGCCCGTCCCGCAGCACCGCCGTGGGGGTGCCGCAGGTCCAGCCGTCCACCGAACGGCCGACCACCTGGTCCGCTCCCTCCTCCGGCTCGACCTCGTCCAGCAGCTCCCGGATCGGCACGCCCAGCCAGCGGGCGTTGCCGATAAGGTCCCCGCCCACCTCGTTGGAGACGCAGGCCAGGGTGACGTAGCGCTCGACCATCGGCCGGGCGAGCAGGTCGTCGAAGCTCAGCTCGATCGGTTTGCGTACCCGGCCGTGGATGCGCAGCCGCCAGGTCGCCGGGTCGACCTGCGGCACCACCAGCGCGGTGTCGATCCGGTAGAACTCCCGGTTCGGGGTGACGAAGGGGGCGAGCCGGCTCACGGACAGGTCGGCGCCCGCCGGCACCGGTGGGGCGGGCGCCGCCGGGGCGGGCAGCCGCACCGCCTCGCGGGCCGCCGAGACGCCCCGCCGCCCGGCCAGCCAGTGCCCGCCGAGCCCGGCCACCGCTGCCGTGCCGGCCAGCAGGCCGACGCCACGCAGGAACCGGCGGCGCGACTCGTGGTCGCCGCCGTCGAGCGGCTCCCACCCGGCCGGACTCTCGTCCCGCGCGAGCGCAGCGACGGCCGGCGGCGGCTCGGGCGGCTTTGGCGCGGGCCGCTTTGGCGCGGAAGGCGTAGGCGCGGAAGGTGCGGGCCCGGAAGGCCCTGGCTCCGGCGCGGCTGGCGAGGGCCGCGGCCCGGCGCCCTCTCCGAGCGGACCCGCCACGAAGGCCCAGAGCGTCAGGGCCCCCAGCAGGCCGCCGACCAGGGAAGGCAGCGCGTCGAAGGCGTTCGCGCCGGCCCGGGTGAGCGCGGCGGTCACCCCGAGGGCGGCGAACGCGGCGATGCCGACCAGGCCGATCCGGAGCCGCCGGGCCGCCAGCACGCCGATCAGCGCCGCGATCGCGGCCAGCAGCACCGCCGTGCCGACCAGGAGGGCGAGCTTGTCGTACGTGCCGAAGACCGCGATGGCGAACTGCTTGAGCGGCTCCGGCACCACGTCGACGACCAGCCCGCCGACCGCGATGAGCGGGGCGGACCGGGGGCCGGTGAGGACGGCCACCGGTTCGGCGACGCCGATCGCGACGGCCGCGGCGGTCACCCCGGCCAGCGCGGCTCGACCGCGCGACATGGTGCTCACGGCGACCAGTGTCGTCGGTCGGAGCGGGCGACCGCCAACCTCGTCAGCGTTCCGTAAGCAGATACGGGTCAGGGCACACCGCCGGCTGGCGGTGTGCCCTGACGTCAGGCCGTACGACTCGGGATCAGAAGCCCGGGCCGTGCTGGTGGCCGTGCCCGTGGCCGTGGCCGTGACCGGCGTCGGCCGGCTCGGCCTTCTCCGGCTTCTCCACCACCAGGCTCTCGGTGGTGAGCAGCAGGCCGGCGATCGAGGCGGCGTTGGTGACCGCGTTGCGGGTCACCTTCACCGGGTCGAGGATGCCGGACTTGACCAGGTCGACGAACTCGCCGGTGGCGGCGTCGAGGCCGTTGCCCCACTCCTTGCCGGCGACCTTCTGCACCACGACGTAGCCGTCGTGGCCGGCGTTCTGCGCGATCCAGCGCAGCGGCTCGACCAGCGCCTTGCGCACGATCGAGACGCCGACCTTCTCGTCACCGGTGAAGCCCAGGTCGTCGTCGAGCACCGGCAGGATCTGGGCCAGGGCGGCGCCGCCACCCGGGACCGTGCCCTCCTCGACCGCGGCCTTGGTCGCGGCGATGGCGTCCTCGATGCGGTGCTTGCGCTCCTTCATCTCGACCTCGGTGGCCGCGCCGACCTTGATCACCGCGATGCCACCGGAGAGCTTCGCCAGCCGCTCGGCCAGCTTCTCCCGGTCCCACTCGGAGTCCGAGGCCTCGATCTCCTTGCGGATCTGGGCGACCCGGTCGGCGACCTCGGCGGCCTGGCCGCCACCGTCGACGACCGTGGTGTTCTCCTTGTCGACCACGACGCGACGGGCGGTGCCGAGCACCTCCAGGCCGACCTGGTCGAGCTTGTAGCCCAGCTCCGGGGCGACCAGCTCGGCGCCGGTCAGGATCGCCATGTCCTGGAGCATCGCCTTGCGGCGGTCGCCGAAGCCGGGGGCCTTCACGGCGCAGACCTTGATGGTCTTGCGGATCGCGTTGACCACCAGCGTGGACAGGGCCTGGCCCTCGACGTCCTCGGCGATGATGAGCAGCGGCTTGTTGTTCTGGAGAACCTTCTCCAGCAGCGGCAGCAGCTCCTCGATCGCCGAGATCTTCTGCGTGGTGATCAGGATGTACGGGTCCTCCAGGACCGACTCCTGCCCCTCCACGTCGGTGACGAAGTTCGGCGAGATGAAGCCCTTGTCGAACTGGAGACCCTCGGTCACCTCCAGCTCGGTGATCAGAGCAGAGCCCTCCTCGACGGTGATGACACCGTCGCGGCCGACCCGCTCCATCGCCTCGGCGATCAGCTCGCCGATGGTGCTGTCCTGCGCGGAGATCGTCGCGACGTGCGCGATCGACTCCTTGTCGGCCACCTCGACGGCCCGGCCGAGCAGCGCCTCGGAGACCTTGGCGGCCGCCGCGTCGACGCCCCGCTTGAGGCCGGTCGGGTTGGCCCCGGCGGCCACGTTGCGCAGGCCCTCGCGGACCATGGCCTGGGCCAGCACGGTCGCGGTGGTGGTCCCGTCGCCGGCGACGTCGTTGGTCTTGGTCGCCACCTCCTTGACCAGCTGCGCGCCGAGGTTCTCGTACGGGTTGGTGAGCTCGATCTCCTTGGCGATCGTCACGCCGTCATTGGTGATCGTGGGCGCACCAAACTTCTTGTCCAGGACGACGTTGCGCCCGCGCGGGCCGAGTGTGACCTTGACCGCGTCCGCGAGGGCGTTGACACCGTGCTCCAGCAGGTGCCGGGCGTCGTCCGAGAAGCTCAGGATCTTCGCCATCTGTATCCCTTCGAAGCGACGTTGCCCCGGCCCGGCGAGCCGGACCGGGGCAACGACACTGATCGGTTGCTTACTTCTCGATGACCGCGAGGACGTCGCGGGCGGAGAGCACCAGGTACTCCTCGCCGGCGTACTTGACCTCGGTGCCGCCGTACTTCGAGTAGAGGACGGTGTCGCCGACCTTGACGTCGATCGGCACGCGGTTGCCCTTGTCGTCGATCCGGCCCGGGCCGACAGCGAGGACGGTGCCCTCCTGCGGCTTCTCCTTGGCGGTGTCGGGGATCACGATGCCCGAGGCGGTGGTGGTCTCGGCCTCGTTCGCCTGGACCACGATGCGGTCCTCGAGCGGCTTGATCGCAACCTTGGTCGCGGTAGTCACGGGCATACCCTCCTGGGGTACTTGGTGTCGTTGCCGGTCGGCACGCCGACCAGCGTCAATCTGCCACATGCCACCGGGCGGGGCCGTCGTCGCGGGTGCCGGTCCGCCTGGCGCTCAACCCCCGGACACCAGGGCCCGGGCGTTGGCACCCTCAGGGTGAGAGTGCTAATCGCAGGTTATTCCTCGGCTAGCACTCCGTCAAGGAGAGTGCCAACGCGCCGCGCCTCGTGTCGCGTCATCCGGCCGGACCGGAGTCGACGACGACGGGCCACGAGGGGTCCGGGGCGGTCGGCCGGGGGTGGCCGGGAGAATGCCCGGGTGGACCTGGAACAGTTCGCCGCCCTGCGTACCCCCGAGGGGTCGGCCGCGCTCGACGCGGCGGCGCGGGTGGCCGGCGGCGACCCGCTGACGGCGGCGGCGGCGCTCCGCTCCGCCGGGGTGCCGGCCGGGCTCGCGGCGGCGGCGTTGACCCAGGCCGAGCTGCGCCGCCGTGCCGTGGGCAAGTTCGGCCCGGCGGCGGCCGGGATGTTCCTCACCCGGGCCGGCCTGGAGCAGGCCACCCGGGGGGTCGTGGCGCGGCGCCGGGCGGAGCGCCTGCGCGCCGCGGGCGTCGCCACCCTCGCCGACCTGGGGTGCGGCCTCGGGGCGGACGCGCTCGCCGCGGCCCGCGCCGGCATCCGGGTGTACGGCGTCGAGGCCGACCCGGTGACCGCCGCGATGGCCGCCGCGAACGCCGAGGCGGCCGGGCTGGGCGACCTGTTCACGGTGGAGTGTGGGGACGCCACGGCGTTCGACGTGGGCCGGGTCGACGGGGTCTTCTGCGACCCGGCCCGCCGGAAGGCCGGCACCGGCCGGCGCATCTTCGACCCGAACGCCTACTCGCCGCCCTGGGACTTCGTCACCGGGCTGGCCGAGCGGGTGCCGCACACGGTGGTGAAGGTGGCCCCGGGACTGGACCACGCGCTGATCCCGGCGGGCGCCGAGGCGGAGTGGGTGAGCGTCGACGGCGACCTGGTCGAGGCGACGCTCTGGTGCGGCGCGCTGGCGGCGGTGCCCCGCCGCGCCACCGTGCTCCGCGAGAAGGACGGACACCCACCCGACGCCTCCGGCGGAGCGGGGGTCGCCTCCTACCAGCTCACCGGCACCGGTGACGCCGAGGCGCCGGTGGGCCGGCCCCGCGGCTTCCTGTACGACCCGGACCCGGCGGTGGTGCGCGCGCACCTGGTCGCCGAGCTGGCCGGCGAGCTGGACGCGACGCTGGCCGACCCGAGCATCGCCTACCTGTACGGCGACGAGGCCCGGCCGACCCCGTTCGCCCGCTGCCTGGAGATCACCGACGTCCTGCCGTTCTCGCTGAAGCGGCTGCGCGCCCTGCTGCGGGAGCGCCGGGTCGGCCGCGTGGAGATCCTCAAGCGCGGCTCGGCGCTGGAGCCGGAGAAGCTGCGCCGGGATCTGCGGCTGGCCGGCGACGCGGCGGCCAGCCTGGTGCTGACCCGGGTGGCCGGCGCGCCGACCGTGCTGCTCTGCCGCCCGGTGCCCGGCTGAGTCAGGACGCCTCGCGGACGCGCAGGTCGGCCAGCCACACCTCGGCCAGGTCGCTGAGCGCGACGCCGAGGACCTCGCTGAGGCAGACCACGGTGCCGAACGCGGGTGCCGGAAGCCGGCCCACCTCGATCTTGCGCAGCGTCTCCGGCGAGATGCCGGCCGCCACGGCCACCTCGACGAGGCTGCGGTCGCCTCGCGCGACCCGGAGCGCCGCCCCGAGGCGTTGCCCCGCTGCGACCTGTTCCGGCGTGAGCGGTGGGCGAACCATGCCAGCAGGATAGACCCCGGCCGCCGTGGTATAAAAATACCGCAAGAGAAGGGGAGGGTTGATCGTGATCGAACTCAAGTCCGCCGAGGAGATCGACCGGATGGCCGTGACCGGCCAGTTCGTCGGCGAGCTGCTGGCGGAGCTGCGTGAGGTCGCCGCCGTCGGGGTCAACCTGATGGACCTCGAGCACCACGCCCGCCGCCGGATCAAGGAGCGTGGCGCGGCGTCCTGCTACTGGGACTACACGCCGTCGTTCGGCCGCGGCCCGTTCCGCAACGTCCTGTGCCTCTCGGTCAACGACGCCGTGCTGCACGGCCTGCCGCACCACTACGCCCTGCGCGACGGTGACCTGCTGAGCATCGACATGGCGGTCGGGATCGACGGCTGGGTCGCCGACTCCGCGCTGTCCGTCGTCGTCGGCACTCCCGCCCCGGACGACCTGAAGCTGATCGAGGCCACCGAGGTCGCGCTGGAGGCCGGGATCGACGCGGCGCAGGCGGGCAACCGGATCGGCGACATCTCCGCCGCCATCGCCGGGGTCGCCGGCCGCTACGGCTACCAGGTCAACAACGAATTCGGCGGCCACGGCATCGGCCGCACCATGCACGAGGCCCCACACGTGCCCAACACCGGCCGCTCCGGCCGGGGCATGAAGCTCAAGCCCGGCCTGACGATCGCGATCGAGCCGTGGTTGTGCCGCGGCACCGACAAGATCAGATTCGACGAGGACGGGTGGACGATCCGGTCCGCGGACGGCTCGCGCTCGGCCCACTCCGAGCACACCGTCGCGATCACCGAGGCCGGCCCCCGGGTGCTGACCCGCCGCTCCGGGCACAGCAGCAGGCCGGGCGACCGCACCGGGCAGGCTGCCGCGGGTTAGTTTGTCGCTCATGGCGGGACAGGGCACTCCGGCGACGGCACTGTTGACCAAGCGGAAGATCGCGCACAGCACCCACCCGTACGACGTCTCGCCGGACGCCCCGAACTACGGCGCCCTGGTCGCGGCGGCCCTCGGGGTGCCACCGGCCCAGGTGTTCAAGTCGCTGGTCACCGAGGTCGACGGCGCGCTGACCGTGGCGGTCGTGCCGGTCACCGGCGAGCTGGACCTCAAGGCCCTGGCCGCGGCGGCCGGCGGCAAGCGGGCGGCCATGGCGGACCGGACGGTGGCGGAGCGGGCCACCGGGTACGTCCGCGGCGGGATCAGCCCGCTCGGCCAGCGCAAGCGGCTGCCCACGGTCGTCGACGCCTCCGCGCTGGAGCATCCGACGGTCTACGTCTCGGCGGGGCGCCGCGGCCTGCAACTGCAGCTCGCCCCCGCCGACCTGGTCGCGCTGACCGGTGCCGTCACGGCGCCGATCGCCACCCGCTGAGCCACCTCTCCCCGGGTCGGCTGGGAGCGTTTCCGCACGCCACCCGGGGGAGCGCTCTCCGCACGGTGACGGCGGGGTGTCACTTGCGTTGCTGAATTGTTACTGCCGCCAACAAACTTCTGACCTCGGCTCCCTTGCGCGACTTCGGCGGGGAGGAATACGTTGCCGGGCACAACAAAACACCGACAACAACTCCCCCAACCCCCGAAAGGACCCATGCATATGCGCAAGGGCTTCCTCACCTTCGCGGCCGTCGGTCTTCTCGCGACCGGCAGCATGGCCGCCTGTGGTGACAACGGCGGTTCCGACCAGGCCGGCGGCTCGACCGACAAGAAGCCGAAGATCGGCGTGATCCTCCCCGACAGCAAGTCCTCCGCCCGGTGGGAGGGCGCGGACCGCAAGTACCTCAAGGAGGCGTTCGACGCGGCCGGCGTGGAGTCGGACATCCAGAACGCCCAGAACGACAAGAACGCCTTCCAGACCATCGCCGACCAGATGATCACCAACGGCGTCAACGTGCTGATGATCGTCAACCTGGACTCCGGCACCGGCAAGGCCGTGCTCGACAAGGCCAAGTCGCAGGGCGTCGCCACCATCGACTACGACCGGCTGACCCTGGGCGGCTCCGCCCAGTACTACGTCAGCTTCGACAACGAGGCGGTCGGCAAGCTCCAGGGCGAGGGCCTGAGCAAGTGCCTGACCGACAAGGGCGCCAAGAACCCGTCGATCGCCTACCTCAACGGTTCGCCGACCGACAACAACGCGACCCTGTTCAAGAACGGGTACGACTCGGTGCTCAAGCCGAAGTTCGACTCGAAGGAGTACACCAAGGTCGCCGACGACTCGGTGCCGGCCTGGGACAACGCGCAGGCCGCCACGATCTTCGAGCAGCAGCTCACCAAGGCCGGCGGCAAGATCGACGGGGTGCTGGCCGCCAACGACGGCCTCGGCAACGCGGCCATCTCGGTGCTGAAGAAGAACAAGCTCAACGGCAAGGTCCCGGTGACCGGTCAGGACGCCACCAAGGAGGGCCTGCAGAACATCCTCCTGGGCGACCAGTGCATGACGGTCTACAAGGCGGTCAAGAAGGAGGCGGACGCCGCCGCCGAGCTGGCCATCGGGCTGGCCAAGGGCCAGAAGAAGGACACCGGCCAGACCGTCAAGGACCCGGAGGGCGGACGGGACGTCCCGGCCGTGCTGCTGGAGCCGAAGGCGATCTACAAGGACAACGTGAAGGACGTCGTGACGGACGGCTACGTCACCAAGGACGAGCTCTGCACCGGCAACTTCGCCAAGCTCTGCACCGACGCCGGCATCAGCTGACCCATCCCCCCGCACCAGGCGGCGCCGCCCGGCACGGACACCCGTGCCGGGCGGCGCCGACGCCGGACGGGATCCGAGACCTCCCCTCCGTTCCCAAGGAGAACCCCGTGTCCGCAACCCCCCTGCTGGAGCTACGCGGGATCGACAAGAGCTTCGGTCCCGTCCAGGTGCTGCGCGACGTGGCCTTCGCCGCGTACCCCGGCGAGGTGACCGCGCTGGTCGGCGACAACGGCGCCGGCAAGTCGACCCTGGTCAAGTGCATCAGCGGCATCCATCCCACCGACGGCGGCGAGTTCCACTTCGACGGCCGGCCGGTGAGCATCAACAGCCCCCGGGACGCCGCCGCGCTGGGCATCGAGGTCGTCTACCAGGACCTCGCGCTCTGCGACAACCTCGACATCGTGCAGAACATGTTCCTCGGCCGGGAGAAGCGCAGCGGCATCGTGCTCGACGAGCCGACCATGGAGCAGATGGCCGCCGAGACCCTGGCCGGGCTGAGCGTGCGGACCGTCAAGTCGCTGCGCCAGCACGTGTCCAGCCTCTCCGGCGGCCAGCGCCAGACCGTGGCCATCGCCAAGGCGGTGCTCTGGAACAGCCGGCTGGTCATCCTGGACGAGCCGACCGCCGCCCTCGGCGTCGCGCAGACCGCCCAGGTGCTGGAGCTGGTCCGCCGGCTCGCCGACAACGGCCTGGCCGTGGTGCTCATCTCGCACAACATGAACGACGTCTTCGCGGTCTCCGACCGCATCGCCGCGCTCTACCTCGGCCAGATGGTCGCCCAGGTGAAAACCAGCGACATCACGCACGCGCAGGTGGTCGAGCTGATCACCGCCGGTCGCTCCGGCGACCTCGGCCTCGCCGATTCGGGCAGCAACGGCACCGGCGCCGCGCCCGCCGACACGACTCCAGGAGCCGTCCGATGACCACCACCGCCGTCAAGAGGGAGGGCCCCGCCGCGGTCACGCCAGCGCCCACCGTCGGCACCCACCTCAGCAACTACTGGCGCCGGGTACGCGGTGGCGACATCGGCGCGCTGCCCGCCGTGTTCATGCTCCTCGCGCTCGCCGCCGGCTTCTCGATCGCCCGCCCGACGTTCTTCACGGCCGGCAACTTCGCCAACCTGTTCACCCAGGGCGCCGCGGTCACCCTGATCGCGATGGGCCTGGTCTTCGTCCTGCTGCTCGGCGAGATCGACCTCTCCGCCGGCTTCGCGAGCGGCGTCTGCGCCGCCATCCTGGCCAACGTGGTGACCGAACTCGGCTACCCGTGGTACGTCGCGGTGCTCGCCGCCGTCGCCACCGGCCTGGCGATCGGCATCGGGCTCGGCCTGCTGGTCGCGAAGGTGGGCATCCCCTCCTTCGTGGTCACCCTGGCCGGCTTCCTCGCCTTCCAGGGCATCGTGCTGATGCTCATGAAGGAGGGCTCCAACATCTCGGTGCGGGACGACGTCCTCCTCGCCATCGCCAACCGCAACCTTCCCACCGCGCTCGGCTGGGCGCTGGCCGCGGTGGCCGTCGCCGGGTACGGGGCCGTGCAACTGCTCCGCCACCGCAACCGGGCCGCCCGCGGCCTGCTCACCGACCCGTTCGCGGTGGTGGTGGCCCGGATCGCCGGCCTCGCGGTCATCCTTGGCGCCGCGGTCTACGTGCTCAACCTGGAGCGCAGCCGCAACGTGCTGGTCGTCTCGCTCAAGGGCGTGCCGATCGTGGTGCCGATCATCGCGGTGCTGCTGGTCGTCTGGACCTTCGTGCTCCAGCGCACCAGCTACGGCCGGCACGTCTACGCGGTCGGCGGCAACGCCGAGGCGGCCCGCCGGGCCGGCATCAACGTCGACCGGATCCGCATCTCCGTCTTCGTCATCTGCTCCACGATGGCGGCGATCGGCGGCATCGTGGCGGCCAGCCGGGCCAACTCGGTCGACCCCAACACGGGTGGCAGTAACGTACTGCTCTACGCCGTCGGCGCGGCGGTGATCGGCGGCACCAGCCTCTTCGGCGGCAAGGGCCGGGTCCTCGACGCCGTGCTCGGCGGCGCGGTGGTCGCGGTCATCGACAACGGTATGGGACTGATGGGTTACAGCTCGGGCGTGAAGTACGTGGTCACCGGCGTGGTGCTGCTCGCCGCCGCCACCATCGACGCGCTGTCCCGCCGGCGGGCCGCCGCGACCGGCACCCGCTGAACCCGGCACGGAACATGACGGTGGCGATGCGCGCGGGACCGAGCCAGGACGAGATCCGCCGGCAGAACCTGGGCGCACTGCTCCGGTACGTGCACGTGCGCGGCGCCACCAGCCGCGCGGAGCTGACCACCGCGCTCGGCCTCAACCGCAGCACCATCGGCGCGCTGACCGCCGACCTGGCCGGCGTCGGTCTGGTCAGCGAGGGGACGCCGAAGGAGACCGGCCGGGCCGGACGACCGTCGCTGGTCGTCCGGCCCGAGTCGGCCCGCGTCTACGCGTACGCGTACAGCGTCGAGGTGGACCGGCTGCGGGCCGCGCGGGTCGGGCTCGGCGGTGAGGTGCTCGACCGCCGCGAGCTGGAACGGCCGCGGAACCTGGTCGCCGGGGACGCCGCGCCGCTGCTGGCCGACGCGGTCCGGGAGATGCACCGGGCCGTGCCGGCCGACTCGATGTGCGTCGGGGTCGGCCTGGCGGTCTGCGGCATGGTCCGCCGCGAGGACGGGCTGGTCCGGCTCAGCCCGACCACCGGCTGGGTGGACGAGCCGATCGGCGCGGCGCTCGCCGCCGAGCTGGGCGTCGACGTGCCCATCACCGTGGGCAACGTGGCCGACGTGGCCGCCTTCGCCGAGCACGCCCGGGGTGTCGCCGCGGGCTGCGACAACGTCATCTACCTCTACGGGGACGTCGGTGTCGGTGCCGGCATCATCGCGGGCGGGCGGCGGCTCACCGGGCACGGCGGCTACAGCGGCGAGGTCGGCCACATGGTGGTGGTCCGCGACGGGATGCGCTGCGACTGCGGGCGGCGCGGCTGCTGGGAGACCGAGATCGGCGAGCACGGGCTGCTCCGCGCCGCCGGCCGCTCCGACGCCCGGGGCCGGGAGGCGCTGCTGGCCGTCTTCGACGCGGCCGACCGGGGCGACGCGCGGGCCCAGACCGCCGTGCGGCAGGCCGGCGACTGGCTCGGCTTCGGCGTGGCCAACCTGGTCAACATCTTCAACCCCGAGATGGTGATCTTCGGCGGCACCATGCGCGACCTCTACCTGGCCGCCGCCGCCCAGGTGCGCAGCCGGCTCAACTCCAACGGGCTGCCCGCCTGCCTGGAGCACGTGCGGCTGCGCACCCCGAAGCTCGGTGACGACGCGGCGCTGATCGGCGCCGCCGAGCTGGCCTTCGAACGCCTCCTCGCCGACCCGCTCGACGTCGGCTGACCGCCCGCCGGAACCGGTGAACTGAAACGGCTCGTGATCCGTACCAGTGGTCGGACGGACGGCCGCGGGGGCGGCCGTCCGCGCCATCCCGCGTACCGGTCCGGACCGAGGAGGCACCGCAACCATGGCACCGCTGGAATCCGCACGCCGCCGGCTGGCGCACCGGGTGATCCTGCTGCTCGTCGCGCTCGGCGCGGGGATCGGCGTCCTTCCCGGCGCGGCACAGGCCGCACCCAACCCCGTTGTCCAGCTCAACGCCGCCGACATGACGCTGCTCAACGGCGTACGGCTGGCGGGGCTCTGGGAGATGCCGGCCGGGCAGATGGCCGCCGAGAAGGGCCAGTCGAAGCGGGTACGGGAGATCGGCGCGGAGATCGCGCGACAGCACGGCGTCCTGGACCAGCTCGTGGTCGAGGCCGCGAACAAGCTGGGCGCCACCCTGCCGACCACACCGACCACCCAGCAGCAGGGCTGGCTGACTGAGATGCAGAACGCCACCGGCGCCCAGTTCGACCAGATCTTCGTGACCCGGCTGCGGGTCGCGCACGGCAACATCTTCCCGGTGATCGGCGCCGTCCGGGCCAGCACCCGGGATCCGATCGTGCGCAAGCTCGCCGACCAGACGAACACCTTCGTCACCAACCACATGCTGATGCTGGAGAGCACCGGGCTGGTCCGCTGGCAGCAGCTCCCGCCTCCCGCGATGCCCCCGGCGCAGAGCGATTCGCTGATCGCCGCGGCCGGGGCCAACGTCGGCAGCAACGGCGGGATCCAGGTCAGCACCACCGTCGTGTGGGCCGTCTTCCTGCTCGCCCTGTCCACCGGCGGCTACGCGACCTGGCGGCTGCTGCGCCGCTCCTGACCGCGCCGCCCGCACGGGGCCCCCACCGGTGTTCCGGTGGGGGCCTTCCGCTCAGCCGTGCCAGGACCGCCAGAGGGCGGCGTAGGAGCCGCCGGCCGCGACCAGCTCGTCGTGCGAACCCAGCTCGGTGATCCGGCCGTCCTCGACCACCGCCACCCGGTCCGCGTCGTGGGCGGAGAACAGCCGGTGCGCGATGGCGATGACGGTCCGGCCCTGGAGCACCGCGGCCAGCGAGCGTTCCAGCGCCCGGGCCGCCCGCGGGTCGATCAGCGAGGTGGCCTCGTCCAGCACCAGGGTGTGCGGGTCGGCGAGCACCAGCCGGGCCAGCGCGACCTGCTGCGCCTGGGCCGGCGAGAGCGGGTGCCCGCCCGCGCCGACGCGGGTGTCCAGCCCGTCCGGCAGCGCCTCCGCCCAGTCCCGCGCGTCGACCGCGGCCAGCGCCGCCCGCACCTCGGCGGGCCCGGCGTCCGGGCGGACCATCGCCACGTTGTCGGCGAGGGTGCCGATGAAGACGTGGTGCTCCTGGCTGACCAGCGCGACGTGGGTGCGCAGCTCGGCCAGGGGCAGCCCGGACAGCGGCCGGCCGTCCACGGTCACCGTCCCGGCGCGCGGCTCGTGCACCCCGGCCAGCAGCCGGCCCAGCGTGGACTTGCCCGCGCCGGACGGGCCGACCATGGCCAGCTTCTCCCCCGGCCGGGGCACCAGGGTCACCCCGTGCAGCACGTCGTGGCCGGCGCGGTACGCGTACCGGACGTCGTGGGCGGCGAGCCGCCCGTCGTCGCTGACCGGCCGCCGGTCGGGCGACGCGCCCCCGGCCGGCCGGTCGGCGGGTTCGGCGGCCACGCCGAGCAGCCGGGCCAGCGAGGCGCCGCCGACCTGGAACTCGTCCAGCCAGGAGAGCAGCCGGTCGACCGGGTCCACCAGCTGCTGGGCGTAGAGGGTGGCCGCGGTGACCTGCCCGAGGCTGGCCCAGCCCTTCAGGTAGAACCAGCCGCCGAGCAGCAGCGTGCCGGCCACCGGCAGCACGTAGCCGATCTCGGCGATCGGGAAGAACACCGTCCGCAGGTTCAGGGTGTAGTACTCGGCCGCGTACGACCGGCGGATGTCGGCATCGGTGCGGGCCCGGCGGCGGGCCGCCTGGCGCAGCGCCTCGGTGGTCCGCGCGCCCTCGACCGTCTCGCTGATCCCGTCGGTGATGTCGGAGTACGCGGCGTTCTCCCGCAGGTAGCCGGCGGGAGCCCGGCGCAGGTACCAGCGGGTGCCGGCGACCAGCATCGGCACCGCGAGCAGACAGGGCAGCACCAGCAGCGGGCCGGTCAGCACCAGCGCGCCCAGGATCAGCAGCACGGTGACCGCCGCGATCAGCGTCTCCGGTGCGGCGAACCGGACCGTCCGGGACAGCGCGGCGACGTCCCGGGACGTGCGGGTGAGCAGGTCGCCGGTGCCGGCGCGCTCCACCGTGGACAGCGGCAGGGCCAGCACCCGGTCGACGAACTCCTCGCGCAGCTCGGCGAGGACCCGCTCGCCCAGCCGGGCCGAGGCCAGGTGGGCGAAGCGGACCAGCACCGACTGGGCGACCACGAAGCCGGCGATGGCCAGGGCGATCCGGTCGACGGTCACCGCGCCGACCCCGCGCGAGATCCCCTCGACCAGGTCGCCGAGCAGCCGGGGCGCGACCAGGCCGGCGGCCGCGGCGAGAGCGTGCAGGCCGAGCGCGGCGGCCAGGCCGCGCGGGTGGCGGCGGAACAGCTCCCGCGCGTACCGGCGGACCTGCTGCGCGTCGGCGACGGGCAGGGCGTTGCTCACCGGTCCTCCTCCCGGCTCACCGTGGCCCGGTACCGGGGCTCGGCGGCGAGCAACTCGTCGTGGCGGCCCTCGGCGACCACCTTGCCGTCCTCCACGAAGACCACGTGCTCGGCGCGGCCGAGCACCAGCGGGCTGGTGGTGCAGACCAGCGTCGTCCGGCCGCGTCGCGCGGCGGCCAGCCGGTCGGCGATGCGCGCCTCGGTGTGCGCGTCCACCGCGCTGGTCGGCTCGACCAGGATCAGCGTCTCCGGGTCGGCGACCAGCGCCCGGGCCAGCCGCAACCGCTGCCGCTGCCCGCCGGAGAACTCCCGGCCGCGCTCGGCGACCGGGCCGTCCAGGCCGCCGGGCAGCGCCTCGACGATGTCCGTCGCGCTCGCCGCGACGAGCGCCGCCTCGACCGCGCGGGAATCCGCCCGGTCGTGCGGGTCCAGCTCCGTGCGGAGCGCGCCGCTGAACAGCTGCGCGTCGTTGTCGGCCACCAGGATCCGCTCGCGCACCGTCGCCAGCGCCACGTCCCGCAGCGGTACGCCGTGCAGCGTCACGTCCCCGTCGGCGTACCGGCCGAGCCGGTCGGCGATCTCAGTGGCGTCCTCGGGCGCGGTGGCGGCCAACGCGGTGAGCCGGCCCGGCCGCAGCACCAGCCCGGAGCGCACGTCCACCAGCTCGCCCGGCCCCTCGGGCACCGGCACCGGGCGCGCCGGGTCGGTGAACTCGGGGGCGAGGCGGAGCAGCCGCACCACCCGCCGGGCCGCCACGTGCCCCCGGGTCAGCTTGTCGGCCGCCTCGGTGAGGTTGCGCAGCGGGCTGACCAGGAACGCCGTGTAGCCGTAGAAGGAGACCAACTGGCCGGCGCTGATCTCGCCACGCAGCGCGAACCGCGCCCCGAGCCAGGTCACCAGCACCACGAAGACGCCGGGCAGCAGGATCTGCGCGGCCTGGATGAGCGACTCGACCCGGGCCACCCGCAGGCCGTCGGCCCGCAGCGCCTGGGACTGCTCCCGGTAGCGGGCGCCCAGCACCGGCTCCCCGCCCACCCCGCGCAGCACCCGCAGCCCGGAGACGATGTCGCCGGCCCGGGCGGTCAGCTCACCGGTCGACTCCCGGTACGCCGCCTGCTGCCGGTGCAGCGGCCGGATGAGCAGCGCCACCAGCCCCATGAGCAGCGGCACCCCGAGCACCACCACGAGGCCGAGCGGCACGGAGGCGGTGAGCAGGATCACCGACACGGTGGCGATCGCGACCACCGCGCCGGTGCCCCGGGCGGTGATGTCGACCGCGCTGCCGATGTGCTCGATGTCGGCCGTACCGATGCTCACCACCTCACCCGCGGCGACCCGGCGGGGCAGCGCGGCGCCGAGCCGGTTGGTGGCGTCCACGGTGACCTGCACGGTCCGGTAGGCGGCGCCGAGCCAGTTGTGCACCGCGCAGCGGTGCCGCAGGATGCCCGTCGTCGCCTGGACGACGCCCAGCCCGAGCAGGACGAGACCCCAGCGGAGCAGGGCGTCCGGGTCACGGTGGGCCAGGCCGGCGTCGATGGCCCGGCCGACGGCGGCCGGCATCAGCGCCTGGGCCACCATCCAGGTGACGCCGAGGGCGATGGCGCCGCCGAAGAGCAGGGGGTGCCGACCGGCGAGCCAGACCAGGTAACGGGTGGCGGACCGGGTGTCGGGGGCGCCGGGATCGCCGGCGGGTGAGAAACGCATGACCACCCGACGCTAAGTGCCGCGCCGGGGTGGACGCCAACCAGTTTCCCGCCGGTCAGGCGGCCCGCCGGGTCAGCGATCGACCTGCGTGAAGTCCCAGCTGTGCGGGGGCCGGGCGACCAGCCGCATGGGCGGCTCGGGCAGCTCCCGCGGGCTGCTCCGCCACCTCGAGATCACCACCACCCGGTGGTCCGTGGAGGAGAACACCTCGCTGGACAGGTGCAGCGGTTCGTGCTCGAACTCGGGCAGCGCGGTCTCGCACACCCAGGTGATCAGGTCGGCGAACCCGTACGGCTCCGCCTTCGCCTCCCACATCCGGACGATCACGTCGGTCCCCTCCCGCCTCAGACGCTGACCACGGTCAGCGGCATGGCGGAGTCGGCCGGCAGGTCCAGCCGGCTCGGGGCGACGCCCGCGGCGACCAGATGCGAGCCGAGCGCGGCCACCATGGCGCCGTTGTCGGTGCAGAGCTTCGGCCGGGGCGTACGCACCCGGACGCCGTGCTTCGCCGCCCGGTGCTCGGCCATCGCCCGCAGCCGCGAGTTGGCCGCCACCCCGCCGCCGATCACCAGCGTGTCGATGCCGCTGCTGCGGCAGGCGTCCAGAGCCTTGCCGACCAGCACGTCGCAGACCGCCTCCTGGAATGACGCGGCCACGTCGGCCACCGGCACCGGCTCGCCGGCCCGCTGCCGCGCCTCCACCCAGCGGGCCACCGCCGTCTTCAGGCCCGAGAAGGAGAAGTCGAAACGGTGCCCGGCCAGGTCCTTGGGCGCGGTCAGCCCGCGCGGGAACGCGATCGCCGCCGGGTTACCGGCCCGCGCCTCCCGGTCGATGAACGGGCCGCCCGGGAAGGGCAGCCCGAGTAGCCGGGCCACCTTGTCGAACGCCTCGCCGGCCGCGTCGTCGATGGTCGCGCCGAGCGGCGTGACCTCCCGGGCCAGGTCGTCGACGCGCAGCAGCGAGGAGTGCCCGCCGGAGACCAGCAGGGCGATGGCCGGCTCGGGCAGCGGACCGTGCTCCAGGGTGTCCACGGCCACGTGCGCGGCGAGGTGGTTCACCCCGTACACCGGCTTCTCGGCGGCCACCGCGTACCCCTTGGCGGCGGCGACCCCGACGAGCAGCGCGCCGGCCAGGCCCGGCCCGGAGGTCACGGCGATCGCGTCGATGTCGGCGATCGTCACCCCGGCCTCGCGCAGCGCCCGGTCCATGGTCGGCACGATGGCCTCCAGGTGGGCGCGGCTGGCCACCTCGGGCACCACGCCACCGAACCGGGCGTGCTCCTCGACGCTGGAGGCGAGCGCGTCCGCCAGCAGGGTGTGCCCGCGGACGATGCCCACCCCGGTCTCGTCGCAGGAGGTCTCGATGCCGAGGATCAGTGGTTCGTCAGCCATGCGCGTCAGTCCTCGTTGCGCTGCATGACCAGCGCGTCGGTGTTGCTCGGTTGGTAGTAGCCGCGGCGCACGCCGATCGGCTCGAAGCCGTACATCGCGTAGAGCCGCTGGGCGGGGGCGTTGTCCGCGGCGACCTCCAGCAGCGTGCTGCGCACCCCGCGCCGGGCCGCCTCGGCGAGCAGCGCCTCCAGCAGCAGCCGGCCAATCCCCCGGCGCTGCGCGTCGCGGCGGACCGCGATGTTCTGCACCCAGGCCTCGTCGGGCGGGGCCACCATCAGCCCGGCGTAGCCGAGCACCGTGCCGTCGTCGTCGGTGGCGACCAGGTAGTGATGGCCGTTGGCGAGCTCGTTCCAGAACATCGCCGGGGACCACCGCTCGGCGCCGAACAGGTCCGCCTCCAGGGGCAGCACCTCATCGACGTGCCACCAGCGGAACCGGCCCAGTCGAACCTGGCTCATTGAAGCACCGGCTTGTGGCCGGTGGCCGCGACCGCGTCCGGGCGGCGCAGGTAGAGCGGGGTGAGCAGTTCACCGGGGGCGCCCGCGCGGATCCGCTCGGCGGCCAGGCGGGCCAGCGCCACGGCGTCCGGGTACCGGGGCTCCTTCCGCACCGGCAGGCCGAGGACGTCGGCGTACCGGTGCGCGCCGTCACCGACCGCCACCGTGACGGCCAGGTCCCGGGCCCGCCCGGCGGCGACCGCCGGGGTGTCCACGTTCGGCCCGGCGATGCGCTGGCCGGCGCCGTCGTAGACGGCCCAGTAGACCTCCCGGCGCCGGGCGTCGCTGGCCGCCAGGACCGGCTCGCCGGCGGCCGCCGGGTGACCGATCCCGTCCAGCGAGCAGACCCCGTAGGTGGGGATGCCGAGCACCTGGCCCATGGTGGCGGCCGTGACGAGGCCGACCCGCAGCCCGGTGAACGGCCCGGGGCCGAGCCCGGCGACGATCGCGGCCAGGTCGGCGGGGCGGGCGTCGACGTCGGCCAGCACCGCGTCGACCTGCGGGGCGAGCAGCTCGCCGTGGGCCCGCGCGTCGACCGTGCACCGCTGCGCGCGGGCCGCGACGCCGTCCGCCGAGACCTCGACCAGCGCCGCGGTCACCGCGGGCGTCGAGGAGTCCACCACGAGTACGAGCACGGTATGCCAGCCTAGTCGCCGCCCCGGTTACCGGCGGTGACGCCCCTCCCGCCTCCCGGCTCGGCTCGCTCGCCGTCCGGCCGCTCTCCCGCCAGGACGGCAGGACTGCGCCGCGGGCCCGGCCGGCGAGCACCGCGCCGACGGTCAGCCGGCGGTGCGTTCCCAGTCGACGGTGGGCAGGCCGGCGTCGGCGAGGGCCTTGTTGGCCGCGCTGAACGGGCGGCTGCCGAGGAAGCCGCGCGGGTTCATCGGGCTCGGGTGGCCGGCCTCCAGCACCACGTGCTGCGGGTTGGTGACCAGGGCCGCCTTCTTGCGCGCGTAGCCGCCCCAGAGCAGGAAGACCACCCGCTGGTCGAGCGCGTCCAGGGCCCGGATGGTGGCGTCGGTGAACTCCTCCCAGCCCCGGTTGGCGTGCGAGCCCGGAGTGGCCTGCCGGACGGTCAGCACCGCGTTGAGCAGCAGCACGCCCTGCGCCGCCCAGCCGCTCAGGTTGCCGCCGGCCGGCTTCGGCACGCCCAGGTCCTCGCCCAGCTCCTTGAAGACGTTGCGCAGCGACGGCGGCACCGTGACCCCCTCGCGCACGCTGAAGCTCAGCCCGTGCGCCTGCCCCACCCGGTGGTAGGGGTCCTGCCCGAGGATCAGCACCCGGGTCTCCGCCGGCCCGCACAGCCGGTAGGCGGAGAACAGGTCCTCGACCGGCGGGAAGACGGTGCGGGTGGCGTATTCCCCGGCGACGAACTCGGCCAGCGCCGCGGTGCGGGCCGGGTCGAGGTGCGGAGTGAGCGCCGTCCGCCAGGCGTCCGGCAGGAGCGCCAGCAGGTCGAGGGTCGGAGCGTCGTCGGGCATCGGCAACCTTTCACCGCGTCGGATCGGTCCCCGGCACTGTAGGCAGCGGGTGTGACAGCCGGTCAGTCCAGGGTGGCCAGCCGCCGGGCCCAGTCGCCGCCGACCGGCTCCAGGCTGACCACCCGGGTGTCGTCGTCCCGCCGGTCGATGCGCACCCGCAGGTGGGCGTCGACCAGCTGCTCGACCATCCCCTCGCCCCACTCGACCACGGTGACCGCCTCGTCCACCGAGGCGTCCAGGTCCAGGTCGTCGATCTCGGCGCGCGGGTCGGCCGACTCCCCCAGCCGGTACGCGTCGGCGTGCACCAGGGACACCCGGCCACCCCGCGCCGGATCCGGCCGGTGCACCCGCGCTATCACGAAGGTCGGCGAGGTGATGTCGCCGCGCACGCCGAGGCCGGCGCCGATGCCCTGGGTCAGCGCCGTCTTGCCAGCGCCCAGCGGGCCGCTGAGCAGCAGCAGGTCACCGGCGCGCAGCACACCGGCCAGCCGGCGGCCGAACTCGTGGGTGTCGTCGATCGTCTTCAGCTCCACCACCACGCTCACCGCGTCACCCGGCTCACTCCTCGCGCTCACAGCGCCTCCAGGAACCTCTCCAGCGCCGCGTTCACCTCGTCGGCGTGCTCCAGCATCACCACGTGCCCGCTGTCGTGGATCTTCACGAACTCGGCGTGCGGCAGCCGCCGCACGATCTCCTCGGAGTGGGTCACCGGCGTGATCATGTCCTTGTCCCCCACGATCACCAGCACCGGCGTGCCGGCCAGCGCCGCCAGCGCCGGGAACCGGGAGTGGGTGGCCAGGGTGCGCAGGTAGCGGGTGACCGTGTCGGCCGAGGTGCGGGAGTTCATCGTCTCGACGTACGACACCAGGGCCGGGCTGGGCTTCGGAGTGCCGAAGCCGTACCTGCGAGTGAGCAGCCAGGCGACGTTGGACGTCGACTTGCGGGCCTTGTCGATCACCGTGCCGCCGTACCGGGTGGCGTTGCTCATCATGTAGATCACCGGCGCGCCGACCCGACCGAGCAGCGCGGGCGCCACCAGCTTCGTCTCCGCGAGCAGCCCACCCGAGGTGGCCATCAGCACCGTGCCGACCACCCGGTCACCGAACAGCTCCGGATAGAGCTCGGCCAGCGCCATGATCGTCATGCCGCCCATCGAGTGGCCGACCAGCACCAGCGGCCCCTCCGGCGCCACCTCGTCGATCACCCGCCGCAGGGTGTGGCCCAGCGCGGCCAGGTCGTAGTCGCCGCCCTCCAGCTTCCCGGAGCGGCCGTGCCCGGGCTGGTCGTACGCGACGACCCGGTAGTCGCCGCGCGCGGCGAGCATCTTCCGCTGGAAGTGGAACGTGCCCATGTCCAGGCAGAAGCCGTGCACCAGCACCACGGTGGGGTGCCCGGCGACCGGGCGGGTCGGCTCGACCACCTCCACGTGGATGTCCGTGCCGTCCGGCATCTCCAGCAGGTACGCGGCGTCGTGGCGCAGATCGCCGAAGACCTCGTCGGCGCAGGGATCCGCGGGGTCGGACTTGAGGCGGCGGACCAGGACCCGCTCGCTCACCACCCCGGCGGCGAGCCCGGCGGCGGCCACACCGAGCGCGGCGCCGACCACCCCGGCGACCCGGCCGGCGGCGGTCCGCGGCCGGGGAACCCGGAACCGCTGACTCACTGTGCCGCCTCGATTCGCGACCGCGGGGCTCGCAACCCCGGCTCACTCCTCGCGCTCACAGTGCAGCCTCGGCTCGCGACTGCGGGGCTCGCAACCCCGGCTCACTCCTCGCGCTCACAGTGCAGCCTCGGTTCGCGACTGCGGGGCTCGCAACCCCGACTCACTCCTCGCGCTCACAGTGCAGCCTCGGCTCGCCACTGCGGGGCTCGCAACCCCGACTCACTCCTCGCGCTCACGGCCGCTCGCCGTCGTAGACGCGCGGCACCCGGACGCCGCCGAACCGGGTCACGATCTCGTAGTTGATGGTGCCGACCGCCTCGGCCCAGTCGTCGGCGGTGGGCTCGCCGTCCGCGCCGCTGCCGAAGAGCGTCGCCACGTCCCCGGCGGCCACCTCGTCCTCGCCGCAGTCGATGACGAACTGGTCCATGCAGACCCGCCCCGAGATGGTCCGCCGCTTGCCGCCGAGCTGCACCGGGCCGGTGTTCGAGGCGTGCCGGGGCACCCCGTCGGCGTAGCCGAGCGGGACGACCGCCAGGTTCGCCTCCTGCTCGGTGAGGTAGGTGTGGCCGTAGGAGACGCCGGTGCCGGCCGGGACGCGCTTGGTCAGCATCACCCGGGCCCGGGCGGTCATCGCCGGGCGCAGGCCGAACTGCTCCCCCTCGATCGGCGAGAGGCCGTAGACAGCCAGGCCGGGCCGGACCAGGTCGAAGTGGGTGTCCGGGCGGGTGAGCGTGGCCGCCGAGTTGGCGAGGTGTCGGTAGCGGGGGCGCAAGCCGGCCCGCTCCACCATCTCCAGCCCCTCGTGGAACACCGCCAACTGCCGGTCGGTGGTGGGGTGGCCGGGCGAGTCCGCGTAGACGAAGTGGCTCCACACGCCGACCACCTCGACGAGGCCGTCGGCCTGGGCCTTCGCGGCGGCCTCCAGCAGCGCCGGCCAGTCGGCCACGGTGGCCCCGCCGCGGGACAGCCCGGTGTCGATCTTGAGGTGCAGCCGGGCCGGACGGTCCGCCCGCCGGCCCGCCTCGATCATCTCGTCGAGCTGGATGAGGCTCGCGCAGCCCAGGTCGACGCCGACCGCGACCCCGTCGTGCAGGGGCAGCCCCGGATCGAGGAGCCAGGCCAGCACGGGCGCCGTGACCCCCTCCTGCCGCAGCAGGAGCGCCTCGTCGAGGGTGCAGACGCCGAGCCAGTCCGCCCCGGCGTCGAGCGCCGCGCGGGCCGCCGGAACCATGCCGTGGCCGTAGCCGTCGGCCTTGACCACCGCCATCAGCTCGGCGCTGGCGCCCGACTTGAGCCGGGCCACGTTCTCCCGGATCGCGTCCAGGTCGACGCGTACCTCCGACTGCCACATGCCCTCAGCCTACTTCCGCCGGTGATCACCATGGTCGCGAGCCGCGCGACCGGCCCGTCGGCCGCCGCCCCGGTCAGGGCAGTCGGGCCAGCACCGGTCGCAGCGCGGTAGCCACGTCGGGTGCGGTCACCGGACCGCCCCGCGCCGCCTCCCGGCCGGCCAGCCCGTGCAGGTACGCCGCCGCGGCGGCCGCCCGCTCCGGGGCCAGCCCGGCGGCGAGCAACGAGCCGAGCAGCCCGGCCAGCACGTCCCCGGTCCCTCCGGTGGCCAGCACCGGGGTGCCGGTCGGGTTGACGTAGGCGCGGCCGTCGGGGGTGCCGATGATCGTGCGGTCGCCCTTGAGCAGCACCACCGCGTTCATCCAGGCGGCCAGCCGCAGCGCCGCCCCGACCCGGTCCGAACCCGGGGTCTCGCCGCACAGCCGGGCGTACTCGCGGTCGTGCGGGGTCACCACGATCGGCGCGTCCCGCCCGCGCAGCCGGTCCGCCAGCTTGCCGTCGACCAGCAGGGTGAGCGCGTCGGCGTCGAGGACCGCCGGCACCGGCGCGGCGAGCACCGCGCGCAGTGCGGCGGCGGACTCCTCGCCGGTGCCCAGCCCCGAGCCGCAGATCCAGGCCTGCACCCGGCCGGCGTCGGCGACCCGGTCGGTGGCGATCACCGACGGGTGCTGGTGCAGCACCTCCGCGCGGGCGCCGCCCGCGTAGCGGACCATGCCGGTGGGGCCGGCCAGCGCGCCGCTGACCGACAGCACCGCCGCGCCCGGGTAGGTGGCCGAGCCGGTTGCCACCCCGACCACGCCCCGGCTGTACTTCTCCGAGGACGGGCCGAGCCGGGGCCACCAGTCGACCAGGTCGGACCACTCGGTGACGCGCAACGCCGGGGTGCCGCGCAGCCACGGCCTCAGCCCGATGTCGACCAGCTCGACGTGCCCGGCGAGCGGCGCGGCCGGGCCGACCACCAGGGCCGGCTTCAGCGCGCCGAAGGCGACCGTCACGTCGGCGCGCACCGCGCAGGGCCGGCCGGAGGCGGTGAGCGGCACATGCCCGGTGTCCACGGCGACGCCGCTCGGCACGTCCACCGCGACCACGGTGGCCCGCGTGCCGTCCCGCCCGATCCGCTCGGCCAGGCTCGCGGCGAGCTGGTCGGCGGTCTCCCGGAGCCCGCCGGTGCCGCCGATCCCGACGATCCCGTCGAGCACCAGGTCGACCACGGCCGGTGGCCGGTCGACGACGCGCCCGCCGGCGGTCCGCAGCGCGGCCAGCCCCTCGGCGTGCGCCCGGCCGGGGGTGAGCAGCAGGGCGGCGACCGCCGCTCCCCGGCGGGCCAGGTGCGCGCCCGCGTAGAGGGCGTCGCCGCCGTTGTCGCCGGAGCCGATCAGCAGCAGCACCCCGGCGCCGTAGACGCCGCCCCGCTCGCCGAGCAGCAGCGCGCACCGGCGGGCCAGCCCGGCGGCGGCCCGCTGCATGAGCGCCCCGGGCGGCAGGGTGGCCATCAGGCCCGCCTCCGCCGCGCGTACGTCCGCGACCCGCCACACCGGTCTCATGCCACCCCGTCCCGTCCGTCTGTCCCGTTCGTCCCGGACCGGCCGACCGACCCGCCGGGTCGGCTCACTGTTCCGCGACCACCATGGCCGACGCGATCCCGCCGTCATGCGACAACGACAGGTGCCAGCGGTTGATCCCGCGCTCGGCCGCCGCGGCGGCCACCGTGCCGGACACGGTCAGCCAGGGGCGGCCCTCCGGATCGGAGGCGACCTCACAGTCGTGCCACTGGAGCCCGGCCGGCGCGCCGAGCGCCTTGGCCACCGCCTCCTTGGCCGCGAACCGGGCCGCCAGGGACTCGGGCGAGCGCGGACCGCCGGAGCGGGTGGACCGCTCGGCGTCCGTGAAGAGGCGGCCGGCGAGCGACGGCGTGCGCGCCAGCGACCGGGCGAACCGGTCCACCAGCACGACGTCGATGCCGACAGCCACGATCACGGACTCACCCTACCGGCGCGCCGGGCCGTGGATCGGTCGTGGACAACCCCTGTGGAAAACCCGTGATACGCCCGACCGCCCGTTGTCCACAGGGCCGGCGCAGGTGGTCCGCCGATCCGTAGCGTCCCGGCTGTCCGTCCGCCAGGTCGCAGGGAGGTCGCCGATGGGCGAGGAGCCGTTCAGCGTCGAGCCGGAGCTGTTGCGCGGGGTGGCCCGGGAGCTGGCCGACGACGCCTACCGGCTGGCCCGCGGGCCGGCCACCGAGCCGGGCCTGGTGGTGCCGGCCGACGGCTGGCGGGCCGGGGTGACGCTGGCCGAGCTGGAGGCGGCGGCGCAGCGCTGGTTCGGGTCGCTCGCCGCGCGGGTGGCGGCCACCGCCGAGGCGCTCCGGGCGGCCGCCGACGGCTACGAGGCGGTCGACGAGCGGGCCGCCCGCCGTCTCGCCGGGCTCCCCCGATGAGCAGCGCGGCCGGCTCCCGGGCGGCGGGGCGGGGCGGCCGAACGCCGGGCGGGGCCGTGGCGGCTCCGCTCCGCTCCCCGGCCGGCACCGTCGTGCCCCTGGCCGGGAGGCCCCGCCCCCCGGCCGGCACCATCGCGCCCCCGGCCGGGGCGCCCGCGGGCCGGCCGGCTGGGCGACCGCGCCCGCCTGCCGGACTCCGTGGGCAGGCGGCGCAGGTGCCGTCGACCGGGCTCCGCCAGCGGGCCGCGGAGGAACCCGTCGGCTACGCGCAGCTCTGGCGGGCCGACCCGGGGGCCTGGGCCGCGGCGGGTGCGGCGTGGCGGGGGCTGACCGGCCCGGTCCGGCGCCGGGCCGACGGGCTGAGCGCCCGGCTCGGCGCGCTGCGGACCGGCTGGTCGGGCACGGCCTCGGACACCGCGCAGGGGCGGATCGGCGAGCTGCGCACCGCGCTGACCGACCTGCTGCCCGCGCTCATCGAGGTCGACCAGGTGCTTGCCGAGTTCGCCGCCCGGGTGGCCGCGGCCCGGGCCCGGCTCGGCGCCGCCGTGGCGCACGCCGATGCCGGCGGCCTGCTCGTGGACCGGGCCGGGGCGGTCCGGCCGGATCCGGCCCGACCCCGGCCCGCCTGGCTGGTCGGTCCGGCGGTGGCGCAGGCGGGTACCGAGATCCGGGGGGCGCTGGCGCTGGCCGGGGCGGCCGACCGGGAGGCGGCCGGCCGGCTGGCGGAGCTGGCGGCGGGGGCCGTGACCGGCTGGGTGAGCGTCCCGCCGGCCTGGCGACCGTCGGCCGGGGCCGGGCCGGCCGAGGTGCGCCGCTGGTGGGCCGGCCTCACCCCGGCCGAGCGCCGGTGGCTGGTGAGCCGCGAACCGGACCGGGTCGGCCGCCTCGACGGGGTGCCCGTGGCGGCCCGCGACCAGGCCAACCGGCTGGTGCTGGCCCGGCGCCGGGCGGAGCTCGTGGAGCGGCGCGCCGGGCTGCTGCGCGCGCGGCCGGCCGGGCCGCTCGAACTGGCCCGGCTGGCCCGGCTCGCCGCGGTGGAGGCGGCGCTGCGCGGCCTCGACGGGCTCGGCGAGCGGCTGGCCGCGCCCGGGGCGCCGCGGGCGTACCTCCTGGGGTTGGATCCGGCCGGGGACGGGCGGGCCGTGGTGGCGCTCGGCAACCCGGACCGGGCCGGCGCGGTGCTGACCTACGTGCCGGGGATGACCGCGGACCTCGCCGACGCCCCGGGCGAGCTGGGCCGGGCCGCCCGGGTGCTGGACCGGTGCGCAGCGCTCGACCCGGGCACGGAGGCGGCGGCCGTGCTCTGGCTGGACTACGACGCGCCGGACTTCCTGCACGAGGCGGCGCGCGGGCGGCAGGCCGAGGACGCCGGGCCGGCCCTGCACCGGTTCCAGGAGGGGCTGCGTGCCTCGCACGAGGGGCCGCCCGCCCGGCAGACCGTGCTGGGGCACAGCTACGGCTCGGTGGTGGTCGGCACGGCGGCCCGTGACCACGGGCTGAGCGCCGACGCCCTGGTCTTCGTGGGCTCTCCCGGAGTGGGCGTCGACCACGCGGCCGAGCTGCGGATGCCGCCCGGCCAGGTGTGGGCCGCCACCGCGCCGGACGACGTGATCCGGCTGGCCCGGCCGCCCGACGAGCTGGCCCGCCGAGCGGTGCTGGCCGGCACACCGCTCGGCCCGGCGGCCGCGCTGCTCGACCCGCATGACGACCGGCTCTGGTTCGGCGAGGACCCGAGCTCCCCGGGCTTCGGCGGCCGGCGCTTCCGCAGCGGGCGCCACGGGCACGCCGGCTACTGGGACCCCGGCAACCCCGCGCTGGACGGGATGGCGCGGATCGTGCTGGGCCGATGACCGCACCGGGGCCGGAAACGGCGCGGCCCCTCCGCCGTGGGACGGAGGGGCCGCGACCGGGTCGACTACTCGACGGTGACCGACTTGGCCAGGTTTCGGGGCTGGTCGACGTCGTGACCGCGGGCGGCGGCGATCTCGGCGGCGAGCACCTGGAGCGGCACGGTGGTCACCAGCGGCGCCAGCAGCGTCGGCGTGCGCGGCACGTAGATCAGGTGGTCGGCGTAGCGGACCACCGCCTCGTCGCCCTCCTCCGCGATCACGATGGTGCGGGCGCCGCGGGCGCGCACCTCCTGGATGTTGGAGACGACCTTGTCGTGCAGCATGCCCCGGCCGACCGGCGACGGCACGATGCAGATGACCGGGGTGCCCTTGTCGATCAGCGCGATCGGGCCGTGCTTGAGCTCGCCGGCGGCGAAGCCCTCGGCGTGCATGTACGCCAGCTCCTTGAGCTTCAGCGCGCCTTCGAGGGCCACCGGGTAGCCGACGTGCCGGCCGATGAACAGCACGGTCGGCTCCGACTTCAGGTCGCGGGCCAGCTCGCGGACCGGCTCGATGCGGTCGAGCAGCTCGCGCAGCTTGCCCGGCATCTCCTGGAGCTGGGACACCACGGCGCCCACCTCGTCGGCGAACTTGATCCCGCGCACCTGGGCCAGGTGCAGGCCGATCAGGTAGCAGGCGACGAGCTGGGTGAGGAACGCCTTGGTGGAGGCGACCGCGATCTCCGGCCCGCCGTGGGTGTAGAGCACGGCGTCGGACTCGCGCGGAATGGTCGAGCCGTTGGTGTTGCAGATGGCCAGCACCCGGGCCTTCTGCTCCTTGGCGTGGCGCAGCGCCATGAGGGTGTCCATGGTCTCGCCGGACTGCGAGATCACCACGATCAGCGTGGACCGGTCCAACACCGGGTCGCGGTAGCGGAACTCGCTGGCCAGCTCCACCTCGCAGGGGATCCGGGTCCAGTGCTCGATGGCGTACTTGGCGACCAGCCCGGAGTGGTAGGCGGTGCCGCAGGCCACGATGAAGATCTTGTCGACGTCGCGCAGGTCCTGCTCGCTGAGGCGGACCTCGTCGAGGGCGATCTCACCGCTCTCGGTGAGCCGGCCGAGCAGCGTGTCGGCGATGGCCTGCGGCTGCTCCTCGATCTCCTTGAGCATGAACCAGTCGTAGCCACCCTTCTCGGCGGCCGACGAGTCCCAGTCGATGTGGAAGTCCTTGCCGGTCGCGGGCTGGCCGGCGAAGTCGGTGATCTCGATGCTCTCCGGGGTGATCAGGACGATCTGGTCCTGGCCCAGCTCGACCGCGTCGCGGGTGTGCTCGATGAACGCGGCCACGTCGCTGGCCAGGTAGTTCTCGCCGTCACCGCGGCCGACCACGAGGGGCGAGTTGCGCCGGGCGCCGACGACCGCGCCGGGGATGCCGGCGTCGACGGCGAGCAGCGTGAAGGCGCCCTCCAGCCGCTGGCAGACCAGCCGCATGGCGGAGGCGAGCAGCTGCGGGCTGTCGACCTCGCCGGCCGAGCGCAGGTCGGCCAGCGAACGGGCGAGCAGGTGCGCGGCGCACTCGGTGTCGGTGTCGCTGGTGAACTCGACGCCGTCGGCCTCCAGCTCGGCGCGGAGCTTCGCGAAGTTCTCGATGATGCCGTTGTGGATCACGGCGACGCGGCCGTCCGGGGAGAGGTGCGGGTGGGCGTTGCGGTCGGTCGGGCCGCCGTGGGTGGCCCACCGCGTGTGGCCGATGCTGGTGGTGCCGTCGCCGATGCCGATCGGGCTGGCGGCGCAGGACTCGGGGTCGGCGGCGGCGCGCTCGGCGAGAACCTTCTCCAGGTTCGCCAGCTTGCCGGCCTTCTTCTCGATCAGCAGCTCGTCGTCGCAGACGACGGCGACGCCCGCCGAGTCGTAGCCGCGGTACTCCAGCCGCCGCAGTCCGTCCAGCACGATGCCGAGCGCCGGGCGCGCACCGGCGTAACCCACGATTCCACACATGGTCCGCAGCCTAACCCAGTTTCGCTCACCACGTGTGCTCGGAAGCCGGGTAAACGATCACTGAATTTGAGCGAACCGGTGAGCGGATGGCGAGGATCGGACAAACCTCGCATCCAGCCGCGGCCACCCTGGCCCATCGATGGACGGGTCCGGGAGGACCGCGCGCACGGGGGACGCGAGGTCTGGTCGTCGGGCCGTACATTGAGGGCCCCCGGTCGGTGCGACGCCTCCGACCACGCCCGTCCCGCGGTCGTCCGCGCCGGCCCCTGCGAGCTGAACGATGTCCGAGACGACCCCCACCCCCGAACCGGGGCACAGCGGCGGCCCGAGCGACCCGACCGCTCCGGAGCCCACGACCTGGAGCCCGCCGGACCCGCTCGCCGCTCCACAGCCCTGGGCGCCACCCGCCCCCTGGGCCCCCGAGCCCTGGACCCCCAGCCCGTGGGCCGCGCCCGGGTCCGCTCCGCCGGGCGGGCCGGCGGGCCCGTGGTCCCAGCCCGGGTACGCCGCGCCGGGCGCCGCCGGGGCACCCGCTCCCCCGGGGCCGGGTGCGGACCCGACGACAGCGCCGGGCCCGGCTGGTGGCACGACGCCGGGAGCAACGCCGGGCCCGGCCGGCTGGGCCACCCCGGGAGCAGAGCCGCCGTTCCCCGGTCCGCACGCCCCGGGCGGCACGGTGCGCCAGCCCGCCCCGCCGGGGCATCCGGCCGGCGCCCCGGGGGCGGCGCCCGCACCGCCCTGGCCCGGCGGCTCTCCCGGGTCGGGATGGCCGCCGGCCGGCTACCCGCCGCCGTACGCGTACCCGACGGGAGCGCCACGCCGGTCGACCGGCGGGTGGATCGTGGCCGTCGTGGTGACCGTGGTCATCGCCCTGGTGCTCGCCTTCTGCGGCTGCGTCGGCCTCGGCGTGCTCGGCAGCTTCGTCGACGACTCGGCCACCTCGGGCCAGCCCTACGAGCCCGACTTCGACGAGCCGGGATTCGGCGAGCCGGACGGCGGCCCCGGCGGGGAACCCACGCCCACGGAGGCCGCGCCGCCGGTCCCCGCCACCACCCCGTCCGGCGGGCGGGGCCGCTTCACTGTGGTGTACGAGGTCACCGGCACGGGCGCGGCGAACGTCGACTTCTACGACGCCAACGGCGACTTCCTCCACGTCGACGGGATGCAGCCACCGTGGCGGCTGGCGTTCACCGCCGACGACCGGAAGCGGGTGCAGATCGTCGCCCTGCCCGATGACCAACGTCGCGACGGGCTGACCTGCCGGATCACCATCGACGGGAAGGTCGTCTCCCGGGATTCGAGCGCCACGGGAGGGATCGCGACCTGCTTCGGGTGGTGACACCGGCGGCGGGTGGGCGGTGGTCTTGCGGCGCGGGCGCCGGGCCGTAGGCTGGCCGGCGTGACGACGACCGATCCGCTGGTGGCCCGGATGCGGCCGTTCGGCACCACCATCTTCGCCGAGATGTCCGCGCTGGCCGTGCGCACCGGCGCGGTCAACCTCGGGCAGGGCTTCCCCGACACCGACGGCCCGCCGGAGATGCTCGCCGCGGCCGCCGAGGCGCTGCACACCGGCCACAACCAGTACCCGCCGGGCCCGGGCATCCCGGCGCTGCGCGCGGCCGTCGCGGCACACCAGCGCCGGTTCTGGGGCCTGGAGTACGACCCGGACGACGAGATCGTGGTGACGGCCGGCGCCACCGAGGCGATCGCGGCGAGCATCCTCGCCCTCTGCGAGCCGGGCGACGAGGTGGTCTGCTTCGAGCCCTACTACGACTCGTACGCGGCCTCGATCGCCCTGGCCGGCGCGGTCCGCCGCCCGGTGACCCTGCGTCCCGGCGCCGACGGCCGGTACGCCTTCGACCCGGCGGAGCTGCGCGCCGCGTTCGGGCCGCGTACCCGGCTCGTGCTGCTGAACACCCCGCACAACCCGACCGGCAAGGTGTTCACCGCCGACGAGCTGGCCCTGGTCGCCGAGCTGTGCCAGGAGCACGGCGCGTACGCGGTGACCGACGAGGTCTACGAGCACCTGGTCTTCACCGACGCCGCCGCCCCGCACCTGCCGCTGGCGACGCTTCCCGGCATGCGCGAGCGGACGCTGCGCATCTCCTCGGCGGGCAAGACGTTCTCCTGCACCGGCTGGAAGGTCGGCTGGGTGAGCGGCCCGGCGCCGCTGGTCGCCGCCGTGCTGCGGGTGAAGCAGTTCCTCACCTTCGTCAACGCCGGGCCGCTGCAACCGGCCGTGGCGGTCGCGCTCGGCCTGCCGGACACGTACTTCGCCGGCTTCCAGGACGGGATGCAGCGGCGGAGGGACCAGCTCGTCGCCGGGCTCACCGACGCCGGGTTCGGGGTGCTGGCGCCCGAGGGGACGTACTTCGTCACCGCCGACGTCACCCCGCTCGGCGGGCGGGACGGGGTGGAGTTCTGCCGCTCGCTGCCGGAACGCTGCGGCGTGGTGGCGGTGCCGACCCAGGTCTTCTACGACGACGCGGAGGCGGGCCGGCGGCTGGTCCGGTTCGCGTTCTGCAAGCGGCCCGAGGTGCTCACCGAGGCGGTCACCCGGCTGCGCCGGCTCAAGGAGGACGCATGACCGACGCGTACGCCGAGCGGATGCGCCGGCTCGCCGCCCAGCGCGACTGCGACACGGTGCTCTCCGGCGTCCGGCCGACTTCGGTGCGGGAGCAGCTCGCGGCGCTCGGTGCGGCCGTCCCCGACGACCTGCTGCCGGACTTCTACGGCGAGGGCGGGGCGGTGGACCAGCTCGAACGGCGGGTCACCGAGCTGCTCGGCGTCGAGGCGGCGGCCCTCTTCCCCACCGGCACCATGGCCCAGCAGGTCGCGATGCGCTACGGCGCCGAGCTGACCGGTCGGCACGCCGTCGGTCTGCATCCGCTCAGCCACCCGCTGGTGCACGAGCGCGACGCGTACGCGGTGCTCGGTGGCCTGCGGGCGGTGCGCACCACGGCGGCGCCGCGCAACCCGACGGCTGAGGAGGTGGCCGCGCTCGACGAGCCGATCGGCACGCTCTTCCTGGAGCTGCCGCTGCGGGACGCCGGGTTCGTGCTGCCGGCCTGGGACGAGCTGGTGGCGGTGGCCGGCGCGGCCCGGCAGCGGGGCGCCCGGGTGCACCTGGACGGGGCCCGGCTCTGGGAGTCCACCGTCCACCTCGGGCACTCGGCGGCCGAGATCGCGGCTCTGGCGGACAGCACGTACGTCTCGTTCTACAAGTCCCTGGGCGGCCACTCCGGCGCGGCGCTGGCCGGCGACGCCGAGCTGGTGCGGTACGCCCGCGCCTGGCGGCACCGGTTCGGCGGCACCCTGTTCCAGCAGTGGCCGGCGGCCCTCGCCGCGCTCGCCGGGCTGGAGGGGGAGCTGCCGCGGCTGCCCGGCTACGTGGCGCACGCGAAGGTGGTGGCCGAGGCGTTGGCCGCCCTGCCGGGCGCCCGGGTCCACCCGGCCCCGCCGCACACCCATCAGTTCCGGCTCTGGCTGCCGCACCCGGCGGAAGCGCTGGACGCCGCCAACCTCGCGCTCGCCGAGGAGGAGAAGGCGTGGTTCGCCGGCGGCTGGCGGGACACCGAGGTGCCCGGCCTGGCGCTGACCGAGGTGACGGTGGCCGGCCCAGCCCTGGAGCTGGGCCGCGACCAGGTCCTCGACCTGGCCGACCGGTTCCTGCGCCGGGTGGCGCGCCGCTGACGCCGGCCTGACGGCCCGCCGGCGCACCTGCGGGGTCGGGCAGCGCCTAACCCCGGACGCGCCTCACCTACCGCGCCGGGCAGCGCCTGGCCCGTGACGCCCGCCGGCGCACCCTGCGAGTCGGGCGGCGCCCCGGTCGACGGCGCTCCGCCGACCGGCGGGTCAGCCCGCGGAACGGGCCGGGCCGGCGTCCGCTGCCGGCGTCGCCGGGCCCGGCCGGTCTGCCGCCAGGGCCCGGAGCGCGGCACCCCCGTCCGCGAGCAGCGCCGACTCGGCGTCGTCGACGAAGGCGAGGTCCGCCTCGACGTGCCGGGCGGCGGCGGAGAGCAGCAGCCGGACCACCGGGTCCTCGGAGCGGCGGCGCAACCCGTCGAGGTTGCGCAGCTCCCGCATGAGGTGGCCGCGCTGGTTGGCCAGCACGGTGCGGACGGTGGTGGCCTCGCCCGACCGGGCGGCGGCGGTCACCTTGAGGAAGAAGTCGTCCCGGAAGCCGCCGCTGCGCGGGCTGGGTTCGGCGAGCCAGCGATCGAGGTCGGTCCGGCCGGCCTCGGTGATCTCGTAGACCACCCGGTCCGGCTTAACCGGCTGGGCGTGCCGCTCGGCGACCACCAGCCCGTCCCGGGACAGCCGGTCGAGGATCTGGTAGAGGTGCCCGATGTTGAGCGGCCCCCACTGCGGCCCGACCGCCGCCTCGAAGGCGCTCTTGAGCTCGTAGCCGTAGCTGGGGCCGCGGGCGAGCAGGGCCAGGACCGCGTGCTGGATCGCCACCGTCTCCTCCGATCCGGTTCCGGACAGGCGCCCCGGAGGGGCCTTGCATTGTCACAATGTATCGCGCACAGTGTGAGTCAGCACACGGGGAGGCGCGAATGTTCCACGTCATCTGGGGGCAGCTTCGCGGCCGTGCGGGGCGGTCGGTGGCCCTGCTGGTCGGCGTACTGGTGGCGACCACCGGGTTCGTCGTCCTGACCGGGGCCACCACAACCTCCCGACTGGCCGTCACCGGCACCGTCGAGCGGAACACCGAGGCGGCGTACCAGATCCTCGTCCGTCCGAAGGGGACGCGCACTCCGCTGGAGGTCGAGCGGCGGCTGGTCCGCCCCAACTACCTCTCCGGCCTCTTCGGTGGCATCACCACGGGCCAGTACGAACAGGTCAAGGCGGTGGACGGCGTCGACGTGGCCGCGCCCATCGCGATGCTGGGCCACTCCACCGCACCGGTGCCCATGTCGTTCGACGTCACCGACGCCGTCGACCGGAGTCTGGACCGGCAGGTGATCCGCGTCGACCCCACCTTCGTGGCCGAACGCGGCCTCTCCACCGCGCCGGCCAAGCCGCGCTACGTGTACGTGACGAAACACCGCCTCATCTACCCCCGCTTCGACGGCCAACTGTCCGAGCAGGTGCCCTACACCGACGGCAGTTCGTACGCCTGGGACGACGTGTGCGGGCCCGTCCCGCGGGAGGTGTTCCCGGGCGGGGCGAGCCGCCCGATCTGCGATCCGATGTTCGGCGGCCTGCAGGGCAGCCCGGCCACCCTCTCCGAACGGGAGGTGTGGAGCCTGGACACGGTGCGGCTGCTGCCGGACGGCCGGTTCGAGGCGGCCAACGGCCTGCTCACGCCGGGCACCTCCCCCAGCACCACAGACCGCCTGGTGCTCACCTACCAGCTGACCGTGCCGTTGCTGATCGCCGCCGTCGACCCCGCCGCCGAGGACCGGCTCGTGGGGCTGGACGCCGCCGTGGTCAGCGGGCGGCCGGTCCGGGCCGACGACGCGGTGACCGAGCGCCGCGGCGGCACCATGATCATGCGGACCGCACCGGCGCTCCTCACCAACCGTCCCTTCTTCGACAGCACGATGCGCGTCCGGTTCACCCGGCTGCCCACGGCCCGGCCGGCCACGGTGCCGGCCATCGACCTCGAGCAGACCTTGGGCCGCGCGACCGGGATCCCGGCCGGCTCCGCCGAGGTCGACGCGGGCGCCGGCTACCGCGCCCAGCTGACGAAGGGGATCGACGAGGAGAACTGCTGCCGCGGCCAGTTCCAGCGGGTCATCCAGGCGGGGCCGGTGACCTACCACGAGCTGCCCGACGGCACCCTGCGTGCCGACGCGGTGCCGCCCGCGGACCCCGAGGTGTACGGCAACCGGGCCACCTACAACTACCTGCCCCGGCCCTGGCTGGCCGAGGACACCGGCTCCCGGCCGGTCCGGGCCCTCGCCGGGAAGGAAGGTGGCGCGGCCACGCAACTCCACCAGTGGCAGGCCGTCGGGGTGTTCGACCCGGAGAAGCTGGCCGGCTTCGGCGACGCGGGCACGGTCCCGCTGGAGACGTACGCGGCGCCGCGCGCCGAGGGCGCGGACGACCGCAGCCGTGCCGCGCTCGGCGGACGGGCCCTCGAGCCGAGCGGCAATCCGGCCGGCTACCTCTCGGTGCCGCCGCTGGTGCTCACGAACCTCGCCAGCGTGCCGAAGCTGCTGGAGGGCAGCAACAGCCCGCAACGCAGCGCGCCGATCAGCGCGATCCGGGTCCGGGTCGCCGGTGTGGACGGATACAGCGAGCACGCCGCGGAGCGGGTCCGGCTGATCGCCGAGCAGATCAACCGGGCGACCGGCCTGGACGTCGACATCACGCTGGGCTCGTCCGCCGCCCCGCGGACCGTGGAGCTGCCGGGCGGCGCGTTCGGCCGCCCCGACCTGCGGCTGACCGAGAACTGGTCGGCGCTGGGTGTCGCCTCGACCATCGTGCAGGCGGTGGACCGCAAGAGCGCCGTGCTGTTCCTGCTCGTGCTGGTGGTCTGTGTGCTCTTCCTCGGCAACGCCGTCTCCGCCGCCGTCCGGGACCGCCGCTCCGAACTGGCCGTGCTGGCCTGCCTCGGGTGGCCGGCCCGCCGGATCGGGGCACTCATCCTCGGCGAGGTCGCCCTGCTCGGCCTCGCCGCCGGGCTGCTGTCGCTCGGGCTCGCCGTACCGCTCGGCGCCGCCCTCGGCATCGGCGTCGACTGGCGGCGGGCGTCGCTCGCCGTACCGGTGGCGCTGCTGCTCGCGCTGGCCGCCGGCCTGGCGCCCGCGCTGCGGGCGGCGCGCTCCCACCCGGCCGCCGCGCTCCGCCCGCAGGTCGCCACCGCCCGGTGGATACGCCGGCCCCGCACCCTGTTCGGGCTGGCCCTGGCCAACCTGGTCCGCACCCCCGGGCGCACCCTGCTCGGCGCCGGCGCCCTGGCCATCGGTGTGGCGGCGCTGACCCTGGTGGCCGCCGTCGGGTACGCGTTCCGGGGCGCCATCGTCGGGACCCTGCTCGGTGACACGGTCGCGCTGAGCGTGCGCGGCGCCGACGCGCTGGCCGCCGGCGCGACCGTGCTGCTCGGCGCCGCCGCGGTCGCGGACGTGCTCTACCTCAACATCCGGGACCGGGCGGCCGAGCTGGCCACCCTGCGCGCCACCGGCTGGACCGACCTCGCGCTCGGCCGGCTGGTCGGCTACGAAGGGCTGCTGCTCGGCGGGCTCGGCGCGCTCGCCGGCGCCGGGCTGGGCACGGGCGGGGCGGCCTGGCTGGTCGGGGACGTCCCGGGCGCGCTGGTGCTGGTCGCCGCGCTGACGGCGGCGGGCGGCGTGCTGCTCACCGCCGGCGCGGCGCTGGCGCCGGCCGCGCTACTGCGCCGGCTACCCACCGCACGACTGCTGGCAGAGGAGTGAGAGCCATGGACGAGAGCACCGCCGGTAGCCGCGTCGAGGTCGCGGGCCTGGTGAAACGGTTCGGGGCCGGCGCGGAGCGGATCACCGCGGTCGACGGGGTCGCGCTGGAGATCACCGCCGGCTCGGTGGTGGCGCTGACCGGGCCGAGCGGTTCGGGCAAGTCGACGCTGCTGCACCTGATCGGCGCGATCGAGCAGGCCGACGACGGCACCGTGACGGTCGACGGGGTGGACGTGACCAGCCTGCGCCGGGCCGCGCTCGCCCGCTACCGGCAGCGCGTCGGGTTCGTCTTCCAGCGCTACCACCTGCTGCCCGCGCTCACCGTGCTGGACAACGTGATCGCGCCGGTCCTGCCGCGCCGGGGCCGCGCCGATCACGTGAGCCGGGCCCGGGAGCTGCTCGACGCCGTCGGCCTGGCCGGCCGGGAACGGGCGCTGCCGGCGCAGCTGTCCGGCGGCCAGCAGCAGCGGGTGGCGATCGCCCGGGCCCTGATGGGCTCGCCCGGCCTGCTGCTCGCCGACGAGCCCACCGGCAACCTGGACTCGGCCACCGGCGCCCAGATCCTCGACCTGCTGCTCGGCCTCCGCGACCGGCACGGGATGACGATCCTGCTGGCGACCCACGAGCGGGCCGTCGCCGCCCGCTGCGACCGGTTGATCCGGCTCGGCGACGGCCTGGTGGTGGAGGACGTCGACCTCACCGACGGTGAGGACCCGTCCACCACGTACGCCCGGGCCAGCACGCTGCGCCTCTGAACCCGGATTCACCGGGTGCCCGGCCGGGCCGGGCGGGTGACGGCCGCGCGAGCGGCCGGATCAGGCGACCGGGCTGGCCGTGCGCACCTGCTCGGCGATGCGCTCGGCCACCGAGCGGGCGGTCGACTCGGTGGCCGCCTCGACCATGACGCGGACCAGCGGCTCGGTGCCCGACGGGCGGAGCAGCACGCGGCCGGTCTCGCCCAGCTCGGCCTCGGCCCGGTCCACCTCGGCGCGGACGGCCGGCGCGGCGGCGCCGACGGTGCGGTCACCGACCGGCACGTTGATCAGCACCTGCGGCAGCTTGGTGACCACGGCGGCCAGGTCGGCGAGGGACGTGCCGGTGGCGGCCATCCGCGACATGAGGTGCAGGCCGGTGAGCACACCGTCGCCGGTGGTCGCGTACGCCGGCATCACGATGTGTCCACTCTGCTCGCCGCCGAGCGCCAGGCCGGAGGCCCGCAGCTCCTCCAGCACGTACCGGTCGCCGACCTTGGTCTCGACCAGCCGGATGCCCTGCGCGGACATGGCCAGCCGCAGGCCGAGGTTGCTCATCACGGTGGCGACCAGGGTGTCCTGGGTCAGCTCGCCGGCCTCGCGCATGGCCAGGGCGAGGATCGCCATGACCTGGTCGCCGTCGACCTCCTCGCCGTCGGCGGTGACCGCGACGCAGCGGTCGGCGTCGCCGTCGTGGGCGATGCCGAGGTGCGCGCCGTGCTCGACCACAGCGGCGCGCAGCGCCTCGATGTGGTTGGAGCCGCACTCGTCGTTGATGTTGAGGCCGTCCGGCTCGGCGTAGATGGCGATCACCTCGGCGCCGGCCTCCCGGTAGGCCACCGGGGCGACCTCGGCGGCCGCGCCGTTGGCGCAGTCGACCACGACCTTGATCCCGTCCAGCCGGTGCGGCACGGTGCCGACCAGGTGCTGGACGTAGTGGTCGGCGCCGTCGAGCAGGTCGTGCACCCGGCCCACCCCGGCGCCGATCGGGCGCTCCCAGGCGGTGGTGGCGTTCGCCTCGACGGCGGCCTCGATCCGCATCTCGATCTCGTCGGGCAGCTTGTGCCCTCCGGCGGCGAAGAGCTTGATGCCGTTGTCCGGCATCGGGTTGTGCGAGGCGGAGAGCATGACGCCCAGGTCGGCCTTGGCCTCGGCGGTGAGGAACGCCACCGCGGGGGTGGGCAGCACGCCGACCCGGACCACGTTGGCGCCGGCGCTGGTCAGCCCGGCGACCACGGCGGCTTCCAGCATCTCGCCGCTGGCCCGGGTGTCCCGGCCCACCACGGCGAGCGGCGGATGGCTCTTGTCGGTCTCGGCCAGCGTGTGGGCGGCGGCCACCGCCACCGCGAGCGCCAACTCCGGGGTGAGATCCGCGTTCGCCCGCCCGCGTACACCGTCCGTGCCGAACAACCGGCCCATACCCGCCAACCTCCGATGAAACTGCCGTTGAGAGGAGAAAGCGGAACGGCCGGGCCACCTCCCGGAGTGGGAGGCGGACCCGGCCGTCCGTCAGAAGTACAAGGCGCTGGTGGTGATCAGCGCTTCGAGTACTGGGGAGCCTTACGGGCCTTCTTGAGGCCGTACTTCTTGCTCTCCTTGACCCGGGCGTCACGGGTCAGGAAGCCGGCCTTCTTCAGGGCCGGGCGGTCGTCGGGCTCGCTGACGATCAGCGCCCGGGCGATGGCGAGCCGCAGCGCGCCAGCCTGGCCGGTGGTGCCGCCGCCCCGCAGGTTGGCGATCACGTCGAACGCCTCGGGCTTCTCGGCGGTGACCAGCGGGTCCTTGATGAGCTGCTGGTGCACCTTGCTCGGGAAGTAGGCCTCGAGGTCGCGGCCGTTGCAGGTGATCTTGCCGCTGCCCGGAACGATGCGGACCCGGACGATGGCTTCCTTGCGCCGACCCACGGTCTGGATCGGGCGGTCGCCACGAGGCGCGCGCGCGACGGGCGCCGGCGCCTCGGTGGCCTCGGGGGCGACCTCGGTGGCGGTGATGTCGGTCATGCTGCTTCCTTCGCCCGCGCTCACTGCGCGATCTGCTTGATCTCGAACGGCACCGGCTGCTGCGCGCCGTGCGGGTGCTCGGCACCGGCGTAGACCTTCAGCTTCTTGAGAACCTGACGGCCCAGCTTGTTGTGCGGAAGCATGCCCTTCACGGCCAGCTCGATGGCCCGCTCGGGCCGCTTGGTCAGCAGCTCGTCGTAGCCGACCCGCTTCAGACCACCCGGGTAGCCGGAGTGGCGGTAAGCGATCTTGGTCTGCCGCTTGTTGCCGGTCAGCGCGACCTTGCCCGCGTTCACGATGACGACGAAGTCGCCCGTGTCGACGTGCGGCGCGAAAGTCGGCTTGTGCTTACCACGCAGCAGCGTGGCGGCGTGGGTCGCGAGGCGGCCCAGCACGACATCAGAGGCGTCGATGACGTGCCACTGACGCTCGATCTCACCCGGCTTCGGGCTGTACGTACGCACAGGTCTACCTTGTCTCGTCGTCGGTCTGGGGTCGCGCGCCGAGGTGACCAGGCGCGCACGAACGACCAAGCGTACCTGATGCGGCACGCCTAAGAATGTCGTACAACAGCAGGCAACGATACCCGGCCGTGCGGCGGCAGGTCAAAACGGGGTCTCGCCCCGCGTGGCCTGCGCCTTTCCCATGGCGCGGGTCACACGCCGGACAGCTTACGCGGCCCCGGCCGCAGGTACACCGCCCAGGTGACCACGAAACAGAGCGCGTACCAGCCGACGAAGGCCAGGTAGGCGGCGTCGGCGGCGCCGGCGGCCAGGAACGACTGCCGGAACGCCACGTTCACCAGCACCCCGCCCGAGGCGCCGACCGCCCCGGCGATCCCGATGAGCGCCCCGGAGAGCCGCCGGGCCCGCCGCTCGGCCGCCTCCCGGTCCCCGGTCAGCTCCGCCTCGGCGGCCGCCCGGGCCCGGAAGATCGCCGGGATCATCTTGTACGTCGACCCGTTGCCGATGCCGGAGAAGACGAAGAGCGCCAGGAACCCGGCCAGGTAGAGCGGGAAGGACCGGTCCCGGGCGGCGTACAGCACCAGACCGGCGCCGGCGGCCATCGCCACGAAGTTCCCGAACGTGACGCGGGCCCCGCCGAGCCGGTCGGCGAGCTGGCCGCCGAACGGCCGGACCAGCGAGCCGATCAGCGGCCCCAGGAAGGTCAGCCAGGCGGCGTCGACCGGGGTCGGGAACCGGTCGTGGAACTGGAGCTGGAGCACCTGCCCGAAGGCGAAGCCGAAGCCGATGAACGAGCCGAAGGTGCCGATGTAGAGCAGGGACATCACCCAGGTGTGCGGGTCGCGGGCCGCCGCGCGCAGCGCGCCCGGCTCGTTGCGCGCACCGGGGACGTTGTCCAGCCGGCGCGCCGCGACCAGCGCCGCGAGCACGATGAGCGGCAGGTAGACGGCCGGCACCAGCCGGGGGTACGCCGCTCCGGCGGTGGCCAGCACCGCCAGGCCGACGAGCTGCACGGCCGGCACGCCCAGGTTCCCGCCGCCGGCGTTGAGCCCGAGCGCCCGGCCCTTGAGCCGCTCCGGGAAGAACAGGTTGATGTTCGCCATGGAGGAGGCGAAGTTGCCGCCGCCCACGCCGGTCAGGCAGGCCAGCACCATGAGCGTGGCGTACGACACGCCGGGCTCGATCAGCACCGCCATGGGCACCGCCGGCACCAGCAGCAGCAGCGCGCTCACCACGGTCCAGTTCCGCCCGCCGAACCGGGCCACCGCCAGGGTGTACGGCAGCCGCAGCACCGCCCCCAGGGCGGCCGGCACGGCGGTGAGCAGGAACTTCCCGGCCGGGTCGATGCCGTACTCGGGGCCCAGGAAGAGCACCATGACCGACCAGAGGCTCCACACGGAGAAACCGACGTGCTCGGCGAAGATCGAGACGTACAGGTTGCGGCGGGCGACCGGCGCCCCGGTCGTGGCCCAGAACTCCGGGTCCTCCGGGCGCCATTCGGTGATCCGTCCCGGGCGCCCGGCGGCGGCCGGCGCCAGGGTGGTGGGGGAAGCGAGCGTGCTCACGGGAACTCCTCCTCGTCGGTGACGAGGGGGACGCTAGGAACGGGCGGTTTCCCCGCCGTGCCCGCCGCGCGTCGGTGGGGGAACGAAGATCGCACGGCCGTTTCGGTGTGCGTGTGAAGGGGTCGGGATCTGGCGGCCGCTAGGCGTATCCCATGGCGGGGATGACACCGTCGAGCGCCCGTTCGACGAAGTCGCGGGTCCCCGGGTCGAACTGGTCGTTGCGATGCTCCACCCGGTGTGACTGGAACGTCGACCTGGTCGCGAAGTCGTCGACACCGAGCAGTTCGAACAGAGCGCGGCGCTGCTCGGGCCAGTCGGCGGCGAGATCCTCGGCCCGCACCTCCACATATCGCCTGTCCGTGAGATCGACCGTGGCCTTCCAGGCGAGCCATCGCTCATAGACCGGTCTGAGCCAGGCGAGCGCGCCGTCGACCGTGGGCGGGGCCCACGGCTGGTCGACGTGTGACGCGACCACCGCGACCGGGTGGCGCTTGATGTGGACGATGGTGGCCTCGGGGACGAGCTCCCAGAGGAAGTCCATGCACAGAAGGTTGAACGGTGTCTTCTCGCACCAGGTCGGCTTTCCCGCGTCGGCGGCGGCTCCACCGAACATCGTGTCGACCACGCGACGAAGGATCTCGAGCAGTTCGCGCCGATCGCTGAAATACCTCGGAATCACCCGCCGGTGGCTCCGCGGCTCGAACGGCCCGGCCGGCCAGTCGGAATGCCCGGCCCCTACCACGGGCGCGGACTCGTCGAACGCGCACGCCACGAGCTGCGGCCACAGCCGTCCCACCGCGTCCCGGTAGCGCCGCTCGCCGACGACCTCGGGAACGGTCCTGCCCCGATCGTCGCGCCTGCCGGGCACCCGCACCGTCAGGAGGTCGCTCAGCCTGCGCAGGGCGTCCTCCCCCACGATCGAGTCACACCGGACCGTGAGTGCGTCCGCCAGGTCCCGCAGGCCACCCGGATCGACGATGAACCGCGTCTCCATCGGAATCCGGTGGATCTGCGGGTGCTCCCCGAGAATGTCCGCGAGCTGCGACGTTCCCGAACGGCCGGTACCCGCTACGAAGACCGGCGAGGGGGCGGACATGGCGATCAGTCAAGCCCCGGCGCCGCGCCCACGCAACGGAAATACCCACCGGTGTGGCGACCTGCTGGCGGCGCCGCCGGCTCAGATCTCCTGGAGGATGCGCAGCGCGCGGCCGACCCGCTGCATGGTCTCGGTGTCGGCCACGTCGACGCACTCGGTGAACCACTTCTTCATGGGCGAGGAGAGCCGGTCGGGCATCACCACGTAGCCGCCCATCGACACGGCCAGGGGTGAGTCGCGCAGCAGCGACTCCTCGACCACCTCGACCACGATCACGATCGGCACCGCGGTGGAGTTGTAGACGTCGGAGCTGATGACCAGGCCGAGCCGTTCCCGGGCGCCGGAGATGCGCCAGACCTCTCCCCTACGCAACACGCGGGCGCCCGCCGCCGAACAACGCGTCGTCGACGAGCGCGGCCTCCTGGGCGTCGGCCAGCGCGGCGGACTCCAGGTCGAGGCCGGCGCGGGCGACCGCCTCGGCGTGCGCGGTGAAGACCTCGCGCAGCGCCTTCTCCCGGGCGGCCTGGTCCATCCAGGCGGAGAGGGAGAGCCCTTCCCGCTTGGCGAACCGGCGCGCCTCCTCGATCGTCTCGTCGGAGAACGACAGTGTCACCTTGGCGGTCATGCCGGAGAGATTACCCACTGGTATGACCGCCAGTCATCCCCGCTCGCACCGGTCGGTGAACCGGACACCCGGCCACGCTCAGGGACGGCGCCCCCCGAACACCGCGAACCGCCACTCCTTGAAGAAGCAGTCCACGTCGGCCAGGCCGGCGTCGGCGAGCCAGCGGCACTGGTCGGGCACCGGCGCCGGCCGGTCGTGCCGCATGCGCTCCCGAGCCCCGGCGATCTCCGCGGCGTCCGAGCCCAGCTCGGTGATCCGGGCCGTCCAGACCTCGTCGTAGCGCCGGTCCAGCGCCGGCGTCGGGTCGGCCACCTGCTCGGCGTTGACGAAGACGCCGCCCGGCACCAGCGCCTCGGCCGCCCGCCGGTAGAGCGCCCGCTTGCCGTCGTCGTCCAGGTGGTGGATGGCCAGCGCGGAGACCACCGCGTCGTAGCGGCCGGCGGGCAGCGGATCGGCCAGGTCGGCGAGCACGGTGCGGTGCGGCACCCCGCGCGCGGCCAGGTGGCCGGCGGCCACCGCGAGCATGCCGGGCGCGCCGTCGACCAGGGTCAGCCGGACCCCCGGCACCGCCGCGGCCAGCAGCAGGGAGAGCAGACCGGTGCCCGCGCCCAGGTCCAGCACCTCCGGGGTACGCCCCGCGGCGAGCGCCGCCCGCAGCGGCGGCGCGGCCACCTCGACGGCCGTGCCGTAGAAGGCGTCGAAGCAGGGCACCAGCCGGCGCCGGGCCGCGTCGTAGCTCCCCGCCACCGCGTCGAAAGCGTCCGCCACACTCATCGCGTCTCCCATTATCCGAGAATCTTGTCCCACATTCTAGGTTCTGGCGACCGGCTCGTCACTCCCGTGCGGTGTGAGGTGCTCTTGACAGGACCGAAACAGAGGGGACCCGGAGCGGAAACCGCCGGCCGGCACGCTTCCCGAACATGACAGACGGTGCACGCCTGGCGACGCAACCGGGGGTACGGCCTCGGGAGGCGGCCACGCACTGCCCGTACTGCGCACTCCAGTGCGGCATGGTGCTGCGGCAGACCGCGGGACGCGTCGAGGTCACGCCCCGCGACTTCCCCACCAACCGCGGCGGCCTGTGCCAGAAGGGCTGGACCGCCGCCGACCTGCTCGACCACCCGGACCGGCTGACCACCCCGCTGCTGCGTGACCGGCCCGGCGGTGAACTGCGCCCGGCGAGCTGGGACGAGGCGCTCGACCGGATCACCGGCGGGCTGCGGGCGATCCAGGAGCGGCACGGGCGGGACGCCGTCGCGGTCTTCGGCGGCGGCGGGCTGACCAACGAGAAGGCGTACGCGCTGGGCAAGTTCGCCCGGGTGGCGCTGGGCACCCGGCACATCGACTACAACGGACGCTGGTGCATGTCCTCGGCCGCCGCGGCCGGGATGCGCGCCTTCGGCGTCGACCGGGGGCTCCCCTTCCCCCTCGCCGACCTGGGCCGGGCGGACACCCTGCTGCTGGTCGGCGCCAACCCCGCCGAGACCATGCCGCCGCTCATGCGCCACCTCGCCGACCAGCGTGCGCGGGGCGGCCGGCTGATCGTGGTCGACCCCCGGCTCACCGCGACCGCCCGCCAGGCGGACCTGCACCTGCAACCGCTGCCCGGCACCGACCTGGCGGTGGCCAACGCGCTGCTGCACATCGCCCTCACCGAGGGCTGGCTCGACCGGGCGTACGTGGCCGACCGGACCACCGGCTTCGACGAGGTCCGGCGGACCGTTGCGGGCTGCTGGCCGGCCGAGGCGGAGCGCCTCTCCGGAGTGCCGGTGGCCGACCTGGAGGCGACCGCCCGGGCCCTGTCCACCGTGGACCGCGCGGTCATCCTCACCGCCCGGGGCGCCGAGCAGCACGCCAAGGGCGTCGACACGGTCACCGCGTTCATCAACCTGGCGCTCGCCCTGGGCCTGCCCGGTCGCCCCGGATCCGGGTACGGCTGCCTCACCGGGCAGGGCAACGGGCAGGGCGGCCGGGAGCACGGGCAGAAGGCCGACCAGCTCCCCGGCTACCGGCGGATCGACGACCCGGCCGCCCGGGAGCACGTGGCCGAGGTCTGGGGCGTCGACCCGGCGGCGTTGCCCGGTCCGGGCGTACCGGCCTATCAGCTCCTCGACTCGCTCGGCACCACGCACGGCCCGCGGGCGCTGCTGGTCTTCGGGTCCAACCCGGTGGTGTCCGCGCCCCGCGCGGCCCGGGTCGAGTCCCGCCTGCGCGACCTGGACCTGCTGGTGGTGGCCGACTTCCTGCGCTCCGAGACCGCCGACCTGGCCGACGTGGTGCTGCCCGTCGCCCAGTGGGCCGAGGAGGACGGCACCATGACCAACCTGGAGGGCCGGGTGCTGCGCCGCCGCGCGCTGCGCGAACCACCCCCCGGCGTCCGCACCGACCTGGCGGTCCTCGCCGCCCTCGCGGCCCGCCTCGACGCCCCCGGCGCATTCCCCGCCGACCCGGCGGCGGTGTTCGAGGAGCTGCGCCGTGCCTCGGCCGGCGGGCCGGCCGACTACGCCGGGGTCAGCTGGGACCGGATCGACGCCGACACGGGCGTCTTCTGGCCCTGCCCGGACGAGGACGGGCCGGACACCCCGCGCCTCTTCGCCGACCGGTTCCCCACCCCGGACGGCCGCGCCCGCTTCCGCGCGGTGACCCACCGGCCGGCCGCCGAGCCGGTCTGCGCCGACTACCCGCTGCACCTCACCACCGGCCGGGTGCTCGCCCACTACCAGTCCGGCGCGCAGACCCGGCGGGTCGCCGCCCTGCGCCGGGCCGCCCCCGGCGCCTTCGTCGAGCTGCACCCCGACCTGGCCGGCCGGCTCGGCGTGGCGGAGGGCGAGGAGGTCCGGGTGGTCTCCCGCCGGGGCGAGCTGCGCGCACCGGCCCGGCTCAGCCCGGCGATCCGGCCGGACACCGTCTTCGCGCCGTTCCACTGGCCCGGCGCGGCGCGGGCCAACTCGGTCACCAACGACGCCGTCGACCCGGTCTCCGGGATGCCCGAGTTCAAGATCTGCGCCGTCCGGGTGGAGAGGGCATGACCGAGCGCATCGTCATCGTGGGATACGGCATGGCGGGCGCCCGCCTCGCCGCCGAGCTGCACGCCCGGGGCGGGGACCGGAAGGTGACCGTGCTCGGGGCGGAGCCGCACCGGGCGTACAACCGGATCCTGCTCTCCACCCTGCTCGCCGGGAAGATCGACGAACCGGACGTGGAGCTGGTCGAGGTCGCCGGGCAGGGCGCGGACGTGCGCACCGGCGCCGAGGTCACCGCCGTCGACCGGGCGGCCCGGGAGGTACGCACCGCCGACGGCGACCGGCACGCCTACGACCACCTGGTGCTCGCCACCGGCAGCCGGGCCCTGGTGCCGCCGCTGCCCGGGCTCGACCCGCTCCCCGACCGGGTGGTCCCGTTCCGCACCCTGGACGACTGCCGGCGGATCCTCGCCGCCGCCCGGGGCGCCCGCAGCGCGCTGGTGCTCGGCGGCGGGCTGCTCGGGCTGGAGGCGGCCCGCGGGCTCGCCACCCGGGGCCTCGACGTGACCGTGGTCCACCCGGTCGGGCACCTGATGGAACGGCAGCTCGACGAGCCGGCCGGTGCGGTCCTCGCCGGCACCCTCGCCGGGCTCGGGGTACGCACCCGGCTCGGGGTCACGGCGACCGGAGTGACCGCCGACGCGCACGGCGTCCGCCTCGACCTCGGCGACGGCGACCCGCTCGCGGCCGACCTGTTGGTCCTCTCCTGCGGCGTACGCCCGGACACCGCGCTGGCCTCCGCCGCCGGGCTGGCCGTCGACCGGGGCGTGGTGGTGGACGACCGGATGCGCACCAGCGACCGGCGGATCTCCGCCATCGGGGACTGCGCCCAGCACGACGGGACGCTGACCGGGCTGGTCGCCCCGGCCTGGGCGCAGGCCCGGGTGGTGGCCGAGGTGCTGACCGGCGACGACCCGCTGGTCCGCTACCGGCCGCGTCCCGTGGTGACCCGGCTCAAGGCGGCCGGGATCGACCTGGCCGCCATGGGCGACGCCGCCGGCGCGCCGGCCGGGGGCGGGCCGGTCGAGGAGCTGACCTTCGCCGACCCGGCCCGGGGCACGTACGCCCGGCTGCGGATCCGCGACGAGCGCCTGACCGGGGCGATCCTGCTCGGCGACAACCCGGCGGTCGGCACCGTGGTGCAGCTCTTCGACCGGGGCGCGCCGGTGCCGGCGGACCGGCGCTCGCTGCTGCTCGGGCGGGCGTTCGGCGCCACCCCGGCCACCCCCGCCGCGTCCCCGGCGCTGATGCCGGACGCGGCCACGGTGTGCCAGTGCAACGACGTCAGCAAGGGCGCCCTGGTGGCGTGCTGGCGCGCCGGCGCCCGGACCGTCGCGGAGCTGTCCGCGGCGACCCGGGCCGCGACCGGCTGCGGCGGCTGCCGGGACGCGGTGGCCGGGATCGCGGGGTGGCTGGCCGAGGTCGATCCGGCGGCGGGACACCAGGAACGGTACGCGGGGATGGACCGCGACACGGTGGAGGTGACGCGATGAGCGGGCGAAGCGAGCGAATCAGGAAGCTCAGTGCGACGGTGCCTCATGACGGCACGCAGCGAAGCGGAGTGCCGGCATGAGCGGCGACAGGCTGGTGGTCGTCGGCAACGGCATGGTCGGGCAGCGCTTCGTCGAGGCGCTGCGGGCCCGGGACCGGGAGCGGCGCTGGCGGGTCACGGTGCTCGCCGAGGAGCGGCGGCCGGCGTACGACCGGGTGCGGCTCTCCGCCTTCTTCGACGGGGTGAGCGCCGAGGAGCTGAACCTGCACACCCCCGACGACGGGGTGGAGCTGCGGCTGGGCGATCCGGCGCTGGCGCTCGACCGGGCGCGTCGGGTGGTGCGGACCGCGGCCGGCGAGCACCCGTACGACGCGCTGGTGCTGGCGACCGGCTCGTCGGCGTTCGTACCCCCGGTCGACGGCACGGACCTGCCGGGCGTCTTCGTCTACCGGACGCTGGACGACCTGGCGGCGATCCGGGCGCACGCCGGGGGCCGCCGCACCGGTGCCGTGATCGGGGGCGGGCTGCTCGGCCTGGAGGCGGCGAACGCGCTGCGCCTGCTGGGCCTTTCCACCAGCGTGGTCGAGTTCGCGCCCCGGCTCATGCCGGCGCAGGTGGACGAGGCGGGCGGGGCGATGCTCCGCCGCTACGTCGAGGAACTGGGCGTCACCACGTACCTCGGGGTGGCCACCAGCGCGCTGCGCCCCGGCCCGGACGGGGCGGTCGGCGCGCTGGAACTCTCCGACGGGCGCACGGTCGCGGCGGACCTGGTCGTGGTGGCCGCCGGCATCCGGCCCCGGGACGAGCTGGCCCGGGCGGCCGGGCTGCCGCTCGGGCCGCGCGGCGGGGTGCTGGTCGACGCGGGCTGCCGGACGGTGGACGAGCGGATCTGGGCGGTCGGCGAGTGCGCCGCCGTGGACGGCGCCTGCCACGGCCTGGTCGCCCCCGGCTACGCGACCGCCGAGGTGGTCGCCGATCGGCTGCTGGGCGGGGCGGCCACCTTCCCCGGCGCGGACACCGCCACCAAGCTCAAGCTGCTCGGGGTGGACGTGGCCTCGTTCGGCGACGCCCACGGCGTCACCCCGGGCTGCCTGGACGTCACCTTCACCGACCCGGCCACCCGCGCGTACGCGAAGCTGGTCCTCTCCGACGACGCGCGGACGCTGCTCGGCGGCGTGCTGGTGGGCGACGCGAGCGCGTACCCCACGCTGCGGGCGAGTGTCGGCGGGCCGCTGCCCGCTCCCCCGCTGGCGCTGCTGGCCCCGGCGGGCGGCGCGGGCGCCGGGGCCGGCGCGCTGCCGGCCGCCACGCAGGTCTGTTCCTGCAACGCGGTGACCCGGGCCGACCTCGACGCCGCGATCGCCGGCGGGGCCACCGACGTGCCGGCGCTCAAGGCGTGCACCCGGGCCGGGACGAGCTGTGGCTCCTGCGTACCGATGCTCAAGCAACTGCTCGACGCGGCCGGCGTGCGGCAGTCCCGCGCGCTCTGCGAGCACTTCGACGCCGGCCGGCAGGAGCTGTTCGACATCGTCCGGGTCCGGAGCATCCGCACCTTCTCCCAGCTCATCGCCGAGCACGGGCGCGGGCGCGGCTGCGACATCTGCAAGCCGGTGGTGGCCTCGATCCTCGCCTCGCTCGGCACCGGGCACGTGCTCGACGGCGAGCAGGCGTCCCTTCAGGACACCAACGACCACTTCCTGGCCAACCTGCAACGCGACGGCAGCTACTCGGTGGTGCCGCGGATCCCCGGCGGCGAGATCACGCCGGAGAAGCTCATCGTGATCGGCGAGGTGGCCCGGGACTTCCGGCTCTACACCAAGATCACCGGCGGGCAGCGGATCGACCTGTTCGGCGCCCGCGTCGAACAGCTCCCGCAGATCTGGCGCCGGCTGGTGGACGCGGGCTTCGAGTCCGGCCACGCGTACGGCAAGGCGCTGCGCACGGTGAAGTCCTGCGTCGGCGAGACCTGGTGCCGGTACGGGGTGCAGGACTCGGTCGGCCTGGCCGTCGCGCTGGAGCTGCGCTACCGGGGGCTGCGCGCCCCGCACAAGCTGAAGTCCGCGGTCTCCGGCTGCGCCCGGGAGTGCGCCGAGGCCCGGAGCAAGGACTTCGGCGTCATCGCCACCGAGAGCGGCTGGAACCTCTACGTCGGCGGCAACGGCGGCTTCCGGCCCCGGCACGCTGACCTGTTCGCCACCGACCTGAGCACCGCCGAGCTGGTCACCCTCATCGACCGGTTCCTGATGTTCTACGTCCGCACGGCCGACCGGCTGCAGCGCACCGCCGCCTGGATCGAGGCGATGGACGGCGGCCTGGACCACCTCCGTTCGGTGCTCGTGGACGACGCGCTGGGGCTCTGCGCCGACCTCGACGCGGCCATGGCCCGGCACGTCGCCGGATATTCCGACGAGTGGCGGGACGTGCTGGAGGACCCGGAGCGGCTGCGCCGCTTCACCTCCTTCGTGAACGCCCCCGACGTGCCCGACCCGTCCATCACGTTCGCCGTCGAACGCGGCCAGCCGGTGCCCGCCCGCGGCGCCGACGGTCGCCGCCCGCCGGTCGCGCTGGGCGTTCCGGAGGTACGGCGATGAGCGCCCCGACGATGCTGGCCTGGACGGCCGTCTGCCCGCTCGACCGGCTGGACCCGGACCGAGGCGTGGCCGCCCTGGTCGACGGGGTGCAGGTGGCCCTCTTCCGGACCGGCGGCGAGCTGTACGCGGTCGACAACCTCGACCCGGTCGGCGGCGCGCAGGTGATGTCCCGGGGGATCGTGGGCAGCCGTGGCGGCCTGCCGACGCTCGCCTCCCCGCTGCACAAGCAGGTCTACGACCTGACCACCGGGCGGTGCCTGGACCTCCCGGACGTGGCGCTGCGGCGGCACGAGGTGCGCTGCCGGGACGACCTGGTCGAGGTGCGGGTACGACAGGAGGGGTGATGCGGGAGGAACTGGCCGGCTTCACCATCGGGGTCACCGCGGACCGGCGACGCGACGAGCTGGCCGCGCTGCTCCAGCGGCGCGGCGCGCGGGTGGTGCTCGCCCCGGCGCTGCGGATCGTGCCGCTGGCCGACGACACCGACCTGCGCGAGGCCACCCGGGCCTGCCTGGAGCGCCCGCCGGACGTGCTGATGGCCAACACCGGGATCGGGATGCGCGGCTGGCTGGAAGCGGCCGAGGGCTGGGGGCTCGCCGAGCCCCTGCGCGGCGTGCTGTCCCGGTCGTACGTGGTGGCCCGCGGTCCCAAGGCCACCGGGGCGATCCGCGCGGCCGGGCTGCGCGAGCACTGGTCCCCCGCCTCGGAAAGCTGCGACGAGGTGGTCGAGCACCTGGTCCGGCGCGGGGTGGCCGGCCTGGTCGTCGCGCTGCAACTGCACGGCGAGCGGCAGCCGGAGTGCACCGAGGCGCTGGAGTCGGCCGGGGCCACGGTGATCGAGGTGCCGGTCTACCGCTGGGCGCCGCCGACCGACCCGGCGCCGCTGCACCGGCTGATCGACCTGGTCGCCGGGCGGATGGTCGACGCGGTCACGTTCACCTCCGCCCCGGCGGCCGAGGCGCTGCTGCGGGCGGCCGGGGACCGGACCGAGACGGTGCTGGCGGCGCTGCGCGGGGACGTGCTGGCCGGCTGCGTCGGTGCGGTGACGGCCGAGCCGCTGGTGCGGCGGGGAGTGCCGGTGAGCGCCCCGACCCGGGCCCGGCTCGGCGCCCTCGTGCGGACGATCGTCGACGAGTTGCCCCGCCGGACGGTGACCGTGAAGGCCGGCGGTCACCTGCTGACCCTGCGCGGGCACGCCGCGGTGGTGGACGGCGACCTGCGCCCGCTCGCGCCGGCCCCGATGGCGGTGCTGCGGGCGCTCGCGGCCGCGCCCGGGAAGGTGCTGTCCCGCACCGCCCTGCTGCGTACCCTGCCCCGGGGCGCGGACGAGCACGCGGTGGAGATGGCGGTCGCCCGCCTGCGGGTCGGGCTCGACGCCCCCCGCGTGGTGCAGACCGTGGTGAAGCGCGGCTACCGGCTGCGGGTCGACTGACCCGCCGCCGGGCCGGGGAGTCAGCCGACCGGGGCCGCGAAGCCGTGCTCGGCCTGGAGCCGGAGCATGGCGTGCTCGACCACCGTCACGAGCACCTGCTTGACCGACTCGCGCCGCCGCGCGTCGCACATCACCAGCGGCACGTCCGGCGAGATGGCCAGCGCCTCGCGGACCTCCTCCAGCTCGTACTGCGGCGCGTCGTCGAACCGGTTCAGCGCCACCACGTACGGCAGGTTGCGGTTCTCGAAGTAGTCCAGCGGCGCGAAGGCGTCGGTGATCCGGCGGGTGTCCACCAGCACGGCGGCGCCCACCGCGCCCCGGATGATCTCGTCCCACATGAACCAGAAGCGGGTCTGGCCCGGCGTGCCGAAGAGATAGAGGATCAGGTCCTCGGCCATGGTGATCCGGCCGAAGTCCATGGCGACCGTGGTGGTCTCCTTGCCGGGCACCTTCGACGGGTCGTCGATGCCGACGCCGGCCGCCGTCATCAGCGCCTCGGTGGTCAGCGGCTGGATTTCGGAGATAGCGCCGACCAGGGTGGTCTTGCCCACCCCGAAGCCGCCCGCGATGACGATCTTCGCGGAGATGATCTCCCGGCTGCGGTTCGCCCCCGCGGGGTCATAGTTCGCGAAGTCCACTTAGCACCCTTCCAAGCAGGTTCATCCGCGCCGCGAACCCTGTGGCGGGAGCGGCGGTGTGTAGCGTCAGCAGGCCCTCGGCCACCATGTCGGCGACCAGCACCCGGGTGACGCCCAGCGGCATCCGGGTGTAAGCGGCGATCTCCGCCAGCGACTGTGCCCGGCCCTCACAGACCGAGGCGATGCGGTACTTGTCGTGCCCGGCGAACCGCGCCTCGGCCGACTGGGTGGGCGTGCACGACAGCACCGCCTCGAGCGCGATGTTCTGCAACGGCTCGGTGCGGCCACGGGTGACCGCGTACGGCCGCACCAGCGCGCCACGCGGGTCTCGTCGTGGTTCCATCTCGCGATCACCTCCCCTCGTACGGAGCCGGACGGGCTCCGGGTCACCAGGTCACCGGACGGCCGGTCAGGGCCGGACGGCGTCCCTCGGAAGCGGGACCAGCGCCTGGCCGACCCGTTCCACCAGCAGCGCCATCTCGTAGCCCACCTGTCCGACGTCGCAGCTCCGCGCGGCCAGCACGGCCATCGACGAGCCGTCGCTGATCGACATGAGGAAGAGGTATCCGCTGTCCATCTCGATGACGGTCTGGAGCACCCCGCCGGCGCTGAACATCCGGGCGGCGCCCTCGGTCAGGCTCACCACGCCGGAGGTGATCGCGGCGAGCTGGTCGGCCCGATCCGTCGGCAGGTCGCGGGAGGAGGCGAGCAGCAGCCCGTCCGCGGACACCGCCACCACGTGGGCGATGCCCGCCACGCTGTCGGCGAAGTTGGTGAGCAGCCAACCCATGTCCTGCATGGCCGCTGGCCTGTTCATCGGTTCGTCTCCTTGGTCGAGTTGCTGTTCAGGTCCGCGCCGGCCGTCCGACCCCGCTGCACACCGCGGTGGTAGGCCGACAACAGGCCGCGTACTTCGTCCGGGGTGCGCCGGGCGGCCGCCCGGCTGCCCTTCGGCTCGATGCCGCCGGGCACGAGCTGGGCCTGCGGCACCCGCTTGGGCAGGCCGGAACGGGTGGTGCCGGCGTTGCTGGGCTCCGCGGCCTTGCTGGCCCGCGACCACCCCTCGTCGGCCGCCGTGCGCCAGGCCTCCGGGTCGATCGGCGGCGGTGCCGGCGCGGGCTCGGGCACGGCCGCGGCGGGCGCCGGGGACGGGACCGCCGGCGGGGTGTACGGCGGCGGTGTGGTCAACCCCGCCGCCCGGGCGCCCGGGGTACGGGTCGGCAGCGGCGGCAGCGGCGGCGCGCCGACGGGCTGCGCGGTCGCGGCGGGCTGGGCCGGGGCCGGTGGCTCTTCGTCGAACCGGGGCCGGGTGAAGATGGTGGTCTCGTCCTCGCCGTGCGAGCGGAACCAGACCGCCTCCATCTCCCGGAAGATCGGCGCCTCCGCCGGGCGGGCCGACCGGGCCACCACCGGGGCGGCCGGGGCGGGCTCGACCGCCGGCGCGGCCGGCTGGTAGGCCGGCGGCGCCACCGGGGCAGCCGTCGCCGCCTCGCCGCCCGGGGTCCGGTGCGGCAGCGGATCGAGGGCGGGTTGGCCGACCGTCTGCCCACCCGCCGACCAGCCGGCGCCGGAGACCGGGGCCGGCGCGACGGGGACGGGCGGCGCGGCGGCGACCGGCGCGGGAGCTGGCACGGTGGGCAGCGCGCCGGTCGCGCCGAACTGCACGGCCGGGGCGGTGTCCCGGGCCTCGGCGGGCGCCTGCCAGCGGGCGGGCGGCGGGGTGGCGGCGCTGCGCCACTGGTCGGCCAGGGTGGCCGTGCCGGCCCGGCCCGCGCCGGCGAGCGCGTCGGCGGCGCCCAGCTGGCTGAGCGGGGACTGCTCGACAGCGAGCGGCTGGCGCGGGCGGGTCAGCGGGGCCTGGCCCCGGTTCGCTGGCAGCACCACGGTGGCGTTCGGCAGGGTGACCTGGGCGACGGTGCCGCCCTCGACGTTGCGGCGCAGCTCGACCCGGATCCCGTAGCGGGAGGCGAGCCGGCTGACCACGGCCAGGCCCATGAGCCGGAACGCGGCCACGTCGACCGTGGGCGGGGCGGCCAGCCGGCGGTTGAGCGAGTCGAGCTGCTCGTCGCTGAGCCCGAGGCCGCGGTCCTCGACCTGGATGAGCACGTAGTCGCGGATCCGGCGGCCGTCGGCCACCACGATGGTGTTCGGCGGCGAGAACCGCGTGGCGTTGTCCAGCAGCTCGGCGACCAGCCGGACCACGTCGTTGACCGCGTGCGCGGCGACCGAGATGTCGGTGTCGACCGTGCCGAACTCGATCCGGTTGTAGAGCTCCACCTCGGACTGGGCGGCGCGCAGCACGTCGACCAGGAGCGCGTCGTCGCGGCGCGGCACGGCCGAGTCGGCGCCGGCCAGCACCAGCAGGTTCTCGTCGTTGCGGCGCATCCGGGTGGCCAGGTGGTCCAGCTCGAAGAGCTGGGCCAGCCGCTTCGGGTCCTCCTCGCTGCGCTCGATCGCGTCCAGCTCGCCGATCATCCGGTCGACCAGGCTCTGCGAGCGGCGGGCCAGGTTGAGGAACATCGCCGAGACGCTGGTCCGCAGCGCGGCCTGTTCGGCCGCCACCCGGACCGCCTCCCGGTGGACCACGTTGAAGGCCGACGCCACCTGGCCGACCTCGTCGCGGTTGGTCAGCTTGATCGGGTCCCGGACCTGCTGGACGATCTCGTCGACGCCGCCGTCGCCGATGGCGTTGACGTTCTGCAACCGGCTCACCGCGTCGGGCAGGTCGTGGTTGGCCACCGCCAGCGCGCCCTCGCGCAGCCGGCGCAGCGAGTCGTTGAGCGAGCGGGCCAGCACCACGGCCAGCGTCACGGCGATGGCCAGGGTGAGCAGCACCAGCAGGCTCTCCACGACGGCCTGCCGGATGACGTCGGTGCGCACCGCGTCGGCGTCGGCGAGCAGCTGGTTCAGCAGCTCGATCTCGGCCCACCGCATCAGGTCGCCGACCGCGCCGACGGCCGCGGCGGCCTCGTTCTGGTTGACCAGCGGAGCCTGCCCGACCGAGCGGGAGATGTCGTTGGCTACCCGGTCGGAGAGCTGCACGGCGTCACCGGAGACGGTGCGGTCCACCAGGGACCGCTGGGCCGGCTCGGCGGCCCGGGAGAAGGACAGCAGGGCCTCCTGCTGGCCGGTCAAAGTGGCCACGAAGGAGGAGAACTGCTCCTCGTCGATCCGGCCGGTGGAGAGCGCGGTGAAGGCGACCGCCTCCTCCTCGGCGACCTCCGCCTTGGCGTGGGCGAAGGCGGCCACCGCGCGGCGGGCGTCGGCAAGGGCCTCCGCACCGGGCTGCTGGGCCAGCGTGTCGCCGTACGCGACGAGGTCGTCGAGGATGATGCCGTAGCGCAGGCTCGCCTCGGAGACCGGCATCTGCTGCCGGTCCAGCACCTCCTGGCGGGTCCCGTTGAGCGTTCCCAGGTGATCGTCGATCACCTTGAGCCGGTCGCGCACCGAGGCCGGCACGTCGCCGAGCTTGCCCCGCTCCTCCTGGTAGGCGGCGATCCGCTCGTCCGTGCTCCGGACCCGCAGGTTGTAGGCGTCCGGCTTCTGGTTGGGCGCGACCAGAAAGGACGCCGCCGCCATCCGCTCCTTGTGCAGGTCCTGGGTGAGCGCCGAGACGTCGATCGACAGTGCGGTCAGCGACCGGATCCGGTTGGCCTCGTACGCGCCCTCGCCGACCGAGACGAGTCGGATAGTTGCCAGTGCGATGACAGCCGCCACCGGAACGACGAGGATGAGGGCGAGCTTGGAGCGGATCCGCGCGTCACGCAGCCGAGGCAGTCGCCGTCGCCGGTTCCGCTGATCGGCGTCGGGGCTCTCGGGCAGGGTCGTAGGTCCGGTGCTCACGACATCGCCTCCGTCGTTTCTTCCACGCTTGACCCGCCGACCCGTGCCTGGTGCAGCGGCCAGCGCCACGCGCGGCACGGCCGCGATTTCATCAGACGAGATCCTGTTTGGGAAGCGGCAGTGAGGCAGAAAACGGTCGGGGCCGACGGAACCCGTGATCCGATCACCTAATACCTTCTTTTCTCCAGCCCCCTGAACAGGGCATGTGACTCCAGAGTGGTCGGACGTATCTGCGCAGTAATTGTCGGTTAACGTTCTGTGTCCCCAGCATGTGGGACGGCTGTCCCGAAACGACTCCCGACATCCGCGCTTGACCACAGGGCCCGGCATTGGCAAGGTTTTGCAGGCTTCGCGCACACCGTACGGCACACCAATCCCGATCCTCTACTGAGGACGGACGAGCGGCGGTGGTCGGGCGCTGGCCCGCGCCGCACCTGGAGGACTGAGTTGAGCCCCATCCGCTCCGCGAGCATCGCGGTGCTCGCATCGGCCGTGCTGGCCACCACGCTCACCGGCTGCGGGATCGGCGGGGAACCGCAGGACACCAGTCCGATCGTGATCGCCGCGGACCTCGAACTGTCCGGTGCCTCCGCGTCGATCGGGAAGGTCTACCAGCGGGCCCTGGAACTGAAGAAGGAGCAGTTGAACGCCTCCGGCGCACTGGGTGGCCGGAAGATCGAACTGAAGGTGAAGGACAACCGCTCCGACGCCGCGGAATCGTTGCGGAACATCAACGATTTCAGCGCTGACTCACGGGTCAGCGCCATCATCATGGGCGGTTGCAACGAATGTGCGATCGGCGCCGCTCGCACGATCGGTGAGAAGCGCATTCCCACCATCGCGCTCGCCTCCTCCGGGGAGGTCACGGAACCCGTCGCCGAACGCCGCTATGTCTTCAAGCTGGCACCGAATGCGGCGGACAGCGCCGCGGCCCTCACCGCCGAGATGGTCCGCCGCAACATCCGCAAGGTGGCCGTGCTGCACAGCGCCGACAAGTACGGCGAGGAGGGGCTGGCCGCGTTGGTCAGCCAGTTCGCCAAGGCCGACATCAAGCTGACCCGTGCCGAGTCGGTGCGGACCACCGACACGGAGGTCAGCACCCAGATCGGCAGCCTGGTCGCCAAGAAGCCCGACGCGATGGTCGTCTGGGCCCCGCCGGAGCAGGCGTCGCTGGCGGCCGCCACGGCCCGGCAGAGCCGCTACACGGGCGCGCTCTTCTTCGACGCCTCGGCGGCCGGTGACCTCTTCCTGGGCGCCTCCGCCCGATCCACCGAGCAGACCACGCTGATCTTCACCCAGACCATGGTGATCGACGACGTCATCGCCACCACCCCGGCCAAGGCCGCCCGGCGGCAGTGGTTCCAGGAGTACACGGCCCGGTTCGGCGGCTACAACGGCTTCTCCTCGTTCGCCGCCGACGCCGTCCAGCTCATCGCCGACGCCGAGCTGCGGGCCGGCGGCAAGCCGGGCGAGGTGGACCGGGGCGCCCTGCGCGAGGTCCTGGAGACCGCACAGCTCGACGGCCTCTCCGGGCCGATCCGGATGACCCCGGACAACCACTCCGGCCTGATGCCGCAGGCGCTGACCACGCTCGTGGCGCGCGGCGGCCGCTGGCGCCTGGCCGGTTAGTGGTCGCGGCTGCTCCCGGCGGGAGGCGGGAGACGTCTCCTGCCGGGAGCAGCCGTCAGCGGGCCGAGGTGGTGGCGCGGACCCACGGCAGGGCCAGGCGCTCGACCAGGCTGAGGGCCGAGTAGAGCACGATGCTCATCAGCGCCACCAGCACGATCGCCGCCCACGCGGTCGGGGTGTCGCCGGCGCCGTTGTACTGGAGGATCTGGTAGCCCAGCCCCGGCTGGTCCGAGTAGAACTCCCCGATCACCCCGCCGATCGCGGCCAGCGGCATGGCCACCTTCAACCCGACGAAGATCTGCGGCAGCGCGGCCGGGAAGCGGACCTTCCGGAACGCCTGCCACCAGGACGCGTTCAGCGAGCGGCCCAGCTCGGCCAGGTCCGCCGGCGTGGTGGTCAGCCCGGTCGCCGTGGAGAGCACGATCGGGAAGAAGCAGAGCAGGAACACCATGGTCAGGATGGGCTTCTGTCCCCAGCCCACCGAGATCACCAACAGCGGGCCGAAGGCGATCTTCGGCACCGCGTTGACCGCCACGAGCAGCGGGGCGAACATCCGCTCCACCCGGCCGGACGCGGCCAGCGCCATGCCGATCAGCACCCCGGCGAGCGACGAGAGCAGGAAGCCGAGCAGGGTCATCCAGGTGGTGATGCCCAGTGCCGGCAGCAGCACGTCGGTGGTGTCGACCAGCGAACGCCACACCGCCTGCGGCGGGGGCAGCGCGGCCGGGTGGACCAGGTGCAGCCCCGACGTGACCAGCCACCAGGCGGCCACCGCGATGACCAGCCCGAGCGCCGGCAGGCCCACCGCCGCCGGGCGTACGACGAGCCGGCGGGCATCCGCGGCGGGCTCCACGGTGGCCGGCGCCTCGGCCCGGGTCCCGGTCAACTGCGTCAACGTGTCCTCCTCTTTCGGCCGGCGCGACGACCGGCACGCGAAGGGGGTGCGCCCCACCGGGTGTCCCGGCGGGCCGCACCCCCGTTGCCCGAGCCGACCGTCAGGCCTTCGGCGCGAGGTTGAAGTCGATGATCTGGTCGGGGGTGAGGTTCTGCTTGAGCGCGCCCGCGCCCTGGAGCAGGGCGATGGTCTTGGCGACCCGCTCGTTGTCCACGGTGCCGATGGCGGTGCCGGAGTTGTTGGAACGGACGTACGCGGCCATCAGCTGGAGCTCGGCGGCGGCGGCGGCCGGGTTGGCGGCCGGCACGTTCTTCTTCAGGATCTCGCCCGCCTCGTCCGGGTGGGCCAGCGAGTATTCGAGGCCCTTCAGCAGCGCCGTGGTGAAGCGCTTGACCATCTCCGGCTTCTCCTTGGCGATCTTGCTGGACGTGACCAGCACGTTGCCGTAGAGGTCCTGCATCACGTTGCTGTAGGGCAGCACGACCGGCGTCTTCTTGGTCACCGTCTGGATGGTGGGCTGGCCGACCACGAACTGGCCGATGCCGTCCACCGCGCCCGAGCCGAGCAACCCGATCAGGCCCTGCGCGTCACCGTTGACCCAGGTCACCTTGCTGGCGTCGATGCCGGCCAGCTTGGCGTACGTCGGGAAGAGCATGCGCACGACGGAGGTGGGGGTGTCGGCGAGCTTCTTGCCCTCGAGGTCCTTCGGGGTGGCGATGTTCTTGCCCTCGACCGTGGCGATGGCGGCCATGGTGCGCTGCTGGATCGCGGCGACGGCGACGAAGTCCTTGGCCTGCCCGTTGGCGAGGAGGAGGATGGCGCCGGTCAGGTCGACCGGGGCGAAGTCCGCCTGCCCACCGGCGACCTGGACCACCCCACCGGTGCCCTGGCCGGGCTTGATGTCGACGTCGAAGCCGGCCTCCTTGAAGAAGCCCTTGTCCTTCGCCACCCAGGCGTAGGAGTCACGGCCGAAGTTGCCGAACGAGGTGAGGTAGGTCACCTTCTCCAGCGCCGCGCCGTTGCCGCCCTTGGCATCGTCCGACTTGTCCGAGTCGCTGCTGCAACCGCCGACGAGGGCGAGGGCGGTGGCCAGCGCTGCGGCGGCGACCGTACGGGTCAGCCTTCTCATCAGTGCACCATGTCCTTTCCGACCAGGGCACGTTCGCCCGGTCGGGTCGTGGGTCCGACGGTGTCGGCAGGAGGGGGAAGCCGACAGGATCGTCGTGAGGGGACTCTTCGCGCGCAACAGCGTACGAGAAGGCCGATGACGTCCGGCGGGCGTACGGGTTGCGGAACGGAAACGAAGTTGCCTGACGGAAAGGAGACTGACGTCCACCCTGGATAGTGCTATAAGGACGGCCGCCCGCTACGCTAGCCCGGCTCACGATCGCGACTGTGGAAGGGAGCCGGCGGGCGATGATCCGACTGTCCGGGGTGTCCCGCACCTTCGACGGCCGCTCGGGGCGGGTCGAGGCGCTGCGCGGCATCGACCTCGACGTCGCCGAGGGTGAGTTCGTCGCTATCCTCGGCCGCTCCGGGTGCGGCAAGTCCACCCTGCTCCGCATGGTCGCCGGGCTGCTCCCGGTCACCGAGGGCGAGATCACCGTGGCCGGCACGCCGATCACGAAGCCCCGCCAGGACATCGCCATGCTGTTCCAGCGGCCCGCCCTGCTGCCCTGGCGCACGGTGCTGGACAACGTCCTGCTTCCGGTGGAGATCTTCGGCTGGAGCCGGGCCAAGCACCGCGACCGGGCCCGCGAGCTGCTGGAGATGGCCGGGCTTGGCGGCTTCGAGAAGCGCCTCCCGCACGAGCTCTCCGGCGGCATGCAGCAGCGGGTCTCGCTCTGCCGGTCGCTCATCGGCGAGCCGCGGGTGATGCTCATGGACGAACCCTTCTCCGCGCTCGACGCGCTCACCCGCGAGGAGCTCTCCGGCGAACTCCAGCGGGTGCACATGGAGACGAAGGCGACCATCGTCTTCGTCACCCACTCGATCGACGAGGCGGTGCTGCTCGCCGACCGGGTCGTCGTGCTCAGCCCGCGCCCCGGCCGGATCCGCGAGGTGGTCGAGGTGGCCGTGCCCCGGCCCCGCACCCTGGGCCGCCACGCGCACCTGGCCGAGGTGGCCCGGATCAGCGCCGAACTGCACGAACTACTCATGGAGCGCGACGCCGGCGGCGTCGTCGCGGGAGGACTCTGACCATGCGGGTGTCCGTCTTCACCGAGCCGCACCGCGGGGCGAGCTACGACGACCAGCTCCGGTTCGCCCGGCTGGTCGAGGAGACCGGCTTCGACGGCTTCTTCCGGGCCGACCACTACCGGGCCATGGGCGACGAGCCCGGGCTGCCCGGCCCCACCGACGCCTGGCTGACGCTCGCCGCGCTGGCCCGGGAGACCTCCCGGATCCGGCTCGGCACCCTGGTCACCTCGGCCACCTTCCGGCTGCCCGGACCGCTGGCCGTGATGGTCGCCCAGGTCGACCAGATGAGCGGCGGCCGGGTCGAGTTGGGCATCGGCGCCGGCTGGTACGAGCGCGAGCACACCGCCTACGGCATCCCGTTCCCGGCCGTCACCGAACGGTTCGACCGGCTGGCCGAGCAGCTGGAGATCGTCACCGGGCTGTGGCGCACCCCGCCCGGCGAGACCTACAGCTTCACCGGGGACCACTACCGGCTGGTGGACGCGCCCGCGCTGCCCAAGCCGGTCCAGCAGCCCGGCCCGCCCGTGATCGTCGGCGGCCGGGGCCCGAAGCGCACCCCCGAACTGGCCGCCCGGTACGCCGACGAGTTCAACATGCCGTTCAAGACCGTCGCCGAGACGGCCGCCGCGTACGAGCGGGTCGCCGAGGCGTGCGACCGGACCGGCCGCACCGCGTCCGGGCGGGCGCCGCTCGTGCTCTCCGCCGGCATCGTGGTGGCCATCGGGCGCACCGACGCCGAGGCGCAGCGCCGGGCCGCGCCGCTGCACGTCAAGAGCGCGCTCCCGCCGGAGGACCCGGTGGTCGGCTCCCCCGCCCAGCTCGTCGACCGGCTCGGCGAGTTCGCCGCCATCGGGGCCACCCGGGTGCACCTGCGGCTGATCGACTTCGACGACCTCGACCACGTGGAGCTCATCGCCGCCGACGTGCTTCCCGAACTGGACGGACCACGATGACCGAACTCTCCGCCGACCTCGAACTCGGCCCGGTGGGCCAGGAGATCGTCTTCGAGAACGACCGGGTACGCGTCTGGCACATCCGCCTGGAGCCGGGCGAGCGGCAGCCGCTGCACCGGCACGACCACCCCTACCTCGTGGTGGCGGTCCAGGGCGCGAAGAACGTGGTGCAGACCATCGACGGCACCACCATCGACGCCGACGAGCCGACCGGCGGGGTGGTCTACCGCGACCCCGGCGCCGTGCACATGCTGACCAACGTCGGTGACACCACCTACCTGGCCCGGCTCGTCGAGCTGAAGTAGCCACGCCGACGCCATCTCGCCGCGCCACGGGTGGCAAGGTGGCGATCGGGTGCACCGGGCCGTAACGTGCCCGACATGGCCTTTCGGACGTGGGGCAGGCTGCTGCTCACGGCGCTCGGGGTGAGCGTGCTGGCCGGGGCCGGCCAGCTCGGCATCGCGTACGGCTTCGGCGTCGTACGCCTCGACGGCGCGTTCGTCGACGACTCGGTGAACCGGTGGCCCGCCCAGCTCGCCTGGGTCGGCTGGTTCGCCGCGGTCGCCACAGTCGCCGGGGCCGTCCTCACCGAACGCCTCGCCCGCCGGGACGCCTCCCCGGCCGGCACCACCGAGCTGCTCTCCATCGCCGGCGTCAGCGGGCTGGCCGCCATCGTGGTCGCCCCGCTCTGCATGCAGCCGGCCCGCGCCGCCGAGCTGGGCGGCACCGTCGACCCGGTGTGGGCCGTCGGCATCTGCGCCGTCCTCGGGGCGGTGGTCGGGGCGGGCACGGCGATCGCCGTGCTGCTCAAGCCGCCGTTCGGGTGGAGCATCGCGCTCAGCGCCGCGGCCGTCTGGCTGCTCGCCCTGATCTCCGTCGCGCCGTCGGTCGCGTCGACCGGCACGCTGCCCACCGTACGCCTCGGGGTCCTCGAACCGTCCTGGCTGGACCCGGCCGCGGCCCAGCGCCTCGCCATGCTGCTGCTGCCCACCCTGGCCCTGCTGGCCGGCGCGGCCGTCGGCGTGCTGGCCCGCCGGGCCGGCTACCTGCCGCTGGTCGGCGGCGCGGCCGGCGCGGCCGGCCCGGTCCTGCTGGCCTTCGCCTACCTGACGGCCGGCCCCGGCACGGCGGCCGACCGCTACCAGCTCGCGCCCTACTACGGCGCGCTCATCGCGGTCGCCGCCGGAGCGCTCGGCTCGACCGCCACCACGGTGCTGCCCCGACCGGTGACCACGGCCACCGGGCCGGACGCCATCGAACCCACCGACATCCTCCAGCCCCTGCCGTCGTCGCCGGCCACCCCCGGCGCGGCCGACCCGGTCCCCGCCGCACCGGTGGCCCTGCGCCCCGCCGGGGCACCCAGCCCGGCCCACTGGGACTGGCCGGCCGCCGGAGGGGTCACCCCCGCGCCCGTGCCGGCCGGGCTCACCCGCCGGTCCCCCGGTCGCCCGGCCCCCGAGCGGCCGGCGGACCGGGACGAGCCGATCCCGGCGCACGGGTCGGGCCCCACCGGCGAGCGCGAGGCGACCCGGCCCGGCTTCCTCGGGCACCGGTCCGACGCGGCGCCCTCCGCCGTCGTCGCCGGCGAAGCGGCCGATCCGGCCCCGGACGCGCACGGTGCGGAACTGCCGGCCGCCCCGGGTACCGCGGCTAGGCCCGGCACGGCCGACGGGATCACGGCGCGGCACCTGGCACCGGACCCGGACGGCCGGCCCGCGACGGCGGGCGCGGCACCGGGCGTCGCCCCCGAGGACAGCGAGGGGTTCGACCCGCCGAGGTCGGTCTTCATCCCGGAGCCGGGCCCGGACGTCGCACCTCCGGACCGGCCGTCCGACGAGACGAGCCTCGGTCAGCTTCCCGGGTCGCCTCCCCCGGGGCGGCGGACCTCGGCCATCGACGTGCTCGCCGCTGGCCGCCCGACCCCGCCGGCCGAGCCGGAGCGGGCGACGCGCCCCGCCCCGGCGGCGGAGCTGGCCCACCCGACCGCATCGCACGCCGAGGCCACGAGGACCACCGGCCGGGCGGAAGCGGGGTCCGTCGCGCCGGAGCCGGTCACGCGCCCCGCCCCGACGACCGAGCCGGCTCACCCGGCGGCACCGCACGCCGGGGCCCCGAAGACGACCGGCCGGACCGAAGCCGCGCCCGTTGGGCCGCTCCCGGTCACGCGCCCCGACCCGGTGGCGAAGCCGGCGGCAGCGGATGCCGAGGCTACGAGGGTCACCGGCCGGGCGGAAGCGCAGTCGGCCACGCCGCGTCCCGCGCTGGACCGGGCGGAAGCGGCGGCCCCGGCGGCGGCGGAACGCGCGGTGGCCGAAGCCTCCCCCGCCGAACCTGCGACGGAGGCCGCTGCGACGCGGCCGACGCGATCGAGGCGGAGCCGCGCCGCCGCCTCGACGCCCACGTCCCGGCCTGCGGACGACGCATCCCCGAAGCCCCGCCCGACGGAGGACACGCGCTCGAAGATGCGCCCGGCGGCGGAGGAGCCCTCGCAGGCCCGGACGCTCGACGGTGCGCTCCCGACGACCCGACCGGTGGACGACGCTCCGTCGGCGGGTCGCCCGGCGGACGACACCGCCGCGGAGGCAGCGGCCGAGACGGGTGGATCCACCCCGGCCGCGCCGGCTCCGGCCGGCCGCGCCAAGCGCACCCGCAAGTCCCGGGCCACCCGGACCAGCCCGGACCAGCCGACCGGCACCACACCGGACAGCACCGCCGAGCCGGCCGCGACCAGAGCGGCCACCACGGCGCAGGCCGCCGCCACCACGCCGGACGGAACCTCCGTGCGAGCCGGAACCGCGCGGGACAACACCTCCGGGCCGGCCGGGAGCACACCGGACGGCGCCTCCGCGCCTGCCGCCGGGAGCACGCCGGACGGTGCCTCCGCGCCGGCCGGGAGCACGCCGGACGGTGCCTCCGCGCCGGCCGGGAGCATCCCGGCCGCCGCCCAGGAGGCCACTCCGCACCTCTCGCCGACCGGCGCCGAGCCGGCTGGCGAGACGCGGGCCACGGAAGCACCGGCGCCGGCCGAGGCCGGCCCGGGCGGCGGCACGCCGACCGCCGGCGAGCGGCGGAGCTTCTTCTTCGATCCGGAGCCGGCGCCGGCTCACCTGCCCGAGCCTCCGGCGTCGCCCCGGCCGCGGATCCCGATCTTCGAGGACGCGGCGCCGGGGAACGTCCGGCCGGCCTGGCCGGTCGCCCCCGCCGCGAACTGGCCGGTCACCCCGCGCGGTGGCACCGAGCCGGACGCGCCGGACGGCCCGACCGCCGGCCGGGACGCCGGCACCGAGGGCACCACGACGGGCGGCGCCACCCGGCCCGAGCCGGCACCGCGCCCCCGGCACCGCGCCCTGCCCGACCTGGGCCGGAGCACCGGCTGGGACGCACTCGCCAACGCCCGCCCCGCCGACCCGCCCGCTCCACCGCCCACCGGCCGGACCCCGGACCACACCGCCCCCACCGGCCCGGCCCGGGAGGTCACCGACACCGCCGGCCGGTCCCAGAAGAACAGCGACACCATCGGCCGGACCCCGGAAAACACCGGCCCGCTCCCGGAGGCCGCCGCCCACATCGGCACGGCCGCGGAGACCACCGGCACAGCCTCGGAGACCACCGGCACAGCACCGGAGACCACCGGCACGGCACCGAAAGCCCCCGGTACGGCCCCCGAGAGCACCGGCGCGGCCGACCGCACACCGGAGGTCACCCGTTCGATACTCGCGGCCTGGGACGGTCCGGCCACGGGGGCCGCCGGCAGCGCGACCGGCGGTCGGCACGCCGACGTGTCCGGGGCGGACGGGAGCACCGAGGCCGCCGGCGGGAAGTCCAAGGCCCGGCGCAGCCTGTTCCGGCGTAACCGGGGCAAGGGCAGCGAGGCGGCCGAGGTCGACCGCGAGTCTGAGCCGCTCGCCGCGCAGGACGAGGAGTACGTCGACTGGGTCGCCGGCCTCGCCTCCGACGACAACGCGGACGACGCCCGGTCGCTGCGTACCGGCCGGCACCACCGCGACTGAGCCCCGCGGGGCCGGGCCGACCAGCGGCCCGGCCCGCGGAGGCGCTCAGGCGAGTGGCAGGTAGACCCGCGAGCCGCCGGCCACGAACTCCTCGGACTTGTCCTTCATGCCGCGCGCCGCGTACTCCTTCAGCTCCTGGGTGATCTTCATCGAGCAGAACTTCGGCCCGCACATCGAGCAGAAGTGCGCGGTCTTCGCTGGCTCCGCCGGCAGCGTCGCGTCGTGGTACGACCGGGCCGTCTCCGGGTCCAGCGCGAGGTTGAACTGGTCCTCCCAGCGGAACTCGAACCGGGCCTTGGAGAGCGCGTCGTCCCAGGCCTGGGCCCCCGGGTGCCCCTTGGCCAGGTCGGCCGCGTGCGCCGCGATCTTGTACGCGATCACACCCGCCTTCACGTCGTCCCGGTCGGGCAGACCGAGGTGCTCCTTCGGCGTGACGTAGCAGAGCATCGCGGTGCCGAACATGCCGATCATGGCGGCGCCGATGGCCGAGGTGATGTGGTCGTACGCGGGCGCGATGTCCGTGGTCAGCGGGCCGAGCGTGTAGAACGGCGCCTCGTGGCACCACTCCTGCTGGAGGTCCACGTTCTCCTTGATCTTGTGCATGGGCACGTGGCCAGGACCCTCGATCATCACCTGTACGTCGTGCGCCCAGGCGACCTTCGTCAGCTCGCCGAGGGTACGCAGCTCGGCGAACTGCGCCTCGTCGTTGGCGTCCGCGATCGAGCCGGGCCGCAGCCCGTCGCCGAGCGAGAACGTCACGTCGTAGCGCGCGAGCAGCGCGCACAGCTCCTCGAAGTGGGTGTAGAGGAAGTTCTCCTCGTGGTGCGCCAGGCACCAGGCGGCCATGATCGAGCCGCCGCGGGAGACGATGCCGGTCACCCGGTCCACGGCGAGGGGCACGTACGGCAGCAGCACCCCGGCGTGCACCGTCATGTAGTCGACGCCCTGCTCGGCCTGCTCGACCACCGTCTCGCGGAACACCTCCCAGCTCAGCTTCACCGGGTCGCCGCCGACCTTCTCCAGCGCCTGGTAGATGGGGACGGTGCCGATCGGCACCGGCGAGTTCCGCACGATCGCCTCGCGGGTCTCGTGGATCCGCTTCCCGGTGGACAGGTCCATGACGGTGTCCGCGCCCCACCGGGTGGCCCAGGTCAGCTTCTCCACCTCCTCGGCGACCGAGGAGGTCACGGCCGAGGTGCCGATGTTGGCGTTGACCTTGACCAGGAACGCCTTGCCGATGATGGCCGGCTCGCACTCCGGGTGGTTGACGTTGAGCGGCAGCACGGCCCGCCCGGCCGCGATCTCGTCCCGGACGAATTCCGGCGCGACCCCCTCCCGGATCGCCACGAACTCCATCTCCGGCGTGACGGTCCCGGCCCGGGCGTACGCGAGCTGCGTGGGCCGGCGACCGTCCACGCCGGCCAGCGGGGTGCCGGCGCCGCGCACCGGGGCGACGTCCCCGCGCGCCGCGATCCACGGCCCGCGCAGCGGCGGCAGCCCCACCTCCGGCTCCGAGCCGGGACCGGACGTGTCGTAGAGCCGGACCGGCGGGTTGTCCCCGGTCAACTCCACCTCGGCGAACGGCACCCGGATGTCCGGGCGGGATCCCTCGACCCAGACCTTGCGACGTGCGTGCATGACAGCCTCCCTGTCGCTCAAGCGGACCAGCCGAAGTGGTCCAGCGGGCCGCGTCCCGCCCCCAGCTCCCAGTGCCGCGCGCCGGTCAGCGCGCGGGTCACGTACTCCTTGGCGGCGGCCACCGCGACCGGCACCGGGTCGCCCGCCGCCAGCCGGACGGCGATCGCCGCCGAGAACGAGCAGCCGGTGCCGTGGTTGTGCCGGGTCGGCACCCGGGGCGCGCGCAGCAGCGTGGTCGAGCCGCCGCCGGCCAGCACGTCCACCGACTCGCCGGCCGCGTCCACGTCGCCGCCGGTCACCACCACGTACGCCGGGCCGGCGGCCGCCAGCGCCTCGGCCGCCGCGACCATCTCCTCGACAGTGGTCACCGGGCGTCCGGTGAGGGCCGCGGCCTCCGCGCAGTTCGGCGTCGCCACCTCGGCGTACGGGAGCAGCCGCTCGACCGCCGGCGCCACGCCGAGCCGGTGCCCGCTGGTGGCGACCAGCACCGGGTCGACGACCAGGCGGGGCAGCCGGCCGGCCTTCGCCGCCTCGGCCACCGCTTCGGCGACCGCGGGCGTGCCGAGCATGCCGGTCTTCACGGCCCGTACGTCGAAGTCGCCGAGCACGCTGTCGAGCTGGTCGCGCACGGTCTGCGGGGGCAGGGGCAGCACGGCGTCCACGCCCCGCGTGTTCTGCGCGGTGACCGCGGTGATCACGCTGGTGCCGTAGGCGCCGAGGGCGGCGAAGACCTTGAGGTCGGCCTGGATGCCGGCGCCTCCGCCCGAATCGGATCCGGCGATCGTGAGGAGTGTTTTCGGAGTCATGGCTTTTTCCTGGTTGCGGGTGAGGGCTGGTGGGCCGCCGTCAGCATGGCGGCGACCTCGGTGGGGTCCTCGGCGCGCATCAGGGCGCCGAGCACGGCCACCCCGGCCACTCCCGCCGCGACGCAGGCCGCCACCTGTTCCGGGGTCTCGATGCCGGCGAGCGCGAGCACCGGCACGGGGCTGGCCGCGACCAGCTCGCGCAGCCCGTCGGGGTGCAGGGGTGGGCCGTAGCCGGGTTTGGTCCTCGTCGGGAAGACCGGCGACAGGGTCGCGTAGTCCTCCGTGGTGAGCCGGGCCAGCTCCGTGGCGTCGTGGCAGGAACGGCCGACCAGCCCGACGGCCGGCGGCGGGTACGGGCCGGCGGCCGGCAGGTGGACGGCGTCCCCGCCGAGCGGGTCGGGCCCGGCCACGACCAGGGTGCCGCCGGCCTCGGCGAGGATCGCGCGCAGCTCGGTGGCCAGGGCGGCGCGCTCGGCCCGGGACAGGTCCTTCTCCCGCAGCACCACCCAGCGCACTCCCCCGGCCACGGCCGCCTCCACGACCTCGACCAGAGGTCGCCGCGCCACCCGCCGGTCGGTCAGCAGAACCACGCCCGACGGCACGGCCTTGCCGGAGATCGTGCAAGGTTCCGGCCCCTCCACGGGCCATTCGGCGCCAAGAGCTGCGGAGCAGACCGCGATCCCGGTGCTGGGTGGCGCTTCGGCCGGTGTTCTCGTGCTGAGATCGACCGGGGAGCCCGCCGTCACAGCTCGGGCCTTCCCTCGTCCGGAGTGGAGGCGAGGGCGTGGAAGCGGCGGGCGATCCGGCCGGCCCCGTACGCCAGCCGCCCGGCCTCGACCGCGTGCCGCATGGCGGTGGCCATCGCCACCGGGTCGGCGGCCCGGGTGACCGCGCTGGCCAGTAGCACGGCGTCGCAGCCCAGCTCCATGGCGAGCGCGGCGTCGGACGCGGTGCCGATCCCCGCGTCGAGGATCACCGGCACGTCCACGCCCTGCCGGATCAGCCGGATGTGGTGCGGGTTGGTCACCCCCAGCCCGGAGCCGATCGGCGCGCCGGCCGGCATCACGGCCGCACAGCCCACGTCGGCCAGCCGCCGGGCCAGGATCGGGTCGTCCGACGTGTACGGCAGCACGGTGAACCCGTCGGCCACCAGTTCCTCGGCGGCGCGCAGCAGCTCCACCCCGTCGGGCAGCAGCGTGCGCTCGTCGCCGATCACCTCCAGCTTCACCCAGTCGGTGTCGAACGCCTCCCGGGCCAGCTGGGCCACCTTCACCGCCTCGGACGCGGTGTAGCAGCCCGCCGTGTTCGGCAGCAGCCGTACCCCGCACCGGTCCAGCAGGTCGAGCAGGCCGCCGGCGGCGGCCGGTGCGGTGTCCACCCGGCGCAGCGCCAGGGTGACCAGTTCGGTGCCGGAGGCGCGGATGGCCTGCTCCAGCACGTGCAGATTGGCCGCGCCGCCGGTGCCGAGGATGAGCCGGGAGCCGAAGCCCACCCCGCCGATCTCGAAGGTCATCCGGCTCACCCGCCCTGGGCGGCGCTGAGCACCTCGACCCGGTCGCCGGCGCGCAGCACGGTCGCCGACCAGCCGCCGCGCGGCACCACCTCGCCGTTCACCGCGACCGCGAGGCCGCGCTCCTGGGCGGTGACCGCGCGGACCACGTCGGCGACGGTCGAGCCGCCGGGCAGGTCCCGTCCCGCGCCGTTGACGATCAGTTCCACCTGGGCTCCTTCCCGAACCGGTCCGGGGTGAAGGGGGCGAGCAGCGGATCCGGCTCGCCGGTGACGATCAGCTCGGTGACCAGGTCGGCGGTGACCGGGGTGAGGACGATGCCGTGCCGGTGGTGCCCGGTGGCGACGAGCACGCCGGGCCGGCCGGGCAGCCGCCCGATGATCGGCGCGTTGTCCGGGGTGCCGGGGCGCAGCCCCGCGGTCGCCTCGACCAGGTCGTACTCGGCCAGCTCCGGCACCAGGTCCACGGCGGCGCGGAGCAGCCGGAGCACCGCCCCGGCGGTCACCTCGGTGTCGGCGCGCTCCTCGACGGTCGCCCCGACCACCACCTCGCCGCTGTCCCGGGGCACCAGGTAGATCGACTCGCCGTCGGCGTACCCCCGGATCACGTGCCGGAAGTCCGGCGCGCCGCGACCGGGTGCGCGGAGCCGGAGCACCTGGCCCTTGACCGGCCGGACCGGCAGCCCGGTCAGCGCGGCGGCGCCGCAGCCGGCCGCCACCACGGTGACCTTGGCGTCCACCTCGGACAGCGCGCCGACCCGGGCCGGGTTCAGCACCGCGCCGGCCCGCCCGGCCGCCGCCCGCAGCGCGGAGACCAGCCGGCGCGGGTCGACCTGGTGGTCGCCGGGGGCGACCGCGCCGCCGCGCACCCGCGGGGCCAGCGCCGGCTCGCGGTCGCGCAGCTCCGAGGGGCGCAGCGGCGTGATCGGCAGTCCCAACCCCCGCTGGTACGACCAGAGCCGCCGCGCCTCGGCCAGGTCGTCGGCGGTGAGCCCGACCACCAGGGTGCCGTCGGCCCGGTACCCGACGTCGGCGCCGGCCGCCTCGGCCAGGTCGGCGGCGAAGCGGGGCCAACGGGCGGCGGACTCGGCGAGCAGGCCGGTCAGCTCGTGCTCGCCGAAGTAGGCCTCGGCGACCGGGGAGAGCATCCCGGCGGCGACGTGCGAGGCCCCGGAGCCGGGAGCGGGATCGTGGACGGTCACGCGCAGCCCCCGCGACGCGCACCGCCACGCGATCGCCAGCCCGACCGGTCCCGCCCCCACGATGGCGACGTCCGGTCGGGTCAGCACGTCAGCGCCGCGATCAGCTCGGCGGTCGTGCGGCCGGGATCGGGGCTGGCGGACAGCGCACCCACCACCGCCACCCCGTACGCCCCGGCGGCCCGCAGCGCCGGCACCGACGCGGCGGTCACCCCGCCGATCGCGATCACCGGCACGTCAACGGCACCGGCCACCGCGCGCAGCCCGGCGGGGCCGATCGGATCGGGCAGGCCCGACTTGGTGGTGGTGGCGTGGCAGGGCCCCACGCCCAGGTAGCTCGCCCCGGCGGCGACCGCCGCGGCGGCGGCGACCGGCTCCCGCGCGGTCGCACCGAGCACGGCGTCGGCGCCGAGCACCCGGCGGGCGGCCGCCACCGGCAGGTCCTCCGCGCCGACGTGGCCCCCGGCCGCGCCGACCGCCAGCGCCACATGCAGCCGGTCGTTGACCAGGCACGCCGCCCCGTACGGCCGGCACAGCTCGACCACCCGCCGGGCCAGCTCGTACGCCTCCCGGTCGCTGGCGTCGTCTTCGACCCGGACCTGGACGACCAGCTCGGCGCGGGCCACCGGCAGGGCGGCACGCAGCACGGCGAGCGGGTCCCGCCCCGGGCGGGTGTCGGTGATCAGATGCAGTCGTCCCAGGGACGGCACGGCAACTCTCCTCCCTGCGCCGGCATTACCCGGATCAGGTTCGACGGTCGGGGGCTTCCAGCCCCCCTCTCAGCCCGGTGGCACCGGGCTCCCGTGGGTCACTTGCGGGCCTACCGTACGACGTGCGCGCGCATCCGCCAAGGGGCACGTGGGGAATTTCCCACCGACCGTCCCGAGTGGAGGACGGGGACAGCACGTGATCTCCCGGTCACGTCATGCTGTCGGGATGCCCTCGTCCGCCCACGTTCCCCGCCGGCTGTCCGTCCTGCCGTTCCGAGGCGGCAACGCCGTCGCCGAGGGCCTCCTGACCTGGGCGATGCTGCAGGGTTCAGCCTGGTGCCGCCTCCTGCCCGACGTGTACGTGCACCGCGACGGCCACCGCCCGGACGACCATCGCATGTGGTGCGACGCCGTGGCGTTGCGACTGCCGCCGGGCGCGGCGATCGCGGGGCGCAGCGCGGCCTTCCTCTGGGGCGCCGACCTGCTCGCCCGGGACGCACCGGTCACGGTGCTGCTGCCCCGGGCCGCCCGGATGCGGCCGCATCCCCGCGTCCGCCAGGTCCGTTCCGTGCTGCCGGACACCGACCGCACCCGCTTCGCCGGGCTGCCTGTCACCACCCCCCTGCGCACCGCCTTCGACCTCGGCCGGCAGGGCCCGCGCGTCGACGCGCTGGTCGCCGTCGAGGCGTTGCTGCAGCGCCGGGTGGTGAAGCTGCCCGCCCTGCGGGCCTACGCGGCGGCGCATCCCGGCTGGCCCGGCGCGGCGCTGCTGCGGGAGGTGCTCGCGCTGGCGGAGCCGCTGAGTGAGTCGCCGATGGAGACCCGCCTCCGGCTGCTCCTTCTCGACGCCGGCCTCGGCCCCCTCACCGCCCAGCACGACGTGCGCGACGCCACCGGCCGCTTCATCGCCCGGGTCGATCTGGCCTGGCCGGCTCTCCGGGTCGCCGTCGAGTACGACGGCGACCACCACCGGGAACGGGCCCACTTCCGCCAGGACGTGGCGCGACTGAACGCCCTCCGCGCGGCCGGCTGGCTGGTCCTCCGCTTCACCGCCGACGACGTCCTCCGCCACCCTGCCGCCACCATCACCCTGGTCCGCCAGGCGCTCCACGAACGCAGCACCCGCTGACCGCCAGCCGTCAGTGGAACCCCATGTAGGTCAAACCCGCCCGGTGACCTCCATAGCGTTCCACCGACGCCCGCGTGGCGTGTGTGGTGCGCGGCACGACGCCCTGGCGTCATCCCCGAGAGGCCCGCACGCCGCGCCTCGGCGCGTCCCGCCATACCGCCGCCAGCGCCAGTCCCGCCGCCCGCCCATCGTCGGTGGAACGCTATGTAGGTCAAACCCGCCCGGTGACCTCCATAGCGTTCCACTCACGCCCGGTCACGCGCTGGCGCGCGCCACTCCCGCCGGCACCAGCAGCGCCTGCAGGCGCCGTCGACCGCGGCGCGGCGCAGGGCGTGGGGCGCGCCGGGGCGGGCGCCGCGGCGCGGCGGGGCGCGGACAGCATGCTGCCCCGGCGGCCGGGCAGGCGGGCCGGGGCAGCGAGCGGGTCGGTCAGAGGATCGCGTCGAGGGTGTCGAGGTCCTCGTCGGTGGGCTGCCAGGTGCCCGCCTCGGCGTTGGCGCGTACCTGCTCGGGCGTGGTGGCGCCGGCGATCACCGAGGTCACCGCCGGCCGGGCGGCGAGCCCGCCGATGGCCACCTGGAGCATGCTGATCCCGCGCTCGGCCGCGTACGCCTCGATGGCCTCGATGGTGTCCCAGTCGGCGGCGGCGAGGCGCTCGGCGTACCGGCCGCCGCCGGAGAGCCGGCTGCCGGCGGGCGGGGTCTCGTCCCGCTTGTACTTGCCGGTGAGCAGGCCGTTGGCCAGCGGGAAGAACGGCAGCATGCCGAGGCCGAACCGCTCGCACGCCGGGATCACCTCGGCCTCGACGGACCGTTCCAGCAGCGAGTAGTGGTTCTGCGCGGAGATGAAGCGCGTGCGGCCCTGGGAGGAGGCGGTCCAGTCGGCGTCGGCGATCTGCCAGCCGGCGAAGTTCGAGTTGCCGAGGTAGCGCACCTTGCCGGCGGTGACCAGGTCGTCCAACGCGGCGAGGGTCTCGTCGATCGGGGTGCCCGGGTCGGGCTCGTGCATCTGGTAGAGGTCGATGTGGTCGGTGTCGAGGCGGAGCAGCGAGGCCTCGACCGCCCGGGCGATGTAGCGGCGGGCGCCCCGGGCGCCGTGGTCCGGCCCGTTGAGCCCGTGCATGTCCATGCCGAACTTGGTGGCGACCACCACGTCGTCCCGGCGCCCCTTGAGCGCCTGCCCGAGGAGTTCCTCGGACCCGCCCTGCGGCTCACCGTAGATGTCGGCGGTGTCGAAGAAGTTGATCCCTGCGTCGAGCGCGGCGTCGACGACGGCGCGGGTGCCGTCGAGGTCGAGCTTGCGGCCGAAGTTGTTGCAGCCGATGCCGACGACGGACACCACGAGTCCGGAGTCGCCGAGCCGGCGGTAGGTCATCTCAGTCACGAGATCCACCCTATGCCGCCGCGCCCGGCGTCACCTGACGTCCCAGACCGGCTCCGGGGTCTCCACCACCTCGCCGTCGCCGCGGAACAGCACGAACCGGTCGAAGGAGCGGGTGAACCACCGGTCGTGGGTGACCGCGACGACCGTCCCGGCGAACGCCTCCAGGCCCGCTTCGAGGGCCTCGGCGGAGGCCAGGTCGAGGTTGTCGGTCGGCTCGTCGAGCAGCAGCAGGGTCGCCCCGGACAGCTCCAGCAGCAGCACCAGGAAGCGCGCCTGCTGGCCGCCGGACAGGGTGCCGAACCGCTGGTCGCCCTGCCCGGCCAGCTCGTACCGGGACAGCGCCGCCATGGCGGCGTTCCGGTCCATGCCGGCCCGGTGTTCGTCGCCCCGCCACAGGATGTCGACCAACGTCTTCGCCATCAGCTCGGGCCGGTCGTGGGTCTGGGAGAAGTGGCCGGGCCGGACCCGGGCGCCGAGGCGTACCTGGCCGTCGTGCGCGACGGGCGTGAGCGCCGCCGCGCCGTCGACCGGGGTGTTGGCCGGGTCGGGGTCGGTGCCGCCGCGGGCCAGCAGGCGCAGGAAGTGCGATTTCCCGGTCCCGTTCGCGCCGAGCACCGCGAGCCGGTCGCCGTACCAGAGTTCCAGGTCGAAGGGGTAGGTCAGGCCGTCCAGTTCGAGCTGCTCGGCGATCACCGCCCGCTTGCCGGTCCGCCCGCCGGTCAGGCGCATCCGGATGTCCTGCTCCTTCGGGGGTACGGGCGGGGGCCCGGCCTCCTCGAACTTGCGCAGCCGGGTCTGCGCGGCCTGGTAGCGGGAGGCCATCCCGTCGTTGTACGCGGCCTTCTGCTTGTACATGAGCACCAGCTCGCGCAGCTTCTGGTGCTCCTCGTCCCAGCGGCGGCGCAGCTCGTCGAGGCGGGCGTGCCGGGCCACCCGGGCCTCGTGCCAGCTGGCGAAGCCGCCCGGGTGCACCCACGCGCTGCCGCCCTCGACGGCGACCACCCGGTCGGCGGTCTGGGCGAGCAGCTCCCGGTCGTGCGAGACGTAGAGGACGGACTTGCCGGACTCGCGCAGCCGGGCCTCCAGCCAGCGCTTGCCGGGCACGTCGAGGAAGTTGTCGGGCTCGTCGAGGAGGAGCACCTCGTCCGGGCCGCGGAGCAGCAGTTCCAGGGCGAACCGCTTCTGCTGGCCGCCGGAGAGGGTCCGCACCGGGCGGTCCCGGGCGGCGTCCCACGGCAGGTCGAGGACGATGGTGGCGACGGTGTCGAAGAGCACCTCGGCGTCGTACCCGCCGGTCTCGCCCCAGGCGGCCAGCGCGTCCGCGTACGCGAGCTGGGCCTTGCCGGCGGCGCTGCTGTACTTGCCGCGGACCTCGGCCGCCCGCATGGCCGCCTCGGTGTCGGCGAGGCGGCGACCGGCGTCGCGCAGCGCGGGCGGGGCGAGCGACAGCGCCAGGTCGGCGAGGGTCGACTCGTCGCCGATCATGCCGATGAACTGCCGCATCACGCCGAGCCCGCCGGAGCGGGCGACGGCGCCGGTCTTCACCGGCAGGTCGCCGGCGACCATGCGCAGCAGGGTGGTCTTGCCGGCGCCGTTGGGGCCGACGAGGGCCACCTTGGCGCCCTCACCGACCCGGAACGACACCTCGGCGAAGAGTTCCCGGCCGTCCGGGAGGATGTGCCCGACCGCTGCCACGTCCACGTATCCCACGCGGGCATCCTGCCCGAGGGGCGGGCGCGGGCGACACCCGATTACCGGGTGACCCGGAGCACCCGGTAGCCCTTCTGGCTGGCGTGCCGCTCGACCTGCCAGCCCTGTTCGACCAGCCAGCGGTGCAGCGAGTCGCCGCCGAGGTGCCGGGCGACGACCAGCCAGGCCACCCCGTCCGGGGTGAGCCGGGGCAGCCAGCGCCGCAGCAGCTCGTGCAGCTCCGGCTTGCCGATGTGGATGGGCGGGTTGGACCAGATCTGGGTGAAGGCGAGGTCGGCGGGTACGTCGTCCGGCGCGGCCACCCGGACCCGGTCGGCGGCCCCGACCCGGGCGGCGTTGGCGGCGGTGAGGTCGCGGGCCCGCTGGTTGACGTCGACCGCCCAGACGGTGGCGGCCGGGGCGGTGCCGGCCAGCACGCAGGTGATCGGCCCGAAGCCGCACCCGATGTCGAGGAGCGGGCCGGTGGCGTCGTGCGCCGGCAGTTCGGCCTTGCGCAGCAGCACCGCCGTGCCGGGGTCCAGCCGGGCGGCGGAGAAGACGCCGGCGGCGGAGGCGAGGGTGTAGTCGCGCCCGGCGACGGAGAACTCGACCTCGCGCGGCTGGGCGGGGGTCGCGGGTTCAGCGGTGAAGTAGTGGTCGCCGGTCACGTCGGGCATTGTCGCACCGCCCGGGAGCGGCGCCCGCGACGGTGCGGCGGGCAGGACGGAACGCCACTCCGCCGGATTTTGCCGATATTACCCACGAAAGGGACAATGGCCCCTACTGTAGCCAACATGGTGTATCGGTACGAGTCCGATGAGGACGCCTTCCTGGAGTACCCGCGGCCCGGGTCGGACCCGTCCGTGCCCGGGGACGTGGCGGCCCCGCCGGCGGGTCCCTCGCCGTCCCGCTTCCCCACCCCGTCGCTGCCGCCACCGGTCCGGCCCGCCCCGGCGGTCGAGGCCGCCCGGGCGCCGGCCCCGCCGCCACCGGCACCGGCACCGGCGCCCAGCCGGCCCGCCCCGCCCCGGGAGCCCGCCCCGGTGCCGCAGCCCACGCCGGTGGCGCCGCCCGCACCACCGGTGCCGCAGCCGACGCCCGCCGCCGCGCCCCGACCGGAGATGTCGGCCCCTTCGACGCCCCGACCGGAGATGGCGGCCCCGGCCGACCCCGTCGTCCGGACCACCGATCCGCTGGACCTGGCCCGGTCCCGCCACGCCGAACGCCGGCGCGGCGGCGGCCGGGCCTGGCAGGTGCTGATCGGCGGCGCCGCCGTGCTGATGCTGCTCGCCCTCACCGGGCTGGCCGTCGCCGCCCTCCTGGAGGACCGGACCGCCACGCCACCGGCCAGCCAGCAGAGCAGCCAGCCGGTGGTGGAGCAGTCCCCCGCGGCCGACGGACACGACCTGGACTCCCGGGACACCGACCAGGCGGCGCTCACCGCCAAGGAGGTCTTCCCCGGCCAGCAGGTGGTGGTGGCCGACGGGCAACCGGCGTACCGGGTGCTGAAGACGCACTCCAGCGCGAGCTGCGCGGTCGCGGCCACCGGCGAGATCGCCGACCTGCTGGTCCGCCTCGGCTGCAACCAGGTGGTCCGGGCCACCCTCCGCTCCTCCGACGGCGACCACCTGCTCACCGCGGGCCTGTTCAACCTGACGGACGTGGCCAGCGCCCAGCGGGCCCGCGACCGGATCCGGCCGATGCTGGACGAACGGCAGGGCCGGTTCCGCGGCATGGCGGCGAGCGAGGACACCGAGGCGGTCGCGACGGCCGCCGCCCGGGTCGGCTGGCAGGTCCGCGGCCACTACCTCGCCTACTGCGTGGTCACCCGGGCCGACGGGGAACGGATCAGCTCCGGCGACACGAAGGCCCGGGACATCCTGTACGACATGATCGAGGTCTACCTGAACCGGGGAGTGCTGGAGCGCCGGGCCAGCGGCGGGGTGGCCAGCCAACCCACCGACGGCCCGACCGACGGCAGCGCCGGCCAGGACGGCACCCGCAACTGAGATCGACCACCACGGCCCGTCGCTCCCACACCCGGGCGGCGGGCCGTTCCCTTGTGCTCAGCCCTCGGCGACCGGCACCCGCAGCCGGCGGGTGAGGTCGGCGCGGCGGGCGTACTCGGCGGGGTCGGCCGGGTAGCCGACCTCGACGAGGGCCAGCCCGTGCGCGGGCGCCACGGTCACCTCGCTGGCGCGTTCCCGGCGGCTCAGCAGGCCCGCGGGCCACTCGACCGGCCGGCGGCCGTCCCCGGCCACCAGCATGGCGCCGACCAGGCTGCGGACCATGTTCTGGCAGAACGCGTCGGCCCGCACCGTGGCGACCAGGATGCCGTCCGGCTCGCGCCGCCAGTCCAGCCGGGTCACCTCGCGCAGCGTGGTGGCGTTCTCCTTGCGCCGGCAGTACGCGGCGAAGTCGTGCTCCCCCACGAGGCCGGCCGCCGCGGCGTTCAGCGCCGCCAGGTCCAGCGGCTTCGGCCAGGCCAGGGTGTCGGTGCGGCGCAGCGGCTCGGCGCCCCACGGCGCGTCGGTCACCCGGTACTCGTAGCGGCGGAAGGTGGCCGAGAAGCGCGCGTCGAAGTCGGCCGGCACCTCGGTCATGGTCCGTACCCGCACGTCGGGCGGGAGCAGCCGGGCCAGCCGGCGCAGCAGCCTGCCGTCGTGCTGCCGCCACACCTCGGTCGGCAGGTCGAGGTGGCAGACCTGCCCGGTGGCGTGCACGCCGGCGTCGGTGCGGCCGGCCACGGTCAGCCCGGTCGCGGTGCCCGCGCCGAGGACCAGGTCCAGGGCCTCCATGAGCACCCCGGCGACCGTGCGCCGGGCGGGCTGGGCGGCCCAGCCGGAGAAATCGGTGCCGTCGTACGAGACGTCCAGCCGCAGCCGGGTCCGCTCGTCCACCTCGTACCTCCTGTGACGGAACGGGCCCGGCACCCCGAGGGGTGCCGGGCCCGGCCAAGCCCGATGATCAGGCCTTGCCGTTCTCCTCGGTCGCGAGGTCGCTGTCCTCGCGGGCCTCGGCGGTGTCACCGGAGGCCGAGACCGGAGCCTCGGCGTCCTGGTCGGCGGCCTCGCTGGAGCGCGGGGTCTCCTCGGCCGGGGCCAGGGCCTCGACCTTGTCCTGCTGCGCGGCCTTGCGGGCGGCGGTCTTCTTGTTCGCCTTCGGCTCGGCGACCTGAAGCTCCTCCACCAGCTCGATGATCGCCATCGGAGCGGCGTCACCCTTGCGCGGACCGGTCTTCACGATCCGGGTGTAGCCACCGTTGCGGTTGGCGTACCGGGGCGCGATCTGGTCGAACAGGGCGTAGACCACGTCCTTGTCCTTGACGACGCCCAGCACCCGGCGCCGCGCGGCGAGGTCGCCGCGCTTGGCCTTGGTGATGAGCTGCTCGGCCAGCGGACGCAGCCGCCGGGCCTTCGTCTCGGTGGTCTTGATCTTGCCGTGCTGGAACAGCGCAGTGGCCAGGTTGGCCAGCATCAGCCGCTCGTGCGCGGGGCTGCCGCCGAGGCGGGGGCCCTTGGTGGGCGTGGGCATGCTTGGTGCTCCTCAGGTGTGGCGGCAGCGCGGACTAGAGCTGCTCGGTCTCGCGGTAGTCGTCGGTGTCGTAGTCGGCCTCGCCGAAGGCGTCCACGACGTGCGCCGGGTCGAAGTTCGGAGCCGAGTCCTTCAGCCCCAGGCCCATCCCGGCGAGCTTCATCTTGACCTCGTCGATCGACTTCTGACCGAAGTTGCGGATGTCGAGGAGGTCGGCCTCGGTACGCCCGATGAGCTCACCAACGGAGTTGATGCCCTCGCGCTTGAGGCAGTTGTAGGAGCGGACGGTCAGGTCCAGCTCCTCGATCGGCAGGGCCAGGTCGGCCGCCAGCTGGGCGTCCTGCGGGGACGGCCCGATGTCGATGCCCTCGGCGGTCTCGTCCAGCTCCCGGGCGAGCCCGAACAGCTCCACCAGCGTCGAGCCGGCCGAGGCCAGCGCGGTACGCGGGCCCATCGACGGCTTGGTCTCGACGTCGATGATCAGCCGGTCGAAGTCGGTCCGCTGCTCGACACGGGTCGCCTCGACCCGGTAGGTCACCTTGAGCACGGGCGAGTAGATCGAGTCGACCGGGATCCGGCCGATCTCGGCGCCCGCCTGCTTGTTCTGCGCCGCGGTGACGTAGCCGCGACCCCGCTCGACGGTCAGCTCCATGTCGAGCCGGCCCTTGCCGTTCAGGGTGGCGAGCTTGAGGTCCGGGTTGTGCACCGAGACACCGGCCGGGGGCTGGATGTCACCGGCGGTCACGTCGCCCGGGCCCTGCTTGCGCAGGTACATGCTGACCGGCTCGTCGTGCTCGGAGCTGACGCACAGCTCCTTGATGTTCATGACGAGCTCGACCACGTCCTCCTTGACACCGGGGATGGTGGTGAACTCGTGCAGGACACCGTCGATCTTGATCGAGGTGACCGCCGCACCCGGGATGGACGACAGCAGCGTGCGCCGCAGCGAGTTGCCCAGGGTGTAGCCGAAGCCCGGCTCCAGCGGCTCGATGGTGAACCGGGAGCGGGTCTCGTTGATCGACTCTTCGGAGAGAGACGGTCGCTGGCTGATGAGCATCTTTTCTCTTCTCTTCCGGGGCGCCCGCTATTTGACGCCCACGACACAAACTGTTCCGGTGGCCCGCCCCGGAGGGCGGGCCACCGCAACGAGCCCTTACTTGGAGTAGAGCTCGACGATCAGCTGCTCCTGGACCTGGGTGTCGATCACCTGGCGGGCCGGGAGCGAGTGCACGAGGATCTTCATCTGGCTGGGGATCGCCTCGAGCCAGGCCGGAACCGACCGCGAACCGGCCTGAGCCTGCGCCACCACGAACGGGGTGAGCTGCTTGCTCTTCTCCCGGACCTCGATGATGTCGTGCTCCTTGACGCGGTACGACGGGATGTCGACCTTCTTGCCGTTCACCGTGAAGTGACCGTGCTTGACCAGCTGGCGGGCCATGTCCCGGGAACCGGCGTAGCCGGCCCGGTAGACCACGTTGTCCAGCCGCGACTCGAGGATCTGCAGGAGGACCTCACCGGTCTTCGCCTGCTTGCCCACGGCCTCCTCGTAGTAACCGCGGAACTGCTTCTCCAGCACGCCGTAGACCCGGCGGGCCTTCTGCTTCTCACGGAGCTGGAGCAGGTACTCCGTCTCCTTGGTGCGGCCGCGGCCGTGCTGCCCGGGCGGGAACGGCCGGGACTCGAACGGGCACTTCGGGCCATCGCACTTGCTGCCCTTGAGGAACAGCTTCATCTTCTCCCGCCGGCAACGGCGGCAGTCAGCACCGGTGTAACGAGCCATCTCTCTCTACCTCTCAGACCCGACGACGCTTCGGCGGACGGCACCCGTTGTGCGGCTGCGGGGTGACGTCGGAGATCTGCCCGACCTCCAGCCCGGCGGCCTGCAGCGAACGGATGGCGGTCTCCCGGCCGGAGCCGGGGCCCTTGACGAACACGTCGACCTTGCGCATGCCGTGATCCATGGCCCGGCGCGCGGCGGCCTCGGCGGCCAGCTGAGCGGCGAACGGGGTCGACTTGCGCGAGCCCTTGAAGCCCACCTGGCCCGAGGAGGCCCAGGAGATGACGGCACCGGTCGGGTCCGTGATGGACACGATGGTGTTGTTGAAGGTGCTCTTGATGTGCGCCTGCCCGTGGGCGACGTTCTTGCGTTCCTTGCGCCGGACCTTCTTGACGGCGGCTCCGGCACGAGCCTTCGGTGGCATAAGTCTGTGCGCTCCTAGTTACTTCTTGCCGGGCTTCTTCTTGCCGGCGACGGTCCGCTTCGGGCCCTTCCGGGTCCGCGCGTTGGTCTTGGTCCGCTGGCCACGGACGGGCAGGCCCCGGCGGTGCCGGATACCCGCGTAGCAGCCGATCTCGACCTTGCGGCGGATGTCTGCGGCGACCTCGCGGCGAAGGTCACCTTCAACCTGGTAGTTGGCCTCGATGTGGTCGCGGAGCTGCACGAGCTCCTCGTCCGTGAGGTCCCGAGCGCGCTTCTCCGGCGAGATGCCGGTGGCGGCGAGCGTCTCCAGGGCGCGGGTGCGACCGACCCCGAAGATGTAGGTGAGCGCGATCTCCATCCGCTTGTCGCGGGGGAGGTCGACGCCGACTAGACGTGCCATGTGCGGGCGTACTCCTCGTGATGTTGTGCGGAGGTGTGGACCCGTCCCACCCCGCTACCGACCGTCCCTGTCCTTCCGGCGCGTTCAGCGCCGGCGACCGGGATCGGTCGCTGCCCGAGCGGGCCCCGGCCTCCGACCGGGGGTCAACCACGAGGAAGTACGCGCTGCGTACCGCTCGCGGCTGGGACGAGCTGGTGATGTGTGTGCGGGATCTGCCACCCGGGCCGGTTCCGCCGCCGCTCGTCACGGTCGGCGGGAACGGATCAGCCCTGGCGCTGCTTGTGGCGCGGGTCAGAGCAAATGACCATGACCCGGCCGTGCCGGCGGATCACCCGGCACTTGTTGCAGATCCTCTTGACGCTCGGCTTGACCTTCACGGTTGCCTTACTTCCCATCTGGCCCGGAGACGCGACGGTGCGCGACCCGGACGTCGAAGACGGACACGGGGACGTCCCGGCCGTCGTCAGGCTTACTTGTAGCGGTAGACGATGCGCCCGCGGGTCAGGTCGTACGGCGAGAGCTCTACGACGACCCGGTCCTCCGGCAGGATGCGGATGTAGTGCTGCCGCATCTTGCCGCTGATGTGAGCCAGCACCTTGTGGCCGTTCGCGAGCTCCACCCGGAACATGGCGTTCGGCAGGGGCTCGATGACCCGACCCTCGATCTCGATGGCTCCGTCTTTTTTCGGCATGTACTCCGCTGTCCTGACGTCGGTTGCTCCGGACGGCCCACAACGTCTTACACGGGCTCCGGCGGAGATCGCCGAGCCCGAGCCAGCCGCGGCTCCGAACTCCCACCGAAGCGCAGGGTGGGCATGCCGGAGTGGACGCTGTGCGCCGATCTGAAAGTGTACGCCCGCCTGCGGGCCGTCGCCAAACCGACCACCGGGCCGGTCACCGTGACGGAGGAAATTCGCACACCTCGGCAGCCGGCTGTGAGGCCGACCACAGCCGGCGGGCGGTGGATCAGCGGTGCCGGCGCCGGTCCCGCCGGGCCCGGTCCCGCCGGGCGCGGACACGTCGCTCGGCCGGGCGCCACCCGTGGTCGTGGCCGCCCACGGTGCGCATCAGCAGGAAGAAGCCCCACGGGCCGATCGCCCAGACCGGCCAGTAGTGCCCGAGGTGCCCGGAGCCGAGCGAGGCGAACAGCCAGATCGCGGTGAGGATCGCGGCGACCCGCAGCCACGGCGACCAGATCGCGAGCAGCCGGCCACTGCCGCGCCCGCTGTCCACGACCGGGGCGCCGGCCTCGGGCGCGGCGGGCGGCGTCGCCGGTGCCACTGCGGCGCGCTGGGCGGGCGTCGTCCCGGGCAGGTCGGCCACCACCTCGTCCAGGTCGGCGTAGGTCTTCGCCCCGTACGCGCGGCCCAGCCGCTCGTCGTACTCGTGCAGGCCGAGCCGGCCCTCCTCCAGCGCCACCCGGAGCCGCTCCGCCGTGGCCTCCCGGTCGGCGTCGGCCGCCCGCATCCCGCTCCGCCCGTCCATGACGGCAAGCATGCCACCGGTGTGCCACCGCCCGGTAACCCCTGCCCCCCGCGTACGGCGGCGACGGGCGGCTGCCGGAGACGCCCCGGCGGGCCGGAAATCGCCGAGCCGCGCCGAAACGGGCACGGACCGGTCAGACCGCCGGGGAACCGGCCGTCTGGCGGGACGTGACCAGATCGCCGAGCCGGGCCCGGCCGCCGTCCTCGGCGGTCAGCACCCAGACGCCGTCGTCGAGCAGCGCCATCGAGTGCTCGACGTGCACCGCCATCGAGCGGTCGCGGGTCACCACGGTCCAGCCGTCGGCCAGCTCCTCGGTGCGCGCGGAACCCATGGTGATCATCGGCTCGATGGCCAGCGCCAGGCCCGGCACCAGACGCGGGCCCTTGCCCGGGCGTCCGTGGTTCAGCACGTGCGGATCCTGGTGCATCTCCGTGCCGATGCCGTGCCCGCCGTAGCCGTCCACGATGCCGTACCGGCCGCCCTTGCGGACCGCGGTCTCCACCGCGTGGGAGATGTCGGTGAGCCGGCCCTTGCCGCTCGCCGCGCCCCGGGCGGCGGCCGCGATGCCCGCCCACATGGCGTCCTCGGCGACCGCGGCCATCTTCAGCAGGGCGGGCTCGACCTCACCGACGCCGACCGTGATGGCCGCGTCGCCGTGCCAACCGTCGAGCACCGCGCCGCAGTCGATCGAGATGAGGTCGCCCTCGCGGAGCACCTGCTCCGGCGACGGGATGGCGTGCACCACCTGCTCGTTGACCGACGAGCAGATCGACGCCGGGAAGCCGTGGTAGCCCTTGAACGACGGGACGGCGCCGGCCTCCCGGATGGTGGCCTCGGCGATCGCGTCGAGATCGGCAGTGCTCACGCCGGGGGCGACCGCCTCCCGCATACGGTGCAGCGCGCGGGCGACCACCAGACCGGCGGCCCGCATCAGCTCGATCTGCTCGGGGGTCTTCAGCTGGATGTCCAGCTGGGGACGACGCATGGAGGCGATACCTTTCGTTGCGCGGAACAGCGGGGCACGTCGCACGTACCCCGCTGTTCGCACTCTATCCGCCGGAGTTCCGGCGGGACGTCAGCCGCCGTACGAGCGGAGGGCGTCGATGGCGCGGACGGTGACGTCCTCCACCGGGCCGGTCGCGTCGATGCCGACGAGCTTGCCCTGGGCGCCGTAGTAGTCGACCAGCGGCGCGGTCTTCTCGGCGTACTCCCGGAGCCGGGCGGCGATGGTCTCCGGCTTGTCGTCGTCCCGCTGGAACAGCTCCGCGCCGCAGCGGTCGCAGATGCCGTCCCGGGTGGTCGCGTCGAACTCGACGTGCCAGATCTTGCCGCAGCCACGGCAGGTGCGCCGGCCGGAGAGCCGCCGGATCACCTCGTCGTCGTCGACGACCAGCTCCAGCACCAGGTCCAGCGCGGTGCCCAGGTCGGCGAGGAGCTTGTCCAGCTCGGCGGCCTGCGGCGTGGTCCGCGGGAAGCCGTCGAGGAGGAAACCCTCACCGGCGTCCGGCTCGGCGAGCCGGTCCCTGACCATGTTGATGGTGACGTCGTCCGGGACCAGCTTGCCGGCGTCCATGTAGCGCTTCGCCTCGACCCCCAGCGGCGTGCCCTGGGTGACGTTGGCCCGGAAGATGTCCCCGGTGGAGATCTTCGGCACCGAGAGGTGAGCGGCGATGAACTCCGCCTGTGTGCCCTTGCCCGCGCCCGGCGGGCCAACCAGAACGAGTCGCATCTACCGCAGGAACCCTTCGTAGTTCCGCTGCATGAGTTGGCTCTCGATCTGCTTCACGGTCTCCAGACCGACGCCGACCATGATGAGCACAGCGGTGCCGCCGAACGGGAAGTTCTGGAACTGCTGGTTGTCGAGCCAGATGAAGAAGAAGTTCGGCAGGATCGCGACGATGCCCAGGTAGAGCGCGCCCGGCAGGGTGATCCGGCTGAGGATGAAGTCGAGGTACTCGGCGGTCGGCTTGCCGGGGCGGATGCCCGGCACGAAGCCGCCGTACTTCTTCATGTTGTCCGCGACCTCGGTCGGGTTGAACGTGATCGACACGTAGAAGTACGTGAAGAAGATGATCAGCAGGAAGTAGATCGCGATGTGCTCCGGCGCGGCGGCCTTCACGATGTGGTTCTGGATCCAGGCCTGGGTCTTCCCCGGGTTGTTCTGGTCGAAGAACTGGAGCGCGAGCTGCGGCAGGTAGAGCAGCGACGAGGCGAAGATGACCGGGATGACGCCGGCCTGGTTCACCTTGAGCGGGATGTAGGTGGAGGTGCCGCCGTACATCCGCCGGCCGATCATGCGCTTGGCGTACTGCACCGGGATCCGGCGCTGGGCCTGCTCGATGAAGGTGACCGCGGTGATGACCAGCAGAACCAGGGCGATGACGAGGAGGAACATCCCCCAGCCCTTGGTGGTCTTGATCTTCCAGCCCTCGCTGGGGAGCCGGGCCGCGATCGAGGTGAAGATCAGCACGGACATGCCGTTGCCGACGCCCCGGTCGGTGATCAGCTCACCGAGCCACATCACCATGCCGGTGCCGGCGGTCATCGTCATGACCAGGATGGTCAGCGTCAGCCAGTCCGGGATGCCGGTGCCCCGCGGGACGATCGGGAACTGGTCGCACTGGTTGTTGAAGAGCTGACCCGAGCGCGCCAGCGCCACGAACGCCGAGGACTGGAGGATGCCCAGGCCCAGCGTGAGGTAGCGGGTGTACTGGGTGATCTTCGCCTGGCCGGCCTGCCCCTCCTTGCGGAGCTGCTCCAGACGCGGAATGACCACGGTCAGCAGCTGCAGGATGATCGACGCGGTGATGTAGGGCATGATGCCCAGCGCGAAGACCGACAGCTGGAGCAGCGCCCCACCGGAGAAGAGGTCCAGCAGGCCCAGCACACCGGTGCCGCCCTGGACGGTGTCGAGGCACTTCTGCACGTTGCCGTACGACACACCTGGGCTGGGCAGCGTGGCGCCCAGCCGGTAGACCGCGATGATGCCTACTGTGAACAGCAGCTTCTTGCGCAGGTCAGGCGTACGGAACGCACTGAGAAAGGCGGACAGCAACTTCTTCCTCCTGCGCGACGCGGGCCGCCGGTGATGATCCCTGGCGGAGCGGGGTGGGTGCCGGGCGGACCGCCCGATATCCATAGCTGGGAAGGGACTCTAACAGCCCGACCCGGGTCCGGGCAGATGTGCCCGGCTACATAAAACGAATCCGATGTTACCCGGCGCAGTTTCGCCCGGTAGAGCATGACGCCCGCCCAGTTGCGGACAACTGAGCGGGCGCCACGAGCGTGCCTTACAGCTCGGTGACCGAGCCGCCGGCCGCGGTGATCTTCTCCTTGGCCGACGCGCTGAACGCGTGCGCCGACACCTGGAGCGCCACACCACCGAGGTCGCCGGTGCCGAGCACCTTGACCGGGTGGCCCTTGCGGACCGCACCGGCCTCGACCAGCTCGACGGGGCCGACCTGGCCGCCGTTCGGGAAGAGCTCGGCGAGCCGGTCCAGGTTGACCACCTGGAAGACCACCTTGAACTTGTTCTTGAAGCCCTTCAGCTTCGGCAGGCGCATGTGGATGGGCATCTGCCCACCCTCGAACGCCGCCGAGATGTTCTTCCGGGCCTTGGAACCCTTGGTACCGCGACCGGCGGTCTTGCCCTTCGAGCCCTCACCGCGACCCACACGGGTCTTGTCGGTCTTGGCTCCGGGCGCCGGGCGCAGGTGGTGCACCTTGATCGTCATTACTCGACCTCCTCGACCTTCACGAGGTGGTTGACCGTGAAGATCATGCCCCGGATCTCCGGCCGATCCTCCTTGACCACCACGTCGTTGATCCGCTTGAGACCGAGCGAACGCAGCGAGTCACGCTGGTTCTTCTTGGTCCCGATCTCGGACCGGACCTGGGTGACCTTCAGGCGTGCCATCAGGACGCCACCCCCGCCCGCGACGCCAGCATGGCGGCCGGCGCGACGTCCTCGACCGGCAGACCACGACGGGCCGCGACCTGCTCCGGCGACTCGAGCGCCTTCAGGGCCGCCACCGTGGCGTGCACGATGTTGATCGGGTTCGACGAGCCGAGGCTCTTGGAGAGCACGTCGTGGATGCCCGCGCACTCCAGCACGGCACGGACCGGACCGCCGGCGATGACACCCGTACCGGCCGAGGCCGGCTTGAGCAGCACCACACCGGCCGCGTCCTCGCCCTGCACCGGGTGCGGGATCGACTGGCCGATCCGCGGCACCTTGAAGAAGTGCTTCTTGGCCTCCTCGACACCCTTGGCGATCGCCGCGGGCACCTCCTTGGCCTTTCCGTAGCCCACACCGACGGTGCCGTCGCCGTCGCCCACGATCACCAGGGCGGTGAAGCTGAAGCGACGACCACCCTTCACGACCTTGGCGACGCGGTTGATCGCGACGACCCGCTCGAGGTGCGGGGTCTTCTCGACGGGCGCGTTTCCGCGGCCGCCCTCACGGCGGTTGTCGCGGCGACCACCCTCGTTGCCACCGGACCCGCCGCCACGGCGCTGTTGACCTGGCATCAGCAGCCTTCCTTCTCTCTCGTGACGGGGTTTCTAGAACTCGAGCCCGGCTTCGCGGGCGGCTGCGGCAAGCGCGGCGACCCGCCCCGCGTACCGGTTGCCACCGCGGTCGAAGACGACCTTCGAGACGCCGGCGGCCTTGGCGCGCTCGGCGAGCAGGGCGCCGACCTTGCCGGCCAGGGCGCTCTTGTCGCCCTCGGCGCCGCGCAGCGAGGCGTCCATGGTCGAGGCCGACGCCAGGGTGTGACCCTTGGTGTCGTCCACGATCTGGGCGACGATGTGCCGCAGGGACCGGGTGACGACCAGGCGGGGACGCTCGGTGGTGCCGCTGACGTTCTTGCGGACCCGGAAGTGCCGGCGCGCACGCCCGACGGCCCGCTTGGCGGCGACGCCGCGGCGGCGCTTGAGCAGCGTGGCGCTCACTTCTTACCTGCCTTTCCAGCCTTGCGGCGGATGACCTCGCCCTGGTACTTCACGCCCTTGCCCTTGTAGGGCTCCGGCGGGCGGATCTTCCGGATGTTGGCGGCGACCTCGCCGACCTGCTGCTTGTCGATGCCGGCCACGTGGAACAGCGTCGGCCGCTCCACCGTGAAGGTGATGCCCTCCGGGGCCGGAACCAGCACCGGGTGCGAGAACCCGAGCGCGAACTCGAGGTCCTTGCCCTTGGCGGTCACGCGGTAACCGGTACCGGCGATCTCGAGGCTCTTGCGGTAGCCCTCGGTCACGCCGACGATCATGTTGGCCACCAGCGTACGGCTCAGGCCGTGCAGCTCCTTGGCCTTGCGCTCGTCGTTGGGCCGGTTGACGTGCAGCTCGCCGCCCTCGCCCCGCTCCGCCGTGATCGGCTCGGCCAGTACGTGGCTCAGCTCGCCCTTGGGGCCCTTGACCTTGACGGTCTGGCCGTCGATGGTGATGTCGACGCCGGCTGGCACCGGGATCGACTTACGTCCAATACGCGACATTTCTACCTGTCTCCCGTTACCAGACGAAGGCGAGGACTTCCCCGCCAACGCTCCGCTTGCGGGCCTGCCGGTCGGTGAGCAGCCCCTGGGACGTCGAAATGATCGCCACGCCCAGCCCGCCGAGCACCCGCGGGAGCCCGTCCGACTTGGCGTACACCCGGAGACCGGGCTTGGACACGCGCTTGATGCCGGCCAGGCTCCGCTCCCGGTTCTGGCCGTACTTCAGCTCGACGACCAGTCGCTTGCCGACGGCGCCCTCCTCGGGCTCCTCGACCGACCAGGTGGCGATGTAACCCTCGGCCTTGAGGACCTCGGCGATGTTCGCCTTGATCTTCGAGTAGGGCATCGTCACCCGGTCGTGGTACGCCTGGTTGGCGTTACGCAGACGCGTGAGCATGTCTGCGATCGGGTCGGTCATCGTCATGAAATTCGTCAACCTTTCTCGCCGGGGTTCCCCGGGCCAGGCCCGGGGCCTACGGCGAAGAGACAGTTCAGCTGACGCGCGAAGCGCGCCGGGCTATTACCAGGAAGCCTTGGACACGCCGGGCAGCTCACCGCGGTGGGCCATCTCCCGGATGCACACCCGGCAGAGACCGAACTTGCGGTAGACCGCCTTCGGACGCCCGCACCGCTGGCAGCGGGTGTACGCGCGAACCGAGAACTTCGGCTTCGCGGCCGCCTTGAGGATCAGCGCCTTCTTGGCCATCTCAGTTCTCCTTGAACGGGAAGCCCAGGAGCTTGAGCAGCGCCCGGCCCTCGTCGTCGGTCGTGGCGGTCGTGACCACCGTGATGTCCATGCCCCGCTGGCGATCGATCTTGTCCTGGTCGATCTCGTGGAACACCGACTGCTCGGTCAGACCGAACGTGTAGTTGCCGTGGCCGTCGAGCTTGCGCCCGTCCAGGCCGCGGAAGTCGCGGATACGCGGCAGCGCGATGGAGAGCAGCCGGTCCAGGAACTCCCACATGCGGTCGCCCCGCAGGGTGACCTTCGCGCCGATCGGCATGCCCTCACGCAGCTTGAACTGCGCGATGGACTTGGTCGCCCGCCGCACCAGCGGCTTCTGGCCGGTGATGGTGGCCAGGTCGCGGACGGCGCCGTCGATCAGCTTGGCGTCCCGAGCGGCCTCGCCGACGCCCATGTTCACGACGATCTTGACGAGCCCCGGGACCTGCATGGGGTTGCCGTAGTTGTACTGCTCCTGCAGCTTCGCCACGATCTCGTTGCGGTACCGCTCCTTGAGGCGCGGCAGGGTCTTGGTTTCGGTAGCCGTGGTCATCAGAGGTCCTTACCAGTGCTACGCGCGATGCGGACCTTCTGGCCGTTGTCGTCGACCCGGTAACCGACGCGGGTCGGCTTGCCGTCGGAGTCCAGGACCTGCACGTTCGAGACGTGGATCGGGGCCTCCTGGGTGACGATGCCGCCGGTCTTGGCGCCACGCTGGGTGGTGCTGATGCGGGTGTGCTTCTTGACCCGGTTCACGCCCTCGACCAGGACCTTGTCCTGCCGCGGGTAGGCCGCGATGACCTTGCCCTTGGCACCCTTGTCCTTGCCGGCGATGACGACGACCGTGTCGCCCTTCTTGACCTTCACGGTCACAACACCTCCGGCGCGAGAGAGATGATCTTCATGAACCGCTTGTCCCGCAGCTCGCGGCCCACCGGGCCGAAGATGCGGGTACCGCGCGGGTCCCCACCGTCCTTGATGATGACGGCGGCGTTCTCGTCGAAGCGGATGTACGAGCCGTCCGGCCGCCGCTTCTCCTTGGCGGTGCGAACGACGACGGCCTTGACGACGTCGCCCTTCTTCACACCGGCACCGGGGATCGCGTCCTTGACCGTGGCCACGATGACGTCGCCGATGCTCGCGTAGCGCCGACCGGAGCCACCGAGAACCCGGATGCACAGGATCTCCCGGGCACCCGTGTTGTCGGCGACGCGCAGTCGCGACTCCTGCTGAATCACGTCTATCTCCTATGTCTGCCGGTTCTCCGGCCGCCGGGGGCGGCCGGAGCCTGGCGGAACCTGCGCCCGACCGAAAGCCGGCCGAGCTCGAGCCTTCGCTACTTGGCCTTCTCGAGGATCTCCACGAGCCGCCACCGCTTGGTGGCGGACAGCGGCCGGGTCTCCATGATCAGGACCCGGTCGCCGATGCCGGCCGAGTTCTGCTCGTCGTGGACCTTCAGCTTGCTGGTCCGGCGCATGATCTTGCCGTACAGCGCGTGCTTGACCCGGTCCTCGACCTCGACCACGACGGTCTTTTCCATCTTGTCGCTGACCACGAGACCCTCGCGAACCTTGCGACGGGCCCGCGCGGCGGCGGTCGTGTTCTCACTCATGATGCAGTCACCTCAGTCGGCGCGGCCGAGAGACCCAGCTCACGCTCACGCATGATCGTGTAGATCCGGGCGATCTCCCGACGGATGACCTGCAGCCGCCGGTTGTTGTCCAGCTGCCCGGTTGCGGCCTGCACGCGGAGGTTGAACAGCTCCGCCTTGGCCTCGCGCAGCTTCGTGACCAGCTCCTCCTCGGAGAGCTCACGCAGCTCGGAAGGCTTGACGCCAGCTGCCATCAGGATTCACCCACTTCGCGCGTAACAATGCGGCACTTCATCGGGAGCTTGTGGATCGCGCGACGCATCGCCTCTCGCGCGATCTGCTCGTTGGGGAAGGACATCTCGAAGAGAACCCGCCCCGGCTTGACGTTGGCGACCCACCACTCGGGCGAACCCTTACCGGAACCCATCCGGGTCTCGGCCGGCTTCTTGGTGAGGGCCTGGTCCGGGAAGATCGTGATCCAGACCTTGCCGCCACGCTTGATGTGACGGGTCATCGCGATACGCGCCGACTCGATCTGGCGGTTGGTCACGTACGCCGGCTCGAGAGCCTGGATCCCGAACTCGCCGAACACCACCCGGTTACCACCCTTGGACGCGCCGTGGCGGTCCGGGTGGTGCGGCTTGCGGAAGCCCTTCGGGGGCTTGCGCGGCATCAGCATCTGTCAGCCCTCCTGCTGCGTTTCTGCCGGCTGGGTCGCGGCCGCGGCCACGGCTCCGGCGTCGACCGGCTCACCGGCCGGCGTCTCCGCCTGCTGCGCGATGGTGGTCGCGGCAGCCCGGCCGGCCTCGGTGCCACCGGCGGTCGTGCCCGACGAACCCGACCGGCCACGGCGCGGCCGCTCCGGCCGGTCGCCACGGTCGCGGCGCGGGCCGCGCGACGGGGCGGCCTCGGCCGGGGCCTCACGGCCCGGGACGGCGTCGCCCTTGTAGATCCACACCTTCACGCCGATCCGGCCGAAGGTGGTACGGGCCTCGAAGAAGCCGTACTCGATGTTGGCCCGCAGCGTGTGCAGCGGGACCCGGCCCTCGCGGTAGAACTCGGTCCGGCTCATCTCGGCGCCGCCGAGGCGACCCGAGACCTGGACCCGGATGCCCTTGCAGACCGGGTTCTTCATCGCGGACTGCATCGCCTTGCGCATGGCCCGACGGAAGCTGACCCGGCTGGACAGCTGCTCGGCGACGCCCTGGGCGACCAGCTGCGCGTCCGACTCGGGGCTCTTCACCTCGATGATGTTCAGCTGAACCTGCTTGCCGGTGAGCTTCTCCAGCTCGCCGCGGATCCGGTCGGCCTCCGCACCCTTACGGCCGATGACGATGCCCGGCCGGGCGGTGTGGATGTCGACGCGGACCCGGTCCCGGGTGCGCTCGATGTCGACCTTGGAGATCCCGGCGCGCTCGAGGCCCTTGGACATCATCCGGCGGATCTTGACGTCCTCGCCGATGTAGTCCTTGTAGAGCTTGTCCGCGAACCAGCGGGACTTCCAGTCGGTCGAGATGCCGAGCCGGAACCCAGTGGGGTGAACCTTCTGACCCATTACTCGGCACCTTCCGTCGTGCTCTGCCCCTCAGCGGCCTCGGCCTGCTTGGCCGGGGCGGCCTTCTTCGCCGACTTCTTCGGCGCGGCCGGCGCGACCGCCTCGACCGCCACGGTGATGTGGCAGGTCCGCTTGCGGATCCGGTACGCCCGGCCCTGCGCCCGCGGCCGGAACCGCTTCATCGTCGGGCCCTCGTCGACGAACGCCTCGCTGACGAGCAGCGCGTCGGGGTCCAGCCGCTCGTTGTTCTCCGCGTTGGCGATCGCGCTCGCGAGCACCTTGTACACCTGCTCGCTCGCAGCCTGCGGCGCGAACTGCAGCACCGTGAGCGCCTCCTTCGCGGGCAGGCCGCGGACGAGGTTGACCACCCGGCGCGCCTTCATCGGCGAGATGCGCACGTGCCGCGCAACCGCCCGCGCGCCCGGAAGCACCGGAGCGTCGCCCTTTCCTGGCATCGCTGTAACCCCTTGTTCCTCTATCCGTATGCCCGCGGCGTCAGCGCCGGCGGCTCTTCCGGTCGTCCTTCTCGTGACCCTTGAACGTGCGGGTCAGCGCGAACTCGCCGAGCTTGTGCCCGACCATGGCCTCGGTCACGAAGACCGGGACGTGCTTGCGTCCGTCGTGCACGGCGATCGTGTGACCCAGCATCTCCGGGATGATCGTCGAGCGCCGCGACCAGGTCTTGATGACGTTCTTCGAGCCCTTGTCGTTCTGCGTCTCCACCTTCTTGAGCAGGTGGTCGTCGACGAACGGGCCCTTCTTCAGGCTGCGAGGCATGTCTTATCTCCCTCAGCCGCGCTTACGCGTGGCGTAGCGGCGGCGGACGATCAGCCGGTCGCTCGGCTGGCCCTTACGACGGGTGCGGCCCTCGGGCTTACCCTGCGGGTTGACCGGGTGGCGACCACCGGAGGTCTTACCCTCACCACCACCGTGCGGGTGGTCCACCGGGTTCATGGCGACACCACGGACGGTCGGGCGCTTGCCCTTCCACCGCATCCGGCCGGCCTTACCCCAGTTGATGTTCGACTGGTCGGCGTTGCCGATCTCGCCGATGCTGGCGCGGCAGCGCACGTCCACCCGCCGGATCTCGCCGGACGGCATGCGGAGGGTCGCGTAGGCGCCCTCACGGCCGAGCAGCTGGATGCCGACGCCGGCCGAGCGGGCCAGCTTGGCGCCGCCGCCCGGACGCAGCTCCACGTTGTGGATGGTGGTACCGACCGGGATGTTGCGCAGCGGCAGGTTGTTGCCCGGCTTGATGTCGGCGCTCGGCCCCGACTCCACCCGGTCGCCCTGCTTCAGGTCCTTCGGCGCGATGATGTAGCGCTTCTCGCCGTCGGCGTAGTGCAGCAGCGCGATGCGCGCGGTGCGGTTCGGGTCGTACTCGATGTGCGCGACCTTCGCCGGCACGCCGTCCTTGTCGACCCGCTTGAAGTCGATCAGACGGTACTGCCGCTTGTGGCCGCCACCGTGGTGCCGGGTGGTGATCCGGCCGTGGGCGTTGCGTCCGCCCTTCTTCGGCAGCGGAGCCAGCAGCGACTTCTCCGGCGTCGACCGGGTGATCTCGGCGAAGTCGGCGACGCTCGAGCCACGCCGGCCCGGCGTCGTCGGCTTGTACTTACGGATAGCCATTGTCTACACCCCTCAGCTGACCGGGCCGCCGAAGGCCTCGATACGGTCACCGTCAGCCAGCTTCACGATCGCCCGCTTGGTCGACTTGCGCTGACCGAAGCCGGTCTTGGTGCGCTTGCGCTTGCCCTCGCGGTTGAGCGTGTTGACCGTCAGGACGCGGACGTTGAAGATCTGCTGGATAGCGATCTTGATCTCGGTCTTGTTGGCGTCCGGGTGCACCAGGAAGGTGTACCAGTTCCGGTTCAGCTCGCTGTAGCTCTTCTCCGAGACGACCGGAGCGACGATGATGTCGCGCGGATCGGCGATCGTGCTCACTTGCCACCCTCCTCGGTGGTCTCGGCGGGAACGCCCAGGAACTCGTCCAGGGCCTCCTTCGTGAAGACCACGTCGTCGGCCACCAGCACGTCGTACGTGTTGAGCTGGCCGGCCTCGATCAGGTGCACCCGCGGCTCGTTGCGCAGCGACACCCAGTTCAGCTCGTCGGTGCTGCTCAGCACGACCAGGACCCGACGGGCCTCGGTCAGCTTCGCCAGCGTGGCCAGCGCGGCCTTGGTCGACGGCTTCTCGCCCGAGACGAACGCCTCGACGACGTGCACCTGGCCGGCGCGGGCCCGGTCGGAGAGGGCGCCACGCAGGGCGGCGGCCTTCATCTTCTTCGGGGTGCGCTGGCTGTAGTCGCGCGGCACCGGGCCGTGGACCACGCCACCGCCGGCGAACTGCGGCGCGCGGATCGAGCCCTGGCGGGCACGACCGGTGCCCTTCTGCTTGTACGGCTTCTTGCCTCCACCGGAGACCTCGCCGCGGGTCTTGACCTTGTGCGTGCCCTGCCGGGCCGCCGCCAGCTGAGCCACCACGACCTGGTGCATCAGCGGGATGTTGGCCTGGGCGTCGAAGATGTCGGCGGGCAGCTCGACGGAGCCGGCCTTGTTGCCTTCGACGTTGAGGACGTCAACGGTGGTCACTTGGCCGCACCGCCCTTCTTCACCTTGGTCTTGGCCGCGGTGCGGACCAGGACCAGCGCGCCCTTCGGGCCCGGAATGGCGCCGCGGACGAGCAGGAGGTTGTTGTCGGTGTCCACCGCCTGGACGGTCAGGTTCTGGACGGTGTAGCGAACGCCACCCATCCGACCCGCCATCCGGGTGCCCTTGAAGACGCGACCCGGGGTCGCGCAGGCGCCGATCGAGCCCGGCGAGCGGTGCTTGCGCTCCACACCGTGGCTGGCGCGCAGACCGTGGAAGCCGTGCCGCTTCATCGGGCCGGCGTAGCCCTTGCCCTTGGTCTTGCCGGTGACGTCGATGGTCACGCCGGCCGGGAACTCCTCGACCGTGACCTCCTGGCCCGGCGAGTAGTCCGCGGCGTCGACGGTGCGCAGCTCGACGATGTGCCGGCGCGGCGCGACGTCCGCCTTGGCGTAGTGCCCGGCGATCGGCTTCTTGACCTTGCGCGGGTCGATGGCCCCGTACGCCAGCTGGACCGCGGAGTAACCGTCCTTGTCGGCGCTACGAACCTGGCTCACGACGCACGGGCCGGCCTGAACCACGGTCACGGGAACAACGCGGTTGTTGTCCCAGACCTGGGTCATGCCGAGCTTTGCGCCCAGGATCCCCTTGACTTGCCTGTCCATTTGTCCGGTCCCTACAGCTTGATCTCGATGTCGACGCCAGCCGGCAGGTCGAGGCGCATGAGCGAGTCGACCGTCTTCGGGGTCGGGTCGATGATGTCGATCAGACGCTTGTGCGTGCGCATCTCGAAGTGCTCGCGCGAGTCCTTGTACTTGTGCGGCGAGCGGATTACGCAGAAACGGTTGATCTCCGTGGGCAGCGGCACCGGGCCAGCGACCTGCGCCCCGGTACGCGTCACCGTCTCGACGATCTTCCGAGCCGAGGAGTCGACGACCTCGTGGTCATAGGCCTTGAGCCGGATGCGGATCTTCTGTCCCGCCATGGTGGCTTCTGTTCCTTCTCTCGATGCCGCTGTGTTGCGGGCGCCTGTACCGGCTGGTACAGGCCCACTTCGCCGACCCCCGCGGTCGGGCGTGTCGCGCCCGTGGGCCGGGCTCCGCCCCGGGACTCCGGAGCGATTTCCGACCACGCGGTGGGTCATGGCGCCGATCGCGGTGACCGCGACCTGGACGCCGCGCGAGGGTGGTTGACCGCCAGTGGCGATCAACCACCCCACGCGAGACTGTCTGACACCCGGAGGTCCAGCGTTAACCGGACGCAGGCGACTGACCGTCGTTACGCAACCTGACTAGTATGCCGCACGACCGGCGGCGACGCTAATCGGGGTTACCCAGCTCACTTGACGATCTTGGTGACGCGACCAGCGCCGACCGTGCGGCCACCCTCCCGGATCGCGAACTTGAGGTTTTCCTCCATCGCGATGGGCTGGATCAGCTTCACGGACATCGTGGTGTTGTCGCCCGGCATGACCATCTCGGTGCCCTCGGGCAGCGTGACGACGCCGGTAACGTCCGTGGTCCGGAAGTAGAACTGCGGACGGTAGTTCTGGAAGAACGGGGTGTGCCGGCCGCCCTCCTCCTTGGAGAGGATGTAGACCGTCGCCTCGAACTCCGTGTGCGGGGTCGTGGTGCCCGGCTTGATGACGACCATGCCGCGCTCGACGTCCTCGCGCTTGATGCCGCGGAGGAGCAGACCGACGTTCTCGCCGGCCCGGGCCTCGTCGAGCAGCTTGCGGAACATCTCGATGCCGGTGCAGGTGGTCTTCATCGACTTCTCGCGGATGCCGACGATCTCCACCTCCTCGTTCGGCTTGAGGATGCCGCGCTCGGCGCGACCGGTGACGACGGTGCCACGACCGGTGATCGTGAACACGTCCTCGATCGGCATCAGGAACGGCTTCTCGGTCTCGCGCTCCGGCTGCGGGATCGCGGTGTCGACAGCGTTCATGAGGTCCATGAGCTTGCCGGTCCACTCGGGGTCGCCCTCGAGGGCCTTCAGCGCCGAGACCCGGACGACCGGCAGGTCGTCACCCGGGTACTCCTGCGACGAGAGCAGCTCGCGGACCTCGAGCTCGACGAGCTCCAGGAGCTCCTCGTCGTCGACCATGTCGCTCTTGTTGAGCGCCACGACGATGTACGGCACACCGACCTGACGGGCCAGCAGCACGTGCTCGCGGGTCTGCGGCATCGGGCCGTCGGTCGCCGCCACCACCAGGATCGCGCCGTCCATCTGGGCGGCACCGGTGATCATGTTCTTGATGTAGTCGGCGTGACCGGGGCAGTCGACGTGCGCGTAGTGACGCGCCTCGGTCTGGTACTCGACGTGCGCGATCGAGATCGTGATGCCGCGGGCCTTCTCCTCCGGCGCCTTGTCGATCTGGTCGAACGGCGTGTACGGGTTGAGGTCCGGGAACTGGTCGTGCAGGACCTTCGTGATGGCCGCCGTCAGCGTCGTCTTACCGTGGTCGATGTGACCAATGGTGCCGATGTTGACGTGCGGCTTAGTCCGCTCGAACTTCGCCTTCGCCACTGGTGTCCTCCTGTGGACTTTCTTGGTTCGTTCGCCCCGGTGCGCCGGTCGGCGCTTAGGACTCTGTCGACAGCCTTTCCGACCTGACGGCCGGAGAGCCTTTTTGTGGGTTCTGCGGCGATGAAGCCTACAGGCCCGGAATTCACACAACCCGACCGAGGTGGCCGCGGGCGGGAGATCCCTCCCGCGACCGGCCCCGGATCATCGGGTCAGCTCAGGTGAGCGTCACTCACCCGTCGCCTTGGCGATGATCTCCTTCGCCACGCTCTGCGGAACCTCGGCGTAGGAGTCGAACTGCATGCTGTAGCTAGCCCGGCCCTGGGTCTTCGACCGCAGGTCGCCGACGTAGCCGAACATCTCCGACAGCGGCACCAGGGCCCGGACGATGCGGGCGCCGCTGCGCTCCTCCATCGCCTGGATGATGCCCCGCCGGGAGTTGAGGTCGCCGATGACGTCACCCATGTTCTCCTCAGGGGTGGTGACCTCAACGGCCATCATCGGCTCGAGCAGTGCCGGGTCGGCCTTGCGGGCCGCCTCCTTCATCACCATCGAGCCGGCGATCTTGAATGCCATTTCCGACGAGTCGACCTCGTGGTACTGGCCGTCCAGCAGCGTCAGCTTGACACCCACCAGCGGGAAGCCGGCGAGGATGCCGTACTGCATGGCGTCCTGGGCGCCCGCGTCCACCGACGGGATGAACTCCCGGGGGATGCGGCCGCCGGTGACGGCGTTCGCGAACTCGTAGGTCGGCGAGTCGTTGTCCAGCGGCAGCGGCTCGATGCTCACGATCACACGGGCGTACTGGCCGGAGCCACCGGTCTGCTTCTTGTGGGTGTACTCGATCTTCTCCACCTTGCGGCGGATCGTCTCGCGGTACGCCACCTGCGGCTTACCGATGTTCGCCTCGACGTTGAACTCGCGGCGCATCCGGTCCACCAGGATGTCCAGGTGAAGCTCGCCCATGCCGGAGATGACCGTCTGGCCGGTCTCCTCGTCCAGCTTGACGCGGAAGGTCGGGTCCTCCTCGGCCAGCCGCTGGATGGCGGTGCTGAGCTTCTCCTGGTCGGCCTTGGTCTTCGGCTCGATCGCGACCTCGATGACCGGCTCCGGGAAGGTCATCGACTCCAGGATGACCGGGTTGGCCGGGTCGCAGAGCGTGTCGCCGGTGGTGGTCTGCTTGAGACCCTGCACCGCGATGATGTCGCCAGCCTGGGCCGAGCCGCGCTCTTCCCGCTTGTTGGCGTGCATCTGGTAGATCTTGCCGATCCGCTCCTTGCGGTCCTTGGTGGAGTTGACCACCTGGGTACCGGTCTCGACCACACCGGAGTAGACCCGGACGTAGGTGAGCTTGCCGAGGTGCTTGTCGGTCTGGATCTTGAAGGCCAGGCCCGAGAACGGCTCGGCCTTCGACGGCTTCCGCTGCATCGGCGTCTCGCCGTCGGTGGCGGTGCCCTCGATGGCCGGGACGTCCAGCGGCGACGGCAGGTAGTCGACCACGGCGTCGAGCATGGGCTGCACGCCCTTGTTCTTGAACGCCGAGCCGCACAGCACCGGGTTGGCCTTGCTGGCGATGGTGGCGCGCCGGATGGCGGCCTTGATCTCCTCGACGGAGATCTCGTCGCCCTCCAGGTACTTCTCCATCACCGAGTCGTCGACGTCGGCCAGGGTCTCCATCAGCTTCTCGCGCCACTCGGCCGCGGAGTCGGCCAGGTCGGCCGGGATCTCCTCGATCGCGTAGTCCTCACCCTTCTGGGTCTCCCCACGCCAGGTGAGCGCGCGCATGTTGACCAGGTCGACGACACCGATGTGGTCGCCCTCGAGCCCGATCGGGATCTGGAGCACCAGCGGGGTGGCGTTGAGCCGGTCGATCATCATCTGCACGCAGCGGAAGAAGTCGGCACCGGTCCGGTCGAGCTTGTTGACGAAGCACATCCGCGGCACGTGGTACTTGTCGGCCTGCCGCCAGACGTTCTCCGTCTGCGGCTCAACGCCGGCGACACCGTCGTAGACCGCGACCGCACCGTCCAGCACCCGCAGCGACCGCTCGACCTCGACCGTGAAGTCGACGTGACCGGGCGTGTCGATGATCTGGATCGTGTGGCCCTTCCACTCACACTTGGTAGCAGCGGAGGTGATGGTGATGCCACGCTCCTGCTCCTGCTCCATCCAGTCCATGACGGCAGCGCCCTCGTGGACCTCACCGATCTTGTACGTGATACCGGTGTAGAACAGGATCCGCTCGGTGGTCGTGGTCTTACCGGCATCGATGTGCGCCATGATGCCGATGTTGCGTACGTTGGCGAGCGCGTCTGCGGCGGCCACTTCAATCCCTACTTATCGTCGTCTAGACACAACTGGTGGCGGTTCCGGCGCCTCGTGGGCGCCGGAACCAGGGTGTTACCAGCGGTAGTGCGCGAAGGCCTTGTTGGACTCGGCCATCTTGTGCGTGTCCTCGCGCCGCTTGACAGCGGCACCGAGGCCGTTGCTCGCGTCCAGCAGCTCGTTCATCAGCCGCTCGACCATGGTCTTCTCGCGACGGGCCTTGGAGTACGTCACCAGCCAGCGCAGGCCGAGGGTGGTCGCGCGGGCCGGACGAACCTCGACCGGCACCTGGTAGGTGGCGCCACCGACCCGGCGGCTGCGCACCTCGAGGGTGGGCTTCACGTTGTCCATGGCGCGCTTGAGCGTGACGACCGGGTCGGTGCCGCTCTTCTCGCGGCACCCCTCCAGGGCGGCGTACACGATGCGCTCGGCGAGCTGACGCTTGCCGCGCATCAGGATCTTGTTCACCAGCTGGGTGACCAGGGGCGAGTTGTACACCGGGTCAGCGACCAGCGGCTTCCGCGGAGCGGGTCCCTTACGCGGCATGTCAGCTCTTCTCCTTCTTCGCGCCGTAACGGCTGCGAGCCTGCTTGCGGTTGCGGACACCCTGGGTGTCCAGCGAGCCGCGAACGATCTTGTACCGCACGCCGGGGAGGTCCTTCACACGGCCGCCGCGGACGAGCACGATCGAGTGCTCCTGCAGGTTGTGGCCGACGCCCGGGATGTAGGCGGTCACCTCGATCTGGCTGCTGAGCTTGACACGAGCGACCTTGCGCAGCGCCGAGTTCGGCTTCTTGGGGGTGGTGGTGTACACGCGGGTGCACACGCCGCGCCGCTGGGGAGACCCCTTGAGCGCCGGGGTCTTGGTCTTGGTCGTCTTGGCCTGACGGCCCTTTCGGACCAACTGCTGAATGGTGGGCACCGGGTTTCTCCGCTCCCTTCGGCCGCTGCGAGGCGACCGCGCTGTCTGCTCCAGCCGGCCTGATGGACGGCTCTCCTACATTCCAACCAGGGCCACCTGACGGGGGTCCCAGCACCCGCGGTCGGGCGTGTCGCCCGAGTCACGGTCCCGGCCCGGTCACTCGCGTGTCCCACCGGGGTTTTGTCACCGGCGCAGGAAACTCCCGACGCCAGGTCTTGCGGCTCTAGTCGTGCGGCCGCGCGATCACCGGTCAACCGGTTCCGGCGCACGCACGCATTGCCCGGGCTGGCCCGGGCACAAGGGGAAAGAGTACCTACCACAGCCGCGCAGGTCAAAACGGAGCGGTCCGGGAGAACCGCGTCGCGGTCCGCCGGCCGATCGCATCGTGCCCGCGCGCCCGTCATGGGCACCTACGGTGACAAGTGTACCGGCTTCCACAGCAGTCGGCCCGGCGGCCCCGGTTCCACCCGCGCACCGGAGTTCCCGGCAAACCGGTCGTAACTGGTCAATGCGCGGGGCCACCGGGCGCACCGGGTTACGTGATCTGCACCACCAGGGCCAGCACCAGGCCGGCCAGGCTCACCAGCAGGCCCACTCCCCCGCAGCTGAGCCCGGCGACAGCCAGGCCGCGCCCCGTGAACCGGACGGCCGGCGGCGGCGCCGGCCGCCTGATCTGCCGCCGGGCCAGCAGCCCCGCCACGACGGCCGCCGTGCCGGCGATCACGCCCAGCACGGTGAACGCCCCGGCGGCCCAGGCGCCGCCGTAGTTGGGCCCGGCGACGCCGAAGCAGAGGACCAGCAGCGACACCAGGATCGAGGCGATCCCGATCACCAGGGAGCCGATGGCGAGCCCCGACGTGACCGGCGGCACGTCCAGGTGGACCACCCCGAACGGGGTGCCCGCGACCGCATCGACGCGCTTCGGCGGGCGCGGCGCCTCGCGCGGGGGCGGCGGCACCGACGCCGGGGGCACCGGACCCCAGCCACCGCCGGCCGGCGCGCTTCCCGGCGCCGCCCACTGACCGCCGGTCGCCGGCTGGTTCCCCGGGTACGCCCCGGACGCCGGCCAGCCGGCCGGGTTCGACGGTCCGGGGGCGCCAGGAGCCGGGTACCCGGCGTGATACGACGGCGAGCCGGACGGTCCGGCGGCGTACCCCGCGTTATGCGACGGCGAGCCGGGCGGAACCGACGGGCCGGCGGCGTACCCCGCGTGGTGCGACGGCGAGCCGGGCGGAACCGGCTGTCCGGCGGCGTACCCCGCGTCGTGGGACGGCGAGCCGGGCGGGGCCGACGGGCCGGCGGCGGGAGGAGCGGGGTGCCCGGCGTGGGGTGACGGGGAGCCGGGCGGCGCGGGCGGGTACGGCCCGGCGGGCGGCCAGGCCCCGGGCGCGGCCGGCTGCGGCGGCCCGCCGGCGTCCGACCCGGTGCCGGGGCGGGCCGGGTCGCCTCCCGGCGGCGAGGCCGGTTCCGTCACGGGGTCCTCCTGTCGACGTGGCTCGCCCGCCGCGCGGCGGACACCGGCCAGGCTACCGTCGCGCGTCCCGCCGGCGGGGTCGGGCGCGAGGCCGCTCCCCCGCCCGGTCAGTCGACGTTCGGGGCGAAGTCGTGCCCGAACGGGGTTCCCGCCAGCCGGACCAGGCCGATCACCACGGCCGCCACGATCGCGACGGCCGCGAGCAGCAGGCCCGTCCAGGCCAGCTGCTCCCCCCGGCGCAGCCAGCCGGCGCCGGTCAGGAAACCACCCGAGACGTAGGCCTCGCGGCGGGCCTGCCGGGCGAGGATGAGCGCGATGGTCGCGGGCACCACCCCGCCGACGAAGAAGCCGGTGAGCGCCCCGATCAGCCCGAGGGCGAAGACCGCGCGGGCCTTGGTCGAGCGGACCGGCTCGGGGTCGAGCGGATGGCGGTGCCCCTGCTGGATGACGGGCACCTGCCCGGGCACGGTCGTCATGCCCACCATCATGCCCCGCCGCGCCGCCCGAGGGTTCCACGGCCGCTCGACCCGCCCGTGGACGCGACGAGGCCCCCGGCGGATGCCGGGGGCCTCGTCGTCACTACTGCTTAGCGGTACGACCCGAAGTCGAAGTCGTCCAGCGGCACGGCCTGGCCGCTGGCCGGCCCGAAGCCGTAGTCGGTCTCCGGGTAGCCGGTCATCGAGTAGACCTTGGCCTTCGCCTCCTCGGTCGGCTCGACCCGGACGTTGCGGTACTTGCTGATGCCCGTACCGGCCGGGATGAGCTTACCGATGATCACGTTCTCCTTGAGGCCGACCAGCGAGTCGCTGCGCGAGTTGATCGCCGCGTCGGTCAGCACCCGGGTGGTCTCCTGGAAGGAGGCCGCCGAGAGCCAGGAGTCCGTGGCCAGCGAGGCCTTGGTGATACCCATCAGGACCGGACGACCGGCGGCGGGCTCGCCACCCTCGCCGACGAGCCGGCGGTTCTCCGACTCGAACAGCGCCCGGTCGACCAGCACGCCCGGCAGGAACTCGGTCGAGCCGGAGTCGATGACCGTCACCCGCTTGAGCATCTGGCGGATGATGATCTCGATGTGCTTGTCGTGGATGAGCACACCCTGCGAGCGGTAGACCTCCTGGACCTCCTGGGTCAGGTGGACCTGGACCGCGCGCGGGCCGAGGATGCGCAGCAGCTCGTGCGGGTCGATGGTGCCCTCGGTGAGCTTCTCGCCGACCTCGACGTGGTCGCCGTCGTGCGCCCGGAGTCGGACCCGCTTCGAGATCTTGTCGTAGACGATCTCGTCGCTGCCGTCGTCCGGGATGACGACGATCTTGCGGGACCGCTCGCCGTCCTCGATCCGGATCCGACCCGGGGTGTCGGCGATGGGCGCCTTACCCTTCGGGACCCGGGCCTCGAAGATCTCCTGGACACGGGGCAGACCCTGGGTGATGTCCTCACCCGCGACACCACCGGTGTGGAAGGTACGCATCGTCAGCTGCGTACCCGGCTCACCGATCGACTGGGCGGCGATGATGCCGACCGCCTCGCCGACGTCCACGGTCTTGCCGGTCGGCAGCGAGCGGCCGTAGCACGCACCGCAGACGCCCAGCTTCGACTCGCAGGTGAGCACGCTGCGCACCCGCACCGTCTCCACCCCGGCCGCGACGATCGCGTCGACCAGGATGGAGTTGATGTCCTGCCCACGGTGGGCCACCACGGTGCCGTCCGGCCCCTTGATGTCGTCGGCCAGGGTCCGCGCGTGCACGCTGGTCTCGGCGTGCTCGTGCACGACCAGCTTGCCGTCGAGCCGCTCGCCGACCTGCATCGGGATGGCGCGGTCGGTGCCGCAGTCCTCCTCGCGGATGATGACGTCCTGCGACACGTCCACCAGACGACGGGTCAGGTAACCCGAGTCGGCGGTACGCAGGGCGGTGTCCGCGAGACCCTTGCGGGCGCCGTGCGTGGAGATGAAGTACTCCAGCACGGACAGACCCTCCCGGTAGGAGGCCTTGATCGGCCGCGGGATGATCTCACCCTTCGGGTTGGCCACCAGACCACGGATCGCCGCGATCTGCCGGAGCTGGAGCAGGTTACCGCGGGCACCCGAGTTGATCATCTTCCACAGCGGGTTCTCCTGCGGCAGCGCGGTGTCCATCTCCTTGGCGACCTCGTTGGTCGCCCGCGTCCAGATCTGGATGAGCTCGCCGCGGCGCTCCTCCGGGGTCATCAGACCACGCTGGTACTGCTTGTCGATCTGGTCGGCTTCCTTCTCGTACCGGGCCAGGATCTCCGCCTTGCGCGGCGGCGCGATGACGTCCTCCATGCCGATCGTCACGCCGGACCAGGTGGCCCAGTGGAAACCGGCCTCCTTGAGCCCGTCGAGGGTGGCCGCCAGGGCCACCTTCGGGAAGCGCTCGGCGAGGTCGTTGACGATCGCGGAGAGCTGGCCCTTGCGGATCTCGTAGTTCACGAAGCGGTAGCCCTGCGGCAGCGTCTCGTTGAACAGGACCCGGCCCAGCGTGGTCTCCACCGTCACCGGCTCGCCCTCGACCCAGCCCTCGGGCGCGACCCACGGCTCGGCGCCGGCGCCGTTGTCGACCCCGACGATGCCGCGCAGACGGATCTTGACCGGGGTCTGCAGGTGCAGCTCACGGTTGTCGTACGCCATCCGCGCCTCGGCGTCCGAGCTGAACGCCCGGCCCTCGCCCTGCCCACCGGGGGTGAGGTGGGTGAGGTGGTAGAGACCGATGACCATGTCCTGGGTGGGCATGGTGACCGGCTTGCCGTCGGCCGGCTTGAGGATGTTGTTCGACGACAGCATCAGGATCCGCGCCTCGGCCTGGGCCTCGGCGGACAGCGGCACGTGGACCGCCATCTGGTCACCGTCGAAGTCGGCGTTGAACGCGGTGCAGACCAGCGGGTGGATCTGGATGGCCTTGCCCTCGACCAGCTGCGGCTCGAAGGCCTGGATGCCCAGGCGGTGCAGGGTCGGCGCCCGGTTCAGCAGGACCGGGTGCTCGCCGATGACCTCTTCCAGCACGTCCCACACGACCGGCCGCTGCCGCTCGACCATCCGCTTGGCGGACTTGATGTTCTGCGCGTGGTTGAGGTCCACGAGCCGCTTCATCACGAACGGCTTGAACAGCTCCAGCGCCATCTGCTTGGGCAGGCCGCACTGGTGCAGCTTGAGCTTCGGGCCGACCACGATGACCGAACGGCCGGAGTAGTCGACGCGCTTGCCGAGCAGGTTCTGGCGGAACCGGCCCTGCTTGCCCTTGAGCATGTCGGAGAGCGACTTCAGCGGGCGGTTGCCCGGACCGGTGACCGGCCGGCCGCGACGGCCGTTGTCGAACAGCGCGTCGACGGCCTCCTGGAGCATCCGCTTCTCGTTGTTGACGATGATCTCGGGCGCGCCGAGGTCGATCAGCCGCTTGAGGCGGTTGTTCCGGTTGATCACCCGGCGGTACAGGTCGTTCAGGTCGGAGGTCGCGAAGCGGCCACCGTCCAGCTGCACCATCGGACGCAGGTCCGGCGGGATGACCGGGACGCAGTCCAGCACCATGCCGAGCGGCGAGTTGCGGGTGTTCTGGAACGCCGCCACGACCTTGAGCCGCTTGAGCGCCCGGATCTTCCGCTGGCCCTTGCCGGAGCGGATGGTCTCGCGCAGGTTCTCGGCCTCGGCCTCCAGGTCCATGTTCTGGACCAGTGCCTTGATGGCCTCGGCGCCCATGCTGCCGGTGAAGTACTCACCGAAGCGGTCGCGCAGCTCGCGGTAGAGCAGCTCGTCGGTGACCAGCTGCTTCGGCTCGAGCTTGCGGAAGGTGTCGAGGACCTCGTCGAGGCGGTCGATCTCGCGCTGGGCCCGGTCGCGGATCTGGCGCATCTCGCGCTCTCCGCCCTCCTTGACCTTGCGCCGGACATCCGCCTTCGCGCCCTCGGCCTCCAGCTCGGCCAGGTCGGCCTCGAGCTTGGCGGCCCGCTTCTCGATCTCCGAGTCGCGGCTGTTCTCGGCCTGCCGCTTCTCGGCCAGGATCTCGTTCTCGATGGTCGAGAGGTCGCGGTGACGCGCTTCGGCGTCCACGCTCGTCACGACGTACGAGGCGAAGTAGATGATCTTTTCGAGGTCCTTCGGGGCGAGGTCCAGCAGGTAGCCCAGCCGGCTCGGCACGCCCTTGAAGTACCAGATGTGGGTCACCGGAGCGGCCAGCTCGATGTGACCCATCCGCTCCCGGCGGACCTTGGAGCGGGTCACCTCGACGCCGCAGCGCTCGCAGATGATGCCCTTGAAGCGAACCCGCTTGTACTTACCGCAGTAGCACTCCCAGTCCCGCTGCGGACCGAAGATCTTCTCGCAGAAGAGCCCGTCCTTTTCCGGCTTCAGGGTGCGGTAGTTGATGGTCTCGGGCTTCTTGACCTCGCCGTGGGACCACTGACGGATGTCGTCGGCGGTGGCGAGACCGATGCGCAGCTCGTCGAAGAAGTTGACGTCGAGCACTATGTCCCCTATGTCGTCGTCTGTACTGCTTAGCTAACGGGTGAGGTCGGGAGCCGGCGAACCGGCTCCCGACCGCTCACCTCAGACCTCTTCGACCGAGCTCGGCTCGCGCCGGGACAGGTCGATGCCCAGCTCCTCCGCGGCCCGGAACACCTCGTCGTCGGTCTCACGCATCTCCAGGGCAACGCCGTCGCTGGAGAGCACCTCGACGTTGAGGCACAGCGACTGCAGCTCCTTGAGCAGCACCTTGAACGACTCCGGGATGCCCGGCTCGGGGATGTTCTCGCCCTTGACGATCGCCTCGTAGACCTTCACCCGGCCGAGGACGTCGTCGGACTTGATGGTCAGCAGCTCCTGCAGGGCGTAGGCGGCGCCGTACGCCTGCATGGCCCAGCACTCCATCTCACCGAAGCGCTGGCCACCGAACTGCGCCTTACCACCCAGCGGCTGCTGCGTGATCATCGAGTACGGGCCGGTCGACCGGGCGTGGATCTTGTCGTCGACCAGGTGGTTGAGCTTGAGGATGTAGACGTAGCCGACCGCGATCGGGTCCGGCAGCGGCTCGCCGGAGCGACCGTCGAACAGCTGCGCCTTGCCGGTGGCGCCGATCAGCTGCTTGCCGTCCCGGTTGGGCAGGGTCGACGACAGCAGACCGGAAATCTCCTCCTCGCGGGCACCGTCGAAGACCGGAGTGGCCACGTTGGTGTCCGGCTCGGACTCGTGCGCCTCGATCGAGCGGAGCTGGCGCTTCCACTCCTCGTCGTCGCCGTCCACGCTCCAGCCGGTCTTGGCCACCCACCCGAGGTGGGTCTCCAGGACCTGGCCGATGTTCATCCGGGACGGCACACCGAGCGGGTTCAGCACGATGTCGACCGGGGTGCCGTCCTCCAGGAACGGCATGTCCTCGATCGGCAGGATCTTGGAGATGACGCCCTTGTTGCCGTGGCGGCCCGCGAGCTTGTCACCGTCCTGGATCTTGCGCTTCTGGGCCACGTAGACCCGGACCAGCTCGTTCACGCCCGGGGGCAGCTCGTCGCCGTCCTCGCGCGAGAAGGTACGCACACCGATGACCGTGCCGGTCTCGCCGTGCGGCACCTTCAGCGAGGTGTCCCGGACCTCGCGCGCCTTCTCACCGAAGATCGCGCGGAGCAGCCGCTCCTCGGGGGTCAGCTCGGTCTCGCCCTTCGGGGTGACCTTGCCGACCAGGATGTCGCCGGGGACGACCTCGGCACCGATCCGGATGATGCCGCGCTCGTCGAGGTCGGCGAGCATCTCCTCGCTGACATTCGGGATGTCGCGGGTGATCTCCTCCGGGCCGAGCTTGGTGTCCCGGGCGTCGACCTCGTGCTCCTCGATGTGGATCGAGGTGAGCACGTCCTGCTGCACGAGGCGCTGCGACAGGATGATCGCGTCCTCGTAGTTGTGGCCCTCCCAGCACATGAACGCCACCAGCAGGTTGCGCCCGAGTGCCATCTCGCCCTCGTCGGTGCACGGACCGTCGGCGATGACCTGGCCGGCCTCGACGCGGTCGCCCTCGAAGACGACCGGCTTCTGGTTGACGCAGGAGCCGGCGTTGGAGCGGCGGAACTTGTGCAGCAGGTAGGTCCGGCGGTGGCCGTCGTCCTGGTGGACCGTGATGTAGTCCGCGCAGAGGTCCTCGACCACACCGCCGACCTCGGCGACGACGACGTCACCGGCGTCCACGGCCGCGCGGTACTCCATGCCCGTGCCGACCAGCGGCGCCTCGGCCTTGACCAGCGGCACCGCCTGGCGCTGCATGTTCGCACCCATGAGCGCGCGGTTGGCGTCGTCGTGCTCGAGGAACGGGATCATCGCGGTCGCGACCGAGGTCATCTGCCGCGGCGACACGTCCATGTAGTCGACGGCCCCCGGGGCCACGTCCTCGGTCTCGCCACCCTTACGGCGGACCAGGACACGGTCCTCGGCGAACGACCCGTCCGACTTCAGCGGGGCGTTGGCCTGCGCCTTGACGAACCGGTCCTCCTCGTCCGCGGTCAGGTAGTCGATCTGGTCGGTGACCCGACCGTCGATGACCTTCCGGTACGGCGTCTCGATGAAGCCGAACGGGTTGACCCGGGCGAAGGTGGAGAGCGCGCCGATCAGGCCGATGTTCGGGCCTTCCGGCGTCTCGATCGGGCACATCCGGCCGTAGTGGGACGGGTGCACGTCACGGACCTCGAAGCCGGCCCGCTCCCGGGACAGACCACCCGGGCCGAGCGCGCTCAGCCGGCGCCGGTGGGTCAGGCCCGCCAGCGGGTTGGTCTGGTCCATGAACTGGGACAGCTGAGACGTGCCGAAGAACTCCTTGATCGCCGCCACCACCGGGCGGATGTTGATCAGGGTCTGCGGCGTGATCGCCTCGACGTCCTGCGTGGTCATCCGCTCGCGGACGACCCGCTCCATCCGGGAGAGACCCACCCGGACCTGGTTCTGGATCAGCTCGCCCACGGTGCGCAGGCGCCGGTTGCCGAAGTGGTCGATGTCGTCGGCCTCGTAGCCGTCCTCACCGGCGTGCAGCCGGCAGAGGTATTCCACGGTGGCGACGATGTCGTCCTCGGTCAGCGTGCCTGTGGTGATCGGCACGTCCAGCTCGAGCTTCTTGTTGAACTTGTAACGACCGACCTTGGCGACGTCGTACCGCTTCGGGTTGAAGAAGAGGTTGTCGAGCAGGGTCTGGGCGTTCTCACGGGTCGGCGGCTCGCCAGGGCGGAGCTTCCGGTAGATGTCGAGCAGCGCCTCGTCCTGCCCGGCGATGTGGTCCTTCTCGAGCGTGGTCATCATCAGCTCGGACCAGCCGAACTTCTCGCGGATCTGCTCCGCGGACCACCCGATGGCCTTGAGCAGGACGGTGACGGCCTGCCGACGCTTGCGGTCGATGCGAACGCCGACCGTGTCGCGCTTGTCGATGTCGAACTCCAGCCAGGCACCCCGGCTCGGGATCACCTTGACGCTGGAGAGGTCGCGGTCGGAGGTCTTGTCCGGCTGCTTGTCGAAGTAGACGCCCGGCGAGCGGACGAGCTGGCTGACCACGACGCGCTCGGTGCCGTTGATGATGAAGGTGCCCTTCGGCGTCATCATCGGGAAGTCACCCATGAACACCGTCTGGCTCTTGATCTCGCCGGTGGTGTTGTTGGTGAACTCCGCGGTCACGAACAGCGGGGCGCAGTAGGTCAGGTCCTTCTCCTTGCACTCCTCGATCGAGGCCTTGACCTCGTCGAAGCGCGGAGCCGAGAAGGAGAGCGACATGGTGCCGGAGAAGTCCTCAATGGGACTGATCTCCTCGAGGATCTCCGCGAGACCCGAGCGTGCGTGCGGGTCGTCCGACGACCGGCCCTGCCAAGCCTCGTTGCCGACGAGCCAGTCGAAGGACTCGTTCTGGATGGCGAGGAGGTTGGGGACCTCGAGGTGTTCGGTAATCCGACCGAAAGAAACTCGGCGGGGCGCGAAAGCGCTCGACGTACGACTGGTCTTCGCAGGGCGGGAAGCTGCCAAGATGCGTCCTTCCGAGGACCGGTGCTGCAGAACGGCTGGTACGCGTGCACTCCAATGACCCCACCAGAATTATCCGTAAACGGACATTTCCGAGCAGGGGTCAAGTCGGAAGGCAGCGCAAACTAGCAGTGTAGCCGAGAGGCTAACCGCTGTCCAGCCCACCCCGCAGGTCATCGCGGAACTTGCCTCGGGACCTCGGAAAACCGGGTCAACCGGGCTGCTCGGAACGCGATGTCCCTGCCGGTCCGCTCGGGTGCAGCGGCGGTGGTGCTGCCGTTGCCTTACCCGAGAGGTGGCCGTTGCAAGCGCGGAAGGTCTTGCTGGTGTCAGCGTGCCTGTCAGCCGGGTGTCGCGTCAAGGGCCGGTTACCGCTCGGGGTGTCTTTCCCACCGACGGGCTACCGACAGGCGTTGCTGTGAAGCCGGTACGAGCAGCCTGGACGCCCTGCTCAGGCCGCTGCCACCGTTGGCACCAACCACAGCGGGCGGCGATCCGTTCCCGGATCACCGCCCACTGCGAACGCCGTGTGCCCCGGCTCACGTGAGCCGGACGCGCGTCAGGTCAAGCGCAAGGTCACTTGAGGGTGACCTTGGCGCCCTCGCCCTCGAGCTTGGCCTTGGCCTTCTCGGCGGTCTCCTTGTTGGCCTTCTCCAGGACGGCCTTCGGAGCGGCCTCGACCAGGTCCTTGGCCTCCTTGAGGCCCAGGCCGGTCAGCTCGCGCACGACCTTGATGACCTGGATCTTCTTGCCACCGTCGGCGTCGAGGATGACGTCGAACTCGTCCTTCTCCGGCTCGGCCTCGGCGGCCGGGCCCGCGGTGCCGCCGGCGGCGGCGACGGCGACCGGAGCCGCCGCGGTGACCTCGAAGGTCTCCTCGAACTGCTTCACGAACTCGGAGAGCTCGATCAGCGTCATCTCCTTGAACGCGTCGAGCAGCTCGTCGGTGCTGAGCTTCGCCATGTCTGGCGTCCTTTCTGAAAGTGAAAACTAAGAACGTGGGTGCGCCGGGTGGCCTCAGGCCGCCTCGGCGCCCTCCTTCTCGCGCTTGTCCTGCAGAGCGGCCGCCAGACGCGCGGTCTTGGCGAGCGGAGCCTGGAACAGGGCCGCGGCCTTGCTCAGGTTGCCCTTCATGGCGCCGGCCAGCTTCGCCAGCAGCACCTCGCGGGACTCCAGGTCGGCGAGCTTCGTGACCTCGGCCGCGGAAATGGCCTTGCCCTCGAAGACACCGCCCTTGATGACGAGCTTCGGGTTGGCCTTCGCGAACTCGCGAAGCCCCTTCGCCGCCTCGACGACGTCGCCCGAAACGAAAGTCAGCGCGGTAGGACCGGTGAACAGCTCGTCGAGGCCGGAGATGCCCGCCTCGGTCGCGGCACGCTTGGCCAGCGTGTTCTTCGCGACCGTGTAGCTGGTCTCCTTGCCGAGCGAGCGCCGCAGCTGCGTGAGCTGCGAAACCGTGAGCCCGCGGTACTCGGTCAGCACGGTCGCTCCCGCGTTGCGGAAGCTCTCGGTCAGCTCGGCGACGGCCGTGGCCTTGTCGGCCCGGATCGGCTTGTCCGCCATGTCCCTCCTCTCTCGTTGCTCGGAGCTGGTACGCCGGCGACGAGCAGGGCTCGCGACGGCGGCGGAGGCATCACGACAACGAGAAAAGCCCCGGCGCAGGGCGCACGGGGCGAGGGCTGGCGCGAGGGACGCGGTCGGCGGACCACGCACTGCACCGATTTTCGCTTGCCGCCCTGCGCGGGTCGCCCGTTGTCGCGGGACCTTCGACCGTGCCAGGGCACGGTGACCAGCGGTCTTTGGGTGGAACTACGCGCCTAGGTTACGCGACCCGTCCCGAACCGCCAAATCGCCCCCGGAGTGCGCCCGGTCACTCACGCGCGGCTCCGGCGCCCCCAGGCGTAGCCGGCGAGCGCCACGGCCGCCCAGGCCAGCGCCCAGGCCGTCAGGAACAGGCCGGTGGAAGCCGCCAGCGGGCCGGCCAGCGCCCGCGCGGTGGGCAGCACCGGCGGCACCAGCCAGGGCGCCACCGAGCGGGAGAGCCCGAGGACCAGCGCGGCCACCGCGCCGAGGGTGAGCACGACGACGCCGTAGCCGGCGCTCCGGGTGATCGCCCGGCTGGCCAGGGAGCCCAGCGCCACCGCCGCCGGCAGGGCCAGCAGGTGGGCCCAGAGGCCGAGCGCCAGCCCCTCGGCCAGCGGACGGTCCCCCGGCCCGGTCGGACCGGTCACCCCGCCGACCAGCCAGGGGAAGACCAGCGCGACGGCGATCGTGCCGAGGCCCGCCGCGGCCGCCGCGAGCAGGCCGGCGGCCCGCTCCCGGGCCGGGCCGACCACCACCCGGGCCAACCGGCGCTGCACGTCGGGCTCGACGTCGAGCAGGATCTTGGTCTGCCAGGCCAGCACCGGGAAGAGCACCACCGCCGAGACGCCGTAGGCCTCCGCCGGCTGGGCCCGGCCGCCGCCGTAGAGGACCCCGAGGGCCAGCAGGCCGGCCAGCACCGGGGCCAGCGCCCGCCCGGTACGCAGGAAGCCGGCCAGCCGCAGCCGGACCAGGGCGGTCACCGGGCCACCTCAGGAGCGGGACCGGCCACGCCGGGCACCGGGGCGTCGTCGGGAGCGAGACCGGGCACGCCGGGCAGCGGGGCCGGGTCCGGACCGGGGTCGGGCACACCGTGCACCACAGCTCCGTCCGGAGCGAGACCGGACGCTCCGGGCAGCGGGGCCGGGTCCGGAGGGAGGCCGGGCACACCGGGCACCGCAGCTCCGTCCGGAGCGAGAGCGGGCACGCCGGGCAGCTGGTCCGCGGCGGCGGACGGGGAGTCGGAACCGGGTCGCGTGGTGGAGGGCGGGGCGGCGTGGTCGCGTATCCGGAGGACGTGGTGGCCGTCGGCGCGCAACCGGGCGACGGCGGCCGCGACCCCGGCGGCCGGGACCGACAGCTCCACCACGACGGTGGCCGCGGCCCCGGACGGCGCCGCCTCGGTGACCGTGCCGTCGGCGACCGACCAGTGCCGGGCGCCGGGGAGCCGGACCGTCTCGCCGCGGTGGTCGCTGACCAGCACGGCGCCGCCCTCGGCCAGCACCTCGCCGATCACCTCGGGCACCAGCTCACGGGCGGCGGCGTCCAGCCCCTCCCAGGGCTCGTCGAGGACGAGCAGGCCGGGCGGGCGGAGCAGCGCCTGGGCGAGCCCGACCTTCTGCGCGGTGCCCTTGGACAGCTGGGGCAGCCGCACCCCGTGGAAGCGCGCCAGACCGAGCCGGTCGACCCAGCGCCGCACCGCCCCGTCGGCCTCCGCGCCCCGGAGGCCGGCCACGCGGGCCATCGCGGCGAGGTAGGCCCCCACGGTGAAGGGCTGGTCGGCGGGGAAGCGCTCGGGCACCCAGCCGACGGCCGCGGGTCGGTCGACCACCCGGCCCCGGGTCGGCCGGAGCACGCCGGCGGCGAGCTGGAGCAGGGTGGACTTGCCCACCCCGTTGCGCCCGAGCACCACCGCCACCTCGCCGGGGCCGATCGCCACGTCGGTCTGCCGCAGCACCCACGGGCCCCGCCGGTGGTACCGCAGCCAGACGCCTTCCAGCCGCATGCGCCGAGCCTGCCACACCGGACAGACGGACGGGGCCCCGCCACCGGTGGTGGCGGGGCCCCGTCAGGGCAGCAGTGCTCAGGCCTCGGTCGGGGCCTCGCTGAGGTTCTTCACCAGCTTCGGGTCGACCGGGACACCCGGGCCCATGGTGGTGGTGAGGGTGACCTTCTTCAGGAACGTGCCCTTGGCCGCGGACGGCTTCGAGCGCAGCACCTCGTCCAGCACCGCCGCGTAGTTGTCGATCAGCTGGGTCTCGGAGAACGAGGCCTTGCCGATGATCAGGTGGAGGTTGGAGTGCTTGTCCACCCGGAAGGTGATCTTACCGCCCTTGATGTCCGAGACGGCCTTGGTGACGTCCATGGTCACCGTGCCGGTCTTCGGGTTCGGCATGAGGCCGCGCGGGCCCAGGATCCGCGCGATCCGGCCGATCTTGGCCATCTGGTCCGGGGTGGCGATCGCCGCGTCGAAGTCCAGCCAACCGCCCTGGATACGGGCGACCAGCTCGTCGGTGCCCACCTCGTCCGCACCCGCGGCGGCGGCCTCTTCGGCCTTCGCGCCGGCGGCGAAGACGATCACGCGGGCGGTCTTACCGGTGCCGTGCGGCAGGTTGACCGTGCCGCGGACCATCTGGTCCGCCTTGCGGGGGTCGACGCCGAGGCGCATGGCGACCTCGACCGTGGCGTCGAACTTGACGTTGGTGGTCTCCTTGGCCAGCTTCACGGCCTCGGCGGGAGAGTAGAGCTTCGACCGGTCGATGACCTCGGCGGCCTTGCGGTAGCTCTTGCTGCGCTGCATTTCTCGTGACTCCTGTGGTCTATGGCGGGCCCGCGTCCTGCGCGGCCCTCCCACGAACTGATCCGGGTGGAGCGGTTGACCGAGGTCAGTCGGCGACGGTCAGGCCCATCGACCGGGCGGTGCCGGCGATGATCTTCTCAGCCTGGTCGATGTCGTTGGCGTTGAGGTCCGCCATCTTCTTCTCGGCGATCTCGCGCAGCTGGGCGCGGGTCACCGAGCCGACCTTCTGGGTGTGCGGGACGCCCGAGCCCTTCTGCACGCCGGCGGCCTTGATCAGCAGCCGGGCGGCGGGCGGGGTCTTCAGCACGAAGGTGAAGGTGCGGTCCTCGTAGACGCTGATCTCGGCGGGGACGATGTCGCCCCGCTGCGACTCGGTCTGCGCGTTGTAGGACTTGCAGAACTCCATGATGTTCACGCCGTGCTGGCCGAGCGCGGGGCCGACCGGCGGCGCCGGGGTGGCCTGGCCAGCCGGCAGCTGAAGCGTGAACGTCTTGACGAGCTTCTTCTTCGGAGGCATGTCTCTTCCTGGGGCTTGGAACTGGGATTTTCGCCGGCCCGCGGGCGCGCACGGTCAGCGCGGTGCGGACAGCCGACGTTCTAGGGTAGCGCAGCCTTGCGCCACCCTCCCCGCCGAGGTCCGGCGGACGGCGAAAAAGGCGCACCGGCGGCCGGCCGGAAGGCCCACCGCCGGTGCGGACGTGCGTCAGATCTTGGCGACCTGGTTGAAGTTGAGCTCGACCGGGGTCTCCCGGCCGAAGATCGACACCAGGACCTTGAGCTTCTGCTGGTCGGCGTTGATCTCGCTGATCGTCGCCGGCAGCGAGGCGAAGGCGCCGTCGGTGACGGTGACCGAGTCACCGACCTCGAAGTCGAGGACCCTGACCTCGGGCTTGGCCTTCTTCTGCTCGGTCTCGACCGCCGGGGCCAGCCACTTGAGCACCTCGTCGAGGCTCAGCGGCGCCGGACGGTCGGCCCGGTCGGTCGCGCCGACGAAGCCGGTGACCCCCGGGGTGTTCCGGACGCAGGAGTAGGACTCGGCGGTCAGCTCCATCCGGACCAGGATGTAGCCCGGGAAGACCTTCGCCTGGACCTGCGACCGCTTGCCGTTCTTGACCTCGACCTCTTCCCGGGTCGGCACCTCCACCTGGTAGATGAAGTCCTCCATGTCGAGGGAGGTGATCCGGGTCTCGAGGTTGGTCTTGACCTTGTTCTCGTAGCCGGCGTAGGAGTGCACCACGTACCAGTCGCCGGGGGCGTAGCGCAGCTTCTGGCGCAGCTCGGCGACCGGGTCGAAGTCCTCGTCCGGGGCGGGCTCGGTGGTCGGGAACTCCGGCTCGCTGGCGGCCTCGACCGACTCATCGTTGGCCGCCGTCGCGACCGTGGACTGCTCGTCCGTGGTCTCGGCGGTCTCGTCGTACTCAGGCACGCTCGCTCACTTCCGTCACTATCGCTGTCCGCAGGTCAGCTGGGGTTGCCGAAGACCCACAGCACCGCCTTCGCGAAGCCGTAGTCCAGGCCGGCCACGATCGCCAACATCACCGCGACGAAGGTGACCACCACGGCCGTGTAGGTCAGCAGCTCCTTGCGGGTCGGCCAGATGACCTTACGCAGTTCGGCCACGACCTCGCGGAAGAACCGCGCGATGCGGGCGAACAGCCCGATCCGCTCGGAGTCCTTCCGGGTCTTCCGGCCCTCGGTCGAATCGGCGCGGGCCCGCTTGCGGGTGGCGGTGCCGCCCCGGGAGACCGGCTCGTCCGCGTCGGTGGCGTCGTCGTCGGCCACGCCGTCGACAGTAGCGTCGTCGTTCAGACGCTCGTCGCCGTCGTCCTCGCCGCGCCGCTTGCTCTCGGCCACTTCGCCCTCCGTGCGGGATATCGGGTCGCACGCCGGGCGGCGTGCGCGGCGTGTGGTCACGCCGGCCGGACCAACCGTCCCGCGACGGGCCGCGGCCGGCGGACCGACCGGGAGGGCCCCGAATGCCTCGGAACCAACCCCGCCGATGCCACCACCACGGGCCGGGCGCCGCCGTGCGGCGGCGCGACCCACGGGAACGGTCAGGCCTGAGGCGCAGGGGTGACAGGACTTGAACCTGCAGCCTGCGGTTTTGGAGACCGCTGCTCTGCCAATTGAGCTACACCCCTGTGCGGCAACTCACCCCCACGCGGACACGATGTGCCGAGCAGGGGTCACTTGCCCCACGGCGGACCAGTGTACGGGTAGTCGTGCGACTTTCCCAACCGGTCCACCCCTCGCGCGTCGAACGGATCCTCAGCGAGGCGTCCGGATGACGGCCCGGGCCTGCGACAGCACCTTCTCCCCCAGGCACGTCGCGGTGATGTCGAGCCTGGTCAGGCCGTCCTCGGTGACCTCCTTGACCACCGCGGCGACCTCGACCTCGGTGCCCTCGTCGGTGTCCGGCACGACCACCGGACGGGTGAAGCGGACGTTGAAGTCGACCACCGCGTCCGGCGCACCGGCCCAGGTGGTCACCGCCCGCCCGACCAGGGCCATGGTGAACATGCCGTGGGCGATCACCCCGGGCAGGCCGACCTTGGTGGCCGTCCGGTCGCTCCAGTGGATCGGGTTGAAGTCGCCCGAGGCGCCCGCGTAGCGGACCAGGTCCGCGCGGGTCACCCGGAACGTCTGGGTGGGCAGTTCCATCTCTCAGGCCTCCCCGCGTACGACGATCTTGGACCAGACGGCGACCACCGGCTCGCCGGCGACGGTGCTCACGTCGGTGCGGGTGGTGAGGAAGCCGTGCCCGCCCCGGTTCGTGACCTCCTCGATGGTGTTCACACAGACCAGCTCGTCCCCGGCCACCACCGGCCGGGTGTACGCGAAGCGCTGGTCGCCGTGCACCACCCGGCTGTAGTCGACGCCCAGCGCCGGGTCCTCGACGATCTGCTGGCTGGCAGCCATGGTCACGATCACCGGAAAGGTCGGCGGGGCCACCACGTCGGGATGGCCGAGCGCCCGGGCGGCCGCCGGATCGTGGTGCGCCGGGTCGGTCGCGCCGATGGCGGCGGCGAACTCACGGATCTTTTCTCGGCCCACCTGGTAGGGGGCGGTCGGCGGATAGCTCCGGCCGACGAAGGACGGGTCCAGGGACATGCCGCGAACCTACACGGAAAGCACGAACGCCGATCCGTACGGTCGGGCGGCTCGGGAGCCGCCGTCCGTGCGGATCGGCGTTCGGAAGCTGTCTGCGGACCGGCCGGGCCGGCCGCGGGTCAGCGGGTCTCGCGGTGGATGGTGTGCTTGCCGTCCCGGGGGCAGAACTTCTTCAGCTCGATGCGGTCCGGGTCGTTGCGGCGGTTCTTGCGCGTGATGTAGTTGCGCTCCTTGCACTCCACACACGCCAAAGTGATCTTCGGCCGGACATCGGTCGCCTTCGCCACGGCGGAGTGCCTTCCTCGCTCACGGGTAACAACTACGGCGCATCAGACTACGCGCTGAATACGCGGACATGCAAAGTGGGCGCCTACGGCGCCCATCCCACCGACCACCGGGCGGGCCCGGAGGACGAGAGTAGCGGTGGCCGGACTTGAACCGGCGACACAGCGATTATGAGCCGCTTGCTCTGCCATCTGAGCTACACCGCCGTGGCGGGTCCAGCCGGACCCTCTGAGCCCCCTTACGGAATCGAACCGTAGACCTTCTCCTTACCATGGAGACGCTCTGCCGACTGAGCTAAGGGGGCCTACCCGATCACCCCGTGGGGTGTCGCGCAGAGGAAACAGTACACGACCCCGCCGTCGAGGTGAAATCGGATCCCCGGTTGTCGCGTTCCCGCAGCTCAGGGTACGACGCGCAGGCGCGGCAGCTCACCCGCCACGATCGTCTCCGGGTCGACCTGGGCGCCGAACCACGCCTCCAGCCGCTCGTACGGCAGGGGCCGGCTGAACAGGAAGCCCTGGCCGATCTCACAGCCGATGTCCTGGAGCAGCTCCAGCGTCAGCTCGCTCTCCACACCCTCGGCCACCACCGTCAGGCCGAACTGCTGCGAGAGCGTCACCACCGCGTTGACGATGGCCAGGTCACCCGGGTCGGTCGCCATCCCCTGCACGAACGAGCGGTCGACCTTGACCTCGTGCACGGGCAGCCGGCGCAGCTGGGCGAGGGACGAGTTGCCCGTGCCGAAGTCGTCCACCGAGAGCCGGACACCGAGCTCGCCGAGGCGCTTCAGGGTCGGAATGGGACGTTCGGTGCCGTCCAGCACCCCGGCCTCGGTGATCTCCAGGGTGAGCCGCTGCGGCGGCACACCGTATTCTTCGAGCAGGTCCCGCACCAGGGCCGGGAAGTGCTGGTCGGTGAGCGTCCGGGCGGCCAGGTTGACCGAGATGGCGAGCGCCTGCTCGCCGTGGCTCCAGTCGCGGCTGCGCCGCAGGCTCTCCCGCAGCACGAACTCGGTGAGGCGGCCGAGCTGGCCGGTGTGCTCGGCCACCGCCACGAAGTCGTCCGGGACCACCGTCCCGTGCGCCGGGTGCTCCCAACGGGCCAGGCACTCCACCCCGACCAGACGCCGGTCCCGCAGCGTGACCTTGGGCTGGAAGTAGACCTCCAGCTCGCCGTCGTCCAGCGCCCGGCGCAGGTCGCCGGCGAGGCCCAGCAGGCGCAGTGATCGGGACTCCAGGACCGGGCTGTAGAGCTGGACGCTGCCCGGCACCGACTTGGCGGCCGTGGCGGCCAGGTCGACCCGCTGGAGCAGGGTCACCGCGTCGCTGCCGTGGTCGGGGTGGACGGCCACCCCGACGGCGGTGTCGACGTCGAGGGTGAGCGCGTCGAAGACCATCTCGTCGCGGATCTGCTCGCGCAGCTGACCGGCCAGCTCCAGCGCCGCCTCGGTGCTCTCCAGCCGCAACGTCACCAGGAACTCGTCGCCGCCGGCCCGGCCGACCAGGGCGGAGGAGGGCGCGCTGGCGCGCAGCCGCTCGGCCACCTCGACCAGGACCTTGTCGCCGGCCGCGTGGCCGAGCGACTCGTTGACCTGGCGCAGCCGGTCGACGTCGAAGAGCAGCAGTGCCACCACCTCGCCGGGCGCCGCGATCCGGACCGCCTCGGCCACCGCCGCGGTGATCCGCCGGCGGTTCGGCAGCTTGGTGAGCGCGTCGTGCTCGGCGTCGTGCCGCAGCCGGTCGACCAGCCGGGAGTTCTCCAGGGCGACGGCGGCGTGCGCGGCGACGGTCTCCAGCAGCGGAACGTCGGTGCGGCCGAAGGAGTTGCTGGCACCGAGCCGGTTGGCCACCTCCAGGGTGCCGATGACCACGGACCCCGAGCGCAGCGGGACCGCGATGACGTCCTTCACCCGCTGCTCGGAGAGGGCGGTGCGCAGCTCCGCGTCGGACACCGGGCCCCGGCCGAGGACGAGCGTGTGACCCTCCCGCCGGACCCGCTCCCGCAGCGCGGGCGGGGTGGGAGCCACGTCGAGCAGCCCCGAGTCGGCGATCCGGGAGGTCAGCAGGACCTCGGGGTGCCGGCCCTGGGCGGGCAGCCAGAGGGTCGCGTATTCCGCCTGGAGCAGGGCCCGGACCCGGCCGAGCAGGGCGTCGGCGAGCGTGCCGTCCTGCCCGCTGCCGCTGACCGCCCGGCTCAGCTCGTACATGTCGGCGAGGGTCCGGTGCTGCCGGAAGAACTGCGTGTACGCCCGGTAGACCAGCGTCAGCGCGGTGATCAGCGCCGCGAGCAGGAGCAGCGACCACCAGGTGGAGGTGATCAGGATCAGGATGATCAGACCCGCGACGATGTTGATGGACGCGGAGAGGAGCGCCGACGGCGACCTGCGGAACGCGTCCCGGCCGGTCTGCCACCCCTGCAGCAGCGTGTAGACGCCGGCCACCGAGGTGATGCTGACCAGATTGACCATGATCGCGACGGTGAAGAGCGTCAGCCAAGTGCGGGGCCCGATCCCCTCGACCGGCGGGAGGGCCTGCAGCACCAGCACGGCGAGCGACGAGCCCGCGGCCGCGCGGGCGACGTTGAACCAGAGTTTGGTCATGCCCATCCGGTGCCACAGATGGGTGAGAGCCGCCGCCACGGTGTAGATGATCACGACCGTCAACGGGCGGGTCAGGTAGAACGCGAGAACCAGCGGGATCTCGGTGAGGGTGACGCCGAGTGACTGGCGCCGGACGGTGAAGTTGAGCACCGGCAGCCCGGCGGCCACCATGGCCATCAGCAGCAGGATCGCCAGCGGCCAGCCGCCGAACGGCTGGTCGTTGGCCAGCCCGGTGACCGTCGAGCAGACGACGGCGAAGAGAACCAGCGGAGCTGTGATCAGCCAGGCGTGGTCGTTCGAGCGCGAGCCCTTGGGGGGCTGTCCCGACATGCCGCCCCTTCCGTCGACCCGTCGTCCGGCTCAGCTCGGACCGTGACCGTCAGCGGGCGGCGGGCATGTTCCAGATGACGTCGGCGGTCTGCGCGTCTCCCAGCTCAGGGCCAGCGCCGATGAGGATGCCGCTCGCCACGGCGGCGATTGCCAGCAATGAGCCAAGCAGCCGGCCCAGCTTTCGACCAGACATGTCCGCTCTCCTGTCGGGGATCGTTCACAGGGATGGTGGAGGTTCCACGATCGTGCCACAGGGCCGGCACCCAGAAAAGTCGCGGGAGCAGCCCAGATCCGACCGTCGCCAAGGTTCCGCCGTTCGGTCCAGACCGCGGGGGACGCCTAGCCAGATCAGAGGTGTGACAGACCGTCGACCACTCCGTCCACTGCGGATTCCGACCTTCAACGCGAACCGATCAAGCCACCCCGAAAGCCCCGTTCACCCGCTGCGACGCCCGCGACAGCAATCCGTACACCCCGAAGGACGGTATCCACCCCGGGGCATAGACCACCATACCTTCCTCTCGCCGGAACGCCAGAGGATGATCCTGGTCAATTCCATCGAAATGCGCGCCGTCCCGGGCGATCGGTCGGGCATCCGACGGCGCTCGTGCGGTGACGCCGGCCGAGCGGGCCCGAAGCGGGACAAGTGGTCGGGTCAGGACTTCCGCAGCGGCCGGAACGCGGCCCGCACCTCGGTCGCGAACAGGTCGGGCTCCTCCCAGGCGGCGAAGTGGCCACCCTTGTCGACCTCGCTGAAGTACGTGAGGCCGGGATAGACCGCCTCGGCCCAGCTGCGCGGGGCAGCCCAGATCTCGCCGGGGAACGTCGTGAAGCCGACCGGGACCCCGACCGGCGGAGGACTCTGGCCGGCCGCACCGGCCGCGGCCCGGGCCCGCCCGGCTTCCCAGTACCACCGGGCGGCCGAGGCACCGGTGCCGGTCAGCCAGTACAGCGTGATGTTGTCGACGATGCTGTCCCGGGTGAGGTTGCCCGCGGGCTCGCCGTCGACGAACGCTCGGGAGATCTTGTAGTAGCTGTCCGTGTCGTGGTCGAGCATCCAGGCCGCCAGCCCGACGGGCGAATCCAGCAGGGAGTAGCCGATCGTCTGCGGCCGGGTGGACTGCTCCAGGAAGTAGCCGAAGCCGTCCGTCATGAACGTGTTGAGCCGGTCGTGCGCCGCGCGTTCCTGCTCGGACTCCCCCGGCAGTCGGTCCTTGATACCGATCGCCCCGGCCAGCAGATTGACGTGGATGCCGAGCAGGCCCTCGGGCGCCTGACGGCCCATCGCGTCCGTGACGGCGGCCCCCACGTCGCCACCCTGCGCGACGTAGCGCGGGTAGCCGAGGCGGGCCATCAGCTCCGCCCACGCGGCCGCCATGCGGCCGGAATCCCAGCCGGGCTCGGTCGGCTCGCCGGAGAAGCCGTAGCCGGGCAGGGACGGCAGCACCAGGTGGAACGCGTCCTCGGGAGTGCCGCCGTGCGCGGTCGGGTCGGTGAGCGGGCCGACGACCCCGAGCAGCTCGACGACCGAGCCGGGCCAGCCGTGCGTCATGATCAGCGGCAGGGCGTTCTCGTGCCGCGACCGCACGTGGATGAAGTGGATCCCGACGCCGTCGATGTCCGTCGTGTACTGCGGCAGGGCGTTCAGCTTCGCCTCGCACGCGCGCCAGTCGTACTCGGTCGACCAGTAGCGGGCTAGCTCCCGGACCGTCGCCAGCTGCACGCCCTGCGAGCGATCGGTGACCAGCTCACGAGTGGGCCAGCGGGTGTCCGCGATCCGGCGACGCAGGTCGGCGAGCGCTTCTTCCGGCGTGTCGAGCCGGAAGGGCCGGATGTCCTTGTCGTTGGGCATGGTCTCCCCCTGCCAGGTCACGTCGACCGACGCCGGGACGCCGGCGGCGCTGCCACACGCCGATCGTCGCACCGGTCCCGTGACCAGCGGACCGGAACGCGTTTTCGCACCGGCTCGCTGACCTCAGTCGTGGGCCTTCGCCTGTCGATATGAGTTGACCTGCTCGTCGCGCGGGCACAAGGCTGACCGGATGGGGACTGCCATCCGCAACATCGCGTTCGACTGCGCCGACCCGTACGAACTGGCGCACTTCTGGGGCAAGGTCTTCGACTGCCCGGTCGACGCGCAGTTCAAGCCCGACGACGAGGAGGTGGCCATCGAGCCGCCCGCCGGCGCCAGGCTCTACTTCCAGCGGGTACCGGAGCCGAAGACCGTCAAGAACCGTGTGCACATCTGCCTGCAGCCTGAGGTGCTCCGCGACCAGGAGGTCGAGCGTGTCCGCGCCCTCGGCGCCACCGTCGTCGCCGACCGGCGCGAACCGGACGGCAGCGGCTGGGTGGTGCTGGCCGACCCGGAGGGCAACGAGTTCTGCGTGCTGCGCAGCGACGCCGAGCGTGAGACGACCGCATAGGCGTCGCCGGCCTCAGGGTCGGTGGAACTCCGCGCGCCAGCGGAGGCCACCGTCCGGGGCCACGATCTCCTCGATCCGGGCCGGGGCCAGCGGGCCGGCGGCGAAGGCGTCGACCTCGGCCCGGGCCAGCGGCCAGGGCGGCCCCTCGACGACCTCGTCGTCCCGCCGGCCGGCCGCGATCGCCAGCAGCGTCCCGCCCGGCGCGACCAGCCGGCCGACCGCCGGGATCGCCCGCTGCCGCAGCTCGGCCGGCAGTGCCTGCACGTTCATGCTCTCCAGCACGAAATCGAACCCGCCCAGCCACTCGTGCGGCGGGTCGAGCAGGTCGGCGGTCTCGTAGCGGACCGGGGAGTCCGGGTGGCGGCGGCGCGCCGCCCGCACCGCCGTGGGCGAGATGTCGAAGGCGACGGTGGCGAAGCCGAGGCGGGCCAGATGTTCGGCGTCGCGGCCGAAGCCGCACCCGACGACCACGGCGCGCCGGCCGGCCCCGTCCGGCCGGGTCCGGTCGGTCCACTCGCTGAGCAGGGAGTGCGCCCGGTCGAGGTCCCACGGGACGACAGCCTCGCCCCGCTCGGCGTCGGCGTAGAGCTGCTCGAACCGGCCGGTCGGATCGCCCTCGGCGACGGCCGAAGACCGGTGGGTCAGATCGTTGTCGTGCACGTACGCCTCCTCGCCTCCGGGAAGCCCTGGACCCGTGGCGTCGAACCGGCGCGAAAGGCCTCACCGTGCTGGCCGCCCACCCTAGCCTCGATGCGTGCCCGGCACGGGCCCGACGAGACGGATGACCATGGGTGGGAACGGTCGTCAGGCCCCCGGCCACCCTTGACCTCGACCGGGGCGCCGCAGTCCTTGCGCCTATAGGGGGAATGGGGGCGGACCGGCGATCATCCCGAGGCGTCGCTGTGCTGATCGAGATCCGTCTCGTCCTCGTGCTCAAGCTCCGGCAGGCCCAGGTCCTCGCGGGCAGCCGCGGAAAACGCGCGTATGGCGGCCTTCACCTCCTCCATGTCAAAGGGGTTCGCCTCAAGGCCAGCGCCCACCCTGGCAGCTGCCCGCACGACCTCTGGTGGCGACAGGAACACCAGGGCGGCATGAATCTCGAAACACTCGGCGACCAGACCCTGTGCTTTCTTCGCCAAACGGGCCCGCTCACCGCCGTCAGGGCTCTCTGCGTGGTCCTGCGCCGCGTGCATTGCCTCGACGGCCTTGAACCGGAATTGTCCATAGGCAGCCCTGCGAGCCTCCTCGGCCCGATGCGCGTCCTCACGCTCGGCCTGAGCCTTGAAGATCCGATGGCTGTTGCGGCCTTGCAGCCATGCACCGAGACCGCCGCCGGCCAACGTTCCGGCAACCGGGATCGAAAGTTCCCACCAACGGGCCATCGGCACCTCCAGGCGTGCCGTTGCGTGCCCGATGACGCAGTCGATCAGGGGCAACGGCGGTCAACGGCAGCCGGAACGACAAAGGCCCTCGATCCACGTTTCCGCAGGTCAAGGGCCTTGCCATTCCCTGGTGGCGGGTAGAGGATTCGAACCTCTGTAGCTTTCGCGACGGATTTACAGTCCGCTCCCATTGGCCGCTCGGGCAACCCGCCAGGGCACCCCACCGCGTCGCGACGCGGCGGCGGAAGCAAGGATAGCGGTTGTCCCCCGGGCCGCCGCAAGCGGGTACCGTCAGGGGGTCCCACGCTGGTCAGTGAGGGACGGATCAGGACAGACCGCCGGACAGCAGGAGCATGATCATGGCAGCGAACCCGTCGTTCGACATCGTGAGCAAGGTCGACCGGCAGGAGGTCGACAACGCCCTCCGCCAGGCGGAGAAGGAGCTCTCGACGCGGTTCGACTTCCGCGGCACCGGCACCGAGATCTCCTGGTCGGGCGAGGAGGCGATCAGCCTCCAGGCGGAGACCGAGGAGCGGGTCCGGGCAGCGCTCGACGTCTTCAAGGAGAAGCTGATCAAGCGGAACATCTCGCTGAAGTCCCTCGACGCCGGGGATCCGCGTTCGTCGGGCAAGGTCTTCAAGATCGACGCCAAGGTGATCCAGGGCATCGACTCGGACAAGGCCAAGGCGATCAGCAAGAAGATCCGCGACGAGGGCCCGAAGGGCGTCCAGGCGCAGATCCAGGGCGACCAGCTCCGGGTCACCGGTAAGAAGAAGGACGACCTGCAGGCCGTCATCGCGCTGCTCAAGGGCGAGGACTTCGGCGTCGCCCTCCAGTTCACCAACTACCGGTAGGACTCGCCGGGCCGCCGCGGGGATCCACGTCCGGCGGCGGTCCGACGCACCGAGAGCGGGGAGCGGAGATGCCCTACGGCTACCTCGGGTCGATGAAGACCCGGGCGGGTTGCCGGGACGACGTGGTGGCGATCCTGTTGAGCGGCGTCGACGGGCTGCGCGAGGTCGGCTGCGAGCTGTACGTGGTGGGCGTCTCCGACCAGGACGACGTCACGATCTGGGTCACCGAGGTGTGGCGGAGCAAGGAACACCACGACGCCTCCCTGCGGCTTCCCGAGACGAGGGCCGCCATCGGCCGGGCCATGCCGATGCTCACCGGCGAGTTCACCAGTCAGGAACTCACGGTGGTCGGCGGGCTCGGCGTCTGAGCGCCGGTCGCGGTCAGCGCGCGAAGATCAGCAGCAGGATCACGGTCACGACCGCGCTGACCAGGATCGAGCCGAGACAGCCGACCCGGTTCGAGAAGAAGAGGAACATTCGGGGGCTTTACCCGCCCCCGCCGGTTTGATCCCCGCGGCTCAGGCCACGAGCGACTGCTCGGCGCGTACCGCGGTGGCTTCGGCGCGGGCGATCGGCCCGGCCGGCGGCGCGGCGACCGCGGCACCGACGGCGACCGCCGCCCCGGCGAAGAGGAAGGCCCACGGCACGCCGCCGGCGTGGTCGACGATGAGCCCGGCCACCGCTCCCCCGGCGGCGCTCGCCGCCACCGACATGGTCACCACCCAGGTGTACGCCTCGTTCAGCATGCCGGCCGGGGCGATCCGGCCGACCAGGGTGTTCTCCAGCGTCAGCGCGGGGGCGATGGTGGCGCCGCCGAGCACCAGCGCGACGCCGAGCGCGGCCGGGGTGGGCATCACGGCGAAGACGGCGAAGCTGGCCGCGACCGCGCCGAGCAGCCAGGCGAACTGGCGGGTCATGTTGGCGGCGGGCTTGCGTACCCCGAACCAGAAGCCGCCGAGGGCGCTGCCGATGCCCCAGACGGCGAGCAGCACGCCGGCGAGGCTCTCCGGGTCGTCGGCGGTGGCGTTCCCGGCGAAGGCCGGCACGATCACGCCGGCGGCGCCGAAGGCGATGCCGATGCTGGCGACGCAGAACAGCAGGGCCGGGAAGCCGCCGACCCGCAGCGGGCCGAGGCCCTTGGCGTGGTGCTCCCGGGGGTGCGGCCGCCAGCCGCGCATGACCCGGCCGAGTGCCACGGCGGTGGTGCCGGCCAGGGTGACCACGGCGGCGCCCACCAGCGCGGCGGCGGCGTCGGCGACCAGGACGAAGCCGGCCACCAGCAGCGGGCCGAGCACGAAGACGACCTCGAAGAGGGAGGTCTCGGCGGCGAGCGCGGTGTTGCGCAGCTGCGCCCGGCCGGTGGCGGGGGCCGTGAGGTCGTTCCAGGCGCCCCGGATGGCGGCCGTGAGCGGCGGGTACGTGGCACCGGCGACGCCGGCGGCCAGGTAGATCAGGGCGAGGCTTCCGGAGCCCGACCGGCTGGCGCCGAGCAGCCCGAAGAGGGCGAGCGGGTGGGCCACGGCGGTGGCCAGCAGCACCGGGGTGGGGCCGACCCGGTCGGCGACACGCCCGGCGATCGGGCTGAGCGCGGCGCCGGAGAGCGCGTAGATGCCGCCCGCGACGGCGGCGAGCGAGTACCGGCCGGTGACCTCGGCGACCACCAGCAGCAGCGCCAGCGGCGTCATGCCGATCCCGAGCCGGCCGATGACGCCGAGGATCAGCAGCATCGGGGCGCCGGGGATGCGCCAGACGCCCAGGTACTGGCGCAGTGCGGCCAAGGGTGCACCTCCGGGTACGGGAAAGGTAACGAGTGAATTCCCCTCCGACCCTAACGCCGCAGGCCGCCGTGGGGGTGGTCGCCTCGCTCACACAGGAGCGGCCGGGCGGGGCTGACCGGCCGGCGAAGAACGGGTAGGTTGCTGATCGAATCAGGTCCATGTCTCTCGCGGACTCCGCCCATCGCCGTACGGAGGGCCGATGACCGGCACCGTGGAACCGCTGCGGGTCGAGATCTACTCGCTGTACGCCGACGCCCGCCCCGCCGAGGCCGCCTCTCCCAGCCTGGGGGGCTCGCTCCCGGTGCGGGCCGTGCGGCAGTGCCCGCCGGTGGCCGTCGGGTCCGGTCTCGGCTGGTACGTCCACCCGCCCGCCGACTTCGCGCTGCGCTGGGACGGGCACGAGACCGAGTGGAGCCTGCTGGAGGAGAACGAGCCGGTCCGCTGGCGTTCGCTGGCCGGTGGATACGACGGCAAGCTGCCGGATGCCGCCGCCCATCTCGCGAAGGCGCCCGAGAAGTTCCGCGACGGCCTGGACATCTTCGACCGGTACGGCGGGGAGATCCCGTTCGTCGACGTCGACCCGCGGGCGGCGAACATGGTCGAGCTGGTGACCGGCGTGGTGGCCCGGACGTCGCCGGGTTGGTGCCTGCTGGCCCGCGGCGCGCCGAACTGGCCCGCTCCGGCGGGGCTTCAGGTCTACGAGGGCGTGGTGGAGACCGACTGGTACACCTCGCTCCTGCCCACCATCCTGCGGCTGACCGAGCCCGGCCGGGTGGTGCGCTTCTACCGCAGGCTCCCGCTGATGTGCCTGCAGCCGGTGCACCGCTCGGTGCTGGAGGCCGCCGGCCGGGCCGAGCTGGTGACCGGGCAGGGCCTCGGCGAGTGGCCGGACGACGTGTGGGAGGACTTCGTGGCGTTGCGCCGCCGCCGCCAGGACCCGGAGATCCGCAGCAGCTACCGCCGGGAGCAGGCGCGCCGGTTGCGCGAGCACGCCACCTACCAGCCGATCGGCGTGGACGAAGGGGACCGGCCGAGCTGATGACCGACGCCGACGAACGACTCGCGCCCCCGCCCGGCTACCGAGCCCTGTTCCGCCATCCGGTCGCCTCCCGGCTCGTCATCGCCCGCGGCATCTCCGAGCTGGGTGACTTCGTCGGGCTGGCCGCGCTGCTGCTGCTCGCGTACGACCAGACCCAGTCGGTGCTCGGCCCGGCCGCCGTGTACGCCGCCCGGACGCTGCCCGCCCTGCTGGTCGCCACCGTGTTCAGCGGCTGGCTGGACGTGCCGGCTCGGCGCACCATGCTGGTCGGGCTGTCGCTGGCCGGCGCGGCGCTGATCGCGGTGCCGACCGCCGTGCCCCGGCCGCTGCCGGCGATCGTCGCGGCCGGCCTCCTGGGCGCGGTCCGGGCCGCGTACTCCAGTGTCAACGTGGCGATCGCCGCCGAGGCGGTGGACGGCCCGCTGCGGCTGCCGCTGTTCGGCCTCTCCGCCTTCGCGAACCAGCTCGGCCAGGTGACCGGCCTGCTCGCGGGGGCCAGCGTGACCGTGGCGCTCGGCCCGCGGGCGGCGCTCCTGATTGACCTGGTGTCGTTCCTGCTGGCCGCGGTCGTCCTGGCCGGGCTTCCGGGCGGCCGCGGGGAGCGCCGGAAGGCCCGCCCGCCGGCCACCGCCGGCGTACGCATCATCGCCGGCCACCCGGTGCTGCGCGGCGTGGCTCTGCTCACCCTGGGCACGGTGCTCTCCGGGGCGTTGCCGGAGACCCTGGCTCCCGACCTGGCCGGCGGCGGGTGGCGACCGGTCGTGCTGGCCGCCTCGGCGCTCGGCGGCGCGGTCTTCGTGCTGGTGGCGGCGCGGCGGGCCTGGCTGGCCCGGGTGGCCGGTCAGGTGGCGGCGGCCGCCGCGCTGGCCGGTGCGTTGCTGCTCGCCGGCCTGCTCGCCGCGGTCCACGCCCCGGCCTGGGCGCTGGCGGGGGCGAACGCGCTGATCGGCGCGGGTGGCGGCTGGCTCATCGGGGCGCAGGCGACCTTCGCCCGGCTGGCGCCCAGGGACCGGATGGGACAGGTGGAGGCGACCATCGTGGCCGGGAACATCGTCGTCTCCGGCTGCGGGATCTTCCTGCTCGGCACCACCGCCGAGCTGTTCGGTCCGGCCACCGCGTACCTGGTCGCCGGGGTGCTGCTGCTCGGCGTCGTGCTCTTCGCCCGGCCCGACCGGCTGCCCGAAGCCACCTCCTGAGACGCGTCCGCCCGCGTCCGGCTGGACGCGGGCGGAGGCGGTCGGAGCGGGTCAGCGCTGGAACTGCACCGGCCCGGAGTTGCGGGCCAACTGCTCCAGCCGGGCCACCCGCTGCTCCATGGGCGGGTGGGTGGCGAACATGGCGGCGAGGCCGCCGCCCCGCTTGAACGGGTTGTCGATCATCAGGTGCGCGGTGCTGGTGAGCTGGCCCTGCGGCGGCAGCGGGCGGGCCTGCGTACCCAGGTGGATCTTGCGGAGGGCGCTGGCCAGGGCCAGCGGGTCGCGGCTCAGCTCGGCGCCGGACTGGTCGGCCTGGAACTCCCGGCTCCGGCTGATCGCGAGCTGGATCAGGGTGGCCGCGATCGGGCCGAGGATCAGGGTGAGCAGCAGCACCGCCGGGTTCGGGGCGTCCTCGTCGTCGGAGGAGCCCAGCGGGATGAACCAGGCGATGTTCGCCAGCGCGGTGATGATGCCGGCCAGGCCGGCCGCCACGCTGGAGATCAGGATGTCCCGGTTGTAGACGTGGGACAGCTCGTGGCCGATAACGCCCCGCAGCTCCCGGTAGTCGAGGATCTCGACGATCCCCTGGGTGACGCAGACGGCCGCGTGCTCCGGGTTACGCCCGGTGGCGAACGCGTTGGGCTGCGCCGTCGGGCTCACGTAGAGCCGGGGCATCGGCTTGCCCGCCTGGGTGGAGAGCTCCCGGACCATCCGGTACAGCTCGGGGAACTGTGCCTCGGTGACCGGTTGCGCCCGCATCGAGCGCAGGGCGAGCTTGTCGGACCAGAAGTAGGTCACGCCGTTCATCAGCAACGAGAGGACCACGGCGATGACGAGACCGCCGCTACCGCCGAACCAGTAGCCGACCGCGAGGATCAGCGAGGTCAACAGGCCGAGCAGCGCTGCGGTCTTGAGACGGTTGTGATGCACGATCGCTCCTTCGGTGCGCGGGCCGCGCGGGGCCCGCTGACCGGTTCAACAACACCGGTACCCGCCAACCATCCTGCTCATGGCTGAAAGTTGGCTGGGGATTCCTGTGAGCGCGCTGTGCCGGACGCCCACCAGGGGACGAACCCGTCAGCGGGCCGCCACGTCGAGCACCAGCTGCGGGGCGAACCCGAGCACCACGGCCAGCGCGGTGGCGACCCCGAGCGCGACCACCACGATCCGGGCCGGGCGGACCGCGACCCCGCCGGGAGCGGCGTAGAGGGTGGCGGCCAGGCGCAGGTAGTAGGCCAGGCCGAGCACCGCGTTCAGCGCCACCACGAGGGCCAGCCAGCCGGCGTGCCCGGCCAGCAGCGCGCGGACCACGGTCACCTTGGCGAACAGGCCGGCCAGGCCGGGTGGCAGCCCCGCCAGCCCGATGAGGGCCAGCGCGAACGCGCCGCCCACCCACGGGTGCCGGCGCGCCGCGCCGCGCAGGTCGGCCAGGGTGCCGCCGTCACCATCCGCCGGCCGCAGCGCCACCACCGCGGCGAACGCGGCCAGCTCCAGCAGCACGAAGAAGACGGTGTACGCGACGGCCGCGGCGTACGCCCCGGCGCGGGCGTCGGCGGTGCGCCCGGCGGCCAGCGCGAGCGCGCCCAGCGGGGCGAGGATGTAGCCGGCCTGGGCCACCGACGACCAGGCGAGCAGCCGGACCGTACGCCGCTGGCGCAGCGCCACGAGGTTGCCCACGGTCATGGTGAGCACCGCCAGCAGGGCCAGGACCGGGCCGGTCACGGTGGCCGGCAGCGCCCGCTGCACCACGGCGAGCAGCGCCACCACGCCACCCAGCTTCGAGGCGGTCGACAGGTATGCCGCCACGGGCAGGGGCGCGCCGTCGTAGGTGGCCGGCGCCCAGGCGTGGAACGGCACCGCGGCGACCTTGAACGCCAGCCCGGCCACCACCAGCGCCACGGCGACCGTGGTGAGCGGCAGGTCGAGCAGGCCGCCCCGGTCGGCGGCGAAGGCCGCGCCGAGCCGGTCGAGGTGGACGGTGCCGGTCACCGCGTAGAGCAGCGCCGCGCCGAGCAGGGTGACGGTGGTGGCCACCACGCTGACCACGAAGAAGGTCACCGCGGCCTCGGCCCCGGCCAGGCTGCCCCGGCGCAGCCCGACCAGCACGTAGAGCGGCAGGGTGAGCGTCTCCAGCGCCACGACCAGGGTGATCAGGTCGCCGGCCGCCCCGAGCACCACGCCGCCGGTCATCGCGCAGGCGAGCAGGAAGCAGTATTCCCCGACCGGGACGCCGCCGGCGCGCAGCAGCGGGCCGGAGAGCGCGAGCACGCCGAGGGTGAGCAGCGCGATGACCACCGCGACCAGCGCGGCCCGCCCGGTCCAGAGCCAGGAGCAGTCCGCCCCGACGCAGAACGTGCGGCGCTCGCCGGCCGCGCCGACCAGCGCCGCGCCGAGCGCCGTGCCCGCCGCGCCGAGGGCGGCCACGGTCACCGTGGCGGCGGCCCGCGCGGCCAGCAGGTCGACCAGGAGCACCAGCACGGCCGTGCCGGCGGCCAGGTAGGCCGGCAGCAGCGCCACGTTGTCCACGCTCTGCACGACGCTCATCTGGTCACCACTCCCACGAGGGCGTCGACCGCGCCGGACGCATAGGACAGGACCAGTGCCGGGGCCAGGCCGACGGCGAGGGCGAGCAGCACCAGGGGCGCCCAGGCGGTCAGCTCCGCCCCGGCCAGGCCCGGCGCGAGCGGGGCCACCGCCGGGCTGGGCCGCCCGTGGGTGACCCGGCGCAGCAACCGCAGGAGGTACGCGGCGGTCAGCGCCCCGCCCAGCGCGGCCAGCACCGCGAGGGTGGTCCACAGCCCGCCGCCCCGCCGGACGGCGGCCACCACGGCGAACGCCTCGCCCCAGAAGCCGGCCAGCCCGGGCAGCCCGAGCGAGGCGACCGCCGCGAAGCCGAGCAACCCGGCCAGCCGGGGCGCGGTCTCCCGCAGCCCCGACAGCTCGGCCAGCGACCCGGTGTGCGTCCGGTCCTTGACGGCCCCGGCCAGGAAGAACAGCAGCCCGGTGATCACGCCGTGGGCGATGTTGCCGATCAGCGCGGCCTGGAGGCCGGTGGCGGTGAGCGTGGCGACCCCGAGCAGCACGAAGCCCATGTGCCCGACGCTGGAGTAGGCGATGAGCCGCTTCAGCTCGTCCTGGGCGAGGCAGACCAGGCCGCCGACTCCGATCGCCGCGACGGCGAGCACGCCGAGCACCGGCGCGGCCCAGCGGGCGCCCTCCGGGGCCACCCCGACCGCCACCCGGATGAGCCCGTACGTGCCCATCTTGAGCAGCACCCCGGCCAGGATCACACTGCCGACCGTGGGTGCCTGGGTGTGCGCGTCGGGCAGCCAGGAGTGCAGCGGCCAGAGCGGGCTCTTCACGGCGAAGGCCAGCGCCAGCAGGGTGAACGCGGCGAGCTGGGTGCCCCGGGACAGCCCGGCGCCGCCGGTCAGCGTCACCAGGTCGGCGGTGCCCGCGGCGGCGACCACCACGTAGACGCCGACCAGCAGCAGCACCGAGCCGAAGAGGGTGTAGAGGGCGAACTTGCGGGCCGCCCGGCGCCGGTCCTCGCCGCCCCAGCCGGCGATGATCGCGTACATGGGCAGCAGGACGACCTCGAAGAACAGGAAGAACAGCACCAGGTCGAGGGCGAGGAAGGTGCCCAGGATGCCCACCTCGACCACCAGCAGCAGCGCCACCAGGGCCCGCCCGCTGCCGCCCCCGGCGGGCACCCGCCAGAGCGTGTAGCCGCAGCAGAGCAGGGTGAGCAGCGCGGTGAGCACCACCAGCGGCCAGGAGATGCCGTCCACCCCGAGGTGGAAGCGCAGGTCGAGGCCGGGCACCCAGGACACGTCCACCTGGTGCCAGGCCTGCACGGCCGGCCGGGGGCCGTAGCCGAACCAGCCGTGGTCGCCGCCGACCAGCGGCAGCGTGGCGAGCAGGGTCAGTGCGGCGGCGGCCGTGCCGACCACCCGGCCGGCCCGGTCGCCGGGGACGGCGGCGGCCGCGACCGCCCCCAGTGCGGGGATCGCGAGGACCGCGACCAGCAGGAACTGCCCGAACGTCATGAGGTCACTCCGATCAGGGCGACCGCGAGGCCGATCAGCAGCGCGCCGGCCAGCACCCCGGCCGCCGCGCGGGGCAGCGCGGCCCGGTGCAGCGCGGCCAGCCCGCCGCCCAGCTCGACCGCGGCCCGGCCGCTGCCCTCCACGAGGCCGTCCACCCCCAGCTCGTCACCGGTCCGCACGACCCGGGCCAGGGCGGTGGTCGGGCGTACGACGAGGGCCTGCTGGACGTCGTCGAGCCGGAACGCCCGGGCGAAGACCGGCCGCAGCGGACCCAGGTAGCGCGCCGGGTCGGCCGCCGGGTCGCGGCGCCAGCCGGCCCAGGCGACGCCCGCGCCGGCCAGCAGCAGCAGGAACGGCAGGACCAGGTTCGGCGCCAGGTGGACCAGCTCGACCGCCTCGCCGGAGGAGTCGGCGGGCACCCGCAGCCGGTCGGCGAACCACGGCGCGAAGGCGGCCAGGCCGAGCAGGGCGGCGGGCACCGCGAGCAGCAGCACCGGCCAGCGCAGCACGGCCGGCGGGTCGTGCGGGTGCGCCAGCGGGATCCGGGTCGCGCCGAAGAAGGTCCGCAGGAGCAGGCGGGTCGCGTACCAGGCGGTGACCGCGACGCCGAGCAGCCCGGCCAGCCAGACCAGCCAGCCCACCCAGGCCGGGGCCGGGCCGGCGCCGTCCAGCGCGGCGGCCTGCGCGGCGGCGAGCACCCCGTCCTTGCTCCAGAAGCCGGACAGCGGCGGCACCCCGGCCAGCGCGCCGAGGCCGATCAGCATGCACCAGAAGGTCACCGGCATGGCGGCGCGCAGCCCGCCCATCCGCGACATCAGGGTGGTCCCGACGGCGTGGATGACCACGCCGGCCGCGAGGAACAGCAGCGCCTTGAACGCGGCGTGGGTGAGCAGGTGGAACAGGGCCGCCGCGGGAGCGCCGACGGCGAGCGCGCCGGTCATGTAGCCGATCTGGGAGACCGTCGACCAGGCCAGGACCCGCTTGATGTCGTCCTGTGCGGTGGCCGCGAACGCGCCGAGCAGCAGGGTGACCGCCGCCATCACCCCGAGCACGGCGAGGGCAGCCGGGGCCTGCGCGAACAGCGGGAAGAGCCGGGCCACCGCGTAGACCCCGGCGGCGACCATGGTGGCCGCGTGGATGAGCGCGGAGATCGGGGTGGGGCCGGCCATGGCGTCCGGGAGCCAGGTGTGCAGCGGGAACTGCGCGCTCTTGCCGGCCACCCCGGCGAGCAGCAGCAGGCAGGCCGCCGTGAGCGTGCCGGTGGAGTAGTCGTGGGCCAGCACGTCGGCGATCCGGAAGCTGCCCGCGCCGACGCCGAGCAGCGCGATGCCGAGCAGGAAGCCGACGTCACCCACCCGGGTGACCAGGAACGCCTTCACGGCGGCGGCCGGCGCCTCGGGCAGCCGCCGGTCGTGGGCGATGAGCAGGTAGGAGCAGATGCCCATCACCTCCCAGCCGACCAGCAGCAGGATCAGGTCACCGGAGACCACCACGGTCAGCATCGCGGCCGTGAACAGGCTGATCTGGGCCGCGTAGGGCGGGTAGCGGTGGTCCACCTCGACGTCGTCGTGCGGGCCGCGCCGCAGGTAGCCGATCGAGTAGACCTGCACGGCCAGGGCCACCGCGGCCACCGCCACGGCGACCAGCACGGCCACGCCGTCCAGCCGGTAGCCGAGGGTGACCCTCAGCCCGCCCAGGTCGACCCAGTCGGTGCCGCCCTCGACCGGCCCGTCCACCCGGAGCAGCAGGCCCACCGCCGCCAGCAGCGCGAGCGCCGCGCCGGCCACGCCGAGCGCGACGGCCGCCCGCCGGGCCGGGCCCTCCCCGGTGGCCGCCCCGCGCGGCGACGGCGGCAGGAGGAGGCCGAGCAGGCCGGCGACCAGGGGTACGCCGGGCAGCGCCACCGCGAGCAGTCCGGTCACGTGTCCCCCTCGCCCCGGTCGGCGGCGACCCCGGCGGGCGCCTCGGTCAGCGGCACGTCGTCCACCGTGACGCTGGCCCGCAGCCGGTAGAGCTGGAGCACGATGGCCAGCCCCACGCCGATCTCGGCGGCGGCGAGCACGATCACGAAGAGCGCGAAGACCTGGCCGGAGTGCGGCAGCGCGGCCCGGACCGTGGTGTCGGCGGTGACGAGGATCAGGTTGACCGCGTTGAGCATCAGCTCGACGGCCATCAGCACGAGGACGGCGTTGCGGCGGCGCAGCACGCCGTAGACGCCGAGGCCGAACAGCAGCGCGGCGGTGACGTACGGGATGACCGGCCTCACGCGCGCCCGCCCTCGTCGGCGGCGACGACCGGGCGGGCCGGCTCGACGCCCCCGGCCGGCCCGGCGGCCGGGGCCGCGCCGGGGCGGCCGATGTCGGGTCGGGAGAGCACGATCGCGCCGACCAGGGCGGCGAGCAGCAGCACCGACAGCACCTCGAAGGGCAGCACCCAGGAGCGGAACACCTGCTCGCCGAGGCGCTCGGCGGTGCCCGCGGCGGGCAGGTCCACCCGGGACCAGCGGAACGCGTCGACCAGCAGCACGGCCAGCCCCAGGCCGCTGCCGGCGCCGATCAGCGCGGCCGGCCAGCCGGGCCGGTCGAGGTCGTCGGAGGGGCCGATCGGGGCCCGGGTCAGCATCACCGCGAACAGCAGCAGCACCACCACCGCGCCGACGTAGATGAGCACCTGCACCCAGGCCACCAGCTCGGCGCTCAGCACGAGATAGTCGCCGGCCAGCGCGCCCAGGCAGACCACCAGCCAGAGCCCGGCCCGGACCAGGTGCCGGGTGCCCACCACCAGCGCGCCCGCGCCCACGGCCACCGCGCCGAGGGCGAGCAGCAGCACGTCCGCACCCGTCATGACGGGTCGCCTCCGCCCTGCTCGGCGCCGGGTTCCGGGCGGGCCGGGGCCGGACGCGCGGCGGGGGCCGCGGCCTTGCGGGCGGCGGTGGTCTCCTCCTTCGAGGGGTCGCCGTGCGGGTCGTGGGCGGGCGGCGGCGGGACGGTGACCATCCACTCGCCGAGATGATCCTTGTCGTGCAGCAGGTCCTTGATGTCGTACTCGGCGTACTCGAACTCGGGCGACCAGTAGAGCGCGTCGAACGGGCAGACCTCGATGCAGATGCCGCAGTACATGCAGAGCGAGAAGTCGATGTCGAACTTGTCGAGCACGTTGCGCTGGCGGGGGCGGGCGGCGCCGGGCACCGCCACCTCCTCCTTGTGCGAGTCGATGTAGATGCACCAGTCCGGGCACTCGCGGGCGCAGAGCATGCAGACCGTGCAGTTCTCCTCCAGCAGCGCGATCACGCCACGGGAGCGGGGCGGCAGCTCGGGGACGACGTCCGGGTACTGCTGCGTGGTCGAGCGGCGGGTCATCGTCTTCAGCGTGACCGCCAGGCCCTTTACCAGCCCCTCGCCGGGCACGCCGCTGCGCTCACTCATGCCGCCCATCCTGCCCTGTGGCCCACCCGCGCGCGACCACCACCCGGCCGATCGCCCGCCGGCACACCGCCGGGCCGGTCAGGCGTCGGTGGCCGGCAGCGGCGGGAGCATCTCGACGCCGAGTTGCTGGAGGAGCTGGAACAGCTCGTTCACGCTCCACACGTCGACGATCCGGCCGGTCTCGTCGAAGCGGAGGAAGCTCGCCCCCGAGTAGCTGACCACCCGGCCGGTCGGCGGCACCGGACCGAACTGCCCGGCCTGGGTGCCGGCGGCCCGCCAGTGCACGGCCACCCGGTTGCCGGCGGCCACCACCTCAACGACCTTGTAACGCAGGTCCGGGAAGGACGCCCGCCGGTCGCGGTGCCAGGCCAGCGTGGCCTCCGGGCCGGTGCCGCCCAGCCCCGGGCAGGCCTCGGCGACGAGGTCGTACGCGCTCTCCTCGCGGCCGGCGTTCCACACGTCGGCGATGAAGCGTCGGGCCGCCGCCTCCACATCCGTCACCGCGGCAGCCTAGCCCCGGTCGTGCCGACTCGGCCTGCCGGAAGCCGGCGGAGCGACCATGATGGGACCGGACAGCGACATCCTCGGGAGGCCGCGTGGGCGGCAACGGCGACGAGATCCTCGACCGGACCGGCGGCAAGTACGTCGAGCCGGGCGGCGAGTTCACCCGGGACCAGCGGTACATCGCCACCCGGATCACCGCGGACGGTTCGAGCGGCTGGCCGGTGGAGCCGGGCCGCTACCGGCTGGCGGTCAGCCGGGCCTGCCCGTGGGCGAACCGGCTGATCATCGTCCGGCGGCTGCTCGGGCTGGAGGACGCCATCTCGATGGCGGTGGCCGGGCCCACCCACGACAAGCGCAGCTGGACCTTCGACCTCGACCCGGGCGGCCGGGACCCGGTGCTCGGCATCGAGCGGCTGGCCGACGCCTACTTCGCGCGCTTCCCCGGCTACGAGCGGGGCATCACCGTGCCGGCCATGGTGGACGTGCCGACCGGTCAGGTGGTCACCAACGACTACGCGCAGATGAGCCTGGACCTGTCGACGGAGTGGACCGCCCACCACCGGCCGGGCGCGCCGGAGCTCTACCCGGAGCGGCTGCGCGGCGAGATCGACGAGGTCAACGCGGCGGTCTTCGCGGACGTGAACAACGGCGTCTACCGGTGCGGCTTCGCCGGCAGCCAGGAGGCATACGAGCGGGCGTACCACCGGCTCTTCGACCGGCTGGACTGGCTGACCGAGCGGCTGACCGGGCAGCGCTTCCTGGTCGGTGACACGATCACCGAGGCGGACGTCCGGCTGTTCACCACGCTGGTCCGCTTCGACCCGGTCTACCACGGCCACTTCAAGTGCAACCGGCAGAAGCTGACCGAGATGCCGGTGCTCTGGGCGTACGCGCGGGACCTGTTCCAGACCCCGGGCTTCGGCGACACCGTCGACTTCGACCACATCAAGCGGCACTACTACGAGGTGCACCTGGACATCAACCCGACCGGGGTGGTGCCGCTCGGCCCGGACCTGGCGAACTGGCTCACCCCGCACGGGCGGGAGCAGCTCGGCGGCCGCCCGTTCGGCGACGGCACGCCGCCGCTGCCCGCGCCGCCGGACGAGCGGGTCGACCCGGAGCACACCCCGCTGCGCGACGCCGCCTGAACCCGCCCGTCCTCAGATCGCCAGGCGGACGGCGGCGGTCAGCACGAGCTGGGCCAGGGCCAGGGGGACGAGCACCAGCCAGCACAGGCGCTGGAGCTGGTCCTCGCGCAGCCGCGGGTAGCTCACCCGGAGCCAGATGATCACGAACGCGACGGCGAACACCTTGAGCAGGGTCCACAGCCAGCCGAGCTGGGCGTCGGCGAACGGGCCCTGCCAGCCGCCGAGGAAGAGCACCGTGGTCAGCGCGGCGATCACCACGATGCCCACGTACTCGGCGAGCAGGAAGAACGCGAAGCGCAGGCCGGTGTATTCGGTCATGTAGCCGAAGACCAGCTCGGAGTCGGCCACCGGCATGTCGAACGGGGGCCGGCGGATCTCGGCCAGCCCCGCCACGAAGAAGATCACCATGGCCGGCGCCTGCCAGAGCAGCCACCAGGGGCGCCACGCCTCCACGATGCCGGGCAGGCTGAGCGTGCCGGCCGCCATCGCCACCGAGGCGGCGGCCAGCACCAGCGGCAGCTCGTAGCCGAGCAGCTGGGCCGCCCCGCGCAGGCCGCCGAGGAGGCTGTACTTGTTGGCCGAGGCCCAGGCCGACATGAGCACCGCGAGCACCCCGATGCCGACCACGGCCAGCACGAAGAACAGGCCGATGTCCAGCGGCTGCCCGACCAGGTCGCCCGGACCGAGCGGGATGACCAGCAGGGCGAGCAGGTAGGGCACCAGGGCCACGGCCGGGGCCAGCCGGAACACCGGCCGGTCCGCCTCGCGCGGGGTGACGTCCTCCTTCTGCACAAACTTGATGCCGTCGGCGACGAGCTGCGCCCAGCCGTGGAAGCCGCCCGCGTACATCGGGCCGAGCCGGCCCTGCATGTGGGCCATCACCTTGTGCTCGGCCTGGCCCACGATCAGCGGCAGGGTGAGGAACGCGACGAGCACGCCCACCACCCGGAGGACCAGCTCCAACCAGTCCGGCATCAGGCCTTCCCCTCCTCGGCGTCGGTGCCCGGCGCCGGACGCTCCCCCGCCGGCTCCTGCCGCGCGGGACCCGCCGGCCGGTCGGGACCGGTGGACCGCTCCCCCGCCGGCTCCTGCCGCGCGGGACCCGCCGGCCGCTCGCCGGGCACCGGACGCCCGAGCGGGCCGGGCTCCTGCGGCGGAGGGGCGGGCTCCCGGCGGGCCGGACCGGTCGGCCGGCTCGCGGCGGGTTCGTCCGGTCCCGGACGCGCCGGACGCTCTCCCGGCGCGGGACGCTCGCTCGTGGGACGGGCCGGACGCTCGCCCGGTGCGGGGCGCGCCGGGCGTTCCCGGGTGGGGCGGGCCGGCGTACCCCCGCGGGGGCCCTCGCCCACCCTGGCCGCGCCGGCCGGCGTGGGCGTCGTCCCCCACTCCCCCGGCGCCGGGACGCCCGGCGGCCGGATCGGCCGGCGGCCGCCGCCGGCCTCCGACTCGCCGGGTTCCTTGGCGCCCGGCCACGGCTTGGCGACCCGGGAGGCGAGGACGAACTCCTTGCGCAGCGGGTGACCCTCGAACTCCGGCGGCAGCAGCAGCGGCCGCAGCTCGCCGTGCCCGTCGAAGCCGATGCCGAACATCTCGTGGGTCTCCCGCTCGTGCCAGGCCGCGCCGGGGAAGACGTCGACCACGGAGGCCACGACCGGCGTCTCCCGCGGCACCCGGGTGCGCAGCAGCAACCCGTGCCGGTGGCGGATCGACCAGAGGTGGGCCACCACGTCGAAGCCGTCGGCCAGCTCGTCGACGGCCGACAGCCAGTCGAAGAAGTCGCAGTCCAGCTCGGCGTCGTCGCGCGCCGCGCGCACCGCGTCGCGCCAGCTCGCCAGGGGTACGTCGACGGTGGCGCGGGCGTGGCCCTGACCGCCGGAGACCGACACGGTGGCCGCCACGGGCGCGAGCAGCGCGACCACCCGCCGGCCGACCTCTTCCGGAGTCATGCCGCTGATCCTAGGGCCGCCGGCCGGGAGGCGTGTCGGGCCGTCCGCGCTCCCCCGGGCCGGATCCGCCGCTTTGCCGGGCGAGCGGGCCCGCGGCGGGGAAGGATGAACATCGTGCGCGCTGTCACTGTGGCTCCCGGAGTTCGCGACTCGCTGCGCCTCGACGACGACTGGCCCGAGCCGGCCGCGGAGGAGGGCGCGATCCTGGTCCAGGCCGTCGCGGTCGGCATCTGCGGAACCGACCAGGAGATCATCGCGGGCGAGTACGGCGAGGCCCCGCCCGGCCAGGAGCGGCTGGTGCTCGGGCACGAGTCGCTCGGCCGGGTGCTGGAGGACCCGTCAGGCACCCTTCAGCCCGGTGACCTCGTGGCCGGGATCGTCCGGCACCCCGACCCGGTGCCCTGCCCGAACTGTGCCGTCGGCGAGTGGGACATGTGCCGCAACGGCCGCTACACCGAGCACGGGATCAAGGGGCTGCCCGGCTTCGCCCGGGAGCGCTGGCGGGTGCAGCCGAGGTTCGCCGTACGCCTGGACCCGGCGCTCGCCCCGGTCGGGATGCTGCTGGAGCCGACCAGCGTGCTGGCGAAGGCGTGGGACCACATCGAGCGCATCGGCAGCCGGGCCGTGTGGCAGCCGCAGAGCGTGCTGGTCACCGGGGCCGGCCCGATCGGGCTGCTGGCCGCCCTGCTGGGCATCCAGCGCGGGCTGTCGGTGCACGTGCTGGACCGGAACAAGACCGGTCCGAAGCCGGAGCTGGTCCGTGCGCTCGGCGCGACCTACCACACCACGACGGTCGCGGAGCTGGACTTCGCGCCGGACGTGGTGGTGGAGTGCACCGGCGCCCCGGTGGTGGTGCTGGACGCGATGACCAAGGCCGGGACCAACGGCATCGTCTGCCTGACCGGGGTGTCCAGCGGCGGCCGGACGATCGAACTCGACGCGGGGGCGCTGAACCGGGAGCTGGTGCTGGAGAACAACGTGGTCTTCGGCTCGGTGAACGCCAACCGGCGGCACTGGGAGCTGGCGGCGGAGGCGCTCGCCCGCGCCGACCAGTCCTGGCTCAGCTCGCTGATCACCCGCCGGGTGCCGCTCTCCTCGTACGCCGACGCCTACGCCTCCACGGGCGAGGACATCAAGGTGGTGCTCGACTTCGAGCAGTGAGGCGGGGCACCGGAGCGCGGGCTCCGGCGCCCCGCGACCTCAGATGCCGGGCAGCCGGCCGTTGCGGAACAGGTCCACGAAGAGCTGGTGGTCCTCGCGGGCCCGGATGCCGTAGGTGTGCGCGAAGTCGATCAGGTAGTCGACGAAGCGCTCCGCGTCGGCGTCCACGACCGCGACGATCGCCTCCTCGGTGGAGTAGTCCACCAGGTCGTGACTGGACTCGTCGTCGGCCACCGAGTGCATCCGGGCCACCGCCCGGCCCAGGTCGGTGAGCACTCCGGCGAGCTCCTCGGGCTCGTTGACGTCGGCCCAGTCGAGGTCGGCCGCGTACGGGGAGACCTCGGCGACGAGCTGCCCGGCCCCGTCCAGCTCGGTGAAGCCGAGCCACGGGTCGGCGTGCGCCTGCAACGCCCGCTGCGACTCGGCGGTCCGGTGCCCCTGGTGCCGGAAGTACGAGCGGACCCGCTCGTCGTCGATGTGCCGCGCCACCGCCGGCACCTGCGCCTGCTTCATGTAGATGACGACGTCGTTCTCCAGCGCCTGGGTGTGCCCCTCCAGCAGCAGGTTGTACGAGGGCAGCCCGGCGGAACCGATGCCCACCCCCTTGCGCAGCACGACGTCCTTGATGTTCGCGGCGACCGGGCGGAGCCGGGCGGTGGCCGTCGGCAGGGTGCCCAGGTAGTCCTGGAACGCGGCGCAGACCTGCTCCCGGGTCGCGGCGTCGACCTCGAAGACCCCGTCGACGAGGGAGAACCGGCGCTCGTAGTTGTCGATGGTGGTCTGCGTGGCGAGCAGGTCGACCCGGGTGTTCAGCCGGGCCTGCTGGAGCACCCGGCGCAGCACCCCGTCGGCGTTCTCCAGGGTGATCGAGCCGATGGCGTCGTCGCCGCCGGCCGCGATGGCCCGCAGCTCGGCCAGGTACGACCGGGCGAAGCCGGCCACCAGCTCCCCGATCACCCGGTCGGAGAGCGCCTTGGCGTAGCCGAGCAGGGCCACGCTGGCGGCGAAGCGCTTCAGGTCCCAGGAGAACGGCCCGACGTACGCCTCGTCGAAGTCGTTGACGTTGAACACGAGCTGCCCGGAGCCGTTCATGTAGGTGCCGAAGTTCTCCGCGTGCAGGTCGCCGTGGATCCACACCCGGCTGGTCCGGTCGTCGAGGAACCGGTCGCTGGCGAAGTCACCGCGCTGGTCGGCGTAGAAGAGCGAGGCGCTGCCCCGGTAGAAGGCGAACGGGGAGGCGGCCATCTTGCGGAACTTGCGGCGGAACGCCGCCGGGTCGATCGCCATCGACGCGCCGAACTCCGCGGAGAGCACGTCGACGATGAAGGCGGAACGCTTGTCCGCGGACTGGGTCATGATCGCAGGCTAGCCCCGCGCCGCCACCTCGCGGCTCAGCCGGCCGGGGGACGTACCGGTGGCGCGGTGAGGGATTCCACCGGCCGGGGGGTGCTCTCCGCGGGCCGGGGGTCGACCGGTGGGGCGAGCCGGTCCGGGCGCGGCACGCCGCCGACGCCGGACTGCTCGGCGGCGATCTTCTCCTGGAGGCGGAGGATGCCGTGCAGCAGCGCCTCCGGGCGGGGCGGGCACCCGGACACGTAGACGTCGACCGGGATGAGCTGGTCGACACCCTTGGTCACCGAGTAGGAGTCCCAGTACGGTCCGCCGCAGTTCGAGCAGGCGCCGAACGAGATCACGTACTTCGGTTCGGGCATCTGGTCGTAGAGCCGCTTGACGGCCGGGGCCATCTTGTCGGTGACCGTGCCGGAGACCACCATGAGGTCGGCCTGGCGGGGGCCGTGGGCGAACGGGATCACGCCGAGCCGCATGAAGTCGTGCCGGCCCATGCTGGTGGCGATGAACTCGATGGCACAGCAGGCCAGCCCGAAGTTGAACACCCAGAGCGAGTAGCGGCGGCCCCAGTTCAGCACGAACCGGATCGGCTCGCCGAGCACGGCCGGCACCTGCACCTCGGGCCTCCCTCGCAGATCCCCCTGACGTGACAGTCAATCACAGCACGACGGTGGCCTCACCAGGTCGGTCGTTGCAGCAGCCCGACGAACTCCACGAGCAGCCGCTCCCGCAGCCGGACCGGGGCCGCCTCGAGCAGGGTGTTCACCGCCGCCATCCGGTCCGCCGGCCCGGCGCCGAGCCCCAGGCCGGCGGCGAGCCCGACGATCAGGTCGGGGGTGAGCGCCTCCGGGGTGAGGCTGCCGGCCAGCGCCAGCAGCTCCGGCGGCAGCACGACCGGCCCGGCCGCCCGGGCGGCCGCCACGGCCTCGGCCAGCGCCGGGCCGAACTCGGCGACCCGCGGGGCCACCGCGGCGGTCACCGTGAGGTGCACGCTGGCCGGCAGGCCGGCGTACGCGAGTTGCGGCTGGGTGTGCCAGCCCCGGGCGGTCAGCTCGTCGACCAGCACGAACAGGTCCAGCCCCGGGTCGTCGGCGGTGAAGCAGACCACCGTCGACTCCGGCTCGGCCAGCAGCCGCAGCCCGTCGACCGCGCGGACCGCGTCGGCCAGCCCGGCGACCGCGTCCCGGGTCAGCGCGGCCAGCCGCAGGTAGCCGTCCTCGCCGAGGTGCCGCAGGGTGGCGTACGCGGCGGCGATCGGCCCACCCGATCGGGTCGAGGCGATCACCGGGTTGACCATCGTGTAGCCGGGCCAGTCGGCGTACGCGAAGAACTGCGGTGCGCGCAGCCCCGCGTCCCGGTGCAGCAGCACCGACACGCCCTTCGGGGCGTACGCGTACTTGTGCAGGTCGACCGAGATCGAGGTGACCCCGGGCACGGCGAAGTCGAACGGGGGCACCGGGGCGCCGAGCCGGCGCAGCCAGGGCAGCGTCCAGCCCCCGAAGCAGGCGTCCACGTGGCATCGCACCCCGGCCGCCGCCGCCACGGCCGCGATCTCCGCCACCGGGTCGACGACGCCGTGCGCGTACGACGGCGCGGAGGCGACCACGAGCACGGTCTCGGGCCGGATCGCGGCGGCCACGTCGGCGACCGCCGGGCGCAGGGTCGCCGGGTCCACGGGCACCGGGTCGAGGGCCACCCGCAGGTAGTGGGCCGCCTTGGCGAACGCGGCGTGCCCGCTGACCGGCACCACGATGCGCGGCTCCGCGAGGTCGGGCCGGGCGTCCCGGGCCGCCTTGACGGCCAGGATCAGCGACTCCGTGCCGCCGCTGGTGACGCTGCCGACCACGTCCGGCGCGGACGTGCCGGGGCCGCCGCCGAGCAGCCGGGCGGCCGCGCCGACGACCGCGTTCTCCATGGCCAGCAGGGACGGGAAGGCGGTCGGGTCCAGGCCGTTGACGTGGGCGCTCTCGGCGTGTGCGGCCTGCGCCAGCTCGTCCAGCCCGGCCACTCCGGGGTCGTAGACGTAGGCGAACAGCCGCCCGCCGTGCGTCGGGCGGTCGGCCGCCCGGAGGGCCCGGATCTCGTCGAGCACCCGTGCCGCGGGCACCCCCTCGACGGGCAGCGCGCCCGTACCTGCCGTGTCGGTCATCGTGCTCGGGGTTTCCTCTCGTGACGGTCCGGGCGGACGGACGCGCGTGCCTCAGGCCCGCGCCGCCGGCGCGACCCCGCCGGGTGCGGACGCGGCGGCCAGGTGGGCCGGGGTCAGGGTGTAGCCGCGCAGCAGCACCACCGGGGCGGCGACCAGCAGGGCCGGCAGGACGGTGAAGCCGAGCAGCACGCCGAGCCGGGCGGTCGCCGACTGAGCCGCCGCGACCCCGGTCGACGAGGAGACGTAGCCGGAGAGCTGGAGGACCAGGCCGTAGATGCCGGGGCCGAGGGCCAGGCCGAAGGTCTCCCCGGCGGTCCACAGCCCGGTGAACACGCCGGCCTGCCGCCGGCCGGTGCGGGCGGTGTCGTAGGCGATGCAGTCCGGCAGCATGGCCAGCGCGAAGACCTGCTGGCCGGCGTAGCCGACGCCGATGAGGGCGACCACGGCGTACACCCCGGCGGCCGGCAGCGCGGGGGACGCGACCAGGGCCAGCGCGCCGGCCGCGAAGATCAGCGAGGCGGCGATCAGCGAGGCGCGCTTGCCCAGCCGGGCGCCGGCCCGGGTCCACAGCGGCATGACCAGCAGCGCCGGGCCGACGAAGCAGGCGAAGAGCAGGGTCGGGCCGCTGTCCGGGGCGCGGAGTACCTGGCCGGCGAAGTACTTCACCCCGGCCAGCACGGTCGCCACGCCGGCGGACTGGATCACGAAGCAGACCAGCAGCACGCGGAACGGCCGGTTCCGGCCGGCGACCGCGAGCTGGGCGCGCAGGCTCGGCTCGCTCTCCCCCACCGTGCCGGCCGGCGCGGACCGGGTGCCGAGGAATGCGCCGATCGTGCCGGCCACGATGAGCGCCGCCACGAACAGGCCCATCCAGCGGTGCCCGGGCACGCCGTCACCGCCGGCGGTCACCACGGCCGGGGCCACCGCCCCGGAGACCAGGATGGCCAGCGCCAGCACCGCGATCCGCCAGCTCATCAGCCGGGTACGCTCCGCCGGGTCGTCGGTCAGCTCGGCGGGCATGGCCACGTAGGGCACCTGGAAGAAGGCGAACGCGGTCGCGGTGGCCAGGAACGCCACGGCCACGTACGTCCCGGCGGCCGGGCCGGACCCGAACGGCGCGGCGAAGATCGACGCGAAGAGCGCGGCCAGCGCCAGCCCGCCGCCGAGCAGCCAGGGCCGGCGTGCGCCCCAGCGGGACCGGGTCCGGTCGGAGATCCGCCCGGCGACCGGGTTGACGAGCACGTCCCACGCCTTCGGCAGGAGCACCAGCAGGGCGGCCACCCCGGCCGCGACGCCCAGCGTGTCGGTGAGGTACGGCAGCAGGAGCAGCCCGGGCACCGTGCCGAACGCGCCGGTGACCAGCGAGCCCAGCGCGTATCCGGCGTGCACCCGGCGAGGCAGGCTCCCGCCCGTTCCTGTCATGGAGCCGAATGCTACTCACGTTATGTCGGCGGTCACATCCCCTCGTCGGGCGACCACGCCGCCGCCATGTCCACGCCCGAGGGGCGCAGGGGACAGCCCTCGGCACGCAGCCGGGCCCGGGCCTCCACCTCGTGCCCCGGCGGCAGCCGGCCGGCCGAGTTCACCACCCGGTGCCACGGCACCCCGCCACCGTGCCGGGCCATGATCGAACCGACCAGCCGGGCCGACGCCCGCCCCGACCGCTCGGCGAGGGCGTCGGCCACCGCCCCGTACGACATCACCCGGCCCGGTGGGATCCGCTCGACCAGGTCCAGCACCGCCTCGACGTACTCGTCAGGTGTCACGGGCTGCCACGATATGGGAACGCGCCGGGGTGCGGCGGACCGCAGCGCGCAGAATGGTCCGGTGCGCGAAGCAGTCACCTCGGCCCGCCGGATCGTCGTCAAGATCGGCTCGTCCTCGCTGACCACCCCGGCGGGCGGCCTGGACGACACCCGCGTCGACGGGCTGGTCGACACGCTCGGCGCGCTCGCCGCCGCGGGGCGCGAGGTCGTACTGGTCTCCTCCGGTGCGATCGCCGCCGGCCTGGCCCCGCTCGGGCTGCCCCGGCGCCCCCGCGACCTGGCCACCCAGCAGGCCGCCGCCAGCGTCGGGCAGGGCCTGCTCATCGGCCGGTACGCGGCGGCCTTCGCCCGGCACCGGCTGACCGTCGGGCAGGTGCTGCTCACCGTCGACGACGTGACCCGGCGGGCGCACTACCGCAACGCGTACCGGACCCTGCGCAAGCTGCTCGACCTGCGGGCCGTGCCGATCGTCAACGAGAACGACACGGTCGCCACCGAGGAGATCCGGTTCGGCGACAACGACCGGCTCGCCGCGCTGGTGGCCGCCCTGGTCGACGCCGACCTGCTGGTGCTGCTGTCGGACGTGGACGCGCTGTGGACCGGTGACCCGACCCGCGCCGGCAGCACCCGGATCAGCGAGGTGCACGGCGAGGGCGACCTGGCCGGCGTCGACATCGGCGGCGCCGGGCGGGCCGGGGTGGGCACCGGCGGCATGGTCACCAAGGTCGAGGCGGCCCGGATAGCCACCGGCTTCGGCGTACCCGTGGTGCTCACCGCCGCGCCGCTGGCCGGGCCGGCGCTGGCCGGCGAGCCGGTCGGCACCTTCTTCCACCCGAGCAGCCGGCGCCCGGCCGCCCGGCTCTTCTGGCTGGCGCACGCCACCGCGCCGCGCGGCCGGCTGCACCTCGACCCCGGCGCCGTGCAGGCCGTGGTCGGGCGGCGCAAGTCCCTGCTCCCGGCCGGGATCACCGCGGTCGACGGCGCGTTCACGGCCGGGGACCCGGTGGACCTGGTCGACACCGAGGGCGCGCCGGTCGCCCGCGGGCTGGTCAACTACGACGCGGTCGAGCTGCCCGGGCTGCTCGGCCGCTCCACCTCGGAACTCGCCGCGGCGCTCGGCCCGGCGTACGAACGGGAGGTCGTCCACCGCGACGACCTCGTCCTGCTGTGAGGAGTACGCGATGAGTGTGGTGGAGCAGGCCCGCCGGGCCCGGGGCGCGGCGGAGGCCCTCGCGGTCGCCACCCGTACGGTCAAGGACGCCGCGCTGCACGCGATGGCCGACGCGCTCGTGGCGCGTACCCCCGAGATCCTGACCGCGAACGCGGCGGACCTGGCGGCCGGCCGGGAGGCCGGGCTGAGCGCGGCCGTGCTGGACCGGCTGGCCCTCGACGAGGCCCGGGTGGCCGGCATCGCCGACGCGCTGCGGCAGATGGCCGCGCTGCCCGACCCGGTCGGCGAGGTGGTCCGCGGCGCGACCCTGCCCAACGGGCTGGAGCTGCGCCAGGTCCGGGTGCCGTTCGGGGTGGTCGGCATCATCTACGAGGGCCGCCCCAACGTGACCGTCGACGCGGCCGGGATCTGCCTGAAGTCCGGCAACGCCGCGCTCCTGCGCGGTTCCTCCTCGGCGGCGCACTCCAACGCCGCCCTGGTCGCGGTGCTCCGCGACGCGGTCGCCGGAGCCGGCCTGCCGGCCGACGCGGTGCAGCTCCTCGACGCCAGCACCCGCGACTCGGTCAAGGAGCTGATGCGCGCCCGGGGCCTCGTCGACGTGCTGATCCCGCGCGGCGGCGCGTCGCTCATCCGGACCGTGGTCGAGGAGTCGACCGTGCCGGTGATCGAGACCGGGGTGGGCAACTGCCACGTCTACGTGGACGCCGCCGCCGACCTGGCCAAGGCCGTGGCGGTCACCCTGAACTCCAAGACGCAGCGCCTGTCCACCTGCAACACGGCCGAGTCCCTGCTGGTGCACGCGGGCGTCGCGGACGCCTTCCTGCCGGCCGTGCTGGCCGCCTTCGCCGACGCCGGGGTGACCGTGCACGGCGATGCGCGGGTCGCCGCCTACTCCGACGCGGTGGTGCCGGCCACCGACGAGGACTTCGACACCGAATACCTCTCCGCCGACATCTCGGTCGCCGTTGTCGACTCGCTGGACGCGGCGGTCGCGCACATCCGGCGGCACGGCACCGGCCACACCGAGGCGATCGTCACCGACTCCCAGCCGGCGGCCCGCGAGTTCGTGGCCCGGGTGGACGCGGCCGCGGTGATGGTGAACGCCTCCACCCGGTTCACCGACGGGGGCGAGTTCGGCTTCGGCGCCGAGATCGGCATCTCCACGCAGAAGCTGCACGCCCGCGGCCCGATGGGGCTGCCCGAGCTGACCAGCACCAAGTACGTGGTCACCGGCGACGGCCACCTGCGCTGAGCGGGCCGGCTCAGGCGGTGGGCGCGGCCGGCTCCGGTGGCGCCGACTCCGGTGGCGGAGCGGACGGCGGGGCCGGCCTCGGCAGCGGCACGACGGGCGGCAGGACCAGGTCGCCCGAGGGCGCCGGACGTGGCGCGGGCACCAGCGGCGGCGCGGCCGGCTGCGGCGCGACGAACGGCGCGCCGGAGACCGGAGCCTCCGGGGTGGTGGGGCGGCAGGCCCGGATCGCCCGCAGCGTGGTGTGCACGTCGAACTGGTGGCCGTCGTCGCTGTCCCAGCCGCCGTCGCTGCGCTGGGTCTCGGCGAGCCGCCGCCGGGCCGAGACGAGCAGCCACTGCTCCTCGCCCACGTCGACCCGGCGCAGCGTGGCGGCGAGCCAGGCCACGTCGGCCGGCGACATCTGCGGGATCCGCTCGGCCAGCACGGCCTGGATCCGGGCGGACTCGTAGTAGAGCTGCTGGCGGTGCAGCACGGCCGCGGCGAGCCAGCCGGCCGGGAGGAACGACGGCCAACTGCCGTCCGGCGCGAGCTGCGCGGCGAGCGCGTGGGCCGCCGCCTGCACCACACCGGCGTACGCCCCGCCGACCCGGTGGTCGAGCGGCCCGGCGGCGCGGGCGTCCAGCCCGGCCACGGTGAGCCAGAACCCGGCGTTGGCGGTGAGGAAGAGCCGGGCCTCCGGGTCGCCCGGGGTGGCCCACTCGGGGGCGAACCCGGCCAGCGACGGGTCCTCGTCCCAGCCGCCGTCGGCGAGCTGGCGGGCGGCCAGCCAGTCCAGGGCGTGCCGGGCGGCCGGGCGGCCCAGCGCCCCGAGGTCGTCCAGCTCGGACAGGCGGTAGCAGGTGGCGTCGACCGAGGCGACCTCGCCGTCGAGCACGGCCGGCCACCCACCGCCGGATGCCTGCCCGGCCTCGGCCGCGTCGAGCAGGTCGGGCGGCACCGGTGCGCCGGTGCGCAGCCGGGAGAGGCGGGCGCGGTCCACCGCGTCGCCGTGCGCCACGACGAAGCCGATCGCCGCGTCCAGATCCACCACGGCAGTCACGCTACCGGCGCAAACGTGGTTACGCCTCGGTAGCTCGGCCAGGGGTGGCCCGGCCCACCGGCGGTACGCGAAGGGCCCTCCCGGCACACCCGGGAGGGCCCTTCGACGTGACCTCAGTAGGCCGGCAGCGCCGGGTCGATCTGCTTGATCCAGGAGAGCACGCCGCCCTGGACGTGCACGGCGTCCTTGAAGCCGGCCGCCTTGAGCGCGGCGAGCGCCTCGGCGGAGCGGACACCGGACTTGCAGTGCAGCACGATCTGCTTGTCCTGCGGGAGCCTCGCCAGCGCCCCGCCCGAAATGATCTCGCCCTTGGGGATCAGGGTGGCGCCGGGGATCCGGACGATCTCGTACTCGGCCGGCTCGCGGACGTCGACCAGGAAGAAGTCCTTGCCGGCGTCCTGCCACTCCTTCAGCTCCAGGGCGGTGATGGTCGAGTCGACCACCGCCTCCTGCGCCTCGTCGGAGACCGCGCCGCAGAAGTCCTCGTAGTCCTCCAGCAGGTCGGTGACCGTCGGGTTCTCGCCGCAGAGCACGCAGTTCGGGTCCTTGCGGACCTTGATCTTGCGGTAGCTCATCTCCAGGGCGTCGTAGACCATCAGCCGGCCGACCAGCGGCTCGCCGATGCCGGCGAGCAGCTTGATCGCCTCGTTGACCTGGATCGACCCGATGGACGCGCAGAGCACGCCCAGCACGCCACCCTCGGCGCAGGACGGGACCATGCCGGGCGGCGGCGGCTCCGGGTAGAGGCAGCGGTAGCAGGGACCGTGCTCGGCCCAGAACACCGACGCCTGGCCGTCGAACCGGTAGATCGAACCCCAGACGTACGGTTTGCCGAGCAGCACCGCCGCGTCGTTGACCATGTAGCGGGTGGCGAAGTTGTCGGTGCCGTCGACGATCAGGTCGTAGCCGGAGAAGATCTCCCGGACGTTGTCCCGGTCCAGCGCGGTGTTGTGGATCTCCACGTTGACCAGCGGGTTGATCTCGCGGATCGAGGCGGCGGCGGACTCGGCCTTGGACCGGCCGACGTCGGACACGCCGTGGATGATCTGGCGCTGGAGGTTGGACTCGTCGACGGTGTCGAAGTCGATGATGCCGAGGGTGCCGACACCGGCGGCGGCGAGGTACATCAGGGCCGGCGAGCCGAGACCACCGGCGCCGACGCAGAGCACCCGGGCGTTCTTCAGCCGCTTCTGCCCCTCGACCCCCACGTCCGGGATGATCAGGTGGCGGGAGTAGCGGCGGATCTCGTCTACGGTCAGCTCGGCGGCGGGCTCGACGAGCGGGGGCAACGACACGGTGGACTCCCCGGGATCGGCGGTGGGACCGCGCCATTGTCGCTCGCCCCGGTGGGGATCGGCCATGATGAGGGCCACGTCGCCCGACATGCGGGAGCGGGAATAACTCAGACCCCGTCGGTCGGCTCGCCGGAGTAGCGAACCCCGTCGACGTACGGCCAGGCGTTCGCCACGCAGCCGTCCAGCCCGTACGTCTGCTGCTGCATCACCGGGGCGGCGGCGCCGGGCTCGGGGCAGGCCTGGTGCAGTTCGCCGAACTCGTGCCCGACCTCGTGGTTCACCACGTACGTCCGGTAGACGTCCAGCGGGGCGCCGTAGTCGGGCACCGCCTCCATCCACCGGGCCAGGTTGATGACCACCCGGCCGGGCAGCCGGCAGGAGGTGTACCGCTCGGTGCTCAGCCCGCCCTCGGCGCACATCCGCTCCGAGGTGGCCGGGGTGGCCAGGTAGATGGTGAAGTCGGCGACGGCCGCCTCGGGCACCCGCTGCACCCGCAGCTCGCCCGAGGCGATCCAGCTGCGCGGGTCGCCGAGCACCGCGTCCACGGTGGCGGCGAACTCGTCCACGTCCTGCCCGGCGTCCTGCTCGACCTCGACCCGGTAGCGGCGCAGCGGGCCGTCGTAACCGCGTACCGGCGAGCGGCCGTCGGCGGCGGCGAAGCTGCCCGGGCCGGCGGTGGGGTATCCGCCCGGCTCGGATCGGGGCCCGTCGCCGGCGCCGTTGGCCAGGGAGGGGTTGGCTGCGGCCAGCGGATGCCGGCCGGACAGGTGCACCAGCCCGCCCGGCCCGGCCAGCCGGGTCACCCCGGCCGCGCCGGCCACCGCGACGAGCAGCGCCACCAGGAGCAGCACGGCCCGCCGGCGGCGCCGCCGCATCCGGCGCAGGCCGGGACGGGCCGGCGGGGCGGTTCCCGGGTGGGCCGGCGGGCGGGCGAAGTCGAGCCGGGGCGGGCGGGGATCGTCAGGCGGGTCGTAAGGGGACGACGACGTCATGCCCTCAGCGTGCCACGTCAATTCGGGCAATTAGCCCTTTTTGCCGCTTCTCCCACGGAATACTTCTCATCGCCACGATCAGGTCTTTCAGACCGGCGGACCGGTGTACCGCTTCCCGTCCACGTACGGCCACGGATTCGGCCGGCAGCCGTTCAGGAAGAGCGTCTGCTGCTGCATCACCGGCGCCACCCGGCCCTTCCCCGGGCAGGCCTCGTGGTGGTGCCCCAACTGGTGACCGACCTCGTGGTTGATGACGTAGAGCCGGTAGGTGTCCAGCGGGAGCTTCGCCGCGACCAGGTGCGGCACCGAGATCCGCCACCGGTCCAGGTTGATCACCACCTTGCCGGTGACCCGGCAGGACGTGTACGGCACGCCGCCCACCCGGATGTCGATGCCACCGGCGCGGCAGAGGCGGCCCGCGGTGTCCCGGGTCGCCAGGTAGATCGTGAAGTCCGACCGGCTGCCCGGCCCGACCCGCTGCAGTCGCAGCTGGCCACTGTCCACCCAGCTCCCCGGCCCCGCCAGCGCCCGCTGCACGGCGTCACCGAAGGCGTGCGCGTCCTCCCCGGAGCCGTTCTCCACCGCCACCCGGAACCGGCGCAGCACGCCGGCCCGGCCCAGCACCCCGCCGGTCCGGTCGTCGTAGCCGAAGCTCCCCCGGCCGTGCGCGGGCACCGGACCGGGCATCCGCAGCACCGGCGTGCTCGGCACCGGATCCGGCGACGGTGAAGGCGACGACGACGGCGACGCGCTCGACGGCGCCGGCCCCCCGGCCGGCTGAGGTGGCTGGGTCGTCGAGCCGGAACTGACGAGCGCCTCGGCCCCGACCAACGGATGTTGCAGCGCGACCCCGATGCCGACCGCGGCGGCGACGAGGAAGGCGCAGATCACCACGGCGGACCGCCAGCGGCCGGCGGGCGGGGCGGTGGGCCGCGCGGCACGCGGACGGACGGAGGTGGGCATCCGGCTCAGCCTGCCATGTCGCGGCGCCGCCCGCTCTCCCCCGTTTCGGTGATCAGTGCCCTGGCCTGGGCATCCGGCCGTTCCCCACCCGGCGGCGACCCGTCGGGGGACGCCTCGGCGAGCAGCGCCAGCACCGCCCGTGCCACGGTCCGGGGCACCTCCAACTGGGCCACGTGCCCGACGCCGTCGAGCGACAGCAGGCGGCTGTCCGGGATCACCCGGGCGGCCTGCGGCGCCACCCGCACGTCGACGAGGCGGTCCTGCCGCCCGCCCACCACGAGCGTCGGCACCCGCACCCGCGCCGCCAGCCGCCACAGCGACCCCGACCCGGGCAGGTACGACCGCAGGAAGCTGGAGACCAGGCCACGGAAGGTGCGGACGTAGGCGGCGGCGTAGTGGGCCGCCTCGTAGCGGATCCGGATCTCCTCGATCGCCTCCTGCCGGCGCTGCTCGCTGATCCGGGTCAGGTCGGCGATGCACGCCTCCATCACCTGCTCAGCCATCACCTCGGGGGCGACCTGGGCCAGCCGCCAGGCGGCCAGCCGCTCGCCCCGGGGGATCGCCAGCAGTGGCAGCATCCGGCCCTGCAGCGAGCGCCGGAAGTCCAGGAACGGCAGGGCCGGGGAGATCAGGGTCAGCGTCCGGACCAGGTCCGGACGCAGCGCCGCCACCCGGACGCAGACGGCGCCGCCGAGCGAGTTGCCGAACAGGTGCACCGGCCCCCGGTCGCTGTGCTCGATCCACCGCACCACCCGGTCGGCGAACGACGGCACCGTGTAGCGCCGGCCCGGCTCGCTGCGCCCGAAACCCGGCAGGTCGATCGCCTCGCCGTCGAGCCGGTCGGCGAGCAGGCCGGCCAGGTCCGTCCAGTTCTGTGACGAGCCGCCGAGGCCGTGCACGTACAGCGCCGGCTCCGCGCCACGGGCGGTGGCCGGGGTGTCGCGCACGTACGTCACCGTGCCGTCGAGACGGACGTTGCGGCCGGGCCAGGGCGGCGGGACGTGGTGCGCGGGCAGGAGGTGCTCCGGCCAGAGGGCGGCGGGCTTCATGGCTCCAGTCTTCCCGGACCGGCGCGGCCCGACACCGGCTCAGGCGAGCAGCGCCTCCAGCCGGCGGTTCACCGCGGCCAGGGTGGCCCGGACCACGGCCTGCCGGGGATCCCCGGCGACCAGGGCGGAACCGGCGAGCTGCTCCACCCAGCCGTCGCAGACCAGCAGCACCACCACGGTCGCCACCTCGCAGTTGCCGAACGGGACCACGGCGGTGTGCTCGACGAAGCACCGCCCCCGGTCCCCGGGCGACGCGGCCTGGCCGAGCAGTTCGTCCACCGCGGCGGCCGCGGCGACCGCGCAGAGCCGCAGCACGTAGCCGTCGACGGCCGGCCCGGTGGAGTGCCCCTCCGCCGTGCGGTCCCTGGCGAGCAGGCGGACCTCCACGGTGGCGTCGAGGCCGAAGGTGCTGACCTGGACGTGGTCGATCACCACTCGGGGCCCCGGCAGCCCGCCGGTGTCCAGCGGTCGCGACGGCGCGGTCTCCGTCGTGCTCATCTGCCCGCCGGAGTACGACGTGCCGAGCGTGGCCGGGCTGCCGGTGGCCGTGCCGGCCGGGGCGGTGGCGAGCGAGGACTCCTCCACGGCGGCCCGGCCCCGGTGGCCGCCGGCCTGCCGGCGGCGGCGCGGCGGCTCGGCCCCCGGGTCGGCGCCCTCGGCCGGCGCCTCGGCGAGCCGGCCGGCGCGCGCCTCGGGCGCCGCGAACCGACCCTCGCCGGACCGGTTCTCGGCCGGCCGGTTCGGGCCGGACCTCGGACCGGCCGGGTCCCCGGCCGGTCGGGACCGCGGGCCGGTCAGGTCCTCCGCCGGGCCGGACCGCGCGCCGGTCACGTCCTGGGCCGGACGGGGCTCAAGGCCGGCCACGTCCTCCGCCGGACGGGACTGGCGGCCGGCCACGTCCTCCGCCGGACGGGACTGGGAGGCGGACCAGGCCGCGGCCGGCACCTCCTCGGCCGGGCGGGACTGCGGAGCCGACCAGGCCGAGCCCGGCACCTCCTCGGCCGGGCGGGACTGCGGGCCGGACCGGGCCGGGCCGGGCAGGTCCTCGGCCGGGCGGGGCTCGGCGGGACGGTCGGCGCGCGGCTGGGCCGACCGGCGGCGCACCGGGGGCGGCGGGGTCGCCGGGGCGCCGGGCAGGTTCTGCGGGGCGGCGGCCAGCCCCATGCGCTCCTGGAGCAGCCGGGCGACCACCCGGCTCACCTCGGCCGGGTCCGCACCGTCGGCGAGGTCCAGCCGGAGGCTGTGCGCCCCGGCCGGGGTGCGGCGCAGCGCCGCGTCCCGGACGCCGGCCACCTCGCGGACGGCGTCGAGGATCGCGTTGACGTCGAAGCCCTCCGGCCGCTCGCGCAGCGGCGCCGGTTCGTCGTCCCGGCGCAGGTGGGTGGCGATGCGGGCGAGTTCCGGGGTCTCGGCGGGTGGTTCCACGGCGGGTGGCTCCGGCACGACGGGCACATCCGGCTCGGCGGGGACGCGCTGCGGCAGCACCGGAGTGAGCTCGGCCGCCTCGGCGGCCGGCGGCGGCTCCGGGGCGGACCGGCGGGCCGCGTAGGGAGGTGCGCTCGTCGGGGCGGGCGCGGGCGCGCGGTCGACGGGGGCGGGCGGCGGGCCGGCCGGCAACCGCTCCGCGCCGCCCGGCAGCCGGTACGGCCTGGCCTCCCGCTCCTCGGCGGCGCGGACGGGCGGCGCGGGCGGGTAGCCGGTGGGTGGCGGGCCGGTGGGCGCCTCGTGGGGCACGGGCGGCGCGCTGGTCGGGGTGGTGTGCGGGGGTGCGCTGAACGGAGCCACGGGCACGGGCGGTCCGGCCCAGGTGGGCCGGTCGGGGATCTCCCGGGCGGCCGGCTCGTGCCCGGGGCGGGACTCGGGCACCTCGGACGGCCGGGACGGCTCGGAGCGCGGCGCCTCGTAGCCCGCGGGCGACTCGGCCCGGACCGGCTCGTAGGGGCGGACCGGCTCCGGTCGGGGCGGGTCGTAGCCGGCGGGCGGCTCGACCCGGGCCGGCTCGTAGGGCCGGACCGGCTCGGGCGCCCACTCCTCGCGGGCGGCCCGGCGGCCGACCGGCTCGTCCTCGCGGGCGGCGCGGCGGCCGGCGGGCTCCTCCTCGCCGGCCGGGCGGCCGGTCGACTCGTCCTCGCGCGCCCACGGCGGCGCCCAGCCCCCGCCCCAGCTCTGGCGGTTCCAGGCCGGGCCGGACCACGGCGGTTCCCCGGCCGGCCCGGCGCCCCGCTCGTCGGCCGCGGCGCGCGGCTGCTCGGCGGCGGGCCGTCGCTCCGGGGCACCGGCGTCCGGGCCGGCGGGCGGGGCCGAGGTCGGCCGGTCGGCCCAGCCACGGGAGAGCGACGGCGCCTCGGCCGGGGGCTGGTCCGCCGGGAAGTGGTCGGCCCGGCCGGCGGCCGGCGGCGCCTCAGCGGGAGGCTGCTCCGGCGGACGGCGGTCAGCCCAGCCACGGGAGAGCGACGGTGCGGATTCGGACCGTTCGGCGGTCGGCGCGTGGAAGCCGGGGGGCACCTCGAAGCCGGAGGCGGTGGCGCCGACCGGGGGCACCTGGAGGGCCGGCGGCCCGGAGGTCGGGCCGCTCTCCGCCCAGCGCGCGGCGCGCCCCGGCGACGGGTCGTCGGGGGCGTGCCGGGAGGCACCGGGATCCGCCTCGGCGGTCGGCTGCTCGACCGCGGGCGCGGGCCGCTGGGCCGGCACGATGAGCCGGTCGGCGCCGGTCTCCCGGCGCGGCTCGTCCGCGGGCGGGGCACTCACCGGCGCCTCGCGGGTCACGGGCGGCTCCTCCCCGGCGTGGTGCACGCCGTTGACGTGGCGGCCGTTGACCCGCCCGGGCGGCTCCTCGGCGGTCAGCCCGGGCAGTGGGGCCGGGAGGTCGCCGTGCCGGGGGGACGAGGCGCCCCAGCCGGTGGTGAGGTCGGCGCGGGGCCAGCTGCCGGGCGCCGGAGCGCCGCGGGCCCAGCCGGTCGCCGGGGGCGCCCACCCGCTGCCGGCGCGGGCCAGGTCGTCCTGCTGACCCGTGCCGTCGCCGTGCTCTCCCGGGGTGGCGGCTCCGGGTTGCCCTGATTCACTCACCGCGCGCTCCTTGGTCGCCCCCGCTGAGGCTACCGTGTGGTGACAGTGGCGATAAGTTACAGCGGCGGGCCAATTCCGCGACGGGTTCACCAACCCGGACCGGTTCGGGTGATAAGTGCCGGCTCGTACAGAGAAACTCGGAGGTTCCCATGACCGCTGTGGGGAACGGTGCGCAGACCGCCGGCCGGCCCACCCGCCTGCCCCGCTCGGCGCGGCGCAAGCAGCTGCTCGCCGCAGCTCAGCAGGTGTTCGTCGCGCAGGGCTACCACGCCGCCGCGATGGACGACATCGCCGAGCGGGCGGGTGTCTCCAAGCCCGTGCTCTACCAGCACTTCCCGGGGAAGATGGAGCTCTACCTGGCGCTGCTGGACACGCACTGTGACGCCATCGTGGCGAAGGTGCACGACGCGATGCGCGGCACCAACGACAACAAGGAACGGGTCGGCGCCTCGGTGCGCGCGTACTTCGACTTCGTCGACCACGAGAGCGAGGCGTTCCGGCTCGTCTTCGAGTCGGACCTGCGCAACGACCCGGCCGTGCGGCAGCGCGTGGAGCGGGTCGAGCAGGGCTGCATCGCGGCGATCACCGACACCATCATCTCGGACACCGGGGTGAGCCGGGCGCACGCCGAGCTGCTCGCCTCCGGCCTGGTCGGCGCCGCCGAGACCGCCGCCCAGTTCTGGCTGGCCGGCGGCCGTCAGGTGCCCAAGGCCGAGGCTGAGGCGCTGGTCGCGGCCCTGTCCTGGCGGGGCATCGCCAGCTTCCCGCTGCAAGGTGAGTCAGCCTGAACATCGGGCCGCCAGATCGGATAGCCTTCCCACGGTGGCTTTTTCGCCCCAGTTGAGGAGGCACAGTGGAGGTCAAGATCGGCGTGCAGTACGCGCCGCGGGAGCTGGTCCTGGAGAGCGCTCAGTCGCCGGCCGAGATCGAGCAGATCGTGACCGACGCCGTCGCCAAGGGTGAGGGCACCCTCTCCCTGACCGACGAGAAGGGCCGGCGGGTCATCGTGCCGGTCACGAAGGTCGCCTACGTCGAGATCGCGGAGGCCTCGCCCCGCGCGGTCGGGTTCACCGTCCGCTGATACCGGTCGGCCCGCCTCCGCGGGCCGCCATCCCCGGCCGGCCCGCCGTGGCGGGAAGCCCGTCACGGCGGCGCCCGGCGTTCAGTTGTTCAGCCCCGCGGCGGTCATCCGGGCGGTGTGCGCGTCGGTCAGCCGGCGGAAGAGCGCCGGCACGTCCACGCCCTCCCGGGAGATCAGCGCCGTGAGCGCGCCCCGGTCGGCGGCCGCGACCCGGCCCGCCTGGGAGAGCGCCTCGCCGACCAGCCGCCGGGCCCACATGGAGAGCCGGTTGGCCACCCGGGGTTCGGCCTCGATGGCGGCCCGGATCTCGGCGGCGGCGAACCCGGCGTACCGCGAGTCGTGCAGCACGTCGAGGATCAGGCGCTGGTCCGGCCCGTCGAGGCCGCCGGCGATCCCGCGCAGGAAGTCGTCGCTGATGGCGTCGCCCACGTACGCCTTGGTCACCGCCTCCAGCCAGTCCTTCGGCTCGGTCGAGTCGTGGTAGGCATGCAACGCCTCGACGTAGGGACCCATGGCCTCGTCGGGGGTCACGCCGAGCGCGGTGATCCGGTCGGCGATCCACCGGTAGTGCGCGATCTCGGCGGCGGCCATCTCGCTCAGCGCGGCCCGGCGGCGCAGGTCGGGGGCGAGGCGGGCGTCGGCGGCCAGCCGGTCGAAGGCGAGCAGTTCGCCGTAGGCGACGAGGCCGAGCAGGTCGACCAGGGCGGGGTCGGGGGCGGACACGAGCGCAGGCTACCGCCCGCACGCAAGGACGCCTTAAGGTGACCCAGGTCACACCGATCACCCCCGGGCGCGGTGCCGTCACCCGGAATCAGGACGGCTCCGAGGCAGTTCAGGTAGGATGAGACAGTTGCCGTGGGCACCGATTCGTTCAGCTCGGCTGATCAGCACCGGTCCCCGGCGCGCGTGCGGCCCGGTCCGGCTCGGCGAAACCGCCGCCGACCGTGTGGCCCGCGCCATACCGTTCGCGCCCTGAGGACATGACGGGGCGCACCACGAGAGGGCACCCCCAAATCCATATGAGCGAGCAGATCCAGGGCCACGAGCTGGCCCCCACCGCTCCGGTCCGTCCGGAGGCTCCCACCTTCGCCGAACTCGGCGCCCGCCAGGAGACCGTCGAGGCGCTGGCCGCCGCCGGGATCACCCGCGCCTTCGCCATCCAGGAGTACGCGCTGCCGATCGGGCTGCGCGGCGTCGACCTGATCGGTCAGGCGCCGACCGGCACCGGCAAGACCCTCGGCTTCGGCATCCCGCTGCTGGAGCGCGTCTTCGCGCCCTCCGAGGGCAGCGACGGCGTGCCGCAGGCGCTGGTCGTCGTCCCCACCCGCGAGCTGGGCCTCCAGGTCGCCAAGGACCTCGACGCCGCGGGCCGCACCCGGGGCGTCCGGGTGCTGCCGATCTACGGCGGCGTCGCGTACGAGCCGCAGATCGACGCGCTGCGCAAGGGCGTCGAGATCCTGGTCGGCACCCCCGGCCGCCTGCTGGACCTCGCCAAGCAGAAGCACCTCCGGCTCGACCGGGTGCACGCGCTGGTGCTCGACGAGGCCGACCGGATGCTCGACCTGGGCTTCCTCGACGACGTCGAGAAGATCCTGGCGATGCTGCCGGAGGACCGGCAGACCATGCTCTTCTCGGCCACCATGCCGGACCCGATCGTCGCGCTGTCCCGGCGCTTCCTGCGCCGGCCGGTGACGATCCACGCCGGGCACACCGCCGAAACCGGCCCGTCGCCGCAGACCCAGCAGCTGGTCTACCGCACCCACTCGATGAACAAGGTCGAGATCGTGGCGCGCATCCTCCAGGCGGAGGGTCGCGGGCTGACCATGATCTTCACCCGCACGAAGCGGGCCGCCGACCGGGTGGCCGAGGACCTCGACTTCCGCGGTTTCGCGGTCGCCGCCGTCCACGGCGACCTGGGTCAGGGCGCGCGGGAGCGGGCGCTGCGGGCGTTCCGGGCTGGCAAGATCGACATCCTGGTCGCCACCGACGTGGCGGCCCGCGGGCTCGACGTCACCGGCGTCACCCACGTCATCAACTACGACTGCCCCGAGGACCAGGACACCTACACCCACCGGATCGGCCGCACCGGCCGCGCCGGGGCGTCCGGTGTCGCGGTGACCTTCGTCGACTGGGACGACATGCCCCGCTGGCGGATCATCGACAAGACCCTCGGGCTCGACATGCCCGAGCCGCCGGAGACCTACCACACCTCCGCGCACCTCTACACCGACCTGGACATCTCCCGGGACGTCAGCGGCACGCTGCCGACCGCCGACCGCACCCGCGCCGGCCTGTCGGCCGAGGTCGAGGAGGACCTGGGCGGTGGCCGGTCGCGGCGCGGCGAGCGCGGCGAGCGCGGCTCGCGGCGCGGCGACGGCCGGGGCGAGGGCCGGGGCGACGGCCGGGGCCGGGAGCGCCGCCGGGGTCGCGGCGGCGACAGCGACACCCCCGCCGAGGGCGCGCCCACCGAGGCGTCCGCCGAGGCCTCCGCCGAGGAGGGCACCCGCAGCCCGCGTCGCCGCCGGCGCCGCCGGGCCGGCGAGTCGGTCGCCGGCGAGCCCACCGCGGTGATCTCCACCGAGGGTGGCGCCGAGCCGGTCGCCGCGGCCGCCGAGGGCGAGTCGGCCGGCAAGCCGCGCCGCCGCCGGCGCCGCCGTGGTGGCGGTGGCGGGGGCACCGGTACGCCGGCCGAGGCGACCGCCGACTGACCCGCGAGACATCCGACGTCCCCCGTACCGGTCATCCGGTGCGGGGGACGTCCCCGTTCCACCACGGCCGCTGGGCCGAGCCCGTCGAGGAAGAGGAAGCCATGCCGGAACCGCTGGACGCCGCGCTGAGCGAGGTGCGGGCCCTGCTGCTCGACCCCGCCCTGACCCGGGCGGTCGCCGCGGGACGCCGCCGCGGCCAGCGCCCCTCCGTGGTCCGCGCCGAGCTGCGCCCGGTCACCCTCAAGGGCGGCCCGCGGCTCCAGATCTCGACCTCCGACGGCGCGCGGCCGTACACCCGGAACGTGGCACCGGGCACGGAGGCCGACGTGGCGGTCGACGCGCTGCTGGCCGAGCCCTTCGGCAACTGGCACGTGGAGACCGCCGGCAGCACGCTCCAGCTCCGGGTGACCAAGTCGGGCGAGGCGCAGGTGCACCGGGCGGCGGCCAGCCGGCCGGCCCCGGAGCCGGGCGGCCACGACCGGGCCAAGGACTGGCTGCTCGACCCGGGCGACCCGATCTTCGCCGAGATCGGCGGCTCGGCGGCCAAGCGCCGCCAGGTCGACGCGTTCCTCCGGGCGCTGGCGGCCACCCTGCCGGACGACCTCACCGGGCCGCTGCGCGTGGTCGACCTGGGGTGCGGCAACGCCTACCTGACCTTCGCGGCGCACCGCTACCTGACACAGCGGGGGCTGGACGTGACGCTGGTCGGGGTGGACGTCCGCGAGGACCAGCGCCAGCGGAACACCGAGCTGGCCGAGCGGCTGGGCTGGGCCGACCGGGTGAGCTTCGTGGCCGGCACCATCGCCGACGCTCAGGTCGAGCCGGCCCCGGATCTGGTGCTGGCGCTGCACGCCTGCGACACGGCGACCGACGAGGCACTGGCCCGCGCGCTGCGCTGGGACGCCCGCTGGGTGCTCGCCGCGCCGTGCTGCCACCACGACGTGGCCGCCCAGCTCCGGGCCCGACCCGCGCCGGCGCCGGCGCCGTACGAGCTGCTCACCCGGCAGGGCATCCTGCGCGAGCGGTTCGCCGACGTGCTCACCGACGCGCTGCGCGCCGGCCTGCTCCGGCTGCACGGCTACCGCGCCGAGGTGGTGGAGTTCGTCGACTCCCGGCACACCCCGCGCAACCTGCTGATCCGGGCCCGGCGCACCGGGAGCGCGCCGACCGGCGACCAGCGCGCCGAATACCGTCAGCTCGTCGACCAGTGGGGCGTCACGCCCCGGCTGGAGACGCTGCTCGCCGGCCGCTCCTAGCGGCGGCGGTCGCCCCGGTTGCGCTCCCCCCGCTCGACCGCGGGCACCCGGTCGCCGGGCCCCCGGTTGGTGGACCGGTCGCCCTCCGGCGACGGGGTCGGGAACGGCACCACCTTCCCCGACTCGTCGGCGTTGCCGGCGGCGGCGAACGCGTTCCACGAGATGTCGACAAGCAGCCGCTTCAGCTCGGCGTGCCGGTCGGCGGCGTCGCGCTGGAGCGCCATCCGGGCGCCCAGCACCACGCCGACCAACGTCGTGGTGGCCGCCCCGGTCGCGGCGATGAGGTGCACGCCGGTCGCCGGGCCGCCGAGCACCGCCAGCACCAGCAGCCAGATCCAGAAGCCGAGGGCGAAGACGCCGGCCTTGGCCACGAAGAAGAGGCTGATCGCGCCCGGGCGGTGGGGCACGGGACGGTCCGGCTCGGCCATGCTGCTCCTCGTCGTCGACTATGCACTGCTCAGCGGGTCCGTCGAGTTTAATTGACAGCTCACAACTGTCGATGCCCCGTGGCGGTCCCGCCCATGGGACCTTCCGACCGATCAGTCAGTTACTTATGCGTGCGGCCGTACTAGGCTCGGTGCCCAGAGTCGGGTGCTCCGGCGGAAAGGGACAGACCCCGGGGATGGGCTCCGCAGAGGTATCGCCGCAGATGGCCTTCGCGCGCTTCGTGCGACGTGCCATCGATGACGCCCGCGAGGAGCGCGGCTGGACGGTGACCGATCTCGCCACGCACACCGGGGTCGGGCGGTCGACCGTGTTCCGCTGGCTGGCCGGTGACTGGCAGGACTATCCCGAGCTGGCCAAGGTGCGCGGCTTCTGTGCCGCCCTCGACCTGCCGGTGGCGGCCGCGTTCCGCGCGCTGGGCCTGCCCGACGCCGGCGCCGTGCCCCGCCGCCGCGGTGCCGAGGACGGCCCGGTGGAGGCCGACGTGCGGGTGATCCTGGAACGCCTGGCCGACCCGAACGTCCCCGCCGAGGAGAAGCACCACATCCGCGACCTGCTCCGCTACCTGGCCCGCCGGCCGGTCCGCCGGGCGGGTTGATCGGCCGCTCAGGCCACCGTCACGCTGAACGCGGCCGTGCGCACCACGCCGCCGACCTGGAAGTCCAGGAACATCCGGTAGCGGCCCGGCCCGGGCGCGGTCAGCCAGAAGGTCACGGCGTCCCCGTCCCGCACCGGCTCGGGGTGCACGTGCAGGTAGCCGAGGTCGCCCTCGCGGAGCGCGACCAGGTGGCCGTACGCGCCGAGGTAGGGCTCCAGCGGCGCGGCCGCGCCGTCGGACCCGGTGACCCGGAACCGCAGCGGCACCGACTGGCCCACCGCCGGGGTGCCCGTGTAGCCGACGGTGAACCCGCCGACCGTGGTCGAGGTGGCCGGCGCGGGCAGCGGCCGGGGCGCGTACCCGCCGGGCGCGACCAGGTCGGCGCCGAGGATCACGGCGGTCTGCCGGCCGTCGTCGGCGACAGCGGTGAAGTCCGCGTACGCCCGCCAGGCGCCCGGCTCGGCCAGGGTCAGCGGCACCGACCAGGTGCCGTCGGCGGCCATGGTCGGGTGCAGGTGCTGGAATCCGGTGAGGTCGCGGCGCACCACGACGAGGTGCATCGGCTTGTCGTGCACGACGGCGAACCGGGTGACCGCCCGCCGCCGCTCGTCCCTGATCTGGAACCGCAGCTCACCGGCCTTGCCGGGGGTGAACTCCACGGTCGACGGGGCGAGCGTGTAGCCGGCCGAGGTGATCGACAGCCCGGCCGCGTCGGCGTCGCCGCCCTGGGTGACGGTGGCCCCGCCGTGCGAGTGCGCCCCGGTGCCGGGTGCGTGGGTGTGCTCCCCGGCCACCGCCGCGGCCCCGGTGCGGGCCGGAACCGGCGGCGGGTTCAGCCGGCCGAGACCGAAGCCGAGCAGCACGGCGAGCACCAGCCCGCCCACCACCAGGGCGAGCCGCAGCGTCGCCCGGTCCACCTCGACGGGCCCGGCCGGGGCGGGCGCGCCGGCAGGGGCCGTGGACCCGGCCAGGTCGGTCCCGGGCGACGACCCGCCGGGCCCGGAGCCCGCGACGTCAGGCCCGGCTGGCAGGTCGGTCCCGGGCGGCAGGTCGGACCCGGCCACCATGTCGGACCCGGCCGCCATGTCGGACCCGGCCGCCATGTCGGTCCCAGGCGGGGGCGCTTCGGGGCCGGCGAGGGGCGGCGACTCAGGCAACGCCGGAAGCCAGCTCGTAACCCGCCTCGTCGACGGCGGCGCGGACGGATTCGACGGGCAGCGCGGCGGCACTGGTGACCGTGGCCGTGCCGGCGGCGAGGTCGATCCGCACCTCCTCGACGCCCGGCAGGGCGGACAGTTCCTCGGTGACCGCCCGGACGCAGTGTTCGCAGGTCATCCCGGTGACGGCGTACGTCTGGACGACGGGTCGCTGCTCGGTCATGCGCCCACGGTACCGCCGTCGGGCGCCCGGCCCGCCGACGGTCCGCGGACGGTGGCGACGCTCGCATTCCCCAGCGGTCGGGAACTTTCCGTCCCCGGGGAGCGACGGTTCAACCGGCCACCGCGAGGGCCAGCGGCAGCACGTCGGGCGCGCCGGCCCGGCGCAGCAGGCGGGCCACCATGCTCATGGTCCAGCCCGAGTCGACCAGGTCGTCGACGAGCAGCACCGGCCCGTCCAGCCCGGGAAGCGCGTCGGCCAGGTCGGCGGTCACCGCGAAGGCGTCGTGCAGCGCGCGTACCCGCTGGGCGCTGTTGCCGCGCGGTCCGCCGGCCCCGGACGGGCCGGTGGGGTCGACCCGGCCGAGCAGCGGCAGCCGGCCCACCGCCGCGATCCGCTCGGCGAGCGAGCCGACCAGCAGCGGCCGGGTGCGGGAGCCGACCGCGACCACCCCGGCGGGGCGGCGCGGCCACGGGTCGTCGCCGTGCGCCCACGCCTTCAGCACCTCGACCACCGCCGCCGCCACGTCGTCGGGGACCGGGCCGTCCGCCGCGTCCGGCCCGACCAGGCCGCGCAGCCGCCCACCCCAGCCCAGGTCGGAGAGGCGTCCCACGGCCCGGCCGGGCAGCGCCTGCTCCGTCGGGAGGATCCGCCCCTTCAGGGGTACGCCGACCGCCTCCAACCCGGTCGGCCAGAGCTTCTTGGGCGCGATCTCCACCCCGGGGCGGCCCAGGAAGGTCTGCGCGGCGGTGAGCGCCGCGTCGGAGACCTCCGCCCCGAACAGCGGGGCCGCGCAGGTGTCGCACCGGCCGCAGTCCCCCGCCCCGGCGTCGTCGAGGCACTCCCGCAGGTAGCGCATCCGGCAGCCGGTCGTGGCCGCGTACTCCCGCATGGCCTGCTGCTCGGCGGTGCGCGCCTGGGCGACGCGGCGCAACCGGGCCTCGTCGTAGACCCAGGGCTCGCCGGTGGCGAGCCAGCCGCCGCGCACCCGGCGGACCGCGCCGTCCACGTCGAGCACCTTGAGCATCAGCTCCAGCCGGGCCCGGCGCAGGTCGACCACCGGTTCGAGGGCCTGGGTGGAGATCGGCCGTTCCGTGGAAAGGGCGGCGAGCACGGCCCGGACCTGCTCCTCGGGCGGGAAGGCGAGCGAGGCGAAGTACCGCCAGATGGCCGCGTCCTCGACGCCGGGGAGCAGCAGCACCTCGGCGTGCTCGACGGCCCGGCCGGCCCGGCCGACCTGCTGGTAGTAGGCGATCGGCGACGGCGGCGCGCCCAGGTGCACCACGAAGCCGAGGTCGGGCTTGTCGAAGCCCATGCCGAGCGCGCTGGTCGCCACCAGCGCCTTGATCTTGTTGTCGAGCAGGTCCTGCTCGGCGGCCCGCCGGTCGGCGTCCTCGGCCTGGCCCGTGTAGGCGGCCACCGACCAGCCGCGGGCGCGCAGGAACTCGGCCGTCTCGCCGGCCGCCGCCACGGTCAGCGTGTAGATGATCCCCGAGCCGGGGAGGCGGTCCAGGTGGTCGGCGAGCCACGCCAGCCGGTGCGCCGGGCTCGGCAGATCCAGTACGCCGAGCCGCAGCGACTCCCGGTCGAGGGTGCCGCGCAGCACCAGGGCGTCGCCGAGTTGCTCCGCGACATCCTGGGTGACCCGGGCGTTGGCGGTGGCCGTGGTGGCGAGCACCGGGGTCCGCTCGGGCAGGTTGGCGAGGAAGGTACGCAGGCGGCGGTAGTCGGGACGGAAGTCGTGCCCCCAGTCGGAGACGCAGTGCGCCTCGTCCACCACGAGCAGCCCGGTTGTCGCCGCGAGCTTCGGCAGCACGCCGTCCCGGAAGTCGGGGTTGTTGAGGCGTTCCGGGCTGATGAGCAGCACGTCCACCGCCCCGGCGTGGATCTCGGCGGTGATCTCGTCCCACTCGTCGAGGTTGGCCGAGTTGATGGTGCGGGCCCGGATGCCGGCCCGCGCGGCCGACTCGACCTGGTTACGCATGAGCGCCAGCAGCGGCGAGACGATCACCGTGGGGCCGTGCTCGCCGCCCTCACGCAGCAGCGCGGTGGCCACGAAGTAGACGGCCGACTTGCCCCAGCCGGTGCGCTGCACGCAGAGCACCCGCCGCCGGTCGACCACCAGCGCCTCGATGGCCCGCCACTGGTCCTCGCGGAGCCGGGCGTGCTCACCCGCCAGCCGCCGCAGCACCGCCTCGGCCCGTTCCCGGACGGCCATCCGATCCTGACCCATCCGGCATTTCTACCAGGCGACCGCCGTGAGACCCGAGTCACGAGGGCCGGCGGTCCGAATCACGACGGCCGGCGGCGGGCGGCTCGGGCCGCGTCACGAGGGCCGGCGGTCCGAGTCACGACGGCCGGCGGTCGGCGGCTCGGGCCGCGTCACGAGGGCCGGCGGTCCGAATCACGACGGCCGGCGGCCGGCGGCTCGGCCGAGTCACGAGGGTCGGCGGTCCGCGGTTCGGGCCGAGTTACGACGGCCGGGCGGCCGGCGGTTCGGGCGGCAGGAAGAGCAGGACGTCGCGGAGGGGTTCGGCGGCCGCGAGCGGCAGCGCGCACCGCGCGGCCAACTCCTCGATCGACCCGTACGGGCCACGCAGCCAGCGGTCGACCGCGATCTGGCGGCGCTGGTCGGCGGTCAGCCCGGGCAGCGACGCCAACACCGGATCGGGCACCGCGTTGACGTCCACCAGGCCGCCGTCGTCGTAGCTGCGGAGCAGGTCCGGGCGGCCGATGCGCAACTCCGCCCGGGCGGCCGGATAGTGGTGCAGCAGGTAGCGGGCCTGCTCCCGGCGCAGCCGCCGCTGCTCGGCGGTGCGCTGCCGGCCACTCCAGAACAGCCCGCCGACGGCCGCCCAGACCGTGGGGTTGAGCAGCAGCACGTGGACCGCGCCGAGCAGCCAGCAGATGCCCAGCACGACGACGAAGTACAACGTCTCCCCGTCGGTCGGCTCCTCGCTCTCCGGAGCGCTGACCGCGAGGACGAACACGCTGAGGACGAGCAGGAAGTAGCCGAGGCCGGCCACGGCCAGCCGCCAGCTCCGCCGCCACAGCGCGTACCCGAGGATCACCGCCCAGGTGAGCGACCCGAACGACAGCAGCGCGGTGGCCGTGCCGACGAGGGTCGCGGTGATCCGGACCCACCCGGGCGAACGGCGGGCCGCCGCAGCCTCGGGCGGCGCGCTCATGGCGACCAGGAGGGCGTGCGGGATCGCCGACCCGTCCCAGGGTGGTGCGGCCGGCGGGATCGAGGCGGGAGCGGGGGCCGGTCCGGTGGCGGCGAGCGCCGGGCGGGCGCCGGCCCCCTCCGGTTCAGCGGCCGTCGGCGCGTGCGGCAGGCCCGTCCCGCCGACGCCGCCGACACGGGGAGCCGGCACAGCGTCCGGCGCGGACGGCACAGCGTCCGGCGCGGACGGCACAGCGTCCGGCGCGGACGGCACAGCGTCCGGCGCGGACGGCACAGCGGCCGGTGTTGCAGTGGGCGAGGTGGGCTCGGTGGGCAGAGCATCCGGCTGGACAGGTGTCGGAGCGGCGGGCGCGGCGGGCGGCGCGGAGACGGTGGAGGGCGCGTAGGCGGCGGCGGGCGCGGGCGAGGGCGCGGCGGGCGCGGGTGGGGACGGTGGGAGGAGCGCCGGGTCGGCGCGGAGGATGCGCCGGTGCAGGTTCTGGAGTGCCTCGCCCGGCTCGATGCCGTACTCCTCGCGGAGCAGGTCGGCGAAGTCGCGGTAGGCGGCCAGCGCCTCGGCCTGCCGGCCGCTGCGGTGCAGCGCCAGCATGAGCTGGTGGCGCAGCCGCTCCCGGACCGGGAACTCGGCCACCTGCTCGACCAGCCGGCCGACCAGTTCGCCGTGGCGGCCGCCGGCCAGCTCCAGCTCGGTGCGCGTCTCCAGGGCCACGGCCCGCAGCTCCACCAGCCGGTGCCGGGCCGCGTCGAAGTACGGGCCGCCGAACCCGGTGAACGGCTCCCCCTGCCACCGCTCCAGGGCGGCGGTCACCTCGGCCAGGGCGTCCTCGATACGCCCGGCCGCGTGCCACTGCCGGGCCCGCTGCACGCCGCGCTCGAAGCGGACCGCGTCCACCGCGTCGGGTGGGATCCGCAGCAGGTACCCCGCGTCGGTGAGGGCGAGCACCTGCGCCGGCGTACGCGGCGACCGGTCGGGTTCGAGCACCCGCCGCAGCCCCGCCACGTATTTCTGCACGACGTTCGGGCCGTTCGCCGGGGGCTCCTCGGGCCAGACCGCGTCGACGATCTGCCCGGTCGGGACGGGGCGGCCCGCGGCGAGCAGCAGCACGGCCAGCACGGCCCGCTGCTTGCCGGGGCCGAGGTCGAGCGGGCGGTCCGCGTACCAGGCCCGTTGCGGGCCGAGGATCTCGAAGCGCAACGCCTCTGACATGCGAGTTTCCGCTCCTGTACCCCCTGGCCGCCCACCGCGGCGCCCCATGGCAGTCGGACGGCAGCATAACGGCAGCGGAACGGCTGTGGCGGTCTGCGAATATCTCGCTGCAACAGTCACCTGGGAAAGTGAGTCAAACGAGATGACGCAGCGTACCGGCACCGCCGCGACGTTCCGGCGGGTCGCGGCCCTCGCGACCGCCGTGCTGGCCGCCACCGCCCTGTCCGCGGGATGCGGCACCGGTGGGAGCACCGGATCCGATCCCACCGCAGCCCCGTCGGCCGACCCGAAGGCTGCGCTGCTGGCCGCCGTGCCGGACGAGAAGGACCCGGCCTTCCGGTTCTCCACCCTCGACGGCACCGACAGGTTCGTCGGCGTGGTGGACCCGGCCGCGCAGGCCATGGAGCTGGGGATGACCGAGAAGAACGACGACCCCGAGTTCACCATGGACATGACGTTCCGCGTGATCGACAAGGACCTGTGGATGCGGGTCAAGCTGACCGGCATCCCCGGCCTGCACGACATGCTGAAGCTGCCGAAGCGCTGGATGGCGCTGGACCGGACCAAGCTCGACGACGAGACGGAGGCGCCGGTCTACCAGAACGCCGACCCGGCGAACACCGCCGCGATCATCCGGACCGCGGACACGGTGGCGGACAAGGGCAACGGGACGTACACCGGCGTCGCCGACCTGACCGCCAACGCCGACGTGCAGAGTGCCTTCGACGGGGTGGACGTGGCGGCGCTGGGCGAGGCGGCGAAGAAGGTGCCGTTCACCGCGGTGGTCGGGCCGGACGGCAACCTCGCCTCGCTGACGCTGGACGTCCCCGCCGGCGGCAAGCAGAAGGCCATGAAGCTGGTCACCCGGTACTACGACTTCGGCAAGGCGCCGAAGCTCACCGCGCCCACCGGGAACCAGGTGCAGAAGGCGCCCGCGTCGGCGTACGAGGTGCTGAACGGCTGATCCAACGATGCGAGAAGGGGCGGCGGCCACACGGGGGGCCGCCGCCCCTTCTCGCGTCTCCGCGTTGTCCGCGTCTCCGCGTTGTCCGCGTCTCCGCGTCTCCGCGTCTCCGCGGCTCAGCGGCTCAGCGGCTCAGCGGCCGAGGACCGAGCCGCCGTTGACGCCGAGCACCTGCCCGGTGACGTAGCCGGCGGACGGGCCGACCAGGTAGCGGACCGCCGCCGCGATGTCGTCCGGCACGCCGGCCCGGCCGACCAGGGTGGCGGCCACCCGCTTGGCGTGCCCCTCCGGGGTCATCCGGTCGCCGAAGAACTCGGTCTCGGCCACGTACCCGGGGCTGACCACGTTGACCGTGATCTGATCCGGACCGAGCTGGCCGGCCAGGTCGTACGCCCAGCCGTGCAGCGCGGCCTTCGCCGCCGAGTAGGGCCCGGCCCCGCCCCGCTGGGCGGCGATCGAACTGAGCAGCACCACCCGGCCGCCGGGGCGGCGCAGGGCGGGCAGCAGCGCCTCGGTGAGCAGGACCGCGGTGAGCACGTTGGCGTCCAGGTTGGCCCGCCACCAGCCCGCCACGTCGGCGAGGGTGGCGGTCGGCCCGCCGAGGTAGCCCCCGGCGTTGTTGACCACCGCGTCGACGGTCCGCTCCCCGACGGCCGAGACGACCCCGGCGAGCTGCGCCGGGTCGGTCAGGTCGGCGGTCACGGCGCTGACCGCCGACGGAAGTCCACACTCCGCCGAGATCCGCGACGCGGTGTCCAGCAGCACGTCCGCCCGCCGCCCCACGATCAGTACCTCGAACCCGTCGAGCACGAGCCCCCGGGCGACGGCGGCCCCGATGCCGGTCCCGCCCCCACTGACAACGGCAAACCTGCTCTCCCCCATGCCCGCTCCCCCCTGCGCTCAGACCCCGTCGATCATGAACTTATCGCCATCGAGCACGGCGCGTCGTGACAATAACTTCATGATCAACGGGGTCAAGGCAACGAGGGCGAGGGGAACGCGGGGGGTGGCGCGGTTCAGTGGCGGCGGCGGGGGAGGGCCGTCAGGAGGGGGTGCAGGCGGGTGCGGAGGCTCGCCAGGCCGCCGGGGAAGAAGTACACCGCCAGGATGAACACCGTGCCGAGGACGAACAGCGGCTGGGACAGCGGGTGGCTGAGGAACGCCGGGAGGCTGTTGACCGCGTCGCTGGTGCCGAAGGCGGTGAGGCGGTGGTCGAGGTACATGTAGAGGACACCGCCGAGCACCGGGCCCCAGCGGGTGCCGGGGCCGCCGAGCACCACCATGACCAGCAGCGAGAGGGTCAGCTCGGACGACGTGATGTGCGGGCTGGCGCCGCCCACGATCAGGCAGTAGACCACCCCACCCGCTGCCGCCAGGCCGCCGGAGAGGGTGAACGCGACCAGCTTGAACCGGTACGGGTCGAGCCCCAGCACCCCGATCCGCCGCTCGTCGTCGCGCAGGCCGGCCAGCACCCGCCCGGTCGGCGAGCCGCTCACCCGGTGCACCACGAGGACCACCAGGGCCAGGTACGCCAGCGCCAGCCAGTAGAGGTTCACCGTGTTGGTGACCCCGACCAGGGCGGCCGGCAGCCCGGAGACGTCCAGTGGCAGCCCCTCCTCGCCGCCGGTGAGCCCGCCGAAGTCCCGGGCCACCAAAATCGCCCCGACCTGGGCGAAGGCGAGCGTCACCATGGCGAACGCGATGCCGACCGTGCGCAGCGCGACCGCGCCGAGCAGCGCGGCGAGGATCGTCCCGCCGGTGACGGTCAGCAGCGCGGCCTGCCAGAGCGGCAGCCCGGCCCGGGTGACCAGCACGTCGGTGCCGTAGACGCCGGCGGCGAAGTAGAGGGCGTGCCCGAAGGAGAGCATCCCGGTCCGCCCGAAGAGCAGGTCGTAGCCGGCCGCCAGGCCGCCGAAGACCAGGCAGATGGCGAGCAGTTGCAGGGTGCCCGGCGAGTTCAGCGGCCCCTCGAAGATGCCCGGCAGGTTGACCGTGGAGTACGGCAGGACCGCCGCCACCACCAGGGCGGCCAGGGGCACGTACGGGCGCAGGCCGTGCCAGCGGGCGTGGCCGGGGGTCAGCTCGTCGGGCACCGCGGCGGGCGGCGCCGCCACCTCGGCACTCTTGACCTCGGTCATGCGTGAGCCACCTTTCCGGCCAGGCCCTGCGGACGCAGCAGCAGCACCACGGCGAGCAGGCCGACCACGCAGAGGTCGCCCAACCCGGACGTGCCGTAGTAGTTGACGAACTGTTGCAGCAGCCCCACCGCGACCGCCGCGTACGCGGACCCGACGACCGAGCCCATGCCGCCGATCACCACCACGATGAACGCGAAGATCAGCAGCGAGCCGCCCTGCCCGGGCGAGACGGTGCCGAAGTAGACCGAGCCGAGCGCGCCGGCCAGCGCGGCGGCCGCCCCGCCGATCGCGAAGACCAGGGTGAACGCCTTGCGCACGTCGATGCCGAGCGCGGTCACCATCTCCCGGTTCTCCACGCCGGCCCGGATGATCAGGCCGTACCGGGTGAACCGCAGGAACGCGAGCAGCGCGCCGAGCACCACCGCGGCGGCGACGATCAGCAGGAGCCCGGCGTTCGGCACCTGTGCGCCGAGCACCGAGGTCACGTCCCGGGTCCAGCCGGGGCGCGGGAACGGCCGCGCGTCGGCGCCCCAGGTGGCCTGGAGCAGCGCCACCCCGGCCAGCGACAGGCCGACGGTGACCAGCACCTGCTCGATGGTGCGGGAGTAGAGCGGGCGGATCAGCACCAGCTCGACCAGCACGGCCACGGCCGACCCGGCGAGCACGCCGAACGCGGCGGCCACCACGAACCCGAGTCCGTCGGAGCCCGCCCCGGGCAGGTTGCCCGCCGCCCACCACGTCGCGTACGCGCCGACGCCGAGGAAGAGGCCGTGCGCGAAGTTGAGCACGTCGGCCAGGCCGAAGACCAGGGAGAGGCCGGAGGCGACGAGGAAGTACAGCGCCGCCAGGCCCAGCCCGGTCAGCGTCAACAGGATCACCGTGCTCATGCCTTGACCTCCGCGCCCACGCCCAGCAGCGACTTCGTCAGCGCGGTCTCCAGCAGCAGGTCCTGCGCGTTGCCGGTCCAGGCGACCCGGCCGGCGGAGAGCACCACGGCATCCTTCGCCAGTCGCCGCACCACGGCCAGGTTCTGCTCGACCAGCAGCACCGGCACGGATTCCGCGACCCGTTCCAGCACCTCGGCCACCTCGGTCACCACCTTCGGCGCCAACCCCTTGGTCGGCTCGTCGACCAGCAGCAGCCGGTTGTCGTTGAGCAGCACCCGGCCGATCGCGAGCATCTGCTGCTGCCCGCCGGAGAGCGAGCCGGCCCGTTGCCGTCCGCGCCGGTCCAGCTCGGGGAAAAGGGCATAGACCTTGTCGTACGCGGGGATGGTCCCCCGCCGCTCGGCCAGCCGCAGGTTCTCCGTGACGGTGAGCCCGGCGAAGACGCAGCGGTCCTCCGGCACGTAGCCGAGCCCGCCGCGGACCAGCCGGTGGGTGGGGCGGGCCAGCAGGCTCTGCGCCCCCATCCGGACGGTGCCGCGCACCTCGCCGTTGCGCGGCGTGAGCCCGACGACGGCGCGCAGCGTGGTGGTCTTGCCGACGCCGTTGCGGCCGAGCAGCACGGTCACCCCGGTCGGCGCCACCTCGAAGGACACCCCCTGGAGGATGTGCAGCCCGGCGATCCGCACCGACAGGTTCTCGACGCTCAGAACAGGTTCGACACTCACAGCGACTCCCCCAGGTATGCCTCCTGCACGGTGGCGTTGGCCATCACCGTGTCCGGGGTGTCGCAGGCCAGCAGCGCGCCGTGGTGCATCACGGCGATGCGGTCGGCCAGCTCAAGGATCACGTCCATGTGGTGCTCCACCATGAGCACCGACCGGCCGCTGTCCCCGGTCAGCGACTTGATCACGCTGACCAGTTCGGGCACGTCCTCGGCGCTGACCCCGGCCATCGGCTCGTCCAGCAGCATCACCCGGGGCTCACCGGCGAGCAGCAGAGCGATCTCCAGCTTGCGCTTCTCGCCGTGGGCCAGGTTGCCGGCCAGCGCCGTACCCCGGTGGGCGAGGCCCACCCGGTCGAGCGCCGCGTCGGCGGCGGCGGCCACCTCCCGGTCGGCCGCCGCCCGCCGCCACAGCTTCATCGAGCCACCCCGGTGCGCCTGTACGGCGAGCCGGACGTTCTCCCGGACCGTCAGCGACCCGAAGACCGAGGACGCCTGGAAGGTGCGCCCCAGCCCGAGGCGGGCCCGCCGGTGCGGGGGGAGGTCGGTGACGTCCGCCCCGTCCAGCAGGATCCGCCCCTCGGTGGGCCGGCGCAGGCCGGTGATCAGGTTGAACAGAGAGGTCTTGCCGGCGCCGTTCGGCCCGATCACGCCGAGGAACTCCCCGGGCGCGAGGTCGAGGTAGACGGAGTCGACGATGGCGACCTCACCGATCCGCCAGGTCAGACCGCGGGTGGCGAGCACTGGTCAGCCCTTCATCTGCGCGACCGGCGGCGCGGACTCGTCACCGGTCAGGGTCTTCTGCGCGGCCGCCGTGTAGGCGGTGCCGCTGCCGGAGAGCTTCGCCTGGTACATCGGCTGGAGCAGCGCGTGGTCCTCGGCGCGGATGGTCATCTTGCCCTTGACGCCGTCGAACTGCCAGCCCTCCAGCGCCTTGACCATCTTGTCCACGTCGTCGCCACCCTCCTGCACGGCGCGGACGACCATCTGGGCGGCCGCGAAGCCGTCCGGGTGGAACAGGTCGAGCGTGCCGCCCGGGATCTTCGCCTTGGCGGCCTTGGCGGCCTCGGTGTCGCTGGCCCCGTCGAAGTAGTGCGACAGGAAGGAGATCTTGCTGCCGGCCGCGCCGAAGGTGGCCCAGGAGGCGCGGATGTCCAGGCCGGTGACGACCGTGGTGGAGGAGAGCACGCCCTGCTGGTCGAGGGTCTGCCACATGGCCGGGGCGGTGGTGCCGGCCCAGGCGACGAAGAGCAGGTCCGGCTTGGCGGCCTTGATCTGGCTGGCGAACGGGGTGAACTCGGTCGCGCTGGCCGGGGCCCGGACGCTGCTCACGGTCGCGCCGGCGCCACCGATGACGGCCTTGACGGCGGCCTCGTTCGCGTCACCGAACGCGCCGTCCTGGGCGAAGACGACCACCTTCTTGCCGGCGGCGTCACCGATGAACGACTTGGCGGTCACCACGTCCTGGTACGACTGCCGGCCGGAGCGGAAGGTGTACTTGTTCGCGCCGGTCACCGCGTCGGTGGCGGCCGGGCCGGAGATGAACAGCACCTTGTTCTGCGCCGCGATCGGGGCGACCTGGAGGGCCACGCCGGACGAGGTGGACCCGGCGATGATCTTCGTGCCCTTGCCGATGAGGTCCTTGGCCGTGGAGACCGCCTTCGCCGGGTCGCCGGCGTCGTCGACCTCGGTCAGCTCGACCTTCCGGTCGCCGACCTTGCCGGTGCCCTTGGTGGCGAAGTCGAGGCCGGCCTTGAAGCCCTCGATGTACTGCTTGCCGTAGCTGGCCAGCGGGCCGGACTGGGAATACACGAGGCCGACCTTGACCGGTGCGGCGTCGCCGCCGCCGGAGGCGGTGTCCTGCGGGCTGCCACAGGCCGTGGCCGCGAGCGCGGCCGCCATCACCGTGGCGGCGGAAAGGAACACCCGTCGCGTGTGCCGGATCGTCATTGCGACTCCAGGTGGGGACAGGGGGAAGTGTCAGTTGTCGGCTCACGCTAGAAGTGACGTCACGCACGGGCTATGTGGCCGAAACACACAAGTAACCAGGGTGGGGTGGCCGACCGTAACAACTGCCTCCAGCCCGTGGATCGTCGCCCCGAACGCGGTGGCCGCCGGCACCACCGGGCGGGGCGCCACTGTGTCGCGCCCCGCCATCGAAACCGCCCGAAACACGGAACGCTCCGGGCACCACGTGCGGTGCCCGGAGCGTTTCGGAGGTACGAGTCAGACGTTGACGCGCATCCTCCGCCGCAGCCGGCTTAGGCCGACCAGGACGCCGCCGGCGGCCAGGAGGCCGCCACCCAGCGAGGCGGCCTGGACCGAGCTGCTGCCGGTGACCGGCAGCTTGTCGTCCTTGCCCTTCCGCCAGTCCTCGCCGTCCTTGCCGCCCTGCCAGTCCTTGCCGTCCTTGCCGTCCTGCCAGTCCTTGTCGTCCTTGCGGTGGTCGTACTTGCCGTCCCGGATGCAGATCGTGACGGTCGCCGGGTCGGAGACCACGGTCCGGTAGCGGTACTTGCCGACGGCCCGGGCGGTGTTCACCACCTTGCCCTCCTTGACGTCGCGCCAGTCCACCTCGTGCGGATGCACGGCGTGACAGTCCGTGCTGGTGCGCGGGGCGAGCGTGGTGTTGTTGCAGACCACGTACCCGGCGGTCGGGTCGTCGACCGAGACGTCGGTGATCCGCACGGTTCCGGTGTTGGCGACCCGGTAGGTGTAGAAGATCTTGTCGCCCTCGGCGGCGTAGCCGTCGTTCTCACAATGCTCGCGGCAGTCCGACTCGACCCGGGCCTTCTTGTCGATCGACAGGCCGACCTGCGGCTCTCCCGGGTACCCCGGGTATCCCGGACCTCCGGGGTGTCCCGGGTTCCCCGGATCGCCTGGGTCCCCTGGGTCGCCCGGATCTCCCGGATCCCCTGGGTCGCCCGGGTTCCCCGGATCCCCTGGGTCGCCCGGATCTCCCGGATCCCCTGGGTCGCCCGGATCCCCCGGATCCCCTGGGTCGCCCGGATCCCCCGGATCTCCCGGGTCGCCCGGATCCCCCGGGGTGTCGGAGGCGGCGCAGGTGTGGGCGAGCACGAAGTTCTCGGCCGTCCCGGAGATCACCGCGGTGGCGCCGGTGAGCGTCCAGCCGGCCGGCAGCCGGATGAAGGCCCGGCTCACGCCCTCGAAGTCGACGATCTCACTGTTCGCCGTGCCGGGGATCGGCCGCGTGACGGTGCCGCCGGACGTGCTGAAGGTCGTCGACAGCGACTGGAAGACGCCGCTGGTCTGCGGGTCGCCGGACAGGTCGAACACCCAGGTTTCCTCGTCCGGGAAGGGCCCGCCGCCTGGGTAGCAGAACTGGGGCGCGTCCCCCGCCCTGGTCGGCACGTCGTCCGGATCGATGCTGATCGTCTGGGCGGCCAGAGCCGGCGTGCCACCCAGCACCAGAGCGCCGGTCAGCAACCCGAAGGCCGCCAACCGTACGCCGATGCTCGCTCGCCTGCTCGGCGCAGAGGTCCTTCTCATGTACATCCCCCGTGTCGTGGATCCTTGACACGGGACGAAACGACCGCTAATAGGACATGTTACGCATAGCGGACACGAATCCCTCGGACGATGGAACGTCCTCGGATTCTCACCGGAGACGGGCCGTTGCGCACTCGCCGTCGTGGTCGGCCGGGAGCGGGCACCGCCGGCCCCCGTCGAGCAGCCGGTCGCACCATACCCAGTGGCGTACGCACTGCGCGTCCTCGGCCGACACCGTCGTGCCCAGCCGGTCCACGTCGGCGAGGAAGCCGAGCGACCGGCAGATGACCCGCGCGAAACGTCGCGCCCGGTCGAGGTCCGTCGCGAGCACCGGCAGGTGCACGACGAAGCGCTCCTTGTCCACGATGCCCTCCCACCGGGATCCGTCGAGGTCCGGCCCCGCGGCTTGCCGAACCAACCGGAGCCGGACAGACCGAAGCTACACCAAATGCTTGTGTAGGTCGACCCTCAGCAGCGCGACGCCACGACCTGTTGCAGTTACTGGTGTAGGCCCGGCATGATCGAGGAGCCGAACCAACCGGAGTCCTCACCATGCCCACAGCCGAAGCTCCATACCGCCGGATCGCCAACGACCTAGCCGCAAAGATCAGAAGCGGTGAGCTCAAGCCGGGTGACAAGCTGCCCTCCACCCGGGAGTTGGCCGAGACCTACGGCGTCCACATGAACACGGCCTCGCGTGCCCTGTCGTTGCTGCACGATCGCGAGCTGATCACCGGCCAGCCGGGACGCGGTACCTACGTGGCCGAGCGACCCGGGCAGTAGTCCCCGAGCCGCTACAAACTTGATGTCGTGAACGACTCAGGCCCATCCTTGGCCCACTCGGCCTGCCGCTGACGGCCGCCGCGAGCAGGCGTTCTCGCACAGCGGGGCCCGCCCGGTCGGCTCGGTCGACAGACTCAGCCGTCCGTTCTTGAGTCGTTTCCGACATCAGCTCGGCAGGCACCCGCAGGGACACGGCCGCCGTCACCCGCACCGAGCCCGGCATCGGCACGGCAGTCCGTCCGATCCATCCACGTCATCAAGTTTGTAGCGGCTCACACCAACATCTCGGGCCGTCGCGGGGACGGCCCAACGCCCCGACGGCCCAACGCCCCGACGCCCCGACGCCCCGACGCCCCAGCGGCCCGACGCCCGACGGCCCAGCGGCCCAGCGGCCCAGCGGCCCAACGACCCAGCGGCCCAACGACCCAGCGGCCCAACGACCCAACGACCCAACGACCCAACGACCCAACGACCCGACGCCCCAGGGGGCCCAGCGGCGCAGCGCCCCAGCAGCCCAGCGGCCCAGCGGCCCAGCAGCCCAACGACCCGACGCCCCAGCAGCCCAGCAGCCCAACGACCCGACGCCCCGACGCCCCGACGCCCCGACGCCCCGGCGGCCCAACGCCTCGGCGCCCCGGCTCCGCGAAGCCCTGGAGCACCCGACCCGCCGACCCCCCGGCAGCAGCACCCCCGGCCGCCCGATCGGCGGAGGGTCGGGCGGAGGGCCCGCCCGGGGACGCGTACCCCGGGAAAAGCCGGTGGGGTGACCGGCCTCGACCGGTCACCCCACACGAGGATGGCGTCCGCGCCGAGGCCCCGAGCCGCCCCGGCGCGGACGCCGGTCAGAGTCCCGCGCGCGCCGCCACGGCCGTGTCGGGCTGGTCGGCGAAGGCGCCGTCGAGGCCCAGGCCGTAGAAGAGCTCGTACTCGGCGGTGATGTCGCCGCGGGCGTTCGGGTCGGCGCCGATCCGGAAGTCGGTCGGCAGGAACTGGTTCTCGGCGCGGAAGGTCCAGGCGTGCACCAGCAGCTTCACCCGGTGCGCGTCCCGGATCACCGAGGTGGGCGCGAGCAGCTTGCCGGCGGCGTCCCGGGGCACGATCAGGTTCTTGTTGAGGCCGACGCCGTCGGCGTACCCCGCCACCCAGGCCAGACCGGCGGCGGTGGCCAGGTCGGCGTAGCCGCGCGGGTCGCCGGCGGCGGTGAAGTCGTAGGGGGCGCCCGTGGCGTCCATGAGCTGGACGAGCCGCACGTCGATCATCCGGTCCAGCTTGCGCAGGTTGGCGGTCTCGAAGCTCTGCACGAAGACCGGGTCGTCGCGGTGCGTCAGCTTGTTGGCCTTGAGCGTGGCGACCAGCGGCTCCTCCAGCGCCAGCCCGATCGAGGCGAAGTAGCTGGGGTGCTTGGTCTCCGGGTAGACGCCGACGGTGCGGCCCCGGGCCTTCGACTCGGCGCGGGCCAGGTCGATGACCTCCTGGAAGGTCGGCACCTGGAACCTGCCGTCGAAGGCCGTGTTGGTCACCCGCACCAGGGGCAGCCGCTCCTTGGCGCGCAGCGTCCGCAGCTCGGCCAGGGTGAAGTCCTCGGTGAACCAGCCGGTGACCCTGACCCCGTCGATGGTCTTCGTCGCCTTCCGGGCGGCGAACTCCGGGTGGGCGGCCACGTCGGTCGTGCCCGAGATCTCGTTCTCGTGCCGGGCGACCAGCACACCGTCCTTCGTCGAGACCAGGTCCGGCTCGATGAAGTCGGCGCCCTGGCGGATGGCCAACCGGTAGGCCTCCAGGGTGTGCTCCGGACGGTAGCCGCTGGCGCCGCGGTGGCCGATCACGATGGGCCGCTGGACCGCGCGGGAGCGCTCGGCGCGAGGCTCCGGGTCGGCCTGGGCGGCCACCGCCGGGGCCACCACGGCCGCCGCGAGCAGCGCGCCGGCCACGCCGAGGGCGGAAAGGGTACGTCGCAACGCCGTCTCCTGTCGTCGAGGGGGTACGCACAGCAGACCGGTCCCGGTTGGCCGCCAGTTGGTCGGTTCCTGGCCTGCCGGTGAATCTCCGGACGGAAGATGACCTGGTGCGCCGTCTGCTCCGGAACCCCGTACGGCTGGTGCCGTTCGGGTTCCTGGCGGTGATCCTGCTCGGCACCGGCCTGCTGATGCTGCCCTGGGCCACCAGCGAGAGCCGCTACACCCCGTTCGTCACGGCGCTGTTCACCTCGACCTCGGCGGTCTCGGTCACCGGCCTCGCCGTCAACGACACGCCGAACTACTGGAACGACTTCGGCCTGGTCATGATCACGGTGCTCACCCAGCTCGGCGGCCTGGGCATCCTGACCGTCGCGGCGCTGGTGATCCTGGTGGTCTCCCGGCAGCTCGGCCTGCGCAACCGGCTGCTCGTGCAGGCCGAGACCGCCGAGTTCGGCATCGGCGACGTGCGCTGGCTGCTGGTCCGGATCGTCACGACCGTCTTCGCCACCGAAGCGGTGATGACCGCGGTGATCACCGGCCGGCTCTGGCTGGTCTACGACTACGACCCGGGGCGGGCGCTGTGGACCGCCGTCTTCCACGCGATCCAGGCGTTCAACAACGGTGGCTTCACCCTCTACTCCGACGGGCTGGTCGCCTTCTCCCGCGACCCGTGGGTGTCGCTGCCGCTGGGCCTCGGCGCGATCATCGGCGGTCTCGGCTTCCCGGCGCTGTTCGAGGCCGTCCGGCTCTGGCGGCGGCCGCGCCGCTGGGCGGTCGCCACCAAGCTGACCATCTGGGGCAGCGTCGTGCTCATCGGGTCGGGCTTCGGGTTCCTGCTGCTCGCCGAATGGACCAACCCGGCCACCATCGGCACCTACGACGCGCCCGGCAAGGTGCTGGCGTCGTTCACCCAGATCGCGCTGAGCCGCACCGGCGGCTTCGACGTGATCAACGTCGACCGGCTCAGCGAGGAGAGCTATCCGCTGCTCATCGTGCTCATGTTCATCGGCGGCGGCAGCGCGAGCACCGCGGGCGGCATCAAGGTCTCCACCTTCTTCCTGCTCGGCTTCGTGATCTGGGCCGAGCTGCGCGGCGAGCCGGACGTCAACGTGGGCGGCCGACGGGTCGCCACCGCCAGCCAGCGGCAGGCGCTCACCGTGACGCTGCTCAGCGTGGCGCTGGTGGTCCTCGGCACGATCCTGCTGATCGTGTTCACCGACCACCTGCGCAACTTCGCCGCGCTCTTCGAGGTGACCTCGGCGTTCAGCACCACGGGCCTCTCCACCGGTCTCGCCCCGGAGCTGTCGAGACCCGGCCAGTACGTGCTCATCGTGCTGATGTTCATCGGCCGGGTCGGCCCACTCACCCTCGGGTCCGCGATCGCGTTGAACACCCGGCGACACCTGTACCGCTACCCGGAGGAGCAACCCGTTGTCGGCTAGGAGGACGGACGACAGCAGCGTCGTGGTGATCGGCCTGGGCCGGTTCGGCTCCCGGCTGGCCGGCTCGCTGCTGCAACTCGACCACGACGTGCTCGCCATCGACCACGAGCAGGATCGGGTGCAGCGCTGGGCATCCCGGCTGGACCGGGTCGTGCAGGCGGACACCACCGAGGAGAACGTGCTGCGCCAACTGGGCGTCGCGGACTTCCGCCGGGTGGTGGTGGCCATCGGCGCGTCGGTCGAGGCGAGCGTGCTCACCGTGCTGGCCCTGACCGAGTTGGGAATCCCCCAGATCTGGGCGCGGGCCACCTCGGAGAAACACGCGAAGATCCTGCGCTCGGTGGGCGTGCACCACGTCATCTTCCCCGAGGCGGAGACCGGCGAACGGGTGGCGCACCTGATCGTCAGCCGGATGCTCGACGTCATGGAGTTCGGCGACGACTTCGCGATCGCCAAGGTCCGGGTGCCCGCGTCGCTGGTCGGCCGGGCGCTGCGCGAGCTGGCCCCGATCGACCGGTACGGGGTGATGGTGGTCGGCGCGAAGCTCCCCGACGAGCCGTTCCGCTACGCCGACCCGGACACCGTCCTCCAGCCCGGCAGCGTGCTCATCGTGGAAGGGCCGATCGACCGGGTGCAGCAGTTCGCCGCCCTGGGCTGACCGTCACTTCTTCTTGCCCTTGCCCTTGCCGTGCCCACCCCCCTTCGGCCGGTCTACCTTGCTTTTCCCTTGCCACTCTCCTTGCCCTTGCCGGACTTGGGCGGCTTGGGCTTGCCGGCGGTCTTCGGGGCGGCCTTCGCGGGCGCCTTCGCCGGAGCCTTGGCGGCCGGCGGCTTCGCGGGCGGTGCGGCGGGCGGCGGCGCCGTGGTCGGCACGGACCCGGCGACGCCGGACACCTGCACGCCGCAGGTGCTCCCGTCGACCTTGAACTCCACCGGCAGCGGGTTGCCCCCGGTGTAGCTGCCCGTGAGCGAGACCTTCTTCGAGGCGCCCGGCGCCAGCGCGGCGTCGGTGGCCGCGGCCTTGACGAGCACCGTCTTGCCCTGCTGGCGCACCGCCGGCTGGGCCGCGCTGACCGTCTGCCTGCCGGGGAAGGTGAAGCTCATGGTCCAGTCACCCAGCTCGCGGGTGCCGGTGTTGGTGAGGGTCAGGTCCGCGGTGAAGTCCTTGCCGGAGTCGCGGCGCAGCACGTAGTCGACCGCGCAGGGGGTCGGCTCGGGCAGGGCCATCCGGGCCTCGGTGGGCTCCACCCCGCCGCTGGCCGGGCTCTTCGAGGTGACCCCCCACAGGGTGGCGGTGACCGCGATCAGGCCGGCGGCGGCCACCCCGGCCTCCACCCTGCGCCGGCGGGCGGCCGCCCGGCGGGTCTTCGTGCGGATCGCCGAAAAGGGCAGCGCGTCGGTCGCCGCCGACCAGGGCAGGATGGTGGTGCCGGCGTTCTCCATGAGCGCGGGGTCGAACTGGCCGAGCGCCGGGGAGACCGGCACGATCGGCGCGATCCCGGCGGCCTCGGCGAGCGTACGGGCCACCTCGGCGGTGGCCGGGCGGTCCTCCGGGCGCTTCGCCAGGCAGCGCCGGACCAGCTCGGCGACCTCGTCGGGAAGACCCACCACCGGCGGCATGGGGTCCGGCTCGTTGTACATGTGGGCGCGGAGCATCTGGGTGGTCGTACTGGCCTGCCAGGGCAGCCGGCCGGTGAGCATCCGGTAGAGCAGCAGGCCGACCGCGTAGACGTCGGTGGCCGGGGACACCTGGCCGTTGTCCAGCCGCTCCGGCGCCAGGTACGCGGGGGTGCCGAGCAGCGCGCCGTCCGGGCCCTTCTCGCTCTCCCCCACCAGCGCCGAGATGCCGAAGTCGACGACCTTCACCCCGGTCGAGGTGAGCATGACGTTGCCGGGCGTGACGTCGCGGTGCACCACGCCCCGGGCGTGCGCGGCGGCCAGCGCCGACGCCACCTCCGCGCCGATCGTCAACGCCTCCCGCCAGGGCAGCTGCCCGCCCCGGCCGAGCCGGCTGCTGAGCGGCCCGCCGTCGACCAGCTCCATGACGACGTACGGGACGGTCAGCCCGACCTGCTCGGACTCCCCGTAGTCGTACACGTTGGTGATATTGGGGTGGCAGAGCCGCGCGGCGGCCTGCGCCTCGACCCGGATGCGGTGGCGGAACGCCTTGTCGCTGGCCAGCCGCGACGCCAGCACCTTGATCGCCACCTGCCGACCCAGCACCTCGTCGTAGCCGCGCCAGACGACCGACATGCCCCCCGCGCCCAGCTGCTCGATCAGCCGATACCGCTCGCCGACCAGCTGCGCGCCCTTCCTGACCGCTGCACCCATGGTCGGTCCAGTTGCCCGTGGGCGGCCCCCGTACACCTCATGGGTCGAAATCGGTCAGGGAAGTCACCCGATCAGGCGGTCGCGAGGAGCTGGTCCACCGGCGCGTAGTCGTCGGTGAGCACCAGCGCGTCCCCGACGAACGCGGTCACCTTCCCGCCGTCCAGCAGCTTCGCCGGCTCGGCGAGCCGGCGCAGCCGCGCCGGCACGTCGGCCAGCGGCAGCGGCGCGTCCGAGGCCACGATGAGGAAGTTCGCGCCGTGCTGGCCGGCGATCGCGCCGGGCGGGGCGATCAGCGCGACGTGGCGGAACTCGGCCGCCACGGTGGCCAGCTCGGCCCGGATGAACCGGTCCGGCGGATAGTCGATGACGTTCTGCACGTAGATCCCGTCCGGGCGGATCACCCGGCGGATGTCGGCGGCCATCTCCCGGGTGGCCAGGTGCCAGGGCACCACGAGGTGACCGAAGGCGTCGCCGACGATGAAGTCCCGGCTGTCGGTGGGCTCGGCGCCGAGCAGCACCCGCGCGTCCCCCACCCGGGCGCGCAGCTGCGGCCCGGTGCGCACGCCCAGCTCCCGCCGGTCCAGGTCGACCAGCCCGCCGTCGATCTCGAAGACCAGGTTGTCGCTGCCCGGCCGGGTCGCGGCCAGGTAGCGCGGCACGGTGAAGCCACCACCACCCAGGTGCAGCGCGTCCATCCGCTGCTTCGCCGGCCGCGCCAGGTCCGCGACCAGGCCGATCCACTGGGTGTACGCGTACTTCAGGTGGGTCGGGTCGGCCAGGTCCACGTAGGAGTGCTCGGCGGAGTTCAGGTAGAGCGTCCGCCCCTGGGCCCGCTGCGCGTCGACCTCGACGCGGGCGCAGTGGTAGGCGGTCTCCACGTCGCACGGGTTCGGGGCGACCGCGGAGAGGCCGGCCGCCGCCAGGCCGAGCACCGCCAGGGCGGCCCTGGCCCGGGCCGGACCGGGCAGCGCCGCCCCCGCCTGCCGGCGCAGGTACGCCCCGAGCACCAGCCCGGTCACCCCCAGCACGCCGGCCAGCGCCAGCACGATCACCGTGCTGGGCAGGGCCGCCACCAACACGAAGCCGGTGGCCAGCGTGGCCGTGATGCCGCCCAGGGTGCCGATGCCGGACAGCCGCCCGACCACCTGCCCGGTGCGGCGCAGGTCGGCGAGCTGGAGCTTCACCACCAGCGGGGTGACCCCGGCCAGCAACGCCGCCGGCAGCAGCACCGCCAGGGCGGTCAGCAGCAGCACGGCGCTCGCCGCGCCGCCGCGCAGCGCCTCACCGGCGTACCGGACCACCGGCAGGGTGACCGCGGTGGCGATGCCGGCCAGCACCAGGGCCGGGGCGAGCAGGGTGCGGGGGTCCCGCCGGTCGGCCAGCCAGCCACCCATCCACGCCCCGTACGCGATGGCGCCCAGGGCCATGCCGATCACCGAGCTGGTCACCTGGAGGGTCACCCCGACGTACGGGCCGACCAGGCGCAGCGAGACCGTCTCCAGCACCAGCACCGCACCGCTGGAGAGGAAGACCAGGAATGCGGCGAGCCCGTTCGGCAGGGCCCGGGGCGGGACCGGCGCGCTCGGCGCCGGCTCCGCGACGACGTCGGACGATGTGCTGCTCACCGTGGCGATGCTACGCAGCGTTCCCGGCGCAAGAGGTCAATACATGGAGATGTGAACATGGTTTGTGTGGTCCGCGGCGGGACTGCCGCCTCCGCTGTACGCCCGCCACCCGGTGTTCGGCATCCAGATCTGCCGGTACCAGATGACGTACATGATGCCGAGCCGGCTGGCGTTGTTCTTGGCCCAGCTGGCGAGGCTGTCCCCGTACGCCTTGTCGCCGCCGGTGGCGGACTTGTCCTCGAAGCCGCCGGTGGCGGCGGCGAAGTCGCAGGCCCGGCCCTTGGGGTGCTCGCCACCGCCACCGCTGCGGTGGCAGGAGGCGTAGCGCTTGTAGCCGGCGGCCTTGGCCTGCTCGAGCATGTGCAGCGTGCGCGGGGTGATGCAGCCGGACGCCGGGGTCGGGTCGTTCACCGAGCAGGACTCCGACGGCCACGAGCCGTCCGAGTTGCGCGGCGCCGGCTTGGCCGACGACGAGCCGCCGCTGAACCCGGAGCCGGCACCGGAGCTGACCTTGGCGAGCGCGACCTCGGCGTCCCGCTTCTTCCTGGCCAGCACGGCGAGCTGCTTCTGCTGCTCCCGCACCTCGGTGTCGATGGCCACCTTCGCCTCGGCGGCCTGCGCCTTCGCCTCGTTGAGGTCGTGCAGCCGCTTGCTGTCCCGCTGCGCCATCACGTCCAGCTCGGCGGCCCGCCTGAGGAACGCGTCGGGGTCGGAGCTGCCCAGCAGCATCGACACCGGGGTCAACCGGCCCAGCCGGTAGGACTGCGCGGCCACCTCACCGACCTGCGCGGACAGCTCGACCAGGCGTGCCTCGACCTGCTTGAGCTGGGAGGTCAGCGCCACCTGCCGGCGCTTGGAGTTGTCGAGCCGGTTCTTGGCCTCGATGTGGCCCCTCGCCGCCGCGTCCAGGGCCGCGCGGAGCTGCTTGGTGCCGCCCTCGTCCGGTGCGTTCGGCGTGGGTGCGGCGGCGGCCGCCCCGGCGGGGGCGAGGCCGGCGCCCAGCAGCAGGGCCGTCGCGGCGAGCAGGGCTAGCAGCGACCGGCGGACGGGCCGGCGGGTGAGCCTGGTCCTGGGCACGTGAGGGTCCTTCCGTCGACCGCCGGCCCCCGAGTCGACCTTGCGCGGCGGCGGCTCCACCGGCGCCGGGCGGCGGCCTGCTGGCGGAGACCGCCGGTCACGATACCGGACCACCGGCCGCGCGCCACGCCCCCGACCTCGGACGACGCGGATCGTCGACGGAGCGTGCCGGGGCCGTCGCGGATCGCTCGCTCAGCCGCCCAGCAGGGCCGCCCGGACCTCTTCCCAGCTCTCCTCGCTGGCCGCGACCAGCAGGCCTTTGCCCTCGTCGGCCGGGTGGTAGTCGGTGCCGTCGAAGCGGCGGGCCACCCCGCCGGCCTCCCGGACCAGCAGGGTGCCGGGGGCATGGTCCCAGGGCAGGGTGCGCCAGAAGAGCACGAACTGCTGCGCGCCGGTGAGCACGTCCAGGTATTCCCGGCCGGCGCAGTGCTGGCCGGGCAGCAGCTCGCCGAGCCGCTCGCCGCCCGCCTCGACGCTCCGCCGGAAGTCGGGGGGCAGGAAGCGGGTCATCGCCGTGCCGCGCAGCGCGCCGACCTCGGGCACCCGCCCGGCGGTGCGCACCGTCGTGCCGTCCAGCCGGGTGCCGTCGCCCACCCGGCAGCTGGCCAGCGCGCCGTCCAGCGGGTCGTAGACCCAGGAGGCGACCGGCACCCCGTCGGTCAGCAGCGCCACCATCAGGGCGAAGGGGCGCCGGCCGGCGGCGAAGTTGGAGGTGCCGTCCACCGGGTCGACCAGCCAGACGTCACCGGCGCCGCGCAGGTGCCGCAGCAGGGACGGGTCGTCGGCGACCGCCTCCTCACCGACGACCACCGAGCCGGGGCGCAGCCGCCGCAGCCCGGCGGAGATCAGCGCCTCGGCCTTCCGGTCGGCGACGGTGACCACCTCGCCGGGGGCCTTCTCGGAGATGTCGGAGTCGTCGAGGCGGCGGAACAGCGGCACCACGATGTCGGCCGCGGCCTCCCGCAGCAGCGCGCCGACCTCCTCCAGCAGCGGGTCAGCCACGCGGCGGCAGCTTGACCACGCTGACGAAGAACTCGTCGATCTGGCGGACCACCGAGATGAAGCGCTCGAAGTCCACCGGCTTGGTCACGTAGGCGTTGGCGTGCAGCTGGTAGCTGCGCAGGATGTCCTCGTCGGCCTGGGAGGTGGTGAGCACCACGACCGGGATCCGGCAGAGCTGCTCGTCCTTCTTGATCTCCTCCAGCACCTCCCGGCCGTCCCGGCGGGGCAGGTTCAGGTCGAGCAGGATCAGGTCGGGGGCGACGGCGTCCCCGTACGGGCCCTCGCGACGCAGGTAGGCCAGCGCCTCGGCGCCGTCCGAGACCACGGTGAGGCGGTTGCGGAGCTTGTGCTCCTCGAACGCCTCCTGGGTCATCAGCACGTCGCCCGGGTCGTCCTCGACGAGCAGGACCTCGATCGGGCTCTTGCCGTCCGCCGGCGCGGTCATCCCACCGTCTCCTTCATGCCACCCGTCTCAGTGTCTCGGGCCGCCCCCTCGGGCGTCTCTTCCCGGGCCGTGCCGTCCGGCTGCCGGGCCACGCTCACCGCGGCGTCCTCGGCGCCGTCCCCGGCCGCCGTCCCGTCCCCGGTCGACTCCTCGACCCTGGCCGGCTCCGCCGCCCGCGCCGCCGCGACGTCCTCGGGCAGGGCCGGGAGCGTGAACCGGATGGTGGTCCCCTCCGCGGTGTCGGTGTCCACCCAGACCCGGCCGCCGTGGTATTCGACGATCTTCTTGACGATGGCCAGCCCGATGCCGGTGCCCGGGTACGCGTCCTTGGAGTGCAGCCGCTGGAAGATCACGAAGATCTTGTCGGCGAACTCCGGCTCGATCCCGATGCCGTTGTCCCGGCAGCTGATCTCCCACTCGTCGTCGACCAGGCGGGCCGAGACGTGCACCTTCGGCGGCAGGTCGGGCCGCCGGAACTTGATCGAGTTGCTGACCAGGTTGGCCAGCAGGTTGGTCAGCAGCGGCTCCTCGCCGCGGATCACCGGCAGCCTGTCCCAGGTCAGCTCGGCGTCGGCGTACTGCCGGGCCGCCTCGGTCTGCCCGGCCACGTCGCCCATCACCTTGTTGAGGTCGACCTCGGTGAAACCGGTGGTGAGCCGGCCGATGCGGGAGAACGCCAGCAGGTCGTTGATCAGCCGCTGCATCCGCTGCGCGCCGTCGACCGCGAAGGCGATGTACTGGTCGGCCCGCTCGTCGAGCTGGCCCGCGTAACGCCGCTGGAGGAGCTGGCAGAAGCTGGCCACCTTGCGCAGCGGCTCCTGGAGGTCGTGCGAGGCGACGTACGCGAACTGCTCCAGGTCACGGTTGGACCGGGTGAGTTCCTCGGCCTGCTTCTGGAGCTGGCTGTTGACCCACTCGATGCGCTCACGCGCCTCGCGTACCTCGTCCAGCTCCCGGGCGATCTTCTGCCGCATGAGGTCGATGTCGTCGGCGAGCAGCCGGAACTCCGGCGGGCCGGACCCCTCGATGTGGTGCCGGTAGTCGCCCTCGGCCACCTCGCGCACCTGACTGACGAGGCCGGCCAGCGGCCGGATCAGGATCCGGTCGAGCGAGAGCAGCATGACCGCGCCGGCCACCGCCACCACCAGGGCCGCGATGATCAGGAGCACCACCAGCACGTTGCTCGTCGCGTTGACCTTGTCGGCGGTCTCCTTCCGGACCTCCAGGATCTCGCCCTGGAGGGCGTCCACCGCGGACCGGATGCTGTCGAACTGCTGCCGGGTCTGGTCGGTGATCAGCGCCTGGCCGGCGGACGGGCCGCTGCGCTCGGTCGTGGTGATCACCGGCTCGGCGACGGCGGCCCGCCACTCGGCGGCCCGCTGCTCGACGACGCCGACCTCGCGCAGCACGTCCGGATAGTCGACGGCCAGCTTCCGCATCTCGACGACCGTGTCCTGCTCCCGCCGCAGGCCGTCCTGGTAGGGCTCCAGGTCGTTGCGGTCGGCGTTCACCGCGTAGCCGCGGACCGCGGTCTCCTGGTCGAGCAGGGCGCTCATCAGCTCCTGCGCCTGCACCCGCAACGGGCCGGTCTTGAGCAGCACCGCGTCGATGTTCTGCCGGTTCTTGGCGGCGAGGGTCGCCTCGGCCGCGGCCAGCCCGAGCAGCAGCACCAGGACCACGCCGAGAAGTGCGCCGACGCGCCGTCGCAGGGTCCAACCCTGCTGGTACGCCTTCATCGGCCACCACCCCGGGTGACCAGCAGCATGGCGACGTCGTCGGCGAGCGGGCCGCCGTTGAGCTGCTCGGCCCGGCCGACCAGCCAGGCGGGCAGCTCGGCAAGGGACACCGCGCGGTTGGCGGGGTCGGCGAGCAGGTCGGTCAGCCCCGGCACGTCCAGCCGGTCGTCACCGCTGTCCACCCGACCCTCGATGAGGCCGTCGGTGTACATCAGCAGGGACCAGTCATCGGTGTCGAACTCCAGGTCGAAGGCAACGGGTCGGCGCGGCCGTACGCCCAGCAGCAGACCGCCCCGGGCCGGCACCGGGGCGACCTTACCCCCGCTGAGCAGCAACGGCGGCGGATGCCCGGCGAGTCGCACGGTGGCCCGGTTGGCCGCCAGGTCGAGCCGGGCGGTGGCCACCGTGGCGAAGATCTCCTGGAGCCGGCGCTCGCTCATCAGCACCTGCTCCAGCGCGGGCAGCACCTCGTCGTCCGGCACCCCGGCCAGGACCAGGGCCCGCCAGGCCACCCGCAGCTCGACCCCGAGGGCCGCCTCGTCCACGCCGTGGCCGCAGACGTCACCGACGATCAGGTCGATCCGGTCCGGCCGGGTCTGCACCACGTCGTAGAAGTCGCCGCCGATCAGCGCGGCGTGCCGGCCGGGGCGGTAGAAGGTGTGCACCGCCACCTGGTCGGTGGTCATCAGCGGCTGGGGCAGCAGGCCGCGCTCCAGGCGGGCCGACTCGGCCTGGCGCAGCTCCACCTCACGCAGCCGGCGGGCGTTCTCGTCGGCGCGCTTGCGCTCCACCGCGTAGCGCAGGGCCCGGGTCAGCAGGACGCCGTCGACCTGCCCCTTGACCAGGTAGTCCTGCGCGCCCTCGGCAACCGCGACGATGCCCAGGTGCTCGTCGGAGCGGCCGGTGAGCACGCAGACCGCCGCCCCGCTGGCCATCTCCAGCACCTGGCGCAGCCCGTCCAGGCCCTGCGCGTCGGGCAGGCCCAGGTCGAGCAGGACGCAGTCGACCCCCATCACCCGCTGCCGGGCCTCGCTGAGACTGGTGGCGACCAGCAGGTCGATCATCGAGTTGGTCTCGGCGAGCAGCTCGCCGACCAGGAAGGCGTCACCCTCGTCGTCCTCGACCAGCAGAACCCGCAGCCGCTCGCCCGGGGGCACACGGCCGTAGTGCCCGAGCCCGACCTGCGGCGCGACGGGGACACCGGGCAGACCGGTGCCCCGGTGCGGCCGGGTCACCGCCGCGAGACGCGGGAGTTCGCTGGTGATGTCGGGGCTCCTTCCGAGTGCGCTGCTGATCCTGTCTCAGACAACGGTCGCACACAACACGACCGGAGTCGGCGCGGGCGGGGCGAGCGAATCCACCCGACGAACAGCGGCACGGCCGACGCCCGATGTTACGCCGCGACGGAGCTCCGGCCGGGAGCGCACCGGCCGGTGGGAGTGCCGCCGCAGGCCGCGGGGGTGCAGGATGATGCCCACCCCCGAAGCACCCCGAGGAGTACCCGTGGGCGTACCCCCCACCCGCCCCGCCGACCGCGCTCCGGCCCGGCCGGGCCCGCCTCCCACCCGACCGGCCGACCGGGCGCTGGCCCGGCCGCGCCGGCGGCTGCCCGCCGCGCTGGCCGCGCTCGCCGCGCTGCTCGCCGTCGGCGCCGGCGTCCTGGTCGACCTGGCCACCCCGGCGCCCCGCCCCGCCGACGCGCCGGCGGACGCGTTCAGCGCCGAGCGCGCGTACCAGCAGGTCAAGGTCATCGCGGCGCGGCCGCACGTGGCCGGCAGCGCCGCCAACGACCAGGTCCGGGAGCACCTCGTAAGCGTGCTGCGCGGGCTGGGCCTGGAGACCGAGGTGCAGGACACGGTGGCCCCGGAGGCCGGGCAGCTCAGCGGGGCGGCCGGCGGCGCGACCCTGGCCCGGGTCCGCAACGTGGTGGCCCGGCTGCCCGGCACCGACCCGACCGGGCGGGTCTTCCTGGTGGCCCACTACGACTCGGTGCAGTCCGGGCCCGGCGGCAACGACGACGCCGCCGGCACCTCCACCATCCTGGAGGTGGCCCGGGCGCTGAGCGCCGGCCCGCGTCCCCGCAACGACGTGGTCCTGGTGCTCACCGACGCGGAGGAGGCGTGCCTCTGCGGGGCCGCCGGCTTCGCCGCCGACCACCCGCTGGCCGCCGACGGCGGCGTGGTCCTCAACCTGGAGGCGCGCGGCTCCACCGGCCCGGTGATCATGTTCGAGACGTCCCGGAACAACGCGAAGCTCGTGGAGGCGTTCGGCCGGGCCGCCCCGCACCCGGTGGGCACCTCGTTCGCGGTGGAGATCTACCGGGCGCTGCCCAACGACACCGACTTCACCGCCTTCCTCGACCACCGGTTCGTCGGACTGAACTCGGCGTACATCGACGGGGGCGCGGTCTACCACACCCCGCTCGACGTGCCGGCGGCGATGGACCGGGGCAGCCTCCAGATGCACGGCGACAACGCGCTCGGCCTGGCCCGCGAGTTCGGCCGGACCGACCTGGGCGACCTGCGTTCCGGCCACGACGACACCTACTTCCCGGTGCCCGGCGGGCTGGTCCGCTACCCCGGCTGGCTGACGCTGCCGCTGGCGCTGGCCGCGCTGCTCGCGGTCGGCGTGCTCGGCGCTCTGCTGCGCCGGCGCGGCCGGGCCACCACCGGGCGGCTCGTGGCCGGCGCCGGCCTGGCCCTCGTGCCGGTCGTCGCCGCCCCGCTCGGCGCGTGGCTGCTCTGGACCGCGGTCACCACCGTCCGCCCCGGCTACGCCGAGCTGCTCGACCCGTACCGCCCGGTCTGGTACCGGCTCGCCGTGGTGGCGCTCGCCGCCGCGATCCTGTTCGCCTGGTACGCGCTGACCCGCCGCTGGGCCGGCCCGGCCGCCCTGGCGTTCGGTGGCCTGGTGTGGCTGGCCCTCTTCGGGGTGCTCCTCGCCGTGCTGGTGCCCGGTGGCGCGTACCTGACCACCCTGCCCGCCCTCGCCGGCGCGCTGGCCGGCCTGGCGGCGCTGGCCACCCGCCGCGACGGCCCGTGGCCGGTGGTCGCCGTGACCCTGGCCGGCGCGGTGGCCGTGGTGATCCTGCTGCCGACCGTGGTGCTGCTCTTCCCGGCGCTCGGCATGGGCATGGGTGGCGTGGCGGCGCTCTTCGCGGTGCTGCTCGGCCTGGCCGCGCTGCCCGTCGTGGACCTGCTGCACCCGCAGGCCGGCGGCCAGCGCGGCCTGCTCGCGCTGCGGGCCCGCCGGCTCGGCGCGCTGCCGGCCGGCGCCGCCGCGCTCGCGGCCGTGGTGCTCGCCGGGGTCGGCCTGGCCGTGGACCGCTTCGACGCCGCGCACCCCGTGCCGACCCACCTCATGTACGCCCTCGACGCGGGCACCGGGAAGGCGCAGTGGCTCAGTCACGAGGAAGACCCGCAGCCCTGGACCGACGGGTACGTGGACCGCGCCGTCTCCGTGGCCGACGACTTCCCGGGGCTGGGTGACGCGGAACTGCGGGCCGGAGCGGCCCAGGCGGCGAACCTGCCCGCCCCGAAGCTGGAGACCCTCTCCGACACCCGCTCGGGCGACCAGCGGGTGCTGCGGCTGCGCGTGCTCCCCCAGCGGCCGGTCCGGCTGCTCTCCCTGCACGTGGACACCTCGACCGCCGAGGTGCGGTCGGCGACGGTGGCGGGGCGGGACGTGCCGGTCAAGGCGCGCGACGGCCGGTGGGGCTTCGGGGTCGTCTTCCACGCCCCGCCGCCGGAGGGTGTCGAGGTCACCCTGACGCTGGTGCCGAAGGCCGGGCAGGTGAACCTGCGGGCGATGGACGCCAGCGACGGCCTGGGCGGGCTGCCCGGGTTCCGGGCCCGGCCCGCGGACGTCGGCGTGGTCGGCTCGCACAGCTCGGAGATGCTGGCGGTGGCCCGGACCTATCCCCTGTAGCCCGCGATCTCGTCCCGGTCCTGCTCGGCGACGGCATGCCATTGGTGAGCCGTGTGGCCCCCGGGGGATCGCCCGGGGGCCACGGCGACTAGGTCAGGAGACCTTGTCGATCTTGCAGGTGACGTCACCGGTCACCTTCTGGCTCAGGACGACCATGCCCTCCTCGACGGCCTTCTGGCCGGGCCGCACGTCCGACACGATGGCGGTGGTGTTGCCCACCCGGGTGCCCTTGGCGTCGAGCACGAACACGTCGACCAGGTAGGTGTTCTGGTCCTTGCTGGTGTTGTTCACCTCGACGTCGAACTTCACGTTCGCCAGGAACTCGTCGCCGGCCGACTCGGCCTCGCACGACTTGAGCTCGACGTGCCCGGCCTTCGCATCCTGGCTCTTGCTGATGTCGTCGGCCGCCTTGCCGACCAGCGCGGTGCACGCCACGAGGCCGCCGCCGCAGAGCACGACGGCCAGGCCGGCGATGATGAGGAAGACCTTCAGCCCCGTCGACATCCCCTTCTTCGGCGGGGGCGCGGGGGCGTATCCCGGAGGCGGGGGCGGGGTCGGCTGCGACATTTCGTTGTGCCTTTCATCGACGATCGCGAGACCGCCGGCGGTCGTTTCCCGCCGGCGGCCCACCTGTGCTTGTTTTCGCAGGTCATGGCGACGATCCGGAACGGAAGCGGCGCCCGGCAGAGAGTGGCACAGCCGAGGCCCCCGCAAGATCAACCAGCCCGGTGATTGCCTCCGGACAACCAGTTACTCGAAGCAACTAATTGGCTGATCGGAGCCCCACCGCTCGGCTGAGCATGATCAACCGGGCCGCCCCCGCAGCAGTGGGCGGCTCGACCGCCGGCTCATGGTGTCGGTGACCACCACCCCGGACAGCACCAGCACGATGAGGGCGGCGACCAGCACCGGGTGCCACCCGCCCACCCAGGGCATCAAGGCCAGCATCACCACCAGCCAGAACACCCGACGCCACGGGACCGTGCCGATGATCTTGTAGGTGAACAGGGTGCGGCCCACCAGGAAGAGGGCGGGACCGCCGAAGATCAGCGCGATCCACCGTCGCGGCGTGTCGCCGGTGGGACGCTCAAGGACCAGGTCGAACGCGGCGGCCGTGCAGACGATGCCGGCCAGCATGACGAGGTGGGTGTACGGCGCCAGCCGAGTCGCGCGCCGGAGCACCTGCGGGGCGGTGGTCCGCACGATCGAACCGGCACCCAGAACGTAGATCTGCCAGAGCAGCAGCATGGTGCAGAAAGCGGTCACGAAGGCGGCCGACCGGGCCAGGGTGAAGTCGGACCGGCTGATCTCCAGGGTCGGCACCAGGATGACGTCGCCGAGCGCCAGGATGACGAACTGCTGGTAGCGCTCCCCCAGGTGCTCGGTCGTCTTCTCGTACTGGGCGAGCGGCACCCGGCCGAGACCGGGCGTCGGGTAACGCGCGCCGGCCGAGACGTAGTCGATCGTCACGGCGACGACCCACAGCGCCAACGCCCACCCGTCCGGCAGCAGCGCCCCGCCGATCCAGAAGAAGCCGGAGACCACGAACCAGAAGAGGAAGCGGGCGGCCCGCTGCTCGGCCATGCGCTGGCGCGGGTGCAGCACGGCCACCAGCACCACCCCGCGCACCAGGTGCGGGGTCACGTAGCCGATCGCGAAGACCAGCGCGTGCGAATCGACGGCCAGCCCCGCCGCCGTCACCACGGCACCGAACATGGTCACCATGAGGATGGTCTGGATGGGTCGCTGGTCCGGGTCGTAGAAGTCGGTGGTCGTCGAGGTGATCGACCAGGTCCACCACACCGCCATCAGCATGATCACGACCGGCGCGACGCCGGTCCACGAGGCCCGGTCCGCGATCAGCATCGACACCAACGCCAGCGCGGCCACGAAGACGACGTCGAAGAGCAACTCCAGCAGGGTGGCGCGGGTCGAGCCTCCCGGCGGGCGCACCAGCTCGCTGCCGCCTCCGGTCGTCATGCCGGGCCTCCCGCCGCCCCGGGCCGCTGCCTTTCCGGCAATTGTCCGGGCAGCGCGGCTCCGCCGGGCCGCTTCCCGCGGAATGCACCAACCGGGGCACCGGGCCGACGCCGCGAGGATTGCCCGTGCGGCCGATTCGCCGTCGCACCGATCGGCAGGAGGGTGACCTCATGACCACCGTCGACTGAACGCCAGCAACGAAAGGAGCCCCGATGGACTCACTGAGGAGGACCTCGCTGGTCGCGGGCGGGTTCTACGTGCTGACCTTTGTCTCGATCCCGACCGTCGGCCTGTACGGTGCGGTGCACGACGCGGACTACATCGTCGGCACCACGTCGGAAACCCCGGTCGTCATCGGCGGCGTCCTTGAGGTGATCGTTGCCCTCGCCTGCATCGGCACCGCCGTCGCGCTGTACCCGGTGGTCAAACGGCAGGGGGAGGCCCGCGCGCTGGGCTTCATCGGCGCCCGGGTTCTCGAAGCCGCCGGCATCTTCGTCGGCGTCGCGAGCCTCCTGACGGTCGTGGCCCTGCGGCGGGCCGGAGCCGGAACAGATGCCCTGGTCACCGGTCAGGCGCTGGTCGCCTTCTACGACTCGATCTTCCTGATCAGCCAGGGCTTCCTTCCGGCCGTGAACGCCCTGCTGCTGGGTTCCCTGCTGTACCAGTCACGCCTCGTACCGCGGGTTCTTCCGGTGCTCGGCCTCCTCGGGGCGCCCCTGCTCGTCGTTTCCGACGCCGGCACACTGTTCGGCCTCTGGGACCGCCTGTCCCCGGTGGCGGCGATCGCGGCCATCCCCATCGCCGTGTGGGAGTTCTCGCTGGGCGTCTACCTGATCGTCAAAGGCTTCCGGCCCTCCCCGGTCACCGCGGGAATGGTCGCCGCCGCCAGCGCCCGGCCCGCCCGGAGCGCCGCCGTCTGACCATCGAGGGCGCCGCCGCGCGATCGGAGGCACGGCCCGTCCCACGCGCGCCTTCACCTGCTTCTCGATGGCCTCGACCACGAGGTCCGCGCGGGTGAGCCCGGGCCCGTCGTGGACTGGTGATTCGCCGCTGGGCCGTCCCTGAGCATCCAGCGGACCGGCGGGCTGACCAGCGGACGCAACGCCCACACCACGGGCCGGCTGGCGGTGAGCCAGACCAGCGCGACGGCCGCGGCGACGAGCACCAGCAAGGCCGGGATGTTGTCGACCTGGTCGACGAGGGGTGACCACGCGAAGGCCATGACGACGAACACGTGCAGCAGATACGGGTACATGGAGTTGACTCCCCAACCCGTGAAGAACGTCTGGCGACGCGGAGCGAGCATCATGATCGCCCAGGTCATCGCCAACCCGACGCCCAGCAGTCCAAGCCGGATCAGGACGCCTTCGGTCACCCCCACCCCGAGCTGCTGGTAAGCGCGGTTCCAGTACACCCAGAGGCCCGACAGCCGCGAGGCGACCAGATAGGCGAGCGGCGCGGCAGCGACGAGCACGGCGATCGCGGCTACCCGCACGCGCGCAGATGGGCGGTACGCGAGCCTGCCGCGACCGAGCCAGACACCGAGGACGAAGAAGGGCAGCATCCCTGACACCCGGTCCAAGGCCAGGGCGCGACCGAGCACCGTGGCGGCTCCGGCGGAGAGGGACACCACGATCGCGACGACGACCGCTCCACGGAGTTGGGCGAAGGGCGGAGCGAGCATCCGCCAGATGAACAGAGCGGGCAGGAACCACAGGTGATAGATCGGGGAGAGGAACCCGTTGACCGTCCAGTGCATCGGCTTGTCCATGACCGTGTAGAAGGTCATGTAGAGCAGCTGAAACACCACGTACGGCACGAGCAGGTCCCGGATCAGCGACGCCGCGCGACGGCCGGTGAGTTCGGCTGCCGAGAGCATCCCCGAAAGCATGACGAAGGCCGGCATGTGGCACAGGTAGATGAATGTGTAGATCGTCTTGCCACCTGGCGAGGAGCCGAGCGTCTGAGCCAGCAGGTGGCCAAGCACGACCAGGACGATCAACAGCCCTTTGACGTTGTCGATGTACGGGTCACGCCTGATGGGCGCGACAGCGACCGCAGGGCTCTCCGGCATCACCGTGGTTGACACCTGGCCAGGCTGCCGGTCGGCCAATACCCGATCCAGCCGGGGTGAGCAGGATCACCAAAGCGGCCGGAACTGTTCCGCAGGCTCTACTTCCAGCGGAAATGCACGAAGAGGCGGCCGAAGTTCTTCGAGTCCTTCTCGACCCGGTGGTAGAGCTGCTTGACGTCCTTCTGGTCGAGGAAGCGCAGCACCTTCTTCTTCAGCTGGCCGGAGCCCTTCCCAGGGATGATCTCCACCAGGGTGGCCTTCTTCGCCACCGCCTCGTCCATGATCCCGCGCAGGGCCCGGTCGATGTCGTGGCCCCGGTTGTAGATGTCGTGGAGGTCGAGCTTGAGCTTCACCAGCCCATCCTAGGTACGCCGAAGGGCAGCCCCGAGGGGCTGCCCTTCGTGGTCAACCGTCAGCGACCGCCGACCTTGCCCTCCACCCGGCGCAGCGCCGTGGTGTAGTCGGCGTTGGTCGAGTACATGGCCGCCGCGATGCGCAGGTGCCGCAGCGCGTCGACGGGGCGGTTCATCCGCTCCAGCGTCCGGCCCAGCACGTGGTGCGCGTAGTGGTCGCTCGGGTCCCGGTCGACCAGCTCGCGCAACTGCTCCTCGGCCCGGTTGAGCTGGGCCGACTGGAAGTACGCCCGGGCCAGCAACTGCCGGACCGAGGAGTTGCCGGGCTCGGCCTCGACGATCGGTTCGAGCAGCCGGGCCGCTCCGGTCGGGTCACCCGCTTCGAAGAACATGGTCGCCCGCCGGTACTCCGCCAGAAGATCCACTCGACCCACCTCCTCGTGTCGCGCCAGCCCTTTCTCCGACGCTGGCACAACACCAGCCGTACCGCGAGTGTTCCTTCGGGGAAGATCGTGCTCAGGAGGTCGGGTCGTACCGGTCTCCGACCAGCTCCCAGGCCCGGACACCGCCGACGATTCCGGCCGTGTTCGGGACGACCACGACGTCGTCGCCCATCCGGGCCAGCTGGTCCGGCCGGATCAGGCGGGAGTTGCCGCCGCCCAGGTAGAGCCGGTCCCAGCGGAAGACCGGCCGCAGGCCGTCCACCACCTGGCGGATCCGCCGGGACCAGAACGCGTCGCCGAGGCGCCGCCGTTCCGGCTCTCCGACGTACGTGTCGTAGGTGGTGTTCCAGCGCACCGGCGCGTGCGACAGCTCCAGGTGCGGTGCGAGCACCCCGCCGTCGAAGAGCGCGCTGCCCAGCCCGGTGCCGAGGGTCAGCACCAGCTCGCAGCCGGTCCCGGCGACGACGCCCGCGCCGTGCACCTCGGCGTCGTTGAGCACCAGGGCCGGCACGCCGAACGCCTCGGCCAGGGCGCTGCGCGCGTCGTACCCGGACCATTCGGCGACCAGGTCCGGGTCGACCCGGCTGCGCGGGCCGGAGCGGGTCACGTAGTGCGGGGTGGCCACCACCACGCCGTGCCGGATCATGCCGGGCATCCCGACGGTGAGCCGGTCCGCCGGGGGCAGCCGGCTGCCGAGGTCCAGCAGCGTCTTGACGAACAGGGCGGGCGGCAGCGGGTACGGCGTGGGGACGCGCAGCGGCCGGGCCCGCATGGTCCCCGCCGCGTCCAGCACGGAGGCCTTGATCCCACCGCCCCCGCAGTCGATCGCCAGAGTGGTCACCACGGCTGTGAGTCTCCCTCACCTCGGTCGGGCCCCGAGCCCGGGTCAACCGATTCGGCGCGCCGGTAGGCTCGATCTCCTCATGAGCGCCACGTTGATCGCCAAGGACCTCACCGCCGGGCACGGCGACCGTCTCCTCTTCACCGACCTGGACCTGGTGGTCGCCCCGGGCGACGTGGTCGGGCTCGTCGGGGTGAACGGCGCCGGCAAGTCCACGCTGCTGCGTACCCTCGCCGGGCTCCAGCCGCTGGAGCAGGGGTCGGTGGTGTCGAGCCCGCCCACCGCCACCGTGGGCTACCTGCCGCAGGAGCCGGAGCGCCGGCCGGGCGAGACGGTCCGCGACTTCCTGGCCCGGCGCACCGGGGTGACGGCGGCGCAGGCGGCGCTGGACACGGCCACCGAGGCGCTGACGGCCGGGGTTCCGGGCGCGGACGACGCGTACGCCACGGCGCTGGAGCGCTGGCTCGACCTGGGCGGGGCGGACCTGGACGAGCGGGCCGAGCAGGTCGCCGCCGAGCTGGGGCTCCGCGTCGACCTCGACCACCCGATGACCGGCCTCTCCGGCGGCCAGGCGGCCCGGGCGGGGCTGGCCTCGCTGCTGCTCAGCCGCTACGACGTCTTCCTGCTCGACGAGCCCACCAACGACCTGGACCTGGCCGGCCTGGACCGGCTGGAACGCTTCGTCACCGGGCTGCGCGCCGGCACCGTGGTGGTCAGCCACGACCGGGAGTTCCTCACCCGGACGGTCACCCGGGTGGTGGAGCTGGACCTGCACCAGGGCCAGGTCAACCACTTCGGCGGCGGCTACGCGGCCTACCTGGAGGAGCGCGAGGTGGCCCGCCGGCACGCCCGCGAGGAGTACGAGGAGTACGCCGGCACCCGGGCGCAGCTGGAGGCGCGGGCCCGGACGCAGCGGTCCTGGATGGAGAAGGGCGTGAAGAACGCCCGCCGCAAGGCCACCGACAACGACAAGATCGGCCGGAAGTTCCGCTCCGAGTCCAGTGAGAAGCAGGCCGCCAAGGCCCGGCAGACCGAGCGGCTGATCGAGCGGCTGGAGGTGGTCGACGAGCCGCGCAAGGAGTGGGAGCTGCGGATGGAGATCGCCGCCGCGCCCCGCGCCGGCGCCGTGGTGGCCTCGCTCCGAAACGCCCGGGTACGCCGGGGCGACTTCACCCTCGGCCCGGTGGACCTCCAGATCGACTGGGCCGACCGGGTGGCGATCACCGGGGCGAACGGCTCCGGCAAGAGCACGCTGCTGGCCGCGCTTCTCGGCCGGCTGCCGCTGGACGAGGGGCACGCCGCGCTCGGCCCGGGCGTGGTGGTGGGCGAGGTGGACCAGGCCCGGGGGCTCTTCCTCGGCGACCAGCCCCTGCTGGACGCGTTCGGCGCCGCCGTACCCGAGCTGAACCCGGCGGACGTGCGGACGCTGCTGGCCAAGTTCGGCCTCCGGGCCGATCACGTGCTGCGGCCGGCGGCCACCCTGTCCCCCGGCGAGCGCACCCGGGCCGCGCTGGCCCTGCTGCAGGGGCGCGGGGTGAACCTGCTGGTGCTCGACGAGCCGACGAACCACCTGGACCTGGCGGCGATCGAGCAGCTCGAATCGGCCCTGGCGGGCTATCCGGGGACGCTGCTGCTGGTGACCCACGACCGGCGGATGCTGGACGCGGTGAGCGTGAACCGGCGGCTGCGGGTGGCGGACGGACGGATCGTCGAAGACTGATCCGTGCCGACCCGGTCGCGCGGGGTGAGAATGACTCCATGCTCAAGTGGGAGTACGCGCTGCTGGTCCGCCGGCGGCAGGCCGCCACCACCGACATCGGGTGGGAGGTCGTCTTCATCTGGTACGGCCCGGACGGCTCCATGATCGACGTCACGCCGTACGGCGACACCGCGCTGGCCCACCTGAACCGGGCCGGTGACCAGGGCTGGGAACTGGTCGCGATGAGCGAGGACCCGTCCCTGCCGGGCAACAACGAGTTGCACCGCTACCACCTGAAACGGCCGAAGGCGGCCGCGCCGCAGCCGCGCCAGCGGATGCGGGGCTCCCGCGGCACACGCCGCACCATCGCCGGCTGATTCCTTGATCCACTCCAGCTCGCCGAAGTGGCGCCATCGACGGGTGCCGAATACCGCCAGCTCGGCGAGGTGAAGTGGATCAACCGCCGGGTGCCGGCTTCTGGGGCAGGTCAGGCATACCGGGCGGGGATGCGGGTATCGCGCCGCCCGGAGGTGGGCGCATGGTGGCGGTGGGGCAATCCGCACTCTCGGGTGAGCGGCTGCGGGAGGTCGACGGCTTCCTCGCCGAGGCGTGGGCCGATCAGGCCCGCCACGACGAGCGGCTGCGCGGGCTGACCGTGGAGGTGCGCTTCGACCGGGGGGTGGCCCACCTCGACGGCGCGGTGGCCGACCCGGCGCAGCTGCGGCTGGTCCGGGACCTGGTGGGCCGGCTCGACGGGGTGCTGGGCGTCTGGTGCCGGGTGAGCGTCGCCGGCCGGGCGCCGGTCGTGGTGGACCTGGGCTGCGGGGCGACCAAGCAGTGGCCGGGCAACCTGGGCCTGGACATCTATCCGGCGCCCGGGGTGAACGCGGTGGCCGACCTGTCCGGCTCGCTCCCGCTGGCCGACGACTCGGTGGACGTGCTCTTCGCGGTGCACATCCTGGAGCACCTGATCGACTTCCTGCCGCTGCTCGACGAGTGCCACCGGGCGCTGCGCCCGGGCGGCGTGCTGCACGTGATGAGCCCCTGGTGGCGGCACGTGAACGCGGTGGCCGACCCGACCCACGTCCGCCTGCTGGACGTGCAGACCTTCAAGGGCATCTGCGGTCAGCGCCCGCCCGGCACCCCGCGCTGGTATCCGCTACACGTTGGCTGCGACGGCGCCTCGATCTTCGCCGACCTGACCCCGCTCCCCCCGGACGCGCCACCCCCGTCCAGTTCCCACCTGGCCCGCTTCTTCGACTGACCCCCGCCGCGGGTCGCGCAGTCGATCATGAAGTTGGCGGCACTTCAGGAGATCGACTCCGCCGTCAACCTCATGATCGACCGCCGAGGGCGCGCCGGGCGGCGCGGGGCCAGGTCGGGGTCAGGGGGCGGATTCGCGGAGGGCCAGGCGGTGGGGGGCGACCAGCTCGCGGGGCGGGGCGTCCCGGTCGGCGGTCAGGCGGTCGGCCAGGAGTTCGACCGCCAGGCGGGCGATGCGCTCCTTGTCGGGGGCGACGGTGCTCAGGGTCGGGATGGAGAAGCGGCCGTCCTCGATGTCGTCGAAGCCGGCCACCGCGACGTCGTCGGGCACCCGCAGGCCGGACTCGTGCAGGGCGCGTAGCGCGCCGAGGGCCAGGGTGTCGTTGAAGCAGAAGACGGCGTCGGGGCGTACCCCGGTGGAGAGCAGGTGCCGCATGGCGGCCGCGCCGTCCGCCCGGTGCCAGGCCGGCGCGGGCGCCACCAGGCGCTCGTCGTAGGCGATGCCGGCCTCGGCCAGCGCGGCGGTGTAGCCGGTGAGGCGCAGGCGCGCGCTGGCGCCCTCGGGGGTGCGCTGCGAGCCGATGGCGGCGATCCGGCGGCGGCCGAGCCCGACCAGGTGGGCGGTGATCTCCCGGGCGGCGGCCACGTTGTCGACCACGACGTGGTCGGCGGGGCCGTGGTCGACCCGCTCGCCGAGCAGCACCATGGGCATGCCGTCGAGGCCGGCGAGGTCGTCGGCGGTCAGTGCGAGCGGGCTGAAGATCAGCCCGTCGATCATGTGGTCGCCGATGCCGCTGGCCGCCTTGCGTTCCTGCTCCGGGCCGCCGCCGGTCTGGTCGATCAGCACCGTCCAGCCGTGTTCGGCGGCGGCGGTGACCACGTGCCGGGCCAGCTCGGCGAAGTAGGGGATGTCCAGCTCGGGCACGGCCAGGGCGATCACCCCGGTGCGGCCCTTGCGGAGGTTGCGGGCCGAGAGGTTGGGGCGGTAGTTGAGCTCGACGATGGCGGCCTCGACCCGGGCCCGGGTGTCGGCGCGGACGTGCTGGTAGCCGTTGACCACGTTGGAGACGGTCTTCACCGACACGCCGGCCCGTTCCGCCACGTCCTTGAGCCTGTGCCGCACTGCGCTTCCTCCCGGTGGCTGCTGGGGCGCACTCTACCGCGTCACGACGACGTAACGACCCCTTTACATCGTTGGTTACAACGTTGTACAAACCAGGGACACGGGTGACCGAGGTCACCCGGGACAGCACCGAGGAAAGGGTGGCACCCGTGCCGAACGCGCAGCTCACGATCGACCCGACCTTCACCATCGGCGCGGCCGACCGGCGCCTCTTCGGTTCGTTCGTCGAGCACATGGGCCGCTGCGTCTACGGCGGTGTCTATGAACCCGGCCACCCGACCGCCGACCCGCGCGGCTTCCGGCGCGACGTGCTGGAGCTGACCCGCGAGCTGGGCGTGTCGGTGGTCCGCTACCCGGGTGGCAACTTCGTCTCCGGCTACCGCTGGGAGGACGGCGTGGGCCCGGTCGGCGACCGTCCGCGCCGGCTCGATCTGGCCTGGAAGACCATCGAGACCAACGCGTTCGGCCTGGACGAGTTCATGACCTGGGCGGCCGAGGCCGGCGTCGAGCCGATGATGGCGGTGAACCTCGGCACCCGTGGCGTCCAGGAGGCCTGCGACCTGCTGGAGTACACCAACCACCCGGGCGGCACCCAGCTGTCCGACCTGCGCCGCAAGCACGGCGCCGAGGACCCGTACGGGGTCCGGCTCTGGTGCCTCGGCAACGAACTGGACGGGCCGTGGCAGGTCGGCCACAAGACCGCCGACGAGTACGGCCGGCTCGCCGCCGAGACCGCCCGCGCCATGAAGATGATCGACCCCTCGATCAGCCTGGTCGCCTGCGGCAGCTCCAACCGGGGGATGCCCACCTTCGCCTCCTGGGAGGCGACCGTGCTGGAGCACACCTACGAGCACGTCGACTACATCTCGGCCCACACCTACTACGACCCGTCCGACGGCGACCGGGCCAGCATCCTGGCCTCGGCCGTGGACATGGACAACTTCATCCGCGAGGTGGTCGCCACCGCCGACCACGTGGCCGCCAAGCAGCGGCAGAGGCGCAAGCTGAAGATCTCCTTCGACGAGTGGAACGTCTGGTACCAGTCCCGCCTCCAGGCCGACCTCGACCGGCGCGGCTGGGTCGAGGCGCCGGCCCTGATCGAGGACGACTACAACGCCGTCGACGCCGTGGTGGTCGGCGACCTGCTGATCACCCTGCTCCGGCACGCCGACCGGGTCGGGGTGGCCTGCCAGGCGCAGCTCGCCAACGTGATCGCCCCGATCCGCACCCGCAACGGCGGGCCGGCCTGGCGGCAGAGCATCTTCCACCCGTTCGCCCTGACCGCCCGGCACGCCCGGGGCACCGTGCTGCGCACCGAGCCGGTCGGCCCCACGTACGAGACGAAGCGGTACGGCGAGGTGCCGGTGCTCGACACCGTCGCCGTGCACGACGAGGAGACCGGTGGGCTGGCCGTCTTCGCGGTCAACCGGGGTCCGAACGACCTCGCCCTCGACCTGGACATGCGCGGGCTGCCCGGCCTGCGCGCCGTCGGACACACCACCCTCGCGGCCGGCGGCGACCCGGCCGCCACGAACACCGAGGCGGAGCCCGAGCGGGTGACGCCTCGGGAGATCACCACCCCCACCCTCGACGGCGGCCGGTGCTCCGTGGCACTGCCCGCCTGCTCCTGGAACCTGCTGCGCTTCGCGACTCAGCCGTGACCAGGCAATACTGCATCCCGTCCCCCAAGGAGTGAGCATGATCCAGAACGAGATGAGCCGACGCCGCCTGCTCGGCCTCGGTGTCGGGCTCGGCGCGGCGGCCACGCTGACGCTGGCCGGCTGCGGCGGCGGCAGCAGCACCAAGGGCTCCACCGCGGCCGGCAACGGCGGCAAGGACTACACCGGCCCGAAGGTCGACCTGAAGCTCTGGAACGGCTTCACCGGCGGCGACGGCGACATCTTCAAGAAACTGGTCGAGCAGTTCAACAGCGAGCACCAGAACATCGCCGTCAGCGTCATCACGTACGAGTGGCAGGACTACTACAGCAAGCTGCCCGGCGCGGTGACCAGCGGCAACGGCCCGGACATCGCGGTCATGCACATGGACCAGCTCGCCACCTTCGCCGCCCGCGGCGTGATCACCGAGCTGGACGACGTGGCCAAGGCCCTGGAGCTGAGCGAGGGCGACTTCGCCCCGACGGTGTGGAAGGGCGGCATCTACCACGACAAGCGGTACGGCATCCCGCTGGACATGCACCCGATGGGCTTCTACTACAACAAGGCCGTCATGCAGAAGGGCGGCCTCGACCCGAACAAGCCGCCGACGACCAAGGACGAGTACACGGCGGCGCTGACCGAGCTGAAGAAGGCCGGCGTGCAGGGTTTCTGGGTCAGCCCGTTCCAGTTCACCGGCGGCATGACCTTCTACAGCCTGCTGCACCAGTGGGGCGGGACGCTCTTCGACGCCGAGGTGGCGAAGGCGACCTTCAACTCGGACCCGGCCGTCGAGGCGTGCACCTGGCTGGTCGACATGATCAAGCAGGGCTTCTCCCCCGCCAACGTCGGCCAGGACGCCGACTACCTGGCGCTCAAGAGCGGCAAGAACGCCTTCAACTTCAACGGCATCTGGCAGATCAACGACCTGAAGAAGAGCCCCCAGGTGCAGTGGGGCGTCGCGCCCCTGCCGCAGATCGGCAGCCAGAAGGCGACCTGGGCGAACTCGCACAACTTCACGATCGTCAAGCAGCGCAGCGCCGACAACAACAAGGTCTCCGGGGCGAAGGTCTTCATCAACTGGTTGAGCCAGCACTCGCTCGACTGGGCCAAGGGTGGTCAGATCCCGGCCCGCAAGGAGGTCCGGGAGGGCGCCGAGTTCAAGGCCCTGCCGGAGATCAGCGCGCTCGCCCCGGAGCTGGAGTACGCGGCCTTCCCGCCGGCCGCGCCCGGCCTCGGCGAGGTCATGACCACCTTCTACAACGCCTTCAACGAGGCGGCGCTCAGCAAGAAGTCGCCGAAGCAGGCGCTGGACGACGGGGTGGCCAAGGCCAACAAGCAGCTCGAAGACAACCGCAAGAAGTACGGGAGCTGATCCGCCGTGGCGGACGTGATCGAGGTCGGGGCGGCGCGTGGTGACGCGCCGCCCCCGGCGGGCCGCGCCCGCCGTCGGGGCGCGACGGAACGGGGGCACCGGGCGACGCCGTACCTCTTCCTCGCGCCGTACCTGGTTCTCTTCCTGGTCTTCGGGCTGGCGCCGATCGTGTTCGGCGTCTGGATCAGCCTGCACCAGTGGGACCTCCAGCTGCCGAACCGGCCGTTCATCGGGCTGGAGAACTACCGGGACCTGTTCTCCAGTGACTCGGCCGACTACGCGGACTGGTGGTCCAGCGTCCGGGCGACCGCGATCTTCACCGTGCTGTCGGTGCCGCTGCTGGTGGTCGTCCCGCTGGGCCTGGCCCTGCTGCTGAACGAGAAGTTCCCCGGCCGGACGTTCTTCCGGGCCGCCTTCTTCGCCCCGTACGTGCTCGGCGTCGCGGTGATCGGCCTGCTCTGGCGCTTCCTGCTGGACGCGAACCTCGGTCTGGTCAACCGGCTGCTCGGCGCGGTCGGGCTGCCCGCGGACACCCCCTGGGTGACCGACGTGCCGTGGGCCTGGGTCTCCCTGGTCGGCGTGACGGTGTGGTGGACCTGCGGCTTCAACGCGGTGATCTACCTGGCCGGGCTCCAGGACATCCCGGCCGAGCTGTACGAGGCGGCGAAGGTCGACGGCGCGAGCGCCTGGGACCGGTTCCGCCACGTCACCCTTCCCGGGCTGCGCCCGGTGCTGCTCTTCGTGCTCACCACGACGATCCTCGCGTCGGCGAACGTCTTCGGGCAGTCCTTCCTGATCACCCAGGGGGCGCCGGGCGAGCAGACCCGGACCGTGGTCTGGCGGATCGTCGACGAGGGGCTGCGCAACTACGACGTCGGCCAGGCGTCCGCGATGAGCGTGCTCTTCGCGCTGCTGCTGGCGGTGGTCAGCATCGTCAACTTCCGGCTGTTCCGCTACCGGGAAGACTGAGGGGACGACCATGACGAACGTGCGTCGGGTGGCGCGCTACGGCGCGCTGCTCCTGATCACCGCGGTGTTCGTGACCCCGCTGGTCTGGATGCTCCTCACCTCGCTGAAGACGTACGAGGACGCGCAGCAGGACCCGCCGAGCTGGCTGCCGCACCCGTTCTCCACGTACGGCTTCGACCAGATCCTCGGCAACACCGCCAACCCGGTGCTGCGCTGGTTCCTCAACAGCATGCTCGCCGCCAGCCTGCACACGCTGCTGGTGCTGGCCACCGCGTCGATGGCCGCGTACGCCCTGGCCCGGCTGCGGTTCCGGGGCCGGAAGGTGAGCTTCGCGCTGATCGTCGGGACGCTGTTCCTGCCGCCCACGTCGTTGATCATTCCGAACTTCGTGATCGCCGATCGGCTCGGCTGGATCGACACCCTGACGGTGATCGTCGTGCCGGGCGCGGCGAGCGCGTTCGGGGTCTTCTTCCTGCGCCAGTTCTTCCTCTCCGTCCCGGCCGAGCTGGAGGAGGCGGCGGTGCTGGACGGGGCGAACCACTGGCAGGTCTTCTCCCGGGTGCTGCTGCCGCTGTCGAAGCCGGCGCTGGCCACCCTGGCGGTGCTGTCGTTCCTCACCAACTGGAACGACTTCCTGTGGCCGGTCTACGTGCTGTTCAGCCCGGAGCGGCTGACCCTGCCGGCCGGCCTGGGCCTGCTCCAGGGCGCCTACGTGACCGACTACCCGGTGATCATGGCGGGGGCGGTGCTGGCCAGCGTGCCGGTGCTGATCCTCTTCGTGCTCGCCCAGCGGCACGTCATCCAGGGCGTGTCGCGCAGCGGTCTGAAGGGATGACCGGCCGGCGGACACGGCGACGCGGCGCGGCGGCCCTGGCCGCCGCGCTGCTCGTCGCCGGTTGCGGCAGCGGAGAAACCCCGTCGAGTACGCCGGAGGGCGCACGCGTGTACACCAACCCGGTCATCAGGACCGACGCACCCGACCCGCAGGCGATCCGGGTCGGCGACACCTGGTACCTGTTCCACACCAACTCGGGCGGCCGGAACGTCCCGGTGCTCACCTCGCCCGACCTGGTCGAGTGGACCGAGGCCGGTGACGCCCTGCCGGAGCTGCCGGCCTGGGCCGACGCCGGGAAGACCTGGGCGCCGGAGGTCATCCAGCTCGCTTCGGACCGGTTCGTCCTCTACTACACGGTGGCCGACCGTGACTCCGGCCGGCAGTGCCTCGGCCGGGCGGTCGCGACCACCCCGCTCGGGCCGTACCGGGACGACGCGGACGGGCCGCTGGTCTGCCAGGCGGAGCTGGGCGGCTCGATCGACGCCAGCCCGTACCGGGACACCGACGGGAGCCTCTGGCTGCTCTGGAAGAACGACGGCAACGCCATCGGGGTGGACACCTGGCTCTGGTCGCAGCGCCTCTCGCCCGACGGGCTCCGGCTGGTCGGCGCGCCGACGAAGCTGCTCAAGCAGACCGAGCCCTGGGAGGGCACGCTGATCGAGGGGCCGTTCTTCCACCGGCACGACGGGAAGCTGCTGCTCTTCTTCGCCGCCAACGCCTACGACCGGGACACCTACGCCGAGGGCTACGCGGTCTGCGAGAGCCCCACGGGGCCGTGCGTGAAGGCCGCCGAGAACCCGATCCTGACGTCGAACGCGGTCGCCTCCGGGCCGGGTCACGCGTCGATGGTCTCCAAGGACGGCCGCACCTGGCTGCTGTACCACGCCTGGCCGCCCGGCCAGGAGGGCAGCACCGACCCGGGCCGCCAGGTCTGGCTCGACGAGGTGGTGTGGACCGACGGCCGGCCCGTGGTGAAGGGCCCGACGGCGGAGCCCCAGCCGCGCCCCTGAGCCGGAAGACGCGACATCGCGGTATCCCCGGTGCCGGGATACCGCGATGTCGTCGTTCGGCGGTCGGTCAGCTCGTCACGGCCGGCTCCGCCTCCGCCTGCTGCTCGCGGCGGGCCAGGCGGTTCTTCCGGTGGCCGTAGCCGAAGTAGATGAGCCCGCCGAGCACCATCCAGGCGAGGAACCGGAGCCAGGTCTCCACGGACAGGTTGAACATCAGGTAGAGGCAGGCCAGCGCGGACACGATCGGCAGCACCGGCGAGAACGGCACCTTGAACGGCCGCTCCAGCTCCGGGCGCCGCCGGCGCAGGATCGGCACCGCGATCGAGACCAGCACGAACGCGCAGAGCGCGCCGATGCTGACCAGGTCGGCCAGCGCGGACAGCGGCAGGAAGCCGGCGAGCAGGGCCACGCCGACCGTCATGATCGCCGAGATCCGGTACGGGGTGCCCCAGCGCGGGTGGATCTTGGCGATGGACGGCGGGATCAGCCCGTCCCGCCCGATGGCGAAGCCGATCCGGCCCATGGCTACCAGGTCGACCAGGATGACGCTGGTCAGGCCGGCGACGGCGGCGATCGAGACCAGGATGGCGGCCCAGCCGGCGCCGACCGCCTCGAAGGCCGAGGCGATCGGGGCGCCCTCGTCGATGTCGGTGTAGCGCACCATGCCGACCAGCACCAGCGAGACGCCGATGTACAGCACGGTGGAGATGCCCAGCGTGCCGAGCAGGCCCAGCGGCAGGTCGCGGCGGGGCTTGCGGGTCTCCTCGCCGAGGTTCGCCACGGCCTCGAAACCGGTGTACGCGAAGAACACCACCGCGGCGGCTGTCAGCACCCCGGCGAAGCCGAAGATCGACGGCTCCAGACCGAAGACGGCCTGGGTGACCGGCTGCCGGATGCCGTCCTCGCCACTCCCGGCCGGCTCGGCGGTCGGGATGAACGGGCTGAGGTTGGCGGCCTTCACGAAGAACGCCCCGGCGACCACGATGAACACGCAGATGGCGACCTTGACCAGGACCAGCAGGTTGGTCACCCGGGCGGACTCGCGGATGCCGACGATGCCGATCGCCCCGAGGATCAGCACGATGGCGATCGCGCCGAGGTTGACCACGCTGCCCTCCTCGGCGAACCAGGCGCTGGGCAGGTTGAAGAGTTCGGCGAGGTAGCCGGACCAGCCGCGGGCGACCACCGCCGAGCCGAGCGCGAACTCCAGCAGCAGGTCCCAGCCGATGATCCAGGCGACGATCTCCCCCATGGTCGCGTACGCGTAGGTGTAGGCGCTGCCGGCGGTCGGCACGCTGGACGCCAGCTCCGCGTAGCAGAGGGCGGCGAGCAGCGCGACCACGCCGGCGATCGCGAACGAGATCACCACGCCGGGGCCGGCGTGGTTCTTCGCCTCGATGCCGGTCAGCGTGAAGATGCCGGTGCCGATCACGATGCCGATGCCGAAGCCCATCAGGTCGATCGCGCCGAGGCGGCGGCGCAGTCCGGGCCGCCCGTCCTCGCCGTCGGCCTCCCCCTGGGCGAGCACGTCCCGGATCGGTTTCGTCCGCAGGACGGACATGATCACCTCCCACCGTGCGACCACCACGGCGGCGGTCCGTGACCGGGCAAGCTACCCAGGCCACCATCCCGGTAATCCGGTACGGCACGTGTCGGGAAGGTCACGCACCGGACTGTGGTCCGGCTCACCCTCGGACGTTCGGCCCCACCTGCGCATCGATCCGTCCGCAGGTCTTGCGCCGTATCCGGATTGATGAAAGTTTTCTACCGGGGACAGATAATGTGCGGCGAATCTTGCCAGAAGCGCCGCACGTCCGCCGCCATCCGACGTGAGCCCCAACGAAGGGACCGCACCGCATGAAGGCAACTCGGCTCGGAGCCGCCGGGCTGGCCGTGGCGCTGCTCGGCGCGCTCGTCGCCGGCGCCCCCGCCAGCGCCGCGGAGAGCAACACGGCGACCGACTCCACCGCGACCACCTGCGTCACCGACCCGGCCGTGCCGAAGCGGCAGTTCCGGGCCATGTGGATCGCCTCGGTGACGAACATCGACTGGCCCAGCAAGGGCTCCTGGACCGCACCGGACCAGGTGGCCAAGCAGAAGGCCGAATACCTGGCCTGGCTCGACCTGGCCCAGAAGCTCAACCACAACGCCGTCGTGGTCCAGGTCCGCCCGACCGCCGACGCGTTCTGGCCCTCGCCCGTCGAGCCCTGGTCGGAGTACCTGACCGGGGTCCGCGGCCAGGACCCGGGCTGGGACCCGCTGGCCTTCCTCGTCGAGGAGTCGCACAAGCGGAACCTGGAGTTCCACGCCTGGATGAACCCGTACCGGGTCTCCATGCCGGCCCCCGGCGGCGCGGGCGCCGACATCTCGAAGCTCGCCCCGAACCACCCGGTGCGCCAGCACCCGGACTGGGTGTTCGCCTACCCGCCGGCCGGGGTCGCCGGCAGCCGGCTCTACTACAACCCCGGCATTCCGGAGGTCCGCGAGTTCGTGCAGACCGCGATGATGGACGCGGTCAAGAAGTACGACATCGACGGCGTGCACTTCGACGACTACTTCTACCCGTACCCGAGCGGCACCTACCAGTACCCGGACGACGCCACGTTCGCCCAGTACAACCGGGGCTTCACGGACAAGGCCGACTGGCGGCGGGACAACATCAACCTGCTGATCCAGGAGATGAACGCCAAGATCAAGGCGGAGAAGCCGTGGGTGAAGTTCGGCGTCAGCCCGTTCGGCATCTGGCGCAACAAGTCGGCTGACCCGAACGGCTCGGACACCACCGGCTCGCAGTCGTACGACATCATCTCCGCCGACACCCGCAAGTGGGTCAAGGAGGAGTGGATCGACTACATCGTGCCGCAGCTCTACTGGTACATCGGCCAGTACCCGGCCGCCGACTACGCCCGGCTCGTGCCGTGGTGGGCGGAGACCGTGCGGGGCACCAACGTCCAGCTCTACATCGGGCAGGCCGACTACAAGAGCGGTGACCCGGTGTACGGCTCGTTCTGGATGAACCCGCAGGAGCTGTCGAACCACCTGACGCTCAACCGGTCGTACCCGGAGGTGCTCGGCAACGTGCACTTCTCCGCGGTGCAGGTGCGGGCGAACCGGCTCGGCGCCACCGACATCTACGCGGCCGAGCACTACTCCCGCCCCGCGCTGGTGCCGACCATGTCGCAGCTTCCGGCCAAGCCGCTGCTCTTCCCGGTGGTGACCGGCGCCAAGCGGCAGGCCGACGGGGTGCGGCTGAGCTGGCGGCAGCCGGCCGACGGCAAGGGCCCGTTCGGCAAGGCCACGTCGTACGCGATCTACCGGTTTGACGGCGCCGGCCTGGCCGGCCGGTGCGACTTCGCCGACGCGTCCCACCTGGTCGCCACCGTCCGGGCGGACGGCGACGTGCAGTCCTGGGTGGACACCACGGTGGAGTCCGGCGCGCGCTACACCTACTACGTGACCGCGCTGGACCGGCTCTGGAACGAGAGCCCGGCGAGCCCGCCGCGCTTCGTGCGCTGACCCGTCACGACAGGGGACGCCCGGGGCTCACGCCCCGGGCGTCCCGGCGTCTTCGGGCGGTCCTGCGCGGCCGCACCTCCAGCCCGACCAGCCCGTCCCGGTCGACCTCGGCGCCCCCGACGGCATTCGTCTGTTTCGACGCATGTCACCAACACGCCGCCCGAAGCATCGCCCCGGGCTCGGTTAGCGATCGAAAATCATCGACATCTAGCCCCACATCCCCGGGGAGGTATCCGTGTCCCGACGTCTCACCACCCTGCTCGCCGCCGGCACGATCGCCCTGCTCACCGCCATCGGCGTGGCCACCCCCGCCGCCGCCGCGGTGAGCCGCGAGCAGAAGCTCGCCGTGCTCTCCAGCTGGACCCAGACCAGCGCCAGCAGCTACAACGCCTGGAACTCCGCCCGGGTGAACAGGTCCCCCTGGACCGAGTACGCCTTCGACTGGTCGACCGACTACTGCTCCTCCAGCCCGGACAACCCGCTCGGCTTCAACTTCAGCCTCTCCTGCTACCGGCACGACTTCGGCTACCGCAACCACAAGGCGATGGGGGTGTTCCCGGCCAACAAGTCCCGGCTCGACAGCGCCTTCTACGAGGACCTGAAGCGGGTCTGCACCACCTACAACAGCGTGGTGCGGCCGGCCTGCTACAGCCTGGCCTGGACCTACTACCAGGCGGTGAGCGTCTTCGGCTCGGTCGCCGCCGTCCAACAGTCCGACCTGGACCGCGCCGCCCGGATGAAGGCGAACGCCGAACGCGCGGCCGCCCGGCACTGACCCCCTACCCCTCGTCGACCAGGAGGTTCCCGTCGCCGGCGAGCCCGGACCCCGACGCGAACCTCCTGGTCAACTCGCCGTGGAGCGGCGCGGCGCGGGCGCCGTGAAGCGAGGGGAATCGGGGGTCGTCAGATCGGGGTGTTCCAGGTCGAGGGCCAGGGCGGCGGCCTCCTCCAGGCGGAGGGCCGCACCCGTGGCGTAGGCGGCGTCGAACGCGGCGTCGCCGAGGGCCTGGCGCAGGTCCACCTGGCGGGCCAGCCAGTAAGGGCCGTAGATGCCCGGGGTGGCGCGCAGACTCGCCCGGGTGGCCTGGGCCGCGCCGAAGAGCCGGGCCGCCGTCACCGGCTCGCCGCCCAGCACGCAACGCACCGCGATCGCGTTCAACGTGTCGCAGGCCCGGCCCAGGTAGCCGTGGCTCATCCGAGAGCGGAGCGCCACCAGCAGGTGCTCGTGCGCGGCCACCAGGTCACCCCGGGCCAGCGCGACCAGGCCGAGCAGCATGTCCACCGAGCGGCGGCCCCGCTCGACCGGGCGGGCCGCCTCCACCGGGCGGGCCGCGCCGAGCACCTCGGCCGCCTCGTCCAGCGCGCCCCGCCGCCAGAGCAGCTCGGCGAGGTTGTAGACGGCGAGCAGCGCGTCGGAGACCACGTCCTGGGCGTACGCCCAGTCGATGACCTCCCGGCAGACCCGTTCGGCCTCGACGAACTGTCCCATGTCGACCAGCGGCGCGGCCCGTCCCGCCAGCACCCGGGCGAGCAACCCCAGGTCGCCGGCCTGCCGGGCGGCCGCCTCGGCCCGCTGCGAGTAGCGCAGCTCCTCGGCGAACTCGCCGTCCGCACCGGCGTGCAACGAGTGCATGTGGTACGCCGCCGCCAGCTCGGCCTCGGGGATCGACTCCCCGGTCTCGGCGATCCGGCCGTAGAGCCGGAACAGCCAGAGCCGCCCCTCCCGGGCCAGCCCCCGCTCCCGCCACCACTGGTCCAGCCCGCCGGCCAGCCGCAGGCCGGACCGCGCGCTGCCACCGGTGGCGCACCAGCGCAGCGCGGCCCGCAGCTCACCGGCGAGCGGGTCGAGCGCGTACAGGGAGAGGGTGACCGGGCGGCCGTCCGGGCCCAGGTGGGCGCGCTCCAGGGCGTGCCGGGACCAGGCGACGTGCCGGTCCCGGGCGGTCTGCTCCTCGCCGGCCTCGATCAGCCGCCGGGCCGCGTACGCCCGGATCGGGTCCAGCATCCGGTAGGTACTGCCCGAGACGTGCGGCTCGGCCAGCACCATCGACTTGTCCACGAGCACCGACAGCGGGTCGAGCGGGTCGTCGTCGAGCAGCCACTGCACGGTCCGCAGGTCCACCGGGCCGGCGAAGACGGCCAGCCAGCGCAGCAGCCGGGCCGAGCGCGCCCCCAACGTCCGGTACGACCAGGTGACCGTGGCCTGCATGGTCAGGTGCCGCTCGTTCGCCGAGCGCTGTACGGCGCGGCTGGCCGGGGTGGCCGGCGCGGCCCCGGTGGCGGCGGCCACCAGGTCGACGGTGTCCTGCTGGTTGCCGGTCCACCCGGCCTCCACCACAGGCGGCTCCAGTTCCTCCCGCCCGGCGTCCAGCGTGCCCAGCATGTCGTCGAGACGCTCGGCGAGCTGCCCGGCCGACAGCACCCGCAGCCGCGCGGCGGCCAGCTCGATGGCGAGCGGCAGCCCGTCCAGCCGGCGGACCACCCGGCGCAGGTCGGCCTGCTCGGCGGGCTCCGGCGCCCGGCCGCCACGGGCCGCCGCGGTGCGGTCCAGCAGCAGGGCCACGGCGTCGCTCGCCCCACCGTCCGGGCCCGGGTCCACCGACAGCGGCGGGATCCGCCACACCACCTCGCCGGGCACACCGAACGACTCGCGGCTGGTGGCCAGCACCCGCACACCCCGGCCACCGGCCAGCAGCCGGGAGATCACCTCGGCCGAGGCGGCCGGCTGGGCGTCGCAGGTGTCCAGCACGACCAGCATCCGCCGGGCCGCCGCGTACTCGACAAGGGTGTCCACCATGGGCCGGCCGGGCTCCGGGCGGAGCCCGAGCACGGCGGCGATCTCGAACGCCACCAGCCCCGGGTCGGTCACGGCGGCGACGTCGACGAACCACACCCCGTCCGGGTACGCCTCGACCACCCCGGAGGCCAGCTCCACGGCCAGCCGGGTCTTGCCCGCCCCGCCCGCGCCCAGCACGGTCACCAGCCGGTACGTCTCGACCAGCCGCCGCAGCTCGGCCCGCTCGGCCTGCCGGCCGACGAACGAGGTGACCTGGGTGGGCAGGTTGTGCGCCACCGCGTCGGCGGTACGCGGCCGCGGAAAGCTCCGCTCCAGACCGGGCGCGACGAGCTGAAACAGCCGTTCCCGGTCGTCGAAGCCACGCAGCCGGTGCAGCCCGAGGTCCAACAGGGACGCTCCGTCGGGCAGCGGGTCGGCGTGCCGGGCCGTTGCCGCCGAGCAGAGCACCTGTCCACCGTGGGCGGCGGCGGCCACCCGGGCGGCCCGGTGCACCTCGGGGCTGGCGTACTCGCCGTCGCGGGGCTCGGCGTAGCCGGTGTGCAGGCCCATCCGGACCCGCGGCGCGGCATCCGGGGTGGGCCAGTCGTGGTCGGCGAGCGCGCGTTGCGCCGTGAGGCAGGCGTGCACCGCGGCCCCCGCGTCCGGGAAGGCGAGAAAGAACGAGTCGCCCTCGGTCAGCAGCTCAGCGCCGTCGGTGCCGGCCAGCGTGTGGCGCAGCAACCGGCGGTGTTCCCGCAGAACCGGGCGGTAGCCCGGACCGAGCAGCTGGGCCAGTCGCGTGGAGCCCTCGATGTCGGTGAAGACGAAGGTCACCCAGCCGCTCGGGAGGTGGATCCGTGGCGACATGCGTGGAACCTCCGCCCCGTGACGTCGGCTTCATGCTGCCCTATGGTCACGCGGTCACGCATCGTGAGAACGGCCGGGCAGATTCCGACCCAAGGTGCCAAAGGATCACACGGGCGGCAAGCCGGATCACCCGGCGGGCCGAGGCCGGGCGGCCGGTCAGCAGCCGCAGGCGCCGCCGCAGCAGCCACCACCGGCCGGGGCAGAGGCCCCGCCCACCGGACCGGATCCGCCCCGGCCGGTGACCGCGACGGTGGACAGCAGCTTCACCGTGTCGGCGTGTCCCTGTGGGCAGGAGGCCGGCTGGCCGGCGTCGGCCATGGGGCGGTTGACCTCGAAGGTGTCGCCGCAGGCGCGGCAGCGGAACTCGTAGCGGGGCATGCCGTCAGCGTACGGCCGGGCCTGACTCCACGGCAGTCATGGGTGATACTCGACGGGTGGTGGACGGCGAGCAGCGATCGACGGTTCGACCCCTGCGACCGGCCGCGCCGCCCGACGGCGGCGCCGGACCCGTCCCCCGCCCCCGCCGCGACACCGCCCCCGACCCGGCCGCCGCCCCCAGGGCCGAGCCGACCGACCCGAAGCCGGGGCCGGTCGACGCGAAGGCGGAGCCCGGTGATCCGAAGGCGAAGCCGGGGCCGGTCGACGCGAAGCCGGAGCCGGGCGACCCGAAGGCAAAGCCGAGGCCGGTCGACGCGCAGCCGACGCCGAGCGACGCGAAGCCGACGCCGGGCGACGCGAAGGCGGAGCCGGGCGGCGCGGAGACGAAGTCGGGCGGCGTGGACGCGGCGGTTGAGCCGGCGGCGGGTCGGCGGCGGCGGGTGCCGTTCGCGCACGCGGTCCGGATGCCGCCGCCGCGGCAGCTCGCCGTCGGCGCGGCCCGGGCCACCCGCGCGTGGTCGCGCCGTCCCAGCGGGCGCACGACCCTGCCCGGTCTCTTCCTGCTCGTTCTGGTCGCGGCCACCGCCGCGGCCGGCGCGCTGCTGGTGCCCGCGGCGGTTCGCAAGCCGCAGCCGGTGGCCGTCGACGTCACCACGAACGCGCCGGTCCAGGGCGTGCCGCAGGCCGGCGTGGTGCCCGGGGCGACCGGCGTGCCGGTGGGCCCGGGCGCGACCGGGGTGCCGGGCACCCTCGGCCCGACCGGCACGGGCGTACCCGGCGGCACGCCGACCGGTCCGGTGGGCCCGGCGGTCCCCGGCCGCCCGGCCGACGCGCTGGCCGGCTGGGCGCAGCAGGTCAGCGCGACCACCGGGATCCCGCCGGTCGCCATGCAGGCGTACGGCTACGCCGAGCTGGTGCTGGCCCAGACGCAGCGCAGCTGCCAGTTGAGCTGGACCACGCTGGCCGCGATCGGCTACGTCGAGTCCCGGCACGGGGCGGCCAACAAGGCCACCCTCCGGCCCGACGGCGTCGCCGCGCCGGAGATCGTCGGCGCCCCGCTGGACGGGCAGGGCGGCCGCTCCCGGATCCTCGACACCGACCAGGGGCAGCTCGACCACGACCCGGTCTACGACAAGGCGCTCGGCCCCATGCAGTTCATCCCGAGCACCTGGCAGGAGATCGGCGCGGACGCCGACAACGACGGCGTCAAGAACCCGCACGACATCGACGACGCGGCACTGGCCGCCGGCCGTTACCTGTGCAAGGGCGGCCGGAACATGACCATCCCGGGCGACTGGTGGGGCGCCATCCTCTCCTACAACGATGTACGCCGCTACGCCCAGGACGTCTTCAACAAGGCCGACGAGTACGGACGGCTGAGCGGTACGTGACGTGACCGGTTGCATACATTCGCGGACTGAACCCTTCCCCCGGGCTGCCGTTGACGGCAAGCTAGACGGGTGATGGTGCGCGAGTGGGACCCTCGGACCGCGTCGTCCGCCGAGATCGCGTCGCTCCTGGACACGCTGAACGCGGTGTTGGCGACCGACCTGCCGCAGGATCCGCCCTGGCGGGAGAGTTCCATGCGGGAATATCTCTCCGAGGTGATGCCGGGTGAGCGGCGGATCTCCTGGGTCTACCAGGGCGATCCCGCCCCCGACGGCACTCCGGGCGCGATCCTGGGCCACGTGCACGTGCTGCTGCTCGGCGGCATCGGCGTGCTGGAGGTGCTGGTGCACCCGGCCCTGCGGCGCACCGGGCTCGGCCGTGAGCTGGTACGGGTGGCCGCCCGCCGGGTCTGGGACGAGGGCTTCCAGTCGATCGGCGTCGAGGTGGTCGGCGACACCCCGGCCGTGGCGTTCTACGAGGCACTCGGCTTCACCCGGGAATACGTCGAGACCCGCAGCGTGCTCGACCTGGGCGCGGTGGAGTGGCCGGTGCTGGCCGAGATGGCCACCGAGGTGGGTGCCGGCTACCACGTCCAGTTCTGCCCGGGCGGGCCGCCGGACGACCTCATCGAGGCGTACGCGCGGGCCAAGGCCGAGGTGCGCGACGTGGACGACGGCGAGCTGCGGCCCAGCTCCTACGACCCGCAGCGGCTGCGGGACAGCCTCGACACGTTGCACCGGCGGGGCATGAAGCCGTACATCGTGCTGGCCCTGCACGAGCAGACCGGCGAGGTGGCCGGGCTGACCGAGGTGGTGGTGCCGGCGCAGCACCCGACGCGGGCCGACCAGTACGACACCATCGTGGTCCGCGATCACCGGGGCTACGGCATCGACCGGGCCATCAAGGCCCGGATGCTGCTGGAGCTGCGTTCCGCCGAGTCGGAGCTGGCCGAGGTGCAGACCTGGAACGCGCAGGCCAACGAGGCGATGCTGAAGGTCAACGCGGAGCTGGGCTACCGCCCCGACCGGGACTGGTGCGAATACAGCGTGGACGTGGCCGAGCTGGTGCACCGGCTCGACAGCCAGCGCTGACGGATATTCATCAAACGGCTGCCCGGGGGATGGACGGCGGACCGGGAGGGCACTTAACGTGCGTTAGTTCCTGTCCACCCATCGTGGAGGCTCCATGCGCCCGCGCCGCACCCTCGCCGCGCTCGCGACCACCGCCGCCGTCTCCGTCACGGCCATCGGGATCGCACCCCCCGCGGCCAGCGCCGCGCCCACCGACCTGTTCATCTCCGAGTACGTCGAGGGCTCGTCCAACAACAAGGCCGTCGAGCTCTACAACGGCACCGGCGCGCCGATCGACCTGGCCGCCGCCGGCTACCAGCTCCAGCTCTTCTTCAACGGCGCCACCACGTCGACCAACGTGCCGCTGACCGGCACGGTCGCCACCGGCGACGTCTTCGTCTTCGCCGCCTCGGCGGCCGTGCCGGCGATCCTCGCCCAGGCCGACCAGACCTACAGCGGCTCGCTCTACAACGGCGACGACGCGATCGTGCTGCGCAGGGGCACGACGGTGGTCGACTCGATCGGCCAGGTCGGCGTCGACCCGGGGAGCGAGTGGGGCACCGGGCTCACGAGCACCGCCGACAACACGCTGCGCCGGCTGCCCTCGGTGAGCGCCGGCGACACCGACCCGTCGAACGCGTTCGACCCGGCCGTGCAGTGGGAGGGCTTCGCCACCGACACTTTCGACGGGCTGGGCAGCCACCGCATCGACGACGGCGGCCCGGTCGACCAGGCGCCGACGCTGAACTGCGGCGGCACGCTGGTCCTGGAGGCGGGCGCCACCGCGACCCGCCAGGTCACCGCCACCGACGCCGACGGCACCGTCACCGACCTCGCGGTCACCGCGGTCGACCCGGCGCCGGCGAGCGGCTCGATCAGTCGTACCGCGTTCACGCCGGCCGCCGCGGCCGGCGGCACGGCCACCGCCACGCTGACCGCCACCGGCCTCCCGGCCGGCGCCTACTCGGTCACCGTGACCTCGACGGACGCCGAGGGCGGCACCGCGACCTGCACGCTGACCGTGCAGGCCACCACCGTGCTGTCGGTGGGCGAGGTGCAGGGCCGCACCGGTGACGACGAGGACGGCCGCACCGACCGGTCGCCGTTCGCCCCGGCCAGCGGCAACGGCACCAGCTCCACGCTCTACGACGTTCGCGGCGTCATCACCCAGAAGTCGCTGACCCGCACCTCCGCGGGGGCCGACCAGTGGGGCTTCTACCTGCAGAGCCGCACCGGCACCGAGGACGGCGACGCGCTCACCTCGGACGGCATCTTCGTCTTCATGGGCTCGTTCACCACGCTGATCGGCGGCTACGCCCCGACCGTCGGCGACGAGGTGGTGCTGCGCGGCCGGGTCTCCGAGTACTTCAACCAGACCCAGCTCTCCAGCGCCTCGCTGGTGCGCAAGCTCGACTCCGGGCTGGACGTGGACAGCGCCGTACGGGTGGACGACGCCCGGCCGCCGGCCGACGCGGCCGCCGCCGGGCTGTTCTGGGAGCGGCACGAGGGCGAGCGGATGCGCGTCCGTTCCGGCAGCGGGGTGTCCGCCCCGCGGCACATCTTCGCGTCCACCCTGGACTCCGAGATCTACGTGCTGGACCGCGAGGACCCGATCATGAAGCGGTCCGACCCGTACGCCCGCCGGGTGTTCCGGGACGCGCACCCGCTGGACGACATCCCGGGCACGCTCTTCGACAACGGCAACAACCAGCGGATCCTGCTGGGCGCCGGCGGGGTGAAGGCTACCGCCGGGGAGTCGACCGCGCTGCTGCCCGAGGCACGCACCTACGACACGCTGACCGAGGACGCCTACGGCGCCATCTCGTACGCGTTCAGCAAGTACAGCGTGCAGCCCGAGCAGCTCACGCTGACCGGCGGCGCGGACCCGGCGGAGAACAACCCGCCGCGGCCGGCCGACCGGGGCAGCGAGGTCGCGGTCGCCACCTACAACGTGGAGAACCTGTACGACTACCGGGACGACCCGTTCGACGGCTGCGACTTCGCCGGCAACTCGGGCTGCACCGGGGTCAACCCGCCGTTCGACTACGTCCCGGCCAGCGAGGCGGCCTACACCGAGAAGCTGGGTGTGCAGGCGCGGCAGATCACGGGCGCCCTGCACAGCCCGGACCTGGTGCTCGTGCAGGAAGCCGAGGACCAGGACATCTGCACGGTGACCGACGGCAAGCTGGTCTGCGGCGACACGAACAACGCCGACGGCGCGCCGGACACCGTCCAGGAGCTGGCGCTGGCCATCGCGGCCGCCGGCGGCCCCGCCTACGCGACGGCGTACGACCGGACGGGCGCGGACGCCCGGGGCATCGCCTCGGCGTTCCTCTACCGCACCGATCGGCTGACGCTCGACCAGGCGAGCGCCGCGGACCCGCTGCTGGGCTCGGCGCCGACCGTGCAGTACCGCTCGGCTGCCCTGCCGTCGAACGCCGACGTGCAGAACCCGAAGGGGTTCAACGCCGTGCTGCCGGCCGACGTCGACCGCTCGACCGGGGTGGACGGCAACAACGTCTACACCCGGGCGGTCCAGCTGGCCAGGTTCACCGTGGCGGCGGCGCCCGGCTCGGCGGAGCACTTCACGCTCTGGGCGGCCACCAACCACTTCTCGTCCGGGCCGGACAGCCGGGTCGGGCAGCGGCGGGAGCAGGCCGCGTACGGGGCGGCGCTCGTGCAGGCCGTCGAGGCGGCCGACCCGAACGCGCGGGTGATCTACGGCGGTGACCTGAACGTTTTCCCGCGCCCGGACGACCCGATCGCCACGGCGGCGAACCCGACGCCGTCGGACCAGCTCGCCCCGCTGTACCAGGCCGGCCTGCACAACCTGTGGGACGACCTGGTGGCGGACGTGCCGGCGGCGGCGTACTCGTACACCTTCGACGGGCAGGCCCAGACGCTGGACAACCTCTTCGTCAACGGCCCGCTGCACGAGGACCTGGTCCAGGTCCGCACGGCCCACATCAACGCCGACTACCCCACCGACGCCGAGGGCCTGGGTGACCGGGGTGCCAGCGACCACGACCCGCAGGTGGCCCGGTTCCGCTCCCGCGCGTCGCTGCGCGTCTCCGACGCGGCGGTGTCCGAGGGCGACAAGGGCGACACCACCATGACGTTCACGGTGACCGTCTCCCGCCCGCTCTCGGCGCCGGCCCTGATCTGCGCCACCACCTACGGCACGACGGCGCAGGCCGGGTCGGACTACGACCCGTACGTGGGCTGCAAGGTGCTGGCCGCCGGCCAGACGTCGCTGACCTTCCCGGTGACCGTCCGCGGTGACCGGAAGCGCGAGGCGGACGAGCAGCTCAAGCTGTACGTGGCGGGCGTGCCGGGGCTCCGGCTCGCCGACGTGACCGGCGTCGGCACCATCCGCAACGACGACTGACGGCGGTATCGCGAAGCGGCCCGTCGCCCGGCTCACCAGCCGGGCGGCGGGCCGTTGCGGTAGCCGCACCGCTGCCGGTCGGGCGGCGGCGGCACGCCCCGGTACTTGGCCACCCGCACCTCCCACTGGCTCCGCCTGCGGAGGTCGTCGCGGTGCGCCCGGTCCCGGTAGAAGGTTTCCGGTGGCCGGGCCAGCCCGTACCGGTCGGCCCACCACTCCCCCGGCTCCGGATCGGCGATCACGTCCAGGTGGGACGGGTACCGGCGCTCGGCGCCGTCTCGCAGGTCGTCGCGGTCGCGCATCGGGCTGAGCACACGGCCGAACTCGTCGACCACGGCGAGCCGGAACCCGGCCACGCCGATGATCCGGCGCAGCATGGCGATGCTCGGGGTCAGCGTGCCGGCCTCGATCCGCCCGATGGTCGTGGGATGCACCCGGGCGACCCGGGCGAGTTCCCGCTGGCTGACGTCGGCCCGGCGGCGGACCGCCCGAACGATGCCCGACGCGGGCCACGGGATGTTGAAGGGCTCGGTGAGCATCGTGGGCGGCTCGACAGGTTCATCGGTCGTGACCGCCGGTTCGTCAGGGGTGGCCGGGGCGCTCATGGACCCAGGCTCTTTCCACGCGCCTGAACGCGGCAACCCCGACCGGCCCGGCTGTGGACAGCCGAGGCGCCTGTGGACAGGTCGCGCCTCGCCGGCGGTCTGTGCCGTCCCCTGCCGGTACGCATGCTCATTCGCGTGGCCGCGCGAGGCGGGCGGGCCGGCGGGCGCCAGTAGTCCCGGCTCCTCTGGCGAGGCCGGATGCCGTGACCGAGCGTAAGGGGAGCGGCGCGTCACTCAACGTAACTCGACCTCGCTGCCGGTCGGCGCAGCCCCGGCGAAGAAAAGCCCTCTCTACGGACAAAGGAGGCACGAGCGCCGCGGCGGCCGCACCCCCTCCACCCCGCTTTGCTCTGCAGCCACATAGGCACCGGACACGGACGGTTGCTGCTGCGCCGGTGGCTGCAGAGCAAAGCCGGCGTCGGTGGGCGGTCGGGGTCGCGCAGGCTCGGTACGCACAGTGACAATGGCGCGCGGCGGCGCCGAGCGAACCGGCTCGGATACGGGCACCGGCCGATCCCTCCGTGCGACAACCCGGGAACGAAATCCGCCTCCGGAGCGTGTACCGGACATGGGAAGCCACCTCTCGGCCCCGCCCGGTCCGCCGGACGTGCTGCCGCGCGACCGCGACACGTCCCCGCACCTGCCGTTCGAGCAGTTCTACCGGGACCACGTGGACCGGATCCACCGCGCGCTCGCGCTGGCCGTCGGGGACACCGCGGTGGCCCGGGAGGCGACCGACGAGGCGATGGTTCGGGCGTACGCCCGGTGGGACCGGGTGCGCCGGCTGGACAACCCGGGCGGCTGGGTCTTCCGGGTCGGGCTGAACTGGGCCACCTCGTGGTGGCGGAAGGTGCGCCGGGAACGGCCGCCGGCCGAGGACCGGCACCCGGCGACGGCGGCGCCGGACCCGGCCGGGCTTGCCGCCCGGTCGGCCCTGGAGCGGCTGCCCGTCGGCCAGCGCACCGTGGTCGTCTGCCGCGTGCTGCTGGACCTCTCCACCGCCGAGACCGCCGCCGTGCTGGACCTGACCGAGGGCACCGTCCGCAGCCGCCTATCCCGTGGGCTGGCCGAGCTGCGGGCCGCGCTGGCCGAGGAGGAGTGACCGTGGACGTCGTACCCGAGGACCTGGCCGAGCTGGTCCACCGCGCCGCTCGCGCGACCGCGCCGTACCCGGCGGATCTGGCGGCGCTGCGCCGGCGGGCCCGGGTCCGCCGGCGCCGGCGGACCGCGACGGCCGTGGCGGGCCTGGTGGTCCTGGTCGCGCTCACCGGCGGCGCCGTGCCGCTGCTCGCCGGCGGGCACCGGACGGCGGCACCCCTGGCCGCGCCGTCCCCGTCGCCGGCCGTTCCCGGCGCGCCGTCGCCCACCGTCTCCGGCTCGCCGCCGCCGGCCTCCAGGCCGGCGCAGCGGCTGCTGCTCAGCGGCGATGGCGGCACCGTGGGACCGCACCGGGCCACCCCGGAGATCGGCCTGGTCCCCGGCGTCGCGGACGAGCTGCGCGGCGACGGCTCGGTGGTACGGCACCGGGTGCCCGCCGGCTGGGAGGAGACCGTGGCACTGCCCGACGGACGGCTGGTCGGCCTCAAGCTCACCGACCTCATGCCCGGCGTACGGCGGACGGACGGCCCGGGCGTGGCCGGCCTCTCCATCAAGCTCGTGGTGCTCACCGCCGACGGACGCGCCGAGGTCAGCCGGGAGGTCCGGGTCAGGGGCCAGGCCCTCGGACTGGCCGGCGCCGACGCGCGGTACGCCTACCTGGTCCGGGACGGGGTGGGCCTGGTGTCCCACGAGCTGGCCACCGGCCGAGAGAAGACCCTGATCCGGGTGCCGAGGAAGGTCGACGGCGAGCTGCCGTTCCGCGAGGCCGACGTGGCGGCCGGCCGCGTGGTGTCGGTGACCGGGGCAGCCGACATGACCCGCTGCCAGCTCGACGTACGCCGGCTGGCCGGTGGGAGCCGGATGTCGCGGCTGACGGTGGCCGGCGAGTGTGCCCCGTCGGTCCGGCTCTCCCCGGACGGCAGCCTCGTCGCGGTCCCCTACCGCCGCCCGAACGGCCGGAACCTCGATTACCGGCTGGCGATCCTGGACACGGCTACCGGTCAGCGCCGGGCCGACCAGCCACTCGGAACGGCCAGCCCGACCTACGGCCTGACGGGCGGCGGGACCTGGGGCGCCGCCTGGGTCGACGACACCACCGTGCGTGTGGTGTGGGCGCAGCTACCGGACCCGCCCCGGAAGGTCTACCGCGTGGCGGAGCTGGCCCGGGTGGTGACCGTCAGCGTTCAGTAGCGCTGGCGGAGCAGCTGGGCCGCCTCGACCGCCCAGTAGGTGAGGATGATCTGCGCGCCGGCCCGGCGGATCGAGGTGAGCGTCTCCAGGATCGTCCGCTCGCGGTCGATCCAGCCGTTCGCGGCGGCCGCCTCGACCATCGCGTACTCGCCGGAGACCTGGTAGGCGGCGACCGGGACGTCGACCGCGGCCCGGACGGCCGCCACCACGTCGAGGTAGGGCAGGGCCGGCTTGACCATCACCATGTCGGCGCCCTCGGCGACGTCCAGCTCGACCTCGCGCAGCGACTCCCGCAGGTTCGCCGGATCCTGCTGGTAGGTGCGCCGGTCGCCCTCGAGGGCCGACTCGACGGCGTCGCGGAACGGCCCGAAGAACGCGGAGGCGTACTTGACGGCGTACGCGAGCACCGAGACGTCCTGGTGCCCGGCGGCGTCCAGGGCCCGGCGGACGACGCCGACCTGGCCGTCCATCATCCCGGACGGCCCGACCACGTGGACCCCGGCGTCGGCCTGGGCGACCGCCATCCGGGCGTACTCGGTGAGGGTGGCGTCGTTGTCCACGGCGCCGTCGGGGGTGAGCACGCCGCAGTGCCCGTGCGAGGTGAACTCGTCCAGGCAGAGGTCGCTCATCACCACGGTGGCGTCGCCGACCTCGGCGATCACGTCCCGGATGGCCACGTTGAGGATGCCGTCCGGGTCGATGCCGCCCGACCCGGTCTCGTCCCGCGTCGCCGGCACCCCGAAGAGCATGATCCCGCCGACCCCGGCCTGGACCGCCTCGACGGCGGCCTTGCGCAGCGAGTCCCGGGAGTGCTGGAGCACCCCCGGGAGCGACGCCACGGCACGCGGCTCGGTCAGCCCCTCCTTGACGAACATCGGCACGACCAGCTCGGCCGGGTCGACGCGGGTCTCGGAGACCAGCCGCCGCACGGCCGCGTTACGGCGCAGCCGGCGGGGCCGGATCTCGGGGTACGACATGAGGAGCCTCCTGTCAGCGGAACCTCAGGGCGGTCGGGCCCTGCACCTTCGAGCCCCGGCGCTGCTTGGCCGGCATGGCGGCGAGCTTCTCGCGCAGCTCGACGGCGTAGGCGGCGAGCGCCTCCACCAGGTCGGGGACCGAGGCGTGCGGCGGCTGCACGTCGACCCGCAGGCCGAACTCCGTCGCGGTCTCCGCCGTCTTGGGCCCGATAACGGCAACAACGGTACGCGCGTGCGGCTTCCCGGCGATGCCGACCAGGTTCCGGACGGTCGAGGACGAGGTGAAGAGCACCGCGTCGAAACCGCCCGACTTGATCGCGTCGCGGATCTCGGCGGGCGGCGGCGCGGCCCGGACGGTCCGGTACGCGGTCACGTCGTCGACCTCCCAGCCCCGCTCGGTGAGCCCGGCGGCCAGGGTCTCGGTGGCGATGTCGGCGCGCGGCAGCAGCACCCGGCCGACCGGGTCGAGGATCTCGTCGTGCGGCGAGAACTCGGCCAGCAGGCCCTCGGAGGACTGCTCCCCGGAGGGGATGAGCTCCGGCTGGATGCCGAAGGCACGGACCGCCTCGGCGGTGGCCTCGCCGATGCAGGCGATCTTGACGCCGCCGAAGTGGCGGGCGTCCAGGCCGTGCTCGGCGAACTTCTCCCAGACCGCCCGGACCGCGTTCACCGAGGTGAAGATCACCCAGGCGTACCGGCCGTCGACCAGGCCCTTGACCGCCCGCTCCATCTGGGCCGGGGTGCGCGGCGGCTCGACCGCGATGGTCGGCACCTCGCACGGGATCGCCCCGTACGCGCGCAGCCGCGCGCTCATGGCGCCGGCCTGCTCCTTGGTGCGGGGGACGAGCACCTTCCAGCCGTACAGCGGCCGGTTCTCCCACCAGCTCAGCTTGTCCCGCTCGGAGACGCCCGCGCCGACGGTGAGCACGACCCGGCCGGTGAAGCCGAGCGCCGCCGCGACGAAGGAGTCGACGGTCGACGTGGTGGTGTACTGCGTCTCGCCGGTGCCGTCACCGGTCACCCCGACGGCGGTGGTGCCCTCCACTCCGGCGGCCAGCAGGCCGTCCCGGATGGCGGCCAGGTCACCGGCGTCCACGGCGACGGCCAGGGAGCCCCGGGCCACGGCGGCGGCCAGCGCGTCGAAGTCCAGCGTGGTGACGTCCTCGACGTCGGCGGCGGTGCGCACCCCGGGCAGCGGCACACCGGCGTAGGTGGCCACACCCTCGGCCTGGCCGACGCCCGGCACCACCTCGAAGTGCGCGGCGGTACGCGCGACCGCCTGCACCTCCTTGACCACCGAGTCGTGGCCGAACGGGTCACCGGCGACCAGGTGCACGGCGTTCTGGCCGGACCGGGCCGCCGAGATCAGCACCTTCGCCACATCCCCCGGCACACCCTCGGCGGGGCTGAACTCGGCGTCGGGCCTGGCCTGGGCGCGGACGTGCTCGAGCAGCGACTCGGGGACTCCCCGGTCGTACACCACCTGGTCGGCGTCGACCAGGGCGTCCAGCGCCCGGCGGGTCAGCAGGCCCGGGTCGCCGGGACCGGCCCCGACGAACGCGATCCGGCCTACGGGCTTACGGGTGCGGGTCATTCTGTGCTCCCAAATTGCTGGGTCCCCGGGCCGGCGTGTCCTTCTTGGCCGAGGATCGAGTCGGCGCCGAGTTCGAGGAGTTCGGCGGCGAGTGCCTTGCCGATCTCCGCCGCGTCGGCGGGCGTTCCGGTGCGGGACAGCCGGAGGTCACGGGTGCCGTCCGGGCTGATCACCGCCCCGCGCAGGTAGATCTCTTCACCGGCGTCCCCCTCGGCGAGTTCGCCGTAGGCGGCGACGGGTGCGCTGCACCCGGCCTCCAGGGTGGCCAGCAGTGCCCGCTCCGCGACGACCGCGGCGCGGGACGGTGCGTGGTCGAGCACGCCGAGCAGCTCGACCAGGTCCTGATCGTCGATCCGGCACTCCACGGCCAGTGCGCCCTGGGCGGGCGCCGGCAGCATCAGCATCGGATCGAGCGTCTCGGTGATGGCGTCGGTCCGGCCGATGCGGGCGAGTCCCGCCCGGGCCAGCACGACGGCGTCGAGGTCGGCGTCCGGGCCGAGCACCCGGCCGAGGCGGGTGTCGATGTTGCCCCGGATCGGGGTGACCTCCAGTTGCAGGCCGAGGGCGTGCAGCTGGGCGATGCGGCGCAGCGCGCCGGTGCCGACCCGCGCGCCGGGCGGCAGCTCGGCGAGGGTGCGGCCGTCCTTGGCGATCAGCGCGTCCCGCGGGTCCTGCCGGGTCGGCACGGCGGCGATGTGCAGGCCGGGCGCCGCCGCGGTGGGCAGGTCCTTGTACGAGTGGACGGCGAAGTCGATCTCCCGGGCGGTCAGCGCGTCCCGCAGCGCGGAGACGAAGACGCCGACGCCGAGCCGGTGCACCGGGGCCGTGGAGCGGTCGCCGGCGGTCACCACCTCGACCAGCTCGACCGGGCGGCCGGTGGCCGCGGTGAGCGCCTCGGCGACGTGGCCGGACTGGGCCATCGCCAGGGCGCTGCCCCGGGTGCCGAGGCGCAGGGGGGCGGTCATCGCGCACCTCCGGTGGGCGGGGTGGTGTCGGCCGGCAGGACGATCTCCGCCTCCACCACGTCGGGGACGGTGTCGACCGGGGAGGTCTGCGGCACCTCGAGGTCGAACAGCTCACGCAGCAGGGCCGCGTACTGGTCGCCGCCGGGCTCGGCCGCGAGCTGGCGGACCCGGACGGTGGGCTGGTGCAGCAGCCGCTGGACCACCCGGTGCACGGTGCGGGCGACCTCGGCGCGCTGGTCGTCGGTGAGGTCGGGGCGGCGCTGGGCCAGCCGGCGCAGCTCGGCGGCGACCACGTCGTCGGCGCGCCCGCGCAGGGCCGCCACGGTGGGCGCGACGTCGGCGCCGCGCAGCCAGCTCAGGAACGCCTCGACCTCACCGGCCACGATCCGGGCCACCTCGGCGGCGTCGGCGGCGGCCGGGCCGTCGGCGAGGATCCCCGCCATCCGGTCGATGTCGATCACCTCGACGCCGGGCAGCTCGGCCACGCCCTCCTCGACGTCGCGCGGGACGGCCAGGTCGAGCAGGACCAGCGGGCCCCGGGCGGCGTCCCGGCGGGCCAGCGCCCGGGTCACCACCTCGCGGGTGAGGACCGGCTCCGTGGCCGCGGTGGCGGCCACCACGATGTCCACCGTGGTGAGCGCGTCGACCAGCCCGGCCATGGGCACGGCGGACGCGCCGTAGGACTCGGCCAGCCGGACGGCCCGGTCGGCGCCCCGGTTGGTGACGGTGAGCGGGCCGGCGCCCAGCCGGGAGAGGGTGGCGACGCCCAGCGAGCCCATCGCACCCGCACCGACCACCATGGCGGGCCGGCCGGTCAGGTCGCCGTCGAGCAGGTCCGCGGCCAGGTCGAGGGCGGCGGTGACCACGCTCTGCCCGGCCCGGTCGATGTTGGTCTCGGCGTGCGCGCGCTTGCCCACGCGCAGCGCCTGCTGCATCAGCTCGTGCAGCAGCCGGCCGGCGGAGTCGGCGCCGCTGGCCGAGTGGTAGGCGTCGCGGAGCTGGCCGAGAATCTGCGCCTCGCCGACCACCATCGAGTCCAGCCCGGTGGCCACCCGGAAGGCGTGGTCCACGGCGGCGGCGTCGTAGTGCACGTAGAGGTGGGGGGCGAGCGCCGCCGGCGGGGCGCCGGCCTGGTCGGCCAGGACCGCGCAGATGTCACCGAGGCCGCCGTGGAAGCCGGTGACGGCCGCGTACACCTCGACGCGGTTGCAGGTGGAGACCAGCACGGCCTCGGCGACGTACGGCTGGGCGACCAGGCGGTCCAGGGTGCGGGTGAGGTCCGCGGGCGGGACCGCCAGCTGCTCCAGCGTGGCGACCGGGGCGGTGCGGTAGGACGCGCCGACGACGAGCAGTTTCACGTGCCGATCGCCTCCTGGGTGTCGGTGGCCGCGAGCCCGCCGGGTAGCGCGGTCAGCGACGCCTTGCGGTGTTCGTGGAAGGACAGGATCTGCAGCTCGATCGCGAGGTCGACCTTGCGCACGTCGACCCCCTCCGGAACCGAGAGTACGCAGGGTGCGAAGTTGAGGATGCTCGTCACGCCGACGGCGACGAGCTGATCCGCGACCGCCTGGGCGGCCGGCGCCGGGGTGGCGATCACGCCGATCGAGATCGACTCCTCGACGGCGACCCGGGGCAGCTCGTCGACATGCCGGACGACCAGCCCGTTGATCTCCTCGCCGACGCGCGACGGGTCGGCGTCGAGGAGCGCGGCGATCCGGAAGCCACGGCTGGCGAAGCCGTCGTAGCCGGCCAGGGCGTGACCGAGGTTACCCACGCCGACCAGCGCGACCGCGCGGCACTGGGTGAGGCCGAGCACCGACTCGATCTGCTCGATCAGCAGCGTGACGTCGTAGCCGACGCCCCGGGTGCCGTACGAGCCGAGGTGGGAGAGGTCCTTGCGGAGCTTCGCCGAGTTGACCCCGGCGACGTTGGCCAGCCCCTCGCTGGACACCGTCTCGTGGCCGGTGTCGGCGAGCGCGTGCAGGGCGCGGAGGTATTCCGGAAGCCGCGCGACGGTCGCCTCGGGCAGGTCCGGGAGCGCCGGTACGGCACCGGCGCGGCCGGGCGCGCCTGGGTGACGGTGCTGACTCATGAGACTCCGTGCGGTGCGATCCTCGACCAGCGACGGTGACCGGTCGTTCCGGGACTCCCGCTGGCGACCGTTGTTGCCGGCTGTGCTAGCAGGGCGCGTCGGAACTACAGAGTAGGCGCTTGTGAAGAGGTGCACAAATCGCGATCTTGCTAGCTCGCGACGCGCCTCCACCTGCCACTCCATTCCCGCAAGATCGATAGACGGAGCTCCCTCGGCACCGCGTGGCGATTATTGCTCAATCCCGACTTCTCTGACCAATCGCGCGCGCCCGGTAGCGCTGTGTCATCGCCGGGGAGAGGCGCGCATCACTCGGACGGTAGGGAGAACCCCACCCCGGAGAGACCCGCGCACGGGATGGGTCGGGCCGCCCCGGGCTCATAGCCTCGGAGCATGACCGCCGTACCGCTGGGCGCCGCGCCCACCCCCACCACACCCGTCCGGGGCCTCGTCGGCCAACTCCTGCGCGACTCCGGCTACGTGCTCTTCAGCCTCCCGCTGGCGCTCGTCGGCTTCGTGCTGGCCGTGACGGGGATCTCGCTCACCGCCGGCCTGCTGGTCACCACGCTCGGCCTGCCGGTCCTCGCCGGCACCCTGTACGTGGCCCGGGGGCTGGCCGACCTGGAGCGGCTGCGCCTGCGCGCCGTGCTGCGCCAGCCCCGGGTCCGCCCGGTCTACCTGACGCCGGAGCGGGGCGCCGGCTTCTGGCGGCGGGTCCTCACCCCGATGCGCGACACGCAGTCCTGGCTCGACCTGCTGCACGCCTTCGTCCGGCTGCTGGTGACCCTGCCCACCTTCGTGGTGGTGCTGGTCTGGTGGGCGCTGGCGCTGACCGGCACGCTCTACGGCGCGTACGACTGGGCCATCCCGCGCGGCCCCGACGACCAGGACCTGAGCCAGCTCCTCGGGATGGGCGACGGGGCCGGGGCACGGATCGCCCTGAACACCGCGATCGGGCTGTTCGCCCTGTTCACCCTGCCCCTGGTGGCCCGGGCCTGTGCCCGGATCCAGGGCGCCGTGGCGTACTCGCTGCTGACCGGGGTGGCCGAGATGCGGCAGCGGATCACCACGTTGGAGGAGCAGAAGCGGGCCGCCGCGTCCGCCGAGGCGTCCGCCCTGCGCCGGCTGGAGCGGGACATCCACGACGGGCCGCAGCAGCGCCTGGTCCGCCTCGCCATGGACCTCAGCCGGGCCCGCCAGCAGCTCGCCGCCGACCCGGAGGCGGCCCGGCGGACCCTGGACGAGGCGGTCAGCCAGACCCGGGACACCCTCGACGAGCTGCGCGCCCTGTCCCGGGGCATCGCCCCGCCGATCCTGGTCGACCGGGGCCTGCCCAGCGCGCTGGCCGCGCTCGCCGCCCGCGCCCTGGTCCCCACCGAGCTGCTGGTCGACGACGAGCTGGGCACCAGCGGCGGGCGGCTCGACCCGGCGCTGGAGAGCACCGCCTACTTCGTGGTGGCCGAGGCGCTGACCAACGTCGCCAAGCACAGCCGGGCGGACGCCTGCCGGGTCGAGGTGACCCGGAAGGTGGGCCGGCTGGAGATCACCGTGGTCGACGACGGGATCGGCGGCGCCCACCTGGCCAAGGGGCACGGGCTGAGCGGCATCGCCGACCGGGTCCGGGCCGCCGGCGGGACGCTCGAGGTGGCCAGCCCGACCGGCGGGCCGACCCGGATCCACGCGGAACTGCCCCGGTGACGCCGGACGGCCGAAACCCGGCCGCCACGCCGCCGTACGGCGCTCCGGACCCGGTAAGGGCCGCCTCGTGGATCCAGGACGTGATAGACACCGGACCCATGCGGGTGGTGATCGCGGACGACGCCGTGCTGCTCCGGGAGGGGCTGGTCCGGCTGCTGACCGAGTCGGGACATGAGGTGGTGGCCGCCGTCGGTGACGGTGACGCCCTGGTCGAGGCGGTGGTGACACACCGGCCGGACATCTCGGTGGTGGACGTGCGGATGCCGCCGTCGCACACCGACGAGGGGCTGCGGGCGGCCGTGGAGGCCCGCCGGCGGGTGCCGCGTACGCCGGTCCTGGTGCTCTCCCAGTACGTCGAGGTGTCGTACGCCGACGACCTGCTCGCCACCACCGGCGGCGGGGCCGGCGGGGGCGGGATCGGCTACCTGCTCAAGGACCGGGTGGCCGCGATCGACGAGTTCCTGGACGCGCTGGCCCGGGTGGCGGGCGGCGGCACGGTGCTGGACCCGGAGGTGATCAGCCAGCTCCTGGTCCGGCGCCGCCGGAACGACCCGCTGGCCGAGCTGACCCCGCGCGAACGCGAGGTGCTCGCCCTGATGGCCGAGGGCCGCTCCAACACCGCGATCGCCCGCGCCCTGGTGGTCAGCGACGGCGCCGTCGAGAAGCACGTGCGCAACATCTTCACCAAGCTGGACCTGCCGCCGGACGCCACCAACCACCACCGCCGGGTCCTGGCGGTCCTCACCCACCTCCGCGCCTGAGGCCGCCCGCGCCGATCAGAGCGCCCGGGCGAGGGTGACCGCCTCGGTGAGCGTGTCGGCCACCGGGTGGCCGGAGGTGCGCAGGCGGGCCGGGTCGGAGAGGCCGCCGGTGTAGAGGACGCAGCGGGCGCCGACGGACAGCGCGGCGTCGGCGTCGTCGAGCGAGTCACCGATGAGCACCACGTGCCGGCCGTCGAGACCCAGCTCCGCGAGGTGCTTCTCCAGCCACTCCGCCTTCGGGCCGCCGCCGACCGCGGCGCGCAGCCCGTCCACCCGGCTGAAGTGCGGGGTCAGCCCGTAGGTCCGCACCGTGGGCACCAGCTCGTCGTGGAACCACATGGACAGCAGCGACTGGCTGCCCGGCCAGGAGGCGATCGCGGCGGTGGCGTCGGCGGCCAGCGCGCAGCTCGTCAACCCGGCCCGGTACGCCTCGTGGAAGACCCGGTCGAGCCGGCCGAACGCCTCGTCGTCGATGGCCTGGCCGAGCATCTCGGCGTAGTAGTCGGCGATCGGGCGGCGGAACCGCACCCGGTGCTCGTCGGCCGTGACCGCCGGGCCGCCGGCACTGGCGAAGGCGACGTTGGTGGCCCGCACCACAAGGTCGAGGTCGTCGAGGAGGGTTCCGTTCCAGTCCCACACCAGGTGGCGGCGCGCAGCGGTCATCGGTGCACTGTAAGGGGCCGTTCAGAGCTGCGGGGTGGTCAGGTCCCGCAGCAGCCGCTCCTCCTCCACACGCCAGTAGCCGTGCTCCTTGCCGTCGAGCAGCACCACGGGCAGCCGGTCGCCGTAGTCCCGCTCCAGTTCGAGGTCGCCCGTCACGTCCTTCTCGACCCAGCGGTCGCCGGTCACCGCCACCACCCGGTCGAGCGCCGCCTTCGCGTCCTCGCAGAGTTGGCAGCCGGGCCGGGTGATGAGGGTGAGCCGGGGGTCACTGGACATCGGATACCTCCGTGCGGATCTGGGTCGGCGACGCGGGCGCGGGCACCGGACGCGCCGCCGGGCGGAGCTCGGTCTTGCGTACCTTGCCGATCGCCGAGTGGGGCAGGTCGTCGACGAACTCGACGGCGGTCGGGCACTTGAACCGGGCCAGGTTACGCGCGCAGTGGCCGAGCAGCTCCTCCGTCGTCACCGTCGAGCCGGCCGCCCGCACCACGTACGCCCGGACAGTCTCGCCGGTCCGCGGGTGCGGCACCCCCAGGACGGCCGACTCGGCCACCCCGGGATGCGCCTGGAGCACCTGTTCCACCTCGTGCGGGTAGACGTTGAAGCCGTTGACCAGGATCAGCTCGCCGAGCCGGTCGACCAGGAAGAGGTCCCCGTCGGAGTCGGCGTACGCCACGTCGCCGGTGGGCCACCAGCCGTCGGGGTCGGGGCCGCCGCGCCCGTCCGGCCAGTAGCCGTCGAAGAGGTTGGCGCCGCGCACCACGATCTGCCCCGGGTCGGTGCCGGCCGGGTCGTCGGAGAGGTCCAGCTCGTCGTCGTCCTCCTCGGCCGCGGGTACCCCGTCGCGCCACAGCTCCGCGCCGTCGGCGCCGACCAGGCGCAGCTCGACGCCGGGCAGCGGGCGGCCGATGGAACCCGGCTTCGGCTCGCCGCCGACCAGGGTGGAGGTGAGCACCGGGGCGGTCTCGGTGAGCCCGTAGCCGACGTGCACCGGGTGCCCGGTCATCTCGGTGAAGCGTGCCCCGACGGCCGGCGGCAGTGGCGCCGCGCCGCACACCGCCACCCGCACCGAATCCAGCGCCGCGGGCCGGTCGCCCGCCGTGTCGGCCCAGGCCAGGAACATCGACGGTACGCCGACGAGCACGCTGACCCGGTGCCGGCCGATCTCGTCGAGCGCCCCGGTCGGGCCCGGCTCGTCGACCAGCACCCCGGTCGCGCCGTGGTGCACGACGGCCCCGAGCCCGGAGTTCAGCCCGTACGCGTGGAAGAGCGGCAGGGCGAGCAGCACGGTGTCGTCGGGGCCGACCACCGGCGGGTCGATCCGGTCGACCTGGGTGTGGTTGGCGGCCAGGGCCCGGTGCGACAGCATGGCGCCCTTGGGCCGGCCCTCGGTGCCGGAGGTGTAGAGCAGGACGGCGAGGTCGTCGCCACCCCGGGCCGGGAACCCGGCCGCCCCGTCACCGTCGGTGACCGGCGGGGTGGTGTGCACGGCGGTGAGGTCGGGCAGGTCGCCGGCGGCCACCCGGCCGGCCACCTCCGGGGCGGCGACCAGCACGGCGGCTCCGGAGTCGGCGAGCACGTGCCGCAGCTCCCGGGCCGTGAAGCCCGGGTTGACCGGCACCGCCACCAGGCCGGCCCGGAGCACGGCCAGATAGGTGATCACGAAGTCCGGGGTGTTGCCGAAGGCGATCGCCACCCGGGCCGGCCGGCGGGCCGGAGCGGACGGCGGCGCCGCCGCGGCCAGCGCCCGGGCGGTCGCGGTGACCGAGGTGTCCAGGGCCGACCAGGTCAGCGTCCGGTCGCGCCAGTGCAGCGCGGGACGGTCACCGTGGGCGGCGGCCGCCCGGCGGAGCCGGTCGGCGAGGTTCGGCGCGGAGCTGTCGGCTGCGTCCTGCACGGTGGCTGAGTCTGGCACAGCCGCGTCCGCCCGGCCACGCCCGAACGGCGGGCCGGTGCCGTGTGGCGGCGCACCCGCCCGCCGGACACGCCGGACACGCGTCCCCTGCACGGGACTGTCCACCCCGGCACTCGGGAATCCCGAATGTGGGAAGGTGGCCTCCACCGGTCGGCCGAGGGGGTCCCCCGGGCAGCCGGAACCGCCCCGGCCGGGCCGCCGCCACGACACGCCGAGGGCGCAAGAAAGTTGGCTCCGACCAGGACTTTCCACTCCGGACCAGGGATCGGCGCGAAAGTCAACCACACACGACGGACAAGGCGTCCGCCATCTGTGCGACGGGACCGGAAATACTTCCGCTCTGTGTAACGGACTTGCCACGCGCGGGTGACGTTGGCCCTATCATCACTCGGGTCGGCTCACCCCATTTGCCGTGAGTCGACACCCCTCAGCCCGAGGAGGCCCCCGTGCCTGTGAGCGCATTGGACCAGCACCTCAAGCGGACGTGCCGCCCGTCGGCACGTCCCGGAACCGCCGCGCCCGGCCGGGGCGTACCCGGTCCCGCCGCGACGCCGCGGCGGCCGGTGCGGCCCTGCCCCGTCTGGATCGGGGAGGCGCGGTGACCACCTTCGGTTACGCGGAGCGGCCGGCCGGCGTGACCGGCCCGACCCAGCGAACACCCCTCAACGAGCGCCTGGAGCCCGCTCCACGGGCGGCCGCCGACGGCACCCGCGGTCTCGCCGTACGCGGTGAGGGGCGGCGTGTCCGCAACCGCACGCACCACAACGAGGCGCCCCCGCGTCCGGCCGTGCCCGGCGGCAACGCGAAGCCCGCCGCCGGCCGCCTCGGCGCCCCGTCCCGGCCGACCATGCCGGCCCAGGGCCGGCGCGGCGAGGCCGCGGCGAACAGCGAGCCCTCGGCCGCCGAGACCGCCGTGCTGCCCGCGGTGACCGCCGGCGACACGGCCGTGCTGCCGGCCGTCCCGGCCACCGCCGCCCCGGCCACCGGCTTCCCGAGCCGCCCCGACCCGTCCGACCCGGCCACCGAGGTCTGGGCGCTGGTCGAGCGGGCGCAGGCCGGCGAGGCCGAGGCGTTCGGCCTGATCTACGACCGCTACGTCGACACCGTCTTCCGGTTCGTCTACTTCCGGGTCGGCAACCGGCAACTCGCCGAGGACCTCACCTCGGACACCTTCCTCCGGGCGCTCAAGCGGATCGGCAGCTTCACCTGGCAGGGCCGCGACCTGGGCGCCTGGCTGGTCACCATCGCCCGCAACCTGGTCGCCGACCACTTCAAGTCCGGCCGCTACCGGCTGGAGGTGACCACCGGCGACGTGCTCGACGCCGACCGGGAGGACCGGGGGCCCGAGGGCAGCCCCGAGGCCGCCGTGGTCGAGCACATCACCAACGTCGCCCTGCTCACCGCGGTGAAGCAGCTCAACCCGGAGCAGCAGGAGTGCATCGTGCTCCGCTTCCTGCAGGGCTTCTCGGTGGCCGAGACGGCCCGCACCATGGGCAAGAACGAGGGCGCCATCAAGGCCCTGCAGTACCGGGCGGTACGGGCCCTGGCCCGGCTGCTGCCCGACGGCTTCCAGCCCTGACCCGACCCGTCCCACCCGCCCGGCGACCCCGTCCGGGCGCGGACGAACGCGCCCTCCGCGACTCGTGACCGCGATCACTCTTGGTGATTTCGCCACCGACCGGGCCGTAACCGGCGACCGTCGCGAACCGTTTCTCCGGGTGCGACCAGTGGTTGTCCCGGCGTCCCCCGGGCCACCCGGTCCGGCGGGTCAGGTCGGCCGTCCCGGTCGACCCTCGGCCTCACGCTGCCACCGGTCGCTGGTGACGACGACGGCCAGCGCGGCCGTGACCAGCGAGAGGGGGTGCCTGCGGTGGACAGCGACCTCTTCTCCCGTCGGCGTGCCGAGCGCTTCGCGCAGCTCCTCGACGAGGCCAACGGCGGCCGGCGGCACCACGTCCGTTCCCGGGCCGACGACGAACTCACGGCGCTCGTCGCGGTGAGCCGGCGACTCACCGCCGACCGGCCCGACGTCGAGGTGGACGGCGAGTTCCGCACCGGGCTGCGGGCGATGCTCGTGGCCACCGCCGAGCGCGAGGGCGTCGGCGCACCGGCGAAGACCGGCACCGCCACCGGCGTCCGCGCTTCGCTGCTGCCGGCGATGACCGGGCGACGGGCCCGGGCCCGGGGCGCGATCCTGGTCGGCGTGGCCGCCGGCGCGATCGCCCTCTCCGGCATCTCCGCCGCCAGCGAGAACGCGCTGCCCGGCGACGCCCTCTACGGCATGAAGCGCTCGACCGAGCGCGCCCAGCTCGCCCTGACCAGCTCCGACATCAGCCGGGGGCAGCTCTTCCTCGACTTCGCCCGCACCCGGCTCGACGAGGCCGCCACGGTCCGCGACGACCGGCTGGGCTTCAGCGCCGTGCTCGACGACATGGACGCCGACACCCGCCAGGGCGTACGCCTGCTGACCACCGTGGCCGCGCAGCGCACCGACCCGGCGGCGCTGGACGCCGTCGACACGTTCCTCGGCGGCCAGCGCCGGGCGGTCAGCGGGCTGCTCGACCGGTCCGACCACGCCGACCGGGACCGCACCCGCCGCTCGCTCGCCCTGCTCGACGCGGCCGGCCGGCGCGCGGACGCGCTCCGCGAGGCGATCGCCTGCGGGCTGCCGGCCCCGACGGCCAGCGACGCGCTCGGGCCCGCGCCGGCCGCCTGCCCCGTCGACCGCTGAATCCGGGCGGAAGAGCCGTCCACGCCACACTTCTCCCGCCGGACACCCGTCCGTCACATCCCGCCGGATAGGCTCGGATCTGGCGTACGTGGTCGTCGAGGGGAGGTCGTCGTGACCCGGGACCGGAAGGTGACGGTCAGCACCGACGTCCACGGGCACACCGCCGGCTGGGCGGAGACTCCCGAGGCGCCCCCGGCCGCCGCCACGCCCGACCCGACGGCCGCCGCGTTCTTCGACGTGGACAACACGATGATGCAGGGCGCGTCGATCTACTGGTTCGCCCGCGGGCTGGCCGCCCGGAACTACTTCACCACCGGTGACCTGGCCCGGTTCGCCTGGCAGCAGGCGAAGTTCCGGCTGCTCGCCACCGAGCACGCCGGGGACATGTCGCAGGCCAAGGAGGCGGCGCTCGCGTTCGTCCAGGGCTGGCGGGTGGACGACGTGGAACGCCTCACCGAGGAGATCTTCGACGAGCTGATGGCCCCGCGCATCTGGGCCGGCACGCGCAAGCTGGCCCAGCGCCACCTCGACGCGGGCGAGCGGGTGTGGCTGGTCAGCGCCGCGCCGGTGGAGATCGGCCGGGTCATCGCCGCCCGGCTCGGCCTGACCGGGGCGATCGGCACGGTGGCCGAGGTGGTCGACGGCGCCTACACCGGCCGGCTGGTCGGTGAGCTGATGCACGGGCCGGCCAAGGCCGAGGCGATCACCCAGCTCGCCGCGGTGGAGGGGCTGGAGCTGAGCCGTTGCGCGGCCTACAGCGACTCCGCCAACGACCTGCCGATGCTCTCCACGGTGGGGCGCCCGGTGGCGGTCAACCCGGATCCGGCGCTGCTCCGGCAGGCCCGCGAGCGGGGCTGGGACGTCCGCGACTTCCGCACCGGGCGTCGGGCCGTGAAGATCGCCGTGCCGTCCACGGCCGCCGCGGGGCTGCTCGCCGGCGCGGTCACCGCCGGGCTGGCCCTGCACCGCCGCCGCCAGCGCGTCGACTGACGCCCACCCGCGGGTCAGGGGCCGAACGGGTCCGGGCGGCGTTCGAGCAGCCGGTGCAGGGTCTGCTGGATGGTCTCCCGCACCTGGTCGGCGAGGTTGAACACGACCAGCGGATCGTCGGCGGAGTCGCGCAGGTGTGCGGTCGGGATCGGCGGGCAGAACTCGATCAGCCACTTGCTCGGCAGCGGCACCATGCCCAGCGGCCCCAGCCACGGGAAGGTCGGCGTGACCGGGAAGTAGGGCAGCTTGAGCAGCCGGGCCAGCGGCTTGATGTCGGCGAGCATCGGATAGATCTCCTCGCCGCCGACGATCGCCACCGGCACGATCGGCGTGCCGGTGCGCAGCGCCGCCGAGACGAAGCCGCCCCGCCCGAAGCGCTGGAGCTTGTAGCGGTCGGCGTAGAGCTTGCCGACCCCCTTGAAGCCCTCGGGGAAGACGCCGACCAGCTCACCGTTGCCGAGCAGCCGTTCCGCGTCGGGATTGCAGGCCACCGTCCCGCCGGTCTTGCGGGCGATCTCGGAGACGACCGGCATCCGGAAGACCAGGTCGGCGCCGAGCAACCGCAGGTAGCGGCGCGCCGGGTGCTGGTCGTGCAGCGCCGTGGCGAGCACCAGCGCGTCGAGCGCCACCGTGCCGGAGTGGTTGCCGACCACGAGGCCGGCCCCGTCGGCGGGCACGTGTTCGACACCGCCGACCTCGGTGCGGAACCAGTCCCGGTAGAGCAGCCGGACGAGCGGGTGGACCACGGCGTCGGTCAGGTCCGGGTCGAAGCCGAACTCGTCCACCTCGTAGTCGCCGGCCAGCCGCCGCCGCAGGAAGGCGAGCCCCTTGGCGACCTTCCGGTCCCAGTGGTCCCCCGGCCGGTCGGCCACCGCCGGCCCGGGCGGGGCCGGATCGCCCGCCTCGGATTCGTCCGGCCCGTCCGCCGGCTTCTCGGCGGCTGCCTTCTTGGCGACGGCCTTCTTGGCGACGGCCTTCTTGGCCATGGCCTTTTTCGCGACCGGCGTCGTCGGGGCGGCATCGCCCGCCCTCGGGGCCGGCGCCGGCTCGTCGGTGGAGGTGTCCGGCTCGTCGCCGGCCGCCGGCGCCGCCGTCATCGCCGGCTCGGCGGCGGCCGCCGCGGCGCGCCGGTGCCCGTTGCGCCGCGCCGGCTCCGCGTCCGGCCCGGGCACGGTCAGCGGTACGTCGTAGCGCGCGTCGCCCCGCTCCTCGGCCGCGCTCACGGGCGCTCCCGCACGGCCGCCCGGACCTGCCGGATGCCCTCCAGCACCAACTGCTCGGCGGTGGCGAGCTGGTCCCGGGTCACGACCACGCCGCCATGGTGCGCACGGATGAAGTCCTCGAAGGCGGCCGCGGTCGAGCGGGGCGTGAAGCCGTACTCGCGCTCGAGTCTGGTGGTGTCCACCACCCGACCGTGCACGAAGAGGTCGACCTGGTCCAGCCCGTAGCGGCCGAAGCCCATGCTGCGGGCGATCGCGGCCACCCCGGCGAGGCCCGGCTCCAGCACCGGCAGGGCCACCCGGCCGGACCGGCGGATGGCCTGGGACAGCGAGAGCACCCCCGGCCCGGCGACGTTGTAGGTGCCGGCGTGCTCCTCGGCGACCGACCGGTGCAGCACCTCCAGGGCGTCGTCGAAGTGGACGAACTGCAGGCGCGGGTCACGGCCGAAGACGGTGGGCACCACCGGCTGGGCGAAGTATCGGGTGAGCGTCGTGTCGGCGGTCGAGCCGATGAACGGCGCGAAGCGCAGCACGGTCGCGGTGACGTCGGCCCGGCGGCGGCGGAACCCGCGGACGTATCCCTCGATGTCGAGGATGTCGCGGCCGAAACCGCCGCGCGGCACCTCGCGTGGCTCGGTCTCCTCGGTGAAGACGGCCGGATCCCGGAACGACACCCCGTACGCGGCGGTCGACGAGCGGACCACGAGCTTGCGCAGCCGGGGCGCCCGCTGGCAGGCGGCGAGGAGCTGCATGGTGCCGATGACGTTCTGTTCCTTCATGGCCGCCCGGCCGCCCTGCTGGGGGTCGGGGGCGGTGACCAGCGCCAGGTGCACCACGGCGTCGACGTCGAGGTCGGCCAGGAGACCGCCGAGCGAGTCGAGGTCGAGGCGGACCCGCTCGACCCCGGACAGCAGGTCGGCGAGCTCGGGGTTGGGGGTGGCCGGGTCGACCCCGATGACGCGGTCGATGCGCGGGTCGGCGGCGAGCCGGGCGGCGACGTGCGCGCCGAGATAGCGGCCGACCCCGGTCACGACGACGACCCCCGGAGCACCTGGGGTGCCACCGGGGGTCATGCCGTGCGCCTTGGCCGGCAGGCCGGATCGAGCCGGGACGTCCGCGGCCTGATCACCTGAGCCTCCGGGGGTCGACAGAAGGCAAGTGGTGCCGGTTGCCGGGCCGAGGCCCGGCCCCGGTCACTTGCCGAGACGGCGACGCTGGACGCGGGTCTTGCGCAGCAGCTTGCGGTGCTTCTTCTTAGCCATGCGCTTGCGGCGCTTCTTGACCACCGAGCCCATACGACAGCCTTTCGATGCAACGTGCGGGGCGGACCGGAAGACACCACGGGGGGTGGTGTCGGTGACCGCTTGCGGACAACGGACCGGACCAGCGTGGTGGGCAGGGCACACCAGGGTGCGGTCACGGTCGGGGTCCAGGGTAGCCGGAGTGCGTCAGCAGGACCAACGCGCCCCCGTCGATGCCCGTTACGTCGCACTCGCCGGCCTGGCCGGCGACGTGTCAGGCGGTCTCCTGGAAGGCGCCCCGGAGGTATTCGTGCACGGCGTGCTCGGGCACCCGGAACGACCGGCCGACCCGCACGGCGGTCAGCTCACCGCTGTGCACGAGACGGTAGACCGTCATCTTCGACACCCGCATGACCGTCGCCACCTCGGCGACGGTCAGGAACCTGACATCCGACAGTCGAGCGTCGGACTGCGACCCGGCCATGGCTCACCGACCCATTCCCATGCCCGGCGCGTGCCGCCGGACAGGTTGCTCCCGCCACGACGAGCGACGCGCGTGTTACCAGTACGGTAGCGGGACGGCTGTGACCGGCGCGATCCCTTCCTCCCTTTGATCATGGAAGGCGCCCCGTTCACCCCGTGTTGAGCTGGTCTTTTTCGCCCGGACGGGTGGCCCGTCCTGTTCACTCGGCGCGCAGCGCCACCACCGGGTCGAGCCGGCCGGCGCGCTGGGCGGGCACCACGCCGAAGACGATGCCGACGGCCGCCGAGACCCCGAAGGCGAGCGCCAGCGACCACCAGGTGATGGCCGCCGGGATCGGCGAGACCGCGTCCACCAGCAGCGCGGTGCCCACGCCGAGCGCCATCCCGGTCAGCCCGCCGATCGAGGTGAGCAGCACCGCCTCCAGCAGGAACTGGACGCCGATGTCCCGGGGGCGCGCGCCGACCGCCTTGCGCAAGCCGATCTCGCGGGTCCGCTCGCGCACCGAGACCAGCATGATGTTGGAGACGCCGACGCCGCCGACCAGCAGCGAGATGCCGGCGATGGCGGCCAGCACCCCGGTGAGCACGCCGAGGATGTCGCCGAGCACGCCGAGGATCTGCTGCTGGGTGACCGCGCTGAACTCGGTGTCCGGGTGCCGGCGGGACAGCTCGGCGACGATCCGGTCGCCGAGCTGGTCGATCCGCTCCCGGTCGGGCGCCTTGACCGCGATGCCGTCGATCCGCTGGGTGCCCCAGAGCCGCTGCGCGGCGGTCACCGGGATGTGCACCTCGTCGTCCCGGTCCACGCCGAGGCTCTGGCCCAGCGGGGTGAAGACGCCGATCACCCGGAACCGGACCCCGGCCAGGGTGACCTGCTGGCCGAGCGGATCCCGGTCGGGGAAGAGCGCCCTGGCCACGGACGCGCCGAGCACCGCCACCCGGCGGCTGGTGTCCACGTCCGCCCCGGTCAGGTAGCGGCCGCGGGCCAGCGAGCGGGTGAAGACCGCGGGGGTGGTCTCCAGCACGCCCTGCACGGTGGTGAAGTCGGACCGGGTGCCGGCCCGGGCGGTCGCGCCGGAGGCGATGGTGACGGCCACCCGGCCGGGGTCGCCGACCACCCGGGAGACGGCGTCCACGTCCTTGAGGTCCAGCGGCGACACCACCGGCGCGGTGCCGACGTCGAGCTTGCCGGGCACCACGAGGAGCAGGTTCGAGCCGAGGCCCTCCACCTGCTGTTCGACCTTCTGCTTGGTGCCGGTGCCGATGGCCACCAGGAGCACCACCGAGGCGACCCCGATGATCACGCCGAGCATGGTCAGCGCGCTGCGCATGCGGTTGGCCCGCAGCGCGTCCAGCGCCACCCGCCAGGCCTCGGCCAGCCTCACGCGGCACCCCCGGGCGTGCCCGGCCCGCCGTCCCGCGGAAGGCGTCCGGTGGCTCCGGTGGCGCCACCGGAGCCACCGGACGGGTGCCCCGGGCCGCTTCCGGACGCGGACCGGGGCTCCGCGCTGGGAGCGGCGTCCAGTGTCGCAGGTCGACCGTCGCCGCCCGACAGCGGTCGATCATGAACGGTGTCGGAGCGGATCAGCCCGTCCCGGACGGCGATCCGCCGGCGGGCCCGCGCCGCCACCTCCGGGTCGTGGGTCACCATCACGAGGGCCACACCGGACTCGGCGTTGAGCTGTTCCAGCAGCTCCAGCACCGCCTCGCCGGTGGCGCTGTCCAGGTTGCCGGTGGGCTCGTCGGCGAGCAGCACCGCCGGGTCGGTGACCAGGGCCCGGGCGATCGCCACCCGCTGCTGCTCGCCACCGGAGAGCTGGTTGGGGCGGTGGCCCAGCCGGTGCCCCAGCCCGACCCGGCCGAGCATCGCCGCGGCCCGTTCCCGCCGCTGCCGCGCCCCGACGCCCCGGTAGACCAGGGGCAGCGCCACGTTGTCCACCGCGGACGTGCGGGGCAGCAGGTGGAACGCCTGGAACACGAAGCCGATGGTCTCGTTGCGCAGTGTCGCCAGCTCCGGCGCGGTCAGGGTGGCCACGTCCCGGCCACCGATCACGAGCCGGCCGCCGGTGGGCCGGTCCAGCCCGCCCAGCAGGTGCATGAGCGTGGACTTGCCCGAGCCGGAGGGCCCGATCACCGCCACGTACTCGCCCTGCCCGATGGTGAGCGACACCCCGCGCAGCGCGGGCACCGACACCCCGTCCAGCTCGTACGTGCGGGACACGTCGACCGCCTCGACCGCGGCGACGGTCACCGGAGTTCCTGGCCGACGTGGACCTGGTCGGCGCCGCGCACCACGACCCGGTCGCCGGCGCGCACCCCGCTGACGATCTGCACGAGGTCCTGCCCCTGCACGCCCACGGTCACCGGCACCCGGTCGGCCTTCCCGTCCCGCAGCAGCCAGACCGCGTCCCGCCCGTCGGCGGAGAAGACCGCCGACGCGGGCACGGCCACCGCGTCGGCCGCCTCGCGGACCCGAAGGTGGACCACAGCGTTCATGCCGGGGCGGGGCGTCGGGGCGGCCTCCCCCTCACCGAGCCGCCCCGCGCCCAGCCCGAGGCGCACGCGGTAGGTGACCCCGCCCCGGGCCGAGCTGGTCGGCAGCACGTCCACCGAGCGGACCGTGGCGTCGTACGCCGCGCCGGTCACCGCGTCCAGCTCCACCGACGCGGTCAGCCCGGCGCGGACCAGCAGCACGTCGGTCTCGTCCACCTCGGCGAGCAGGCCCAGCTGCCCGGTGTCCACCACGGTCAGCACCGGCGTGCCGGCGGTCACCCGGCCACCGGCCGGCACCGCGTCGTCCACCCCGGCCGGCGGGCCGCCCTGCCCGGCCCCGCCCAGGGCCGACGGGTCGAGACCGGGCACCCCGCCCCCGGCCGCGCCGAGCAGCCCGCTGAGGTCGGTCGGGGTGGCCGCCCGGGTCCCGCCCGGCTGCACCACCCCGGCGACCGGGGCACGCAGGGTCAACGCGTCCACGGTCGCCTTCGCCAGGTCGTACGCCTGCTGGGCCTGGAGGCGCTGCGCGGTCGACAGCGCGCCGACGGCGCTGTTCAGCCCGGCCACCCCGCGCTGCACGGCGCTGACCGCCCGGTCGGCGGCGCGGGCGGCCGACGCGTACTGCTGCTGCGCCGACTCGACCTGGAGCAGCAGCGCGGACCGCAGCTGGGGATCGCCGACCTTCCCGGCCGCCTTGCGGGCGGCGGCGAACGCCTCGTCGGCGGCCCGGTCGGTGTCCCGCCGGCTCCCGCCCAGGTCGCCGGCGCCGACGCCCCGGCCGGCCCGCTTCGCCGCGCGCAGCGCCTCGCGGGCCTGCTTCAGCCGGTCCCGCGCGGCCGGGGAGTCGATCACGGCGAGCACCTGCCCTCGGGCGACCCGCTGTCCGGGCTGGACGCGCAGGCTGGCCAGGGTGCCGTCGGCGGGAGCGGTGAGGGTGGCGGCGGCGCGGGCGGTCACCGTGGCCGGCGCGTCGATGACCTCGGCAACCGGGGAGCGGCCCACCTCGGCCACGGTGACCGCGGGCGGGTCGTCGCCGCACGAGGCGGCGGTGGTGCCGGTCAGCGCGACGACGGCGAGCAGGGCGACGAGGAGGCGCGGGCGGCGGGCCGCGGGCAGCCGCGGCGAGGGGGTGCGGGCCACCCGGCCCATGCTACGACCCGTCGACCAGCGTCGACGTCTCAGCCGGTGGCCGCGCGGAGGTAGGCGACGCAGTCGTCGTGCAGCCCGGACCAGGGGTCGCCGAACACCTCGTCGGCGGCCTCGGCCATCGACCGCCGCTCGTGCACCACGGCCCGGAAGAAGTCCAGGACCCGCTGCTCCCCGTACCGGTCGACCAGGTGGCGCACCGCCAGGTAGCCGATGCCGTAGGCCCCGCCGACCCGGTCGTCGGCGGCGTCGTCGGCCGGGGCGAGGGCGTCGAGCCGGCCGTTCCACCCGCCGCGGACGAGCTTGCGGACCTCGGCCAGGCCCTCGTAGCGGTCGACCGGCTGGCCGTCCGCGCCCGCGTACTCGGCCAGCCCCTCCACGAGCCACCAGCTCGACCGGTCCGCGTAGCCCCGGTCGGGCAGCGAGGCGGCGTGGGTCAGCTCGTGCCGGAGCAGGTCGTCGACGCCGGTCGGGGTCAGGCTCTGCGCGTTGAGCACGACGTCGTGGTGCCCGCCCCCGACACCGACCGCGTATCCGGCGGTCCACTTCGGCCGGCCACCGCCGTACCACCGCTGCCACTCGGCCCGGCCGGCGTAGTAGACGAGGTAGCGGTCCGGGGGCGCGCCGGCCACCGCGTAGAGGTCGGCGACCTTGGCGGCGGCCTCGGCCTGGGCGAGCAGGCCGGGCAGCTTGGCCCGCAGCGCCGGGGTGGTGGCGACCACGGCCCGCTTCCCGACCGCCACGGCCAGGTCGCTGACCTCCCACGGCCGCGCGCCGGCCGGGGTCGCCCCGGACTCCTCGACGGCGACCAGCCGGGGCTCCGCCCCGTCGCCCGTCACCCGCCACCGCGTGCCCAGCTCGACGCTGCCCGGCGTGCAGCCCGGCACCACGAAGCAGTAGCCGACCGTCACCGCCAGCCGCCACTCCCCCGGCCGCCGGTCCACCGCCACCGGCACCCCGTCGGCCGCCGGCCGCCACGCGGTGACCCGGAGCGCGCGCAGCGCCGCGTACCGGCGGATCAGCGCGGGTCGGGCGGCGGGCTCGGCGACGGCGAGGAAGCCGGCCCGGTCACCGTCGAGCAGCGCGGCGGCCTGCCGGTCGAGCTGGGCCGCCATCCGCTCGCCGAGGCGGCGCTCGGCCGCCGTGCCGCGGCCGTCCCGCTCCGCCGCCGGCCGCCCGGCCGCGTCCCGCACCAGCCCGAGCAGAAGTACGCCGGGAACGCCGCACGCCACCAGCACGAGAACCAGCCCGACGGCGGCCCAGAGCCGCCACCGCCGGCCTCGCGTGGCCGGAAGCTGCGGCACGCCCTCCGGCGGCGGCCCGTCACCGCCGACGAGCGGGTGGACGCCGGCCGCCCTGGGCAGGTCATCGGTCGGGCGCGTCCCGGTGGCGGAGTCGCCGGCCCCGACAGCGGTCGGCTGCTCCGCCGAACGGTCGCCGTCCCGCGGCGCCGTGGCCGGCTGGTCGTCGCCGCTCGCCGCCGGCCCGGCGGGCTGCTCGTCACCGTCGGTCACCGGCGAAGGGTACGACCAATCGGGCGATCCGGGAAGCGCCTCGCGCGCCACCCCGGTCTCCGCGAGAGATCTTGGTAGGAAGTGGCCCCTATAGGGGCCGAAATCGTCCAAGATCCAGCGGCGACCGCGGCCGGGGCGGGTCAGATCTTTTCGCCGGAGAGGGTGAGGAGGGCCTTGTCCAGGGCCCAGAGGGCCACCAGGATCGCGCCCGGCACCGGCCGCCCGGCCAGGGCGAGCAGCACCCCGCCGGTGACGAAGCAGGCGGCCTGCACGCCCAGCTTGGCCGGTGCGGGCAGCGCCACGCTGGCCCGGGGCGAGCAGAACAGCCCCCAGACGACGGCGATCGCCAGCGGCGCGCCGAGCCCGGCGAGCAGTCGCACCGGCCAGCCGGCGTCGAGGGTGAAGCCCCACCAGCCGGCCGCCGCGAGCAGGGCCAACTCCAGCAGGAAGATGAGCACGGCCAGGGCTGCCTTCACCGGGACCTCCAGTTGCGGTACGCGGTGTCCAGCGCGGCCACCATCTCGTCGAAGGAACGGTCGATGTCCCGGGGCAGCCCGAACCCGCCGGCCGCCTCGAGGGTGATGAAGCCGTGCACGGCGGCCCGGAACATCCGGGTGGCGTCGACCGCGGCGTCGCCGCTGAGGTCGTACCCGCGCAGGATCGCGTAGATGGCGCCGACGGCCCGTTCGGCGGCGGCGAGGTGTTCGGGGTCGTCGGGGTCCGGGGCCCGCTGGGTGGCCGGGTAGCGGCCGGGGTGCCGGCGGGCGTACTCCCGGAAGGCGGCGGCGGTGGCGCGCAGGGCGTCGCCGCCGGCCCGGCCCGCGGCGGCGGTGGTCAGCTCCGTGGCGACCTCGGCAGTCGCCAGCACGGCCAGCTTCTGGTGCAGTGCGTCCACGCCCCGGACGTGCTTGTAGAGGCTGGGCAGCGCGACGCCCAGCCGGGCGGCGAGCGCGGCCAGGGTGAGCCGGTCGTAACCGACCTCGTCGGCGAGCACGGCCGCCTCGCGGACCACGGTCTGCGGGGTCAGGCCGGCCCTAGGCACGGGTGGTCACCGCCAGGAACTCCAGCAGGTCACCGGCGGTGGCCTCGGGCTGGTCGGCGTGCGGGTAGTGACCGGAGTCGGCGATCATGCGCGCCTCGGCGGTGGTGAACTGCCGGCGGGCGGCCCGCGCCTCGGCGCCCGGGTCCGGGAAGTCCGGGTCCTTCGTGCCCATGAGGACCAGCACCGGCTGCCGCACCTCCCGCGCCCGCGCGGTCCAGTGCGGGTCGACCGGCGCCACCACGCCGCGCACCGCGTCCATGCGGCCGCGCAGCCTGGCGACCATCTCCTTCCGGTACGCGGCGTCGTCGGCCGGCCGGCCGCACGGGAACAGGGTGCGGTGGAACATCCCGAACAGCCGCGGGCTGCGCAGCACGACCGCCTGGGCCGCCCGCAGCACCGGGTTCGGCTTCGGCGGGGCGACGAACGGGCTGATCTGCACGATGCCGTTGACCAGCTCGGGGGCGTCGGCGGCGGCGAAGACCACGGGCGCGGCGCTGGACGAGCTGCCGACCAGGGTGGCCGGGCCGCCGCCGAGCGCCCGGACCACGGCGAGCAGGTCGCCGCTCACCTCGGCCGGGGCATAGCTGGGCCAGCGCGGGCTGGAGTCGCCGTGCCCGCGCACGTCGACGGACGCGACCCGGTAGCCGGCCGACACCAGCCGGGGCACCAGGTGCCGGAAGGTCGCCCGGTTCTCCCCCATGCCGTGCGAGAGGACCACGAGCGGCCCGTCGCCGTGCACCTCGTACGCGATGGTTCCGCCGTCCCGCGCCACCTGGCTAATCGTCATAGCCACAAAGCTAATGGCCTTAGCTTTGCCTGTCAAGGATTGACCTCAAGTCGGGTGGAGGTCAGAGGATCTCGCCCATGCCGCTCTCCGCAGACACCCACGTACGCCTTGCCCGCCCCAGCCGCGACCTGGCCGCCGCCGAACGGTTCTGGGCCGACGGCCTCGGCCTGGACGTGCTCTACCGGAGCACCGCCGACGGGCCCGGCACGCACGACCTCGTGATGCTCGGCTGGCCGGGCGCGGGCTGGCACCTGGAACTGGTCGGCGGCGCCCAGCCGGCCGTCGCGCCGCGCCCCACCGAGGAGGACCTGTTCGTGCTCTACCTCGACGGGCCGGTCGACGACGAACTGGCCAACCGACTGGAACGGGCCGGCGGGACCAGGGTCTCCGCCGGCCCGTACTGGGACCTGTGGGGGGTGACGTTCGCCGATCCGGACGGCTACCGGCTGGTGCTCTGCACCCGGACCTGGTCGAACGACTGACTCACTTCTTCGACATCAGCGCGCGGCCGAAGAACACCATGTTGGCCGGGCGCTCGGCCAGCCGGCGCATGAGGTAGCCGTACCACTGGTCGCCGTAGGGGACGTAGGTGCGCACGGTGTACCCGTCGCCGACGAGGCGCTTCTGCTCCTCGGGGCGGATGCCGAAGAGCATCTGGAACTCGAACCGCTCCGGGCCCCGGTCGAACCAGCGGGCCCGGTCCTCGCCGATGGCGATCAGGCGCGGGTCGTGGGTGGCCAGCATCGGGTAGCCGTCGCCGGACATCAGCACGTTCATGCAGCGCACGTACGACTTGTCGACCTCGCGGGCGGACTGGTACGCCACCGACTCGGGCTCCTTGTACGCGCCCTTGCAGAGCCGCACCCGGGAACCGGCGCCGGACAGCTCACGGCAGTCCGACTCGGTCCGCCGCAGGTAAGCCTGGAGCACCGCGCCGGTCGACGGGTAGTCCTTGCGCAGCTTGGCCAGGATGTCCAGGGTCGAGTCGGTGGTGGTGTGGTCCTCCATGTCCAGGGTGACCGTGGTGCCCGCCGCGTCGGCCGCCGCGCAGATCGCCCGTGCGTTGTCGTACGCGAGCTGCTCGTCGAACATCTGCCCGAGCGCGGAGAGCTTGACGCTGACCTCGGCGGCCGGGGTGAGCCCGGCGGCGCCCAGCAGTCGCAGCAGCTTGAGGTATTCGTCCCGGGTGGCGTTCGCCTGCTCCGGGGTGACGGTGTCCTCACCGAGGTTGTCGAGGGTGACCGCTTGGCCGTCGGCGACGAGCGCGCGGGTCGCGCGCAGCGCGTCGTCGGTGCCGGCGCCGGCGACGAACCGGCGGACGACGTCCCGGGTGAACGGGGCCGTCGCGACGAGCCGCTCGACCTGGGATGACCGGGAGGCGGCGAGGATGACGGAACGGAGCATGAGCCGAGCGTAACGCCCGGCGGTGGGCCCGCGCCGGGGGGCGGCGGGCAACGTCACGCAGCGTTCCGGCGGGGCCGCGGGGCGACCCGGCTGGCGGCGATCCGTTACAAACGATCACGTGGAACGACGCCCCCGACGCCGGCTCCGGTCGGCCACCGTGCAGCTCGGCGCCCTGACCGCCCTGGCCCTCGCCCTGTCCGGCTGCAACAACGGTTACGACGACGATGACGACTGCGCCCTGGGTCCGGCGGGCGGGGGCGGCGACACGGTCGCCGTCACCCTGCGGGTCCCCGCGCCGGTCACCGCCGCCCGGGACATCGCGGCGCCGGTCGGCGCGGCGCTGCCCGAGCGCGGCGGCTTCGGCACCCACCTCGCCTCCTGCGGGGGCTGACGTGCGGCGGGAGGCCAGCACGCCGCGCCCGGACTGGGACGCCACCGTCCGGGCCCAGGGCCTGGTGTACGTCGACACCGAGCTGCCCGACGGCGGGGTCATGTCGTACTGGGACGAGACCGCCGCGTACGCCTTCGAGCTGGACGAGGTGCTCCGGCTGGAGGAGGCCACCGAGGAACTGCACCGGATGTCGGTGGCCGCCGCCGAGCACGTGGTGGCCCGCAACCGGTACGCCGAGTTCGGCATCCCGGAGTGGGCCGCCGAGGCGGTCGCCCGGTCGCTGCGGGAGGGCCCGCCGACCCTCTACGGCCGCTTCGACCTCTGGTACGACGGCAGCTGGCCGCCGAAGCTGCTCGAGTACAACGCCGACACCCCGACAGCGCTGGTCGAGGCGAGCATCGTGCAGTGGTACTGGCTGGAGCACACCCGGCCGGACGCGGACCAGTGGAACAGCCTGCACGAGCGGCTGGTCGGGGCCTGGGCGAAGATCGGCGCCGGCCTGCACGACCCGCGGGTGCACGTGGTGTGGTCCGCGGAGGAGGAGTCGGGCGAGGACCAGATCACCGCCGGCTACCTGGCCGAGACCGCCCGCCAGGCGGGGCTGGACGTCACGCTCCTGCCGATCCAGCGGGTCGGCTGGGACGGGCGGCGCTTCGTCGACGCCGCCGACCGGCCGATCAGCACCTGCTTCAAGCTCTACCCCTGGGAGTGGATGCTGGCCGAGCCGTACGGGCCGCCGGCGCTGGCACCGGGCACCCCGACCACCTGGATCGAGCCGGCCTGGAAGCTGCTGCTGTCGAACAAAGCGCTGCTGGCGGTGCTGTGGGAGCTCTACCCGGGCCACGAGTACCTGCTCCCCGCCTACCTGGACTCGCCCCGCGGGATGACCGGGTACGTGGCCAAGCCGCTGCTCGGGCGGGAGGGCGGCTCCGTGCGCATCGTCACCGGCGGCACCGAGATCACCAATCCGGGGATCTACGGCAACGAGGGCTTCTGCTACCAGGAGTTCCGGGCGCTGCCCGAGTTCGCGGGCAGCCGGATGGTCCTGGGCAGCTGGATCGTGGACGGCGAGTCGGCCGGGGCGGGCCTCCGGGAGAGCGAGAGCCTCATCACGGACGGTTACGCGCGGTTCCTGCCCCACTACATCGACGCGCCGCGTACCCCGTGAGTCGTCTACCGTTGGTGCCGTGAACTTCGACGCGTACGCCCGGACCGGTGTTGATCTCGTCAACGCCCGCCTGGACGACCTCGACGACCTGCGGGCCATCTTCCCCGACGACAACGCGTGGATGCGCGACGAGGTCGCCGACCGGGACCTGGCAATCTTCCGGCGGGCGCAGAAGCGCCTGCGCGACGTCTTCGAGTACGGCACCTCGGGCCGGGACGCGGAGGCGGTGACGGAGCTGAACACGCTGCTGGAGGCGTTCCCCGTCCAGCCGCGCATCTCCGGCCACGACTCCTCCGACTGGCACATGCACGTGACCAGCCGAGGCGCCTCGGTCAGCTCCGAATACCTGGCCGGCGCGGTCTGGGGGCTGTCGGTCTGGCTCTGCGAATACGGCAGCGCCCGGTTCGGGGTGTGCGCCGACGAGCGCTGCGGCAACGTCTACCTGGACACCTCGTCGAACTGCTGCCGGCGGTTCTGCTCGGAGCGCTGCGCCACCCGCTCGCACGTGGCCGCGCACCGGGCCCGCAAGCGGGCGGCCGTGGGCGACCAGGTGACCGTTCCGACCCAGCCGGAACCACTCACCCCGGTCAGCTGACCTCCGACGCTCCCCGGGCGTCAGGCGTCGACCGGGGAGGGGGCGGTCAGGTTGGCCCGGGCGAACTCGAGGGACTCGCGCAGGTCCGCCTCGCGGACCGCGCGGCTCTTCGCGCCCCGGGTGGTGACCTCGACCGCCACCGAGCCGGCGAAGCCCCGGCCCGCCAGCGAGCGGAGCAGCTCCCCGCAGGGCTGGCCGCCGCGCCCGGGCACCAGGTGCTCGTCGCGCCCCTCGCCGGTGCCGTCGCCCAGGTGCACGTGGGCCAGGGCGGGCCCCATCCGGTCGGCCATGGCCAGGGCGTCGGTGTGCGAGGCCGCGCAGTGCGACAGGTCCAGCGTGTAAGCGGCGTAGCCCGTGTCGGTCGGGTCCCAGCCCGGGACGTACGGGACGAACTGGCGGCCGGCCATCCGCACCGGGTACATGTTCTCGACGGCGAAGCGCAGCCCGCCGAACCGGCCGGCGATCCGGTCGAGGCCGTCGGCGAAGTTGCGGGCGTAGTCGCGCTGCCAGGTGAACGGCGGGTGCACCACGACGGTGGGCGCCCCCAGCGTCTCGGCCAGCTCGGCGGCCTTGCGCAGCCGCTCCCACGGGTCGGGGCTCCACACCCGCTGGGTGACCAGCAGGCAGGGCGCGTGCACCGACAGGACCGGGACGCCGTAGTGGTCGGCGAGGCCGCGCAGCGCGCCGGAGTCCTGGCTGACCGGGTCGGTCCAGACCATCACCTCGATGCCGTCGTATCCGAGCGTCGAGGCCAGCTGGAACGCCGCCGCGGTCCGCTCAGGGAAGACCGAGGACGTGGACAGGAGCACCGGAACGCGGGAAGTCACGCCCCTCAGGGTAGCGGCACCCGCCACCGCGCATCGGGACGAGCAGTCGCGAAAGACGTAAAACGGCCGCCGGGATCACATCGGCGCCAGCTGATCAAGCCGGCGCAGGATGACCCCCTCCCGCAGCGCCCACGGGCAGATGTCCACGCTGTCCACGTCGAGCCGGCGCAGCACCGCCTCGGCCACCACGGCCCCGGCGAGGAGCTGGTGGGCCCGCTGGGCGCTGACCCCCTCCAGCTCGGGCAGCTGGGCCGGCGGGATGTGCCGGATGAACCCGAGCACCTGCCGCAGCCCGGTGCGGGTGAGGCTGCGCCGCGCCCAGAGCCCGGCTCCGGAGGGTGCCGCGCCGGCCAGCCGGGCCAGCGTCCGGAACGTCTTCGAGGTGGCCACCGGACGCTCCCAACCGACCTCGGTGAGCTGCTCGACCACCGGATCGAGCTGGGCGTCGACGTACTCCCGCAGCTCCTCGACGGCCTCGGGGGACGGCGGGACGGTGCCGGACGCGTCGATCTTCAGCCGCTCCCGGCTCAGCCGCCCCGCGCCCAGCGGCAGCGAGACCGCCACGTCCGGGCCCTCGTCGATGCCGGCCGCCAGCTCCAGCGAGCCGCCGCCGATGTCCATGACGAGCAGCCGGCCGGCGGACCACCCGAACCAGCGCCGCACCGCCAGGAAGGTCATCCGCGCCTCGTCCGCGCCGGAGAGCACCTCCAGGCGTACGCCGGACTCGTCCCGGACCCGGGCCAGCACCTCGCCGGCGTTGGTGGCGTCGCGGACCGCGCTGGTGGCGAAGGCCAGCAGGTCGTCGGCCTCCAGCCCGTCCGCCGCCGCCCGGGCCATGCTGACGGCCTTGACCAGCCCGTCCGCGCCCACGTCGGTCAGCGCGCCGTCCGGGCCGATCTGCTCGGCCAGCCGGAGCACCACCTTCTCCGAGTGCGCGGGCCAGGGGTGGGCGCCGTGATGGGCGTCGACCACCAGCAGGTGCACGGTGTTGGAGCCGACGTCGAGAACACCCAGTCGCATGCTGAGCACCCTAGGGCCAACACGTTTCGCCGGCTCGCCAGCCGGGCGGGGTCACCCCGCGTACGCTGGTCCGGGTGACTGGGCAGATCGAGCTTCACGTGCTGGTGGACGACCCCGACGACCCGCGCAGCCGGGAGGTCGGGCTGGACTTCCCCCGGGAGTGGATCGAGTTCGTCGACCCGGCCGACGCCAAACACCTGGTGCGGGCCGACCTGACCTGGCTGCTCTCTCGCTGGACGTGCATCTTCGGCCAGGGCTGCCACGGCATCGTCGCGGGCCGCGCCGCGGACGGCTGCTGCTCGCACGGCGCGTTCTTCACCGACGGCGACGACGAGAAGCGGGTCCGGGCGGCGGTCAAGCGGCTCACCCCGGAGACCTGGCAGCACTTCCGCCGGGGCTTCAAGAACTGGACCGAGAACGACACCATCGACGGGAAGAACCCCGCCCGGCGGACGGCCACCCGCGCCGTCGACGCGCCCTGCGTCTTCCTCAACGACGCCGACTTCCCGGGCGGGGGCGGCTGCGCGCTGCACGCCCAGGCGCTGCGCGACGGGGTGCACCCGCTGGAATACAAGCCGGACGTCTGCTGGCAGCTGCCGATCCGCCGCGACCAGGACTGGCACAAGCGCCCCGACAACACCAAGGTGCTGATCTCCACGCTCGCCGAGTTCGACCGGCGCGGCTGGGGCGCGGGCGGTCACGACCTGGACTGGTGGTGCACCTCCTCCACCGACGCGCACGTCGGGGCCGAGCCCATGTACATCTCGTACGGCCCCGAGCTGACCGCGCTGATCGGCGCCCCCGCGTACGCGAAGCTGGCCGAACTCTGCGCGGCCCGGCTCCGCCAGGGCCAGGTCGCTCCGCACCCGGCCACCGAGGGCTAGTCAGGCGACCGGCAGCACGACGACGCCGTCGTCGTCACTGTGCACCTCGGCTCCGGGCGGGAAGACGCAGTTGCCGAACGAGACCGGCACGTCCCGCTCGCCGGCACCGGTCTTGGCGCTCTTGCGCGGGTTCGTGCCGAGCGCCTTGATGCCGATCGGCAGGGCACCGAGGGCGACGACGTCCCGGACCGCGCCGTTGATCACCACGCCGGCCCAGCCGCTCTCCGCGGCCGTGCCGGCGATGAGGTCACCCATGAGGGCGGTGTGCAGCGAGCCACCCCCGTCCACCACCAGCACCCGGCCCTCCCCGGGTTCGGCCACGATCGACTTGACCAGGGCGTTGTCCTGGAAGCAGCGCACCGTGACGGCCCGGCCCGCGAAGGCCCGGACACCGCCGAACTGGCGTAGCTGGGTGTCGCACGAGCCGAGGGCGTCGCCGTGCCGGTCGTAGAGGTCGGCGGTCGTGGGGGTCTCCATGGTCGTACCTTCTTTCACTCAGGGATTCGGATCCGCGGGCCGGTGCAGGCGGGTGGCGGCGACGGCCGCGCCGGCCAGGCCGGCGGCGGTGCAGCCGAGGACGCCGGCCGCACCGGTGCCGGCGGCGAGCGCGCCGGCCGCGCTGGGGATGACAACCTGACCGAGCCGGTTGCCGGTGAGCCGCAGCGACATCGCCCGGCCGCGCAGCCCGGGCGGGGCCACCTCGGCCAGGAACGACATGGTCAGCGGCTGGCCCGCACCCAGCCCGAGCCCGGCCACCGCGACCACGACCACCAGGACCGCGAACGGCAGCGGTGGCAGCAGCAGGGCCAGCCCGACGGCGGAGAGCACCACGGTGCCGACCAGCACGACCCGCCGGCCGAGAGCCGCCACCAGCCGGCCGAGCAGCAGCCGGGACGCCATCGAGGCGACCGCCCGGACCCCGAGCAGGATGCCGATCGCACCGGCGGCGATGCCGCGTTCCGCGCCGAGCGCGGGCAGGTAGACCAGGGTGATGTCGACGGCCGCCAGGACGACGCAGCTCACCGTGAGGGCGCGGACCAGGCCGGGCTCGCGGAGCAGGTCGCGCAGCCCACCGGCGCCGGGACCGTCGGCGGCCTGCCGGTGGTGCCCGGACGGGCGCAGGAACAGCGCGACGACAAGCAGTGGCAGCGCCACCACCGTGGCGCCGAGGAAGATGGCCCGGGTGTCGGGGATCGTGCGGTCCCCGCCGAAGAGCACGATCAGGCCGGGGCCGAGCGCCTGCCCCAGCGAGGCCGCGAAGGTGTAGTAGCCGAACGCGGCGTCGTACCGGTGAGCCGGCGTGCGGTTGGCGACCAGCGCCTGCTGGGCGACCACCGCGCAGAGGTGCGCGGTGCCGAGCGCCATGCTGGCCAGGACCAGGCCGGCCACCGAGCCGGCGAGCAGCACGAAGCCGAGGCCGGCGGCGACCAGCAGGGCCGACCCGGCGAGCGCGACGCGGCGCTCGCCGAGCCGGTCCACGGCGTGCCCGGAGGGCACGGCCAGCACCAGGGGTACGACGGCGAAGCTGGCCCCGAGCACGCCCAGCCACGCCCCCGGCACGTCCAACTCCAACGCCCGGTACGCGGACGCCGGCCGGAGCATGAAGGTGACCGCCTGCACCGCGACGGTGTGCGTGAGCAGAAGGCCGGTCTGGGCGCGCCCGGGGACCCCGGGCGCCACTCAGTCGGCCTTCACGGCGAGCACCGGGCAGGGCACCCGGAGCAGGATCTCCTGCGCGGTCGAACCCATGATCAGCTTGCCGACCGGGGTGCGGTGCCGGATGCCGATCACGACCAGCGACACGTCCTCCCGCTCGGCGATCTCGGCGATCTCCTCCGCCGCGTCCCGCCCCCGCATGAGCTGCCGGACGTTGTGCGGCACCCCGGCGGCGACCAGCTCGCGGACCACCCGGTCCAGGTCCGGCTCCTGAGCGAGCCGCGGGTCGACGTACGCGTCGCCGCGCGAGGTGTTCACGACCAGCACCGGCTCGTCGCGGAACCGGGCCTGCTCGATCGCGGCCCGCAGGGCCGCCTCGCCCAGCGGCGAGGGGACGTACCCCACCAGCACCGTCATGCCGTCACCACCCTTCCGCGCAGCGGTCGGACCACGAACCGGCCGATCAGCGGCCAGAGGAGCACCACGGCGATCGTGGCGTAGATCAGCCAGGACACCCAGCCGCCGACCAGCCCGTGCAGCTCACCGCCGGAGAGCTGCAACGCGCGCCGGCCCTGCAGCTCGGCACGCGGGCCGAGGATGATCCCGACGATCAGCGGCAGGATCGGCAGCCCGAAGCGGCGCATCCCGAAGCCGAGCAGGCCGAGGGCGAGCAGCAGGTACAGGTCGAACGGCTGCGCGTTGACCGCGTACGCGCCCATCGAGGCGAAGAAGAGGATCCCGGCGTAGAGGTAGGGGCGCGGGATCCGCAGCAGCCGCGCCCAGGCCGGGGCGAGCGGCAGGTTGAGCACCAGCAGCAGCAGGTTGCCCACGAAAAGGCTGGCGATCAGCGTCCAGACCAGGCTGGACTCCCGGGTGAAGAGCAGCGGGCCGGGCTGGATGCCGTACCCCTCGAAGGCGGCCAGCATCACCGCGGCGGTGGCGTTGGTCGGCAGGCCGATCGCCAGCATCGGCACCAGGGTGCCGGCGGCCGAGGCGTTGTTCGCGGCCTCCGGCCCGGCGACGCCCTCGATCGCCCCCCGACCGAACTCCTCCGGGTGCTTCGTCAGCTTCTTCTCGGTGACGTACGACAGGAATGTGGGGATCTCCGCCCCGCCCGCCGGCACCGCGCCGAACGGGAACCCCAACGCCGTACCGCGCAGCCACGGCTTCCAGGACCGCTTCCAGTCCTGCTTGCCCATCCACGGCTGGCCGACCGGGATCACCTCGCCGGACCTGCGGCGCAGGTGCGCGGCGATCCAGAGCGCCTCGCCCACGGCGAAGATGCCGACCGCCACCACGACCACGTCGATGCCGTCGGCGAGCTGCGGCACGCCGAAGGTGAGCCGCTGCTGGCCGGACTGGTCGATGCCGATCACGCCGATCACCAGGCCGAGCAGCAGCGAGGCGAAGCCGCGTACCCGGGACGCGCCGAGCACCGCGGTGACGGACACGAACGCCAGCAGCATCAGCGCGAAGTAGTCGGGTGCGCCGAGGCTGATCGCGAACTGCACCACCGGCGGGGTGACCACCACCAGCAGCACGGTGGCGATGGTGCCGGCGACGAACGAGCCGATCGCGGCGGTGGCCAGCGCCTGCGCGGCGCGACCCGCCTTCGCCATCTTGTTGCCCTCGATCGCGGTCACCACCGACGAGGACTCGCCGGGGGTGTTCAGCAGGATCGAGGTGGTCGAGCCGCCGTACATGCCGCCGTAGAAGATGCCGGCGAACATGATGAAGGCCTGGGCCGGCTCCATGCCGTAGGTGACCGGCAGGAGCAGCGCCACGGTCATCGCCGGGCCGATGCCGGGCAGCACGCCGACGGCGGTGCCGATGGTCACCCCGATCAGCGCGAACAGCAGGTTCATCGGGGTCAGCACGTTGGCGAACCCGTCGAGCAGATTGGCGAAGTTGTCCATCTACAGGATCCCTTGCAGCACGCCGGCGGGCAGGTCGACGCCGAGCCCGATGGCGAAGGTGTAGAACGTGATCAACGACAGCGCGACGGCGATCAGCAGGTTGCGCACGTAGTGCCGGTTGCCCAGCGCGTACGCGGATCCCCAGAAGAGGATCGTCCCGCTGATCACCCAGCCGAGCCGTTCGATGAGCACGGCGTTGACCAGGAACGCGCCGACCAGCAGCAGCACGGTGCGCCAGTCGATCGGAAGGCTCAGGTCGACGTCCTCGCCGGCCTCCGGCTCGCCGGCGCCGCCGCGCGCCACGTCCACCGCGTAGATCGTCGCGATGACGAGCAGCAGCACGCCGAGCAGGATCGGCACCGGCTTGGGGCCGATCGGGTCGGCCGTGTTGATCGCGCTCCCGATCCGGGTCGTGGCGTCGACGATGACCAACGCGCCGACCAGGGCGAGAAACGCACAGACGCCGTACTGGGCCCGGTCGGGCCGCGGCGCCGGCTCCGCTCCGTCGGCGGCGGCCTCCGGGCCCGGCTGCGCCGGGATGTCCGGTACGGCCGGGGGCCGGGACGGCAGGTCGCCGTCCCGGTCCGGACGCGTCGTCAGGTCGCTCATGCCAACCCGAGCTGCTTGAGTACGTCGGCCACGGCCTTGTCCTGCTCGGTGAGGAAGCTGCCGAACTCGTCGCCGGTGACGAACGCGTCGGTCCAGCCGCGCTTCTTGAGCTCGGCCTTCCACTCCGCCGACTCGTGCATCCTGGTCAGCGCGTCGATCCAGACCTTCTTGTCGGCGTCGCTGATGCCGGGCGGCGCCACGATGCCCCGCCAGTTGGTGAAGACCAGGTCGATGCCGGCGGACTTCAGGGTCGGCACGTCCTTGAGCGCCTCGATCGGCGCCTCGCTGGTGACCGCGAGGACCCGGATCTGGCCGGCCTCGACCTGGTCGAGGAACTCGCCGAAGCCGCTGGCGGCGAAGGCGACCTTGCCGCCGAGGACGGCGGGCAGCAGTTCTCCGCCGCCGTCGTACGAGACGAAGTTGACCTGGCGGGGGTCGATGCCGACGGTCTTGGCGAGCTGCATGGGCAGCAGGTGGTCCGGGCCGCCGGGCGAGGACCCGCCGCCGACCGCGATGCCCTTGGGGTTGGCCTTCCACGCTGCGACCAGGTCGTTGATGGTCTTGTACGGGGAGTCCTTCGGCACCACGATGGCGCCGGCCTCCTCGATCATCTTGGCCAGCGGGGTGGTCTGGGTCAGCGTCGCCGACGACTTGGAGGTGTACGAGGCACCGACCACGCCCAGGCCCATCTGCATGGCCAGCTTGCCGTTGCCCTTCTCGTTCACGGTCCGCTGGAGGCCGACCGTGCCGCCCGCGCCGGGCAGGTTGAACACCTGAACGCCGGTAGCGATCTTGGCGTCCTCCATGACCTTCGCGGCGGTCCGGGCGGTGGTGTCGTACCCGCCACCGGGGGTGTTCGGGACCATGATCCGCAGTCCGCTGACCGGCTTGCCGTCGCTTCCGGAGCCGGCCTCGTCCTTGTCGGCCGTGGCACCACAGGCTCCCAGGGCGAGGGCCGTCGCGGCGGCCACGCCCATGACCAGCAGGTTTCTCCTAGTTGCCATCATGTTTCTCTTCCGTTTCGAATGAGTCCGGCGGCAAGATGATGGCCTTCGGGCGGGTCGCCCGTCTGCGTTGTGTCACCAGCGGAAGTTGAGGTCTTTGTGGTCGCGGTCACGTCCCGGCGCCGTACGCTCGCCGGGCAGCTGCTGATCCTCCAGCTCGCGATCATCGTCGTGGTGCTGGTGGCGGTGGCCGCCGTGTCGCTGGCGCAGTCGGCGGCGACCTTCAACCGGGTCGAGGGACGACGCGTTGCCAACCTGGGCGAACGGCTCGGCGGCAGCCCCCTGCTCCGCGACCAGCTCGACCAGCCCGCACCCGGCGAGGCGATCGCCCCGCTGGTCCGGAACATCCTCGACCAGTACGGCGTCACGTCGGTGACCGTCGCGAACGCGCGGGGCCGGGTGGTCGCCTCGACGAACCCGACCCTGGTGGGCAGCCTGGTGGAGCTCGGCGACCCCCAGGTGGCGCAGGGCCGGAGCTGGTACGGCGAGCTGGAGATCGACGGATCGCGGGAGCTGGTGGCTCAGGTGCCGGTGCTCGGCGACGACCCGAAGACGAAGAAGAACCTCGGCCGGTACCTCGGGGTGGTGGTGGTCGGCGAGGTGGCACCGACCTGGTCGGAGCGGCTGGTGGGAGCCTCGTCCTACCTGCTCACCTACCTGGGCATCGCCTGCGGGCTGGGGGTGGTCGGGTCGTGGCTGCTGGCCCGCCGGATCAAGCGGCAGACCCTCGGGCTGGAGCCCCGGGAGATCGCCGGCCTGGCCGAGCACCGGGAGGCGTTGCTGCACGGCATCGCCGAAGGAGTGATCGCGCTGGACCCGCAGCACCGCATCACCCTGGTCAACGCGGTCGGTCGGCGCCTGCTCGACCTGCCCGAACACTGCCTCGGCCGCAGCCTCGCCGAGCTAAGGATCAACGGTCGGCTGCGGGACGTGCTGGCCGGGGCGGGCAGCGGGCCCGAGGCCCGGGACCAGGTGGTGGTCCGGGGCGGCCGGGTGCTCGTGATGAACCGGATGACGGTCCGCAAGGACGGTCGCCGGCTCGGTTCCGTCACCACGTTGCGAGACCGGACCGAGCTGGCCCGCCTGGAGCAGGAGATCGGTGGCTTCCGCAGCACCACGGAGCTGCTCCGGGCGCAGACCCATGAATTCGCCAACCAGTTGCACACCATCTCCGGGCTGATCCAGATCGGCGAGCACGACGAGGTGGTCCGGTACGTCGACGCGCTGAGCCGGCACCGCGCCTCGCTCGACCTCACGGTGACCAGCCGGATCCACGACACGGCGGTCGCGGCGCTGCTCATGGCCAAGTCGGCGCTGGCCGCCGAACGCCGGGTGGAGTTGCGGGTCTCCGAACGGACCGGGCTGGACCGGCTGCCGCCGGAGCTGGCCGCGGACGTGGCCACCGTGCTCGGCAACCTGCTGGACAACGCCGTCGAGGCGGTGGGTGGCGACCTGTCCGACCGCCCCGCCTGGGTCGAGGTCGAGCTGCGCCAGGACGCCGCCTCGGTGGAGATCGTGGTCCGCGACTCCGGACCGGGGGTCGCACCGGAGCTGGCCCAGGAAGTCTTCACCCACGGTTTCACCACCAAGGCGGCCGAGGGCGGCGAGCGCGGCATCGGCCTGGCGCTCACCCGGCTGGTCTGCCACCGTCGCGGGGGCGAGGTCGCGGTGACCAACACCGACGAGGGCGCGATGTTCACCGCCCGGATGTCGGGGCTCAGCAGCGTGCCGGAGGGGGCGCGATGATCGACGTACTCGTCGTCGACGACGACTTCATGGTCGCCCGGATCCACCGCGGCTTCGTGGAGCGGATCGCCGGCTTCCAGGTGGTGGGCACGGCCAGCACCGGCGAGGAGGCGGTCGCCGCGGTCGACCGGCTCCGCCCCGACCTGGTCCTGCTCGACCTCTACCTGCCCGACATGTTCGGCCTCGACGTGGTGACCCGGCTCCGGGCCGCCCGGCACGACTGCGACGTGCTCGTGATCAGCGCCGCCCGGGAGGCGGAGGCGGTCCGCCGGGCGGTCCGCTACGGCGCGGTCAACTACCTGCTCAAGCCGTTCGGCTTCGACGAGCTGCGCACCCGACTGGAGCAGTACGCGGCCCGCCGTACCGCGCTGCGCGCGGCGGTCGTCGCCGACCAGGCCGACGTCGACCGGGTGCTGTCCCGCAGCGGCTCGCCGGCCGCCATCGCGAGCCTGCCCCGGGGCCTCAGCCCGGAGACCGCCGAGCTGGTGGAACGCGCCCTGCGCGAGCACGCGGGGACGCTCTCGGCCAGCGAGTGCGCCGACCGGGTCGGCATCTCCCGGGTCAGCGCCCGCCGCTACCTGGAGCACTACGCCGGCAGCGGACGGGCCGAGGTGACCCTCAAGTACGGCGCCGCCGGCCGCCCCGAGCGCCGCTACACCTGGCTGGCCTGACCCCGGTACGAGCTGACGCCGGCCGCGTCAGCCGGTGGCGGCCTCGACCAGGGCGCGGGCGGTGCGCTTGGCCGCCTCGGCGACCGCCGGGTCGGCGTCCAGCACCCCACTGGCCAGACCGCCGTCGAGCAGCAGGGTGAGCTGGCGGGCCAGCAGTTCGGGCTCGGCCGCCCCGGCCCGCCGGGCCAGGTCGGTCACCCACGCCCGGACCACGTTCTTGTGCTCGACCGTACGGGCGTGCACCGGGCTGCCGGTCGGTGACTCGGCGGCGGTGTTGATGAACGCGCAGCCGTGGTACCCCTCCCGGCGGCAGGCCCCGACCAGCGCGTCGAACATGCCGACGAGTTGCTCCTGGGGATCGTCGCCGGCCTCCCGGGCGGCGGCCCGCAGCGCGCCGAACCACGCCTGGTCGACCTTGTCCAGGTACGCCAGCACGAGGTCGTCCTTGCTCGGGAAGTGCTTGTACAGGGTGGCCTTGGCGACGCCCGACTCGGCGATGACGGTGTCCACCCCGACCCCGCGCGGCCCGTGGGCGTAGAAGAGCCGGAACGCGGTGTCCAGGATGCGCTCCCGGGCGGATCCAGGGGCCGTACGCGACATCAGTCCCTCCCTCGTGACCAGCAGAGTCTACAGACTGGTCCGTCCACCGCCCCGGTGAGCGCCTGACGGCGCTTGTCAGACCGCGCCCGGGTGCAGTAGACAGACCTGTCTGTTAGTCTCCCCGCATCGAGCGCGGAGCATCGGCGTCGCGCGATCACCGGAGGACGGAACGACATGCGCATCGCAGTACTGGGCACCGGCATGGTCGGCCGGACGATCGCCGCCCGGGCAGCCGAGCTCGGGCACGAGGTCACCGTCGGCACCCGCGACGTGGCGGCCACCAGCGCCGGCGACTGGGCCGGCTGGGCCAGCACCCACCCCGGCGTGGCACTCGCCAGCTATCCGAACGTCGCCGCCGACGCCGACCTGGTGGTCAACGCGACCAGCGGCGACGGGGCACTCCCCGCCCTCACCGCGACGGGCGAGGAGAACCTGGCCGGCAAGGTCCTGCTCGACATCGCCAACCCGCTCGACTTCAGCAAGGGCCTCCCGCCCACCCTGTCGGTGCTCAACGACGACTCGCTCGGCGAGCAGATCCAGCGGGCGTTCCCCCGCACCCGGGTGGTGAAGGCGCTCAACACGCTCACCGCCGATCTGATGGCGTACCCCCGGCAGCTCGCCGACGGCGACCACAGCGTCTTCGTCTCCGGCGACGACGCGGAGGCCAAGAAGGTGGTCACCGAACTGCTGACCAGCTTCGGCCACACCGACGTGATCGACCTGGGCGACATCACCACCGCCCGGGGCACCGAGATGCTGCTGCCGATCTGGCTGCGCCTGTACGGCCGGCTCGGCACCGCCGTCTTCAACGTCAAGGTCGTCCGCTGACGCCCCCCATCCTGCGACCCGAGATCTTGGACAGTTTCCGTTCGCCTCGAACGGAAACTGTCCAAGATCCGGAGACGCCGCTGGGCGGCCCCCCCGGGGGGGGGGGGGCGGGCCCCGGCATGGGGAA